>NZ_JARUBO010000005.1:1302916-1953333 GCF_029626235.1 Micromonospora sp. WMMD1120 | reverse complement strand
GCGGCGGCCCGCAGGCTGCGCCGCTGGGGCTTCCGGGCCGCCGAGGGCCTGCCGACCTGGTCGTCGCACGAGCTACACCGCGACGGTACGACGGTGCGCCTCACCTCGATGCCCGGCCAGCACGGCCCCGGCGTCCTCGACCACCTGATGCCCGACGTGATGGGCACGATGATCGACGTGGAGCGCGCCGGACGGCGCGAGTTCCGGCTCTACGTCACCGGTGACACGCTCAACCGGCCGATGCTCGCCGCGATCCCCGAGCGGTATCCGGACATCGACGCGCTGCTCATCCACCTCGGCGGCACGAAGGTCGCCGGGATCCTGCTGACCATGGACGCCCGGCAGGGCGCCGACCTGGTGGAGCTGATCCGGCCCCGGCTGACGGTGCCGATCCACTACGACGACTATCCGGTGTTCCGCTCGCCACTGGCGCACTTCGTCGACGAGGCCCGCCGCCGTGGCTGGGTACGGCAGGTACGCACGATCACGCGCGGCGAGACGGTCCCGCTCACGCCCGTCCCCTGACCGCCGCGCGCGGATCGCCGCCCACCGGTAGGTCCGGAGGGCGGCGATCGATGTCGTCGGTGCCGGTCAGCCGCGCTCGGAGATCGCCTCGATCAGGTCGCCGACCGGGCGCTCCGGCAGGGACCGGGCCACGTCGGCCACCGCCACGATGCCGACCAGCTCGTGGCCGTCGATCACCGGCAGCCGGCGTACCTTGTGCTGGCCCATGGTGCGCAGGATCTCGGCCGCGTCGTCGTCCGCGCCGATGGTCACCGCCTCACCCTGGGCGAGCTCACCGGCCGTCACGTTCGCCGGGTCCCGACCCTCGGCCAGCACCTTCACCACGATGTCGCGGTCGGTCAACATGCCCTTGAGTCGGTTGTCGTCCCCGCAGATGGGCAGTGATCCGACCCCCAGCTCGGCCATCTGCTTCGCGGCCGATGCCAGGTCGTCCTGCTCGCGGACACAGCTCACGTCGTTCGTCATGATCTCGCGTGCGGTTGGCATTGTGTGCACCTCGCTTCCTAGGGGGTGCCGTCCCTCCTACCCCGGTCGGCCACGACCATGCGAGCCGTGGGGGTCACCGATCCCGGGCCCCGGTACGGGTCCCGGGCCGGCCCGTGCTCGGCCCAGCAGTGGCCCCCACGAAACTCCACCCCGGGAATGCTCTCGACGACTCGGCTGATGTCCACAACGCTCTCCAGCGCGGTGGTGACGTCGGCGCGCAGCTCGTCGGCAGCCGCGTCGAGGTCGTCCTCCTCGGTGGACCAGTCGATGTCGGCCGCGCGCAGGTCGGCGACCGCGTGGTCGATGACCGCCGCCGCTTCGGTGATGGTCACCTCGACCCGGCAGTAGACGTGCACGGTGACGGGCGTCGAATCTTCAACCATCACTGGATCATGGCAAGTCGGCGGTCGACAGTCGCTCGGAATTCGCGTTGTCGCCGGACCGGGCCGCGTCTACGGTGCGGTCATGTCCTCGCGAATGCTGACGCTGAGCTATGACGCGCACGACCCCGCTCGCCTGGCCACGTTCTGGGCCGGAATGCTCGGGCGGGAGGTCGTCAAGGAAGACGACGCCGTGCTGCTGCCGGGGGAAGCTGCCCAGGTCAGCCTCCGCTTCGTGGCCAGCCAGACGAAGAAGGAAGGCCCGAACCTCGTACACCTGCACCTCACCCCCACCAGCGAGGCCGACCAGCGTCACCTTGTGGAGAGGGCACTCGGGCTCGGCGGCAACCACCTCGACGTCGGGCAGCTGCCCGAGGAGGAACACGTCGTCCTCGCCGACCCCGAGGGCAACGAGTTCTGTGTGATCGAAGCGGGGAACAGCTTCCTCGCCGGCTGCGGCCCACTCGCGGAACTCGCCTGTGACGGCACCCGGCAGGTCGGCCAGTTCTGGAGCGCCGCGCTGGGCTGGCCGCTGGTGTGGGACCAGGACGAGGAGACGGCGATCCAGTCACCGCAGGGCGGCACCAAGGTCGCGTGGGGCGGCCCGCCGCTGAACCCCAAGCCGGCGCGGAACCGGCAACGCTTCGACCTCACCCCGGGCGATGCCGACCAACAGGCCGAGGTCGACCGGCTGTTGTCCCTCGGCGCGACACCTGTCGAGGTCGCCGAGGACGGCACCGTCACGCTGGCCGACCCCGACGGCAACGAGTTCTACGTCCGACGTCGGTGACGCGCGGGACAGCGGGAGCGGACGCGTCGAGCTAGCGTGCCGTCCATGTCGTTCGACGCCTCGGTCCCTGAGATGTTCTTCGCCCTGGTCCTGTGGCTGGTCGGCCAAGCCGTCCTGTACCTGGTGATCAGGACGGCGGTGCGGCACGCCATCGAGGACACGGACCGGCGTCGAACTGCGGAGCGGCGGCAGTGAACGGAACTGGCCGCCCGCCGCTCCTCGGGCGCGGTCAGGAGGCGGAAAGCCGCCCCTGACTTCTCCCGGGGCACGGACTCGGACGGCGTCTGGCGACCCCGGCCCTGAGCAGCCAAGGCCGCTGACGCATGCGACCAAGCAGGCTAAGCTAATCCCTTAGCTAAGCGAGGAGGTCGCGCCATGTCGGCTGAGGCGGTGCACTACAACATGCATGACGCCAAGACCCATCTGTCGCGGATCATCGAACGGGTGGAACGTGGCGAGGAGATCATCATCGACCGGGCGGGCACCCCGGTGGCGAAGGTCGTACCGCTGGTCCGGCGGGCCAACCGCACCGCAGTCGGCTCCCTCGCCGGCCAACTGGACCTCTCCGGTGACTGGGATTCCCCCCAGACCAACGCCGAGATCGCCGACGACTTCGGCATCGGCGCATGAACCTGCTGCTGGACACGCACGTCGCGCTCTGGGCCATCACCGGCGACCCGACCCTCGGCACCGAGTTGCTCGACCAACTACGCCACGAGCCGGACATCTTCCTCTCCCCGGTCACCCTGTGGGAGATCACCATCAAACAGAGCACCGGGAAACTCGCCGGACCCCCTGACCTCGCAGAGCGGGTACGAGACATGGGCTTTCGGGACCTTCCGGTGACTCACGCCCACGCCATCGCCGCCGGCCGCCTGCCATCGCATCACCGCGATCCCTTCGACCGCATGCTGGTGGCACAGGCAATCACCGAAGGGCTGACCCTCGCCTCCCGCGACGCGTCGATAGCGCTGTACGACGTGGACGTCCTCAAGGTGTGATCGGACAGTCCGGTCCACGCCTTGATGCGATCGATCAGGGTCCCCGCAGGACCTCAGGGGTTGAAGATCAAGTTAGTGTTGCCGCGATGAGCGTTGAGGGCTGGTTGGCAGACACTCGCACCTCGTACGACACAGTCGCCGATAGTTATGCAGAGAGCCTGCGCAACTTCCTGGATGAAACGCCCTACGAACGAGCGACTCTGGCCTTGTTCGCCGGGTTCGTTCAGGCCGCCGGTGGTGGTCCAGTGGTGGACGTGGGCTGTGGATCAGGGCGCATCACCGCCTACCTGCATGAGCTCGGCGTTGACGCCTTCGGAATTGACCTGTCGCCGAGGATGATCGATGTGGCTCGGCGTGATCATCCGGGTCTGAGGTTCGAGGTGGGCTCCATGACCGACCTGGATCTGGTTGAGGGCTCTGTCGCCGGCTTGGTCGCCTGGTACTCGCTGATCCACATTCCCGACGACCAGGTCGGCTCGGTCTTCGCGCACTTCCGACGGGTGATGCGTCCCGGTAGCCCGCTACTGCTCAGCTTCCACGTCGGTGACGGATCACGGCTCAAGACGCAGGGCTACGGCGGCCACCCGATGAAGGTGTACGTCCACCGCCGCCAGCCCGCTCAGATGGCGGCATGGCTGCAAGACGGCGGGTTCACGGTGGAGGCGCAGATGACTCTCACTTCGGCCGAGAGTTCGCTCGGCGGGATCATCTTTGCGCGCCGCCAGTCTTGAACCGGATCTCCTCGTCGGGTAGCGGCCAGGACCGTCCACCCAGGCGGCTGCCGTCAGGACGCGGCGAGCAGTCGGATCTCGCAGCGGATACCGCTGGCCTTGGCGAGCCGACCATCACCGGTCACGAGTGGGCAGGCCATCAACTCCGCCGCCGCGACGTAAGCCGCGTCGTACGCCGTGACATTGCCCCGCATCTGCCACATCCGGTCAACCAGCATCGCGACGCCAACCTCGTCGATGACCAACGAAGGCAGGGTGTCGATCGCCTCCTGAGCCCGGGCAAGGCCGAGCTTCCCGCCGAGGACCTTGCCTCTGATCAAGGACAGGACCTCGACCAGAAGATGACTCGGCGCGGCCCAGTGCGGATCTCCGGTCAGTTCCGCCCGCGCCGCGTCCCCGACCGGCCCATCATCGACCAGAGCGTCGGCCAGAACCAACGCATCCACGACGATCACGCGGTGCTTCCCCACGATCCGCGCTGCTCCCGCTGGTCGTTCAACTCTGCGGCGCTCTCCCCCGGCAGAGAGCGAGCACCGTCGGATCGGCCGGCGAAGCGATCAAGAGCCGCCGTGTTGCGCAGCCGTCGAGCCTGCGTCTCCACCAGTTCCAGCAGGTATGCCTGGAGTGACTGCCCGCGCGCCCTGGCCTGGGCCGCCAGGGCGTCTCGCACTTCTTCCGGCACGTCCCGAATCTGGAGAGCAACCATGCATTCATTATGCATGCATCACCGCTCGCTCGCTCGCCAGGAAAGACTCGCACCCTCGATCAACTGGTTCGCATGACGACTGCGGTACAGCCAAGAGTCGCAGGTCAGAGAAGTGTGTGGAGCCCAGGGGACTCGAACCCCTAACCCCTGCCTTGCAAAGGCAGTGCTCTGCCAGTTGAGCTAGGGCCCCGTGGATGGCCGTGGCGTCGATCGCTCGCCGCCGGGCCGGGAGTCAGCGCAGGTCGGGGGCGGTGGTCGCCTCGTGCCAGAGGGCGCGCTCGTCGTTCGAGGCCTTGATCTTGTTGAACACGACGGCGGCCACACCGACGACACCCGCCAGAATCAGCAGCTTCTTGAACATGCCGGGGACCCCTCGCGCTCGACTACTGTCGGACGACGTGCGGTGGGGCTAGCTGGAATCGAACCAGCGACCTCAGAGTTATCAGCTCTGCGCTCTAACCGACTGAGCTATAGCCCCGCGTTGCGACGAGCAAGATTAACCCATCCGCCCTGCCCGCCCCAAATCGGGGTCCGGGCCTGCGAGCCGGGTGTCGTTGCCTGCAAAACCTACCCGAGTACGCGACGCCGGGGCGACCGCATTATGCGGAGCCCCGGCGTCCGGTTGTCTCAGTCCCGCTCGGCGAGCGTCAGCTCGATCCCGCCGACCAGGTCGGCGCAGACGTTGTAGACGAACGCCCCCAGGGTGGCCAGCGCGGTGAACAGCACCACGTTGACCAGGCCGATCAGGGCCGAGCTGAGGATGACGCCCTTGGCCGTGATCTGGAAGCCGCTGGTGCTCTGCCCACCGCCGGCGTTGACCAGGTCGCTCAGGCTCTCGTTGACGCTCTGGAAGACGCCCATCGCGTCCAGCGCGAGGTAGAGGACCGAGGTGGCCACCACCACGACGATGAAGAGCACCACCGAGACGGCGAACGCGAACTTCATCACGGACCACGGGTCGATCCGCTTGAGGTTCAGTCGCGCCCGGCGCGGCCCGCGGGACGCCGCCGAGCTGACCGAGGTGCGCGCCGCGCGTACCGCTTCACCGACCCGGGCGGCCCCGACGGCGGACGCGTTGCCGATCCCGGGCGGCAGGCCACCACCGCTGGCCGGGCGCCCGGCGGCGGCACCGACCCGGGTCGTGTCCGACTGCGGCTGTGCGGTGCCCGGCGTGATCCGCGGCTGGGTGCCGGTGGCGCTGGTCGACGCCGCCTGACCGGCCCGCAGACCGATCGGCTGGGTGGTCGACGGCCGGGCGGCGGACGACGCCGAGCCCGCCGGTGTGGTGGCAGCGGACGTCGGCGTCTCCGCTGCGGACGCCTCGGTCTTGTCACCCGACCCGACGTCCTCGCCCGGCTGTTCCGGCGGGGGTGTCATGCCGGGAGCCCTGGTGAACTTCGGGGCAGGCGCGTCGGCGGGGACCGTCGCCCGGCCCACGGCCGCGCGGCCGGTCGCTGGTGTGCCGCCCTTGGCGGCCTCCTCGTCGACCGGGTTGGTCGAGGTCCCCGTGTTCCCCGACTTCGCCTGTGTCTCCGTCATTCAACTAGTCCTGTTCGTCAGGCTCGTCGGCATTGCGAGCAATTGCCACGATAGTCACGCCGTCCGGGAGGTCCATCAGCTTGACCCCCATTGTGTTCCGGTCACGCGTACGGCGTACAGGCTTCACCGGAGTCCGGATGACACCACCGTTGCTGGTGATCGCGAACAGCTCGTCGTCCGGGTCGATCACCACCGCGCCGACCAGACCACCGCGCCGTTCGGTGATCTTCGCAGTCAACACGCCCTTACCTCCCCGGCCCTGCACCGGGTATTCCTCGATCGGGGTGCGCTTCGCATATCCCCCGTTCGTGGCCACCAGGACGTCCAGACCTTCTCGGACGACCTCCATGGCCAGCAGGACGTCGTCGTCCGTGAAGCGCATGCCGATCACCCCCGAGGTGGCCCGGCCCATCGGCCGCAGCGCCTCGTCCGACGCGTTGAACCGGATCGCCTGCGCCTTCTTCGAGACCAGCAGCAGGTCGTCCTCCGGGGCAGCCAGCGCAGCACCGACCAGCTCGTCCTCATCGCGCAGGTTGATCGCGATGATGCCGCCGGAACGGTTGGAGTCGAACTCCTCGAGCCGCGTCTTCTTCACCAGGCCGTTCTTCGTGGCCAGTACCAGATAGGGGGCTACCTGGTAGTCCGGGATTTCGATGATCTGCGCGATCTGCTCGTCCGGTTGGAAGGCGAGCAGATTGGCCACGTGTTGGCCCTTGGCTACCCTACTGGCCTCCGGTAGCTCGTACGCCTTGGCCCGGTACACCCGGCCCTTGTTCGTGAAGAACAGGATCCAGTCGTGGGTCGAGCAGACGAAGAAGTGGCTGACGATGTCGTCCTGCCGCAGCGTAGCGCCACTGACGCCCTTCCCGCCGCGCCGCTGGGAGCGGTAGAGATCGACCTTGGTCCGCTTGGCGTACCCGGTCCGGGTGATCGTGACGACCACGTCCTCGCGGGCGATGAGGTCCTCCATCGAGACCTCGCCGTCGAACGGGATGATCTGCGTACGCCGATCGTCGCCCCACTTGGCGACGATCTCGCCCAGCTCCTCCGAGACGATCTTCCGCTGCCGCTCCGGCTTGGCCAGGATGTCCTTCAGGTCGGCGATCTCGATCTCCAGCTTGGCCAGGTCGTCGAGGATCCGCTGCCGCTCCAGCGCGGCGAGCCGCCGCAGCTGCATGTCCAGGATCGCGGTCGCCTGGATCTCGTCGATCTCCAGCAGTCGGATCAGGCCCTGCCGCGCGTCCTCCACCGTCGGCGAGCGCCGGATCAGGGCGATCACCTCGTCCAGGGCGTCCAGCGCCTTGGCCAGACCCCGCAGGATGTGCGCCCGCTCCTCGGCCTTGCGCAGCCGGAACGCCGTCCGCCGGCGGATCACGTCGATCTGGTGCTCGACGTAGTACCTGATGAACTGGGCCAGGTTGAGCGTCCGCGGCACGCCGTCGACCAGCGCCAGCATGTTGGCGCCGAACGTCTCCTGGAGCTGGGTGTGCTTGTAGAGGTTGTTCAGCACGACCTTGGCGACCGCGTCGCGCTTGAGCACCAGCACAATCCGCATACCGGTACGGCCGGAGGACTCGTCGCGGATGTCGGCGATGCCGGCGAGCTTGCCCTCCTTGATCAGCTCGGCGATCCGTTCGGCGAGGTTGTCCGGGTTGACCTGGTAGGGCAGCTCGCTGACGACCAGGCAGGGCCGACCCCGCTTGTCCTCCTCGACCTCCACCACGGCCCGCATCCGGATGGAGCCGCGACCGGTGCGGTACGCGTCCTGGATCGCCGTCGTGCCCACGATCAGACCGTGCGTCGGGAAGTCCGGCCCCTTGACGATGCCGAGCAGCGCCTCGAGGGTGGTCTCCTCGTCCTCCTCCGGGTGCTCCAGGCACCACTGCACCGCTGCGCCGATCTCGCGCAGGTTGTGCGGCGGGATCTTGGTGGCCATGCCGACCGCGATGCCCTCGGAGCCGTTCACCAGCAGGTTGGGAATCCTCGACGGCAGGATGGTGGGCTCCTTGGCCCGGCCGTCGTAGTTGTCCTGCAGGTCGACGGTGTCCTCGTCGATGTCCCGCAGCATCTCCATCGCGAGGGGGTCGAGCTTGCACTCGGTGTTGTGGCTGACGAACCCGTCCGACACGAACGAGTGGTCGTCGGTGTCGACCCGGACGCTGTAGACCGGCTGCACACCGGCGTCGGTGATCTGCGCCACCTCGGCGTAGTAGAAACGCCCGTCGACCAAAGGCTCGACCACGTCGAGCACCTCGGAGTTGGTGATCCGGGCCGCGATCTCGTCGCGGTCCCGCTCCCACCGCTCGATCCGGTCCACGTTGTGCCGCCGCAGCCAGTCCCGCTCCGTCCAACGGCTCGCGCCATGCTCGCGGATGAAGTCGCCGACCAGCGGCACGTGGTCGCTGGCGAGCGCGGTGCTGCTCGCCGGCACCTGGGCCAGCTCGGCTTCCAGCTTGGCCTGCTTGCGGCCCAGGAACCCGACGTGGGCGGCGAAGATCCGGGCGTCGCGGCGGTTGGTCACCACGACCTTGATCTCGCCGTCGTCGTAGCGGGTCTGCCGGCTGATCACGCCGAACTCCAGCAGCAACTGCTGGACCTCGGCTGCCAGCCGCTCGCTGCGAGTGGAGTACGAGATCTGGATGGTGTTGCGCGGCAGTAGCGAGGACGAGCCGTCGCCCTCGAACAGCGCCTGGAGGAACGCCCGCTTGATCGCGGCGGGCCCCTGCCAGACGAACTCGGGGACGAACTTGGCGGCGCTACGCGCGCCCACCATCTCGCCGAGGACGCTCGCACGCAGCGCGGCGACGTCCTGCACGTCGAGTTCGTGCAAAACGCTGCCCGAGGCGATGACCCGCTCGCTCACGTAACGGGGTCCGCCGACGGCCAGGTTATACGCCGCGAGGACGCGGACGAAGAACTCCCGGTCGACGTTGTTGAAGCCCGCGCGGTTCGCGGAGACCCAGCCCTCGCTGACGAAGGCGCCGGCGAGAACGGCCGCCTCGACGTGCTCCAGCATCGGGTAGCCGATCTCGTCCGGCACGCTGCGCTGGAGGACCACCCGGTCGCCGGGGGAGATCTCGGCGAGCAGCTTCCACAGCAGGGTCGGCACTCCGGCCACGTCCACCAGGCAGAGCACCGGGTGGTTGTGGGTGCCGGTCAGCTCGTACCCCTCGCGGGTGCGTAGCCGCAGCGTCGGGTGCTCGCCGGAGTGGAAGAACTTCGAGGCGCGGACCAGGTCGCCGTTGCGGTCGCGGACCTTGAGGTCGATGTCGATCTCGCTGGACGGCGCGGCGTCGGCGACCACGTCCGCGATCCGCACGCTGCCCTCGGCGGTGCGAATACGGACATTTCCCGTAATACAGTAGCGCATGGCGGCAGCCGGATCATTACCCGGCGAGCCGAAGTTGCCGTTGCCGTCGACCAGCGGGTAGCGCAGCGACCACGGCTGCGCCATCCGGACCAGCGCGTCGTAGATCGCCGAGTCGCCGTGCGGGTGGAACTGGCCCATCACGTCGCCGACGACGCGGGAGCACTTCACGTAGCCACGGTCCGGCCGGTAGCCGGAGTCGAACATCGCGTAGAGGATCTTGCGGTGGACCGGCTTGAGCCCGTCCCGGACGTCCGGCAGCGCGCGCCCGACGATGACGCTCATCGCGTAGTCGAGGTAGGAGCGCTGCATCTCCACCTCGAGCCCGACCGGTTCGATCCGGTCGTGCGCGACCACCGCGGCGATGGCCTCGGCGGGGACCTCGGGCTCGTTCGGTGTGGACTCGGGCGAATCAGTCACTGTGTACCCTTATCAGACTCAGAGTCGTTTTCGTGCTGTGGATAACGGCTGTGGATACCGGCCAAGCTGTGGATAACTCTGTGGACCGGTGGATCGGCCGGGCACTGCCGGCCGATCCACAGCAGTCCGTCAGATGTCCAGGAACCGCACGTCCTTGGCGTTGCGCTGGATGAACGACCGGCGGGCTTCGACGTCCTCGCCCATCAGGACGCTGAACAACTCGTCGGCGGTTGCCGCGTCGTCGAGCGTGACCTGACGCAGGGTACGGGTCGCCGGGTTCATCGTGGTTTCCCACAGCTCGGGATAGTTCATCTCGCCGAGGCCCTTGAACCGCTGGATGTCGTCCGGCTTGGCGTTGGCCTTCTTCTGCTGGCGCAGCGCGATGAGCCCGTCCCGCTCGCGGTCGGAGTAGGCGTACTGCGCGTCGTCGCCCTTCCTGTTCCACTTGATCTTGTAGAGCGGCGGGGCGGCCAGGTAGACGTGCCCCAGCTCGACCAGCGGACGCATGAAGCGGAACAGCAGGGTGAGCAGCAGGGTCTGGATGTGCTGGCCGTCGACGTCCGCGTCGGCCATCAGCACGATCTTGTGGTAGCGCAGCTTCTCGATGTCGAAGTCGTCGTGGATGCCGGTGCCCAGCGCGGTGATCAGCGCCTGGACCTCGTTGTTCTTGAGCACCCGGTCGATCCGGGCCTTCTCCACGTTGAGGATCTTGCCGCGAATGGGCAGGATCGCCTGCGTCCGTGGGTCGCGACCCTGCTTGGCCGAGCCACCGGCCGAGTCGCCCTCGACGATGAACACCTCGGACTCGCGCGGGTCGGTCGACTGGCAGTCGGCCAGCTTGCCCGGCATCGAGCCGGACTCCAGCAGCGACTTGCGCCGGGCCAGCTTGCGCGCCTGCTGGGCGGCGATCCGGGCGCGAGCCGCCTGGGACGCCTTCTGGATGATCATCTTGGCCTCGGCCGGGTTACGGTCGAACCAGTCGACGAGCCACTCGTTGCAGACCCGCTGCACGAAGCTCTTCACCGGCGTGTTGCCGAGCTTGGTCTTGGTCTGACCCTCGAACTGCGGGTTGGCCAGCTTGACCGAGATGATCGCCGCGAGCCCTTCGCGGATGTCCTCGCCGGAGAGCTTCTCGTCACCCTTGAGCAGCTTCTTGTCGGTGCCGTACCGGTTGACCACGCTGGTCAGCGCGGACCGGAAGCCCTCCTCGTGGGTGCCGCCCTCGTGCGTGTTGATCGTGTTGGCGAAGGTGTAGACCGACTCGCCGTACGACTCGTTCCACTGCATGGCGATCTCGACCGACATGCCCTCCTCCTCGGCGCCGAACTCGACCACGGTCTTGTGGATCGGGTTCTTCGAGGCGTTGAGGTGCCGGACGAAGTCGGAGATGCCGCCCTCGTAGTAGAAGGTCACCTCACGCTGGCGACCGTCCTCCTCCTCGGCGACCCGCTCGTCGAGCAGGTGGATGCGCAGGGCGCGGTTGAGGAAGGCCATCTCCTGGAGGCGCCGGTAGATGGTCTGGAAGTCGAAGTCGACGGTCTCGAAGACGTCCGGGTCGGGCCAGAAGGAGACCGCCGAGCCGCTGCGGTCGGTGGCCTCGCCCTTCTCCAGGGGGGTGGGCTTGGAGTTGGTGTACTGCTGCCGCCACACGAAGCCGGACTTGTGGATCTCGACGGCCATCCGGGTGGACAGCGCGTTCACCACCGAGACGCCGACGCCGTGCAGACCGCCGGAGACCGCGTACGCCTTGCCGTCGAACTTGCCGCCCGCGTGCAGCACTGTGAGCGCGACCTCGACACCCGGCTTCTTCAGCTTGGGGTGGAGATCGACCGGGAAACCACGCCCGTTGTCGGTGACCCGGACACCGCCGTCGGCGAGCAGCACGACGTCGATGGTGTCGCAGTATCCGGCCAGCGCCTCGTCGACAGCGTTGTCGACAACCTCCCAAACAAGGTGGTGGAGGCCGCGTTCGCCGGTGGACCCGATGTACATACCGGGCCGCTTGCGAACCGCCTCCAGACCCTCGAGAACGGTGATCGACTCTGCGCCGTACTCCTGCTTGTCCTGCGCTGCCACCCTCGGCCACTTTCTCGCGTCAGCCGCGCCGGTAGGGCGCGTCGGGCGCGGGTTCGGCGGACAGGACGCGACGTCGACGCGCGGACCGGTGCCGGAGACTTCCGGACAACGGGTCGAACGCGCCGGTCGCCGCGGTTGCCCGCGGATCGCGATCGGCTCGACCCGACGTGGAGAATGAACCAGGGCCACCGGCCCCGCCCCGCTCCCGCACCGGGTCTTCGTCTCGCTGTCAATCCTACTGTGCGTGGGGGACAGATCCACCACTCGGCACCCTCGGAGAGGCGGCTGAGATGTCCGTAGCCGGCAGAACCCCGCCGCCCACGACTCCCCCCACACGCCAGGCTCCCGTCGCACGCGCCGCCCCGGAACGCGTTGACCCGCGGTCGGGCGGGTCGGGGGTCGCGGGCGGAGCGTCGGTGCCGTACGTTTGCGGCGCTCCGGAACGGGCCTTGATCTTTACCGGTGGGAACCGGGACGATCGACCCGATCGACCCGACACGTGCTCTTTAAGAGGTGACAGATGGGGCTGGACAACGTCGCGGTGCACTGGCCGCGGACCGGCCGCTTCTACGACCCGGTCGCTCCGGCCGAGTTCGTCGACTTCGGCGAGATCGTCGAGATGCCGCGCATCTCCGCGCCGACCGCGGCGCTGGCCGAACTGATCGCGAAGACCGGAACCATCCGGGCGACCGCGTACACCGAGTTGGTGGACCTGCTCCTCGGCCTGGAAGGTGTGTTGTACGCCACAGATGCCGCCGCCGAGGACGAGGACCCGGTGATCGACCCGGACGGCTGCTCCTGGATCGCGAGCGGCATCGAGCGGTTCGTCGCCGGGCACCGGCCGCACGGCGAGGCGGTCACCTTCGAGTCGGTGAGCACTGTGCTGCGCTCCCTGCTGGGCGACGGCCGACTGGCCGAGCAGCAGCTCCGGTGGCTGGAGAGCCGCCTCGACGCACTGCGCGACGAGCGCGGCGACCCGCCGCAGTGGAACTTCACCTGCGCCGAGTTGGGCGTGCTGGCGGCGTTCTATCGGAGGTGCGCCGAGCGCGGCTTCGCCGTCTACGCCGACGCCTGAGCCGCCGCCGAAGCGCGGTCGAGCGCCGGTTCAGCCGTACGTGTCGCGGGGGCCCCGACCACGGACCCGGCGCGGACCCTTGCCCCAGGAGGGCGCTGCCGGGCCGTGGATGTGCAGCTTGCGCACCACGTTGTGACCGACCTCGCTGGCGATCTGCTTGAGCAGTGAGCCGGCGAGCAGCCGTAGCTGGGTGGCCCACGCGGTAGAGCGGGCCTCCACCGTCAGCTCGCCGTTCTCCAGCTTCACCGGTCGGCTGTTCTGGGCGACCTCCGCCCCGACGACCCGCTCCCAGGCGCCGAACACGGTGGCCTCGGCCGCCGGCTGCTGCCAGCCCCGGGCCTTGACCAACCGGTTGAGCACGGCACCGAGGGGCTGTGGATCACGCGGGTCCGGGCCGGGCCCGGAGTAGCCCCGCAACCGGCGACCCGAGCCGCCGGCCGCGTCGCCGCCGCTGCCGGGGGACCGCCGCGCCCGCGCCGCCGCCTGCCGCCGGGCCAACGCCGCGTCGAGCACGGCACGGGCCAGCTCCGGGCCGCTGGCCGCCGCCGGCGCGCCACCTGTCGCGTCCACCCCGGGGGTACGCGCGCCCGCGCCGTCACCCGCTGCCGGTGGGGTGCCGCTGGACTCACTCGACACGGCGTACCGTCCCTTCGCCGACCTGGTAGCGGGTGCCGCGCAGCGCGGCCGGCACGTCGTCGTCCACGGCGCAGGTGACAAGGAGCTGACTCGCCCCGCCGACCAGCTCCGCCAGCCGTTCCCGGCGGCCGGTGTCCAACTCCGCGAAGACGTCGTCCAACACCAGCACGGGCTCGATGCCGTCGGCCCGCAGCAGGTCGTACCCCGCCAACCGCAACGCGAGCGCGAACGACCACGACTCGCCGTGGCTCGCGTATCCCTTGGCGGGCAGCGGGCCGAGGCTCAGCGCCAGCTCGTCGCGGTGCGGACCGATCAGGGTGGTGCCCCGTTCGATCTCGGCCGGGCGGGACGCGGCCAGGGCAGCGGTCAGCGCCTCGGCCAGCGCGGCCCGGTCGGTGGTCGGCTCGGGCAGCTCGACCGAGGGCCGGTAGGCGATGCCGGCCGCGCCCCGACCCGCGGCCACCGCGTCGTACGCCTTCGCGACGTGCGGGGTGAGCGCGGCGACCAGCTCCAGCCGACCGGCGAGCAGATCCGCGCCGTGCTGGGCCAGGTGGGCGTCCCAGACGGCGAGGGTGCCGAGGTCCCCGCCCCGTGACCCACCGGTCTTGCGGGCCAGGTACGCGGTGCGCAGCAGGGCGTTGCGCTGCTTGACCACCCGCTCGTAGTCGGCGCGCACGCCCGCGTACCGGGGTTGCCTGTTGACCAGCAGGTCGTCCAGGTAGCGGCGACGCTCGGCCGGGTCGCCCCGGACCAGTTCGAGGTCTTCCGGGGCGAAGAGGACGAGCCGCAGGGCGCCGAGCACGTCCCGGGCCCGCCGGGCCGGTGAACGGCCGAGGCGTGCCCGGTTGGCCTTGCCGGGCACGATCTCCAACTCGACCAGCAGCTCCCGGCCCTCGTGCACGACGGCGCAGCGGATCACCGCTGCCGCGGCGCCCATGCGGACCAGGGGCGCGTCGGTGGCGACCCGGTGCGAGCCCAGGGTCGCCACGTAACCCAGCGCCTCGACGAGATTGGTCTTGCCGACGCCGTTGGCGCCGATCAGGACGTTCGCCCCCGGCCGGAGGTTGACGGCCACCCGCTCGTACGAGCGGAAGTCGACCAGTTCCAGCCGGTGAACGTACACAGGTTGTGGATGCCGCTCAGCGCTTGTGAACGGCGTGGCCGCCGAACTGCTGACGCAGCGCGGAGACGGCCTTCATGGCGGGCGAGTCGTCCTGTCGGGAGGCGAACCGGGCGAACAGCGCGGCGGCAATGACGTTGAGCGGCACGGCCAACCGGACCGCCTCGTCGACAGTCCACCGGCCCTCGCCGGTGTCCTCGGTGTAGCCGCTCAGGTCGGCCAGCTCCGGGTCCTCGTCGAGCGCCCGGTCCAGCAGGTCCAGCAGCCAGGACTGGACGACGGTGCCCTCCCGCCACGACTTGAACACCCCGGGCACGTTGGTGACCAGCTCGGAGGCGGTCAACAGCTCGTAGCCCTCGGCGTAGGCGTGCATCAGGCCGTACTCGATGCCGTTGTGCACCATCTTCGAGTAGTGCCCGGCGCCGACCGGCCCGGCGTGCACGAAGCCGAACTCGCCCTCGGGCTTGAGCGCGTTGAAGATCGGCATCAGCCGGTCGACGTGCTCCTGGGCGCCGCCGACCATGAGTCCGTAGCCGTTCTGCCGTCCCCAGACGCCGCCGGAGACGCCGACGTCCAGGTAGCCGATGCCCAGCTTGTTGAGCCGCTCGGCGCGTGGCGCGTCGTCGCTGAAGCGTGAGTTGCCGCCGTCGATGATGATGTCGCCCTCGCCGAGGACGGTGGAGAGCTCGTCGATCGTGGCATCGGTGACGCCGGCCGGCACCATGACCCAGACCGCGCGGGGCGACTCAAGCTTCTCTGCCAGGCCCGCGAGGTCAGGAACGTCGCTCAGCTGAGCGTTGTGGTCGAACCCGACGACATCGTGGCCAGCAGCACGCAACCGCTCCCGCATGTTGCCGCCCATCCGGCCGAGTCCTACAAGGCCGAGCTGCATGTGTTTCTACCTCCGTGGATCTGGGTGTTGCTTGGCGCGATCAGCGCGAGACGCGGATCGGCATGATGAGGTACCGGTACCCCGGAATCACCTCTCCATCCTCACCAGCGGGTGAGATCACCGCGGGCTTGAACGCGTCAACGAACGACAGCACGGCCGTCTGGGACCCCAGGTTGGCCAGACCGTCGATCAGGTACTGCGGGTTGAAGCCGATGGTCAGCGCGTCTCCGGTGAAGGTGGCCTCCATGGCCTCGCTGGCTCGGGCCTCCTCGGAGCCTCCGGCCTCGACCACCAGGCCGTCGGCGCTGAAGCTGAGCAGCACCGGGGTGGTCCGCTCGGCGACCAACGCGACCCGCTTGACCACCTCGATCAGCGTGCTGACCGCCACCCGGGCCTCGGCGTTGTGGGTGGCGGGGAAGAGCGAGCGCACCGGCGGGTAGTTGGCGCCGTCCAGCAGTCGACTGGTGGTGCGTCGGGTGCCGCCGGCGAGGCCGACCATCCCCTCACCCGCGGCGCCCTGGGCGAGGGCCAGGGTGACCTCACCACCCAGCGGGCCGAGGGCCTTGGCGGTGTCGTTCAGGGTGCGGGCCGGCACCAGGGCGTTGATGCTCACCTCGGGGTCGTCCGGCCGCCACTGGATCTCGCGCAGGGCCAGCCGGTAGCGGTCGGTGGCGAGCATCGACAGCGTCTCGCCGGACAGCTCGACCCGGACACCGGTCATCATCGGCAGCGTCTCGTCGCGACCGGCCGCGACGGCCACCTGGGACACCGCTGTGGCGAAGGCGGCGGCGTCCACGGTGCCGGCGCTCTGTGGCATCTCGGGCAGCGCCGGGTAGTCCTCCACCGGCATCGTCGGCAGGGTGAACCGCGCGCTGCCGCAGACCAGCTCGAGGTGGGCGCCGACCGCGGCGATGTCGACGGGCTTGGCCGGCAACGCCTTGGTGATCTCGGCGAGCAGCCGACCGGAGACGAGCGCGGCGCCGTCGGCGTCACCCTGGACCTCGACGGTCACCTGGCTGGAGACCTCGTAGTCGAACCCGGAGACCCGCAGGTTGCCGTCGGTGACGCGGAGCATCACCCCGGCGAGCACCGGAACGGACGGCCGGTTGGGCAGGCTCTTAGCGGTCCACGCCACGGCCTCGGCGAGCGCATCGCGCTCTACTCGGAACTTCATCAATGCCTCCGCGTCGACGTCAGCGACAACTCTCTCATGCCGACCGCTGCCTACCGTCCCGCCCGACCGTGCGGGTACCCATCGCACCTTAGGGCGCGGGGGTATCGGCTGTGCGCCCGACCCCGGGGATCGTGTCGATGCTGACCGGCTGATCCGGCAGCGTTCGGCCCGATCCACAGAAAGCCCAACGGTGATGATTGGTTTTTGTTCTCTTAGAAGAGATAACTCATCGTCTTCATCGCACCTGTGCAAACTGTGGACAGGCAGGGTTTGCGCAGCTCAGGCAGGTTATCCACCGGTGAGTTGGCTGTGGAGAACCGGGGGTACAACCGGCTTCTGTGTCCACAGCCCCGGCCCGTCGACCGGTTATCCACCGTTGTCCACCGGTTATCCACCGGTAATCCACCGACTTTCTCCCCAAGCCTGTGGATCGCGGTGAAGATCACCATTGCCGTCATCCCCAGAACCTTCAACAGCTCGTACACAGGCGAGGGCTCGTCGGTGGAAAACCTGCCGGTTGTCCCCAGGCGTCCACAGCGTCGTACACAGGGTTTCTCCACAGCCTGTGGGTAACCGGCGCGGGACGGACCGTAGTTATCCACCGGCGGTGGATAACGAGTTGTGGACAACGAGCGGGTGGCGTGACGGTCACGGCCTCGATGCTGTGCTCTACACCATGTCGAGAGTCCAGTTCTCCGCCGAAAAAAAGGACCGCCCGGCCGGAACTCCGGCCGGGCGGTCCCGGTGCTGCGCGGGTACGCGTCAGCTGTTCTGCTTGATCCGGTTGGTCAGCTCGGCGATCTGGTTGTACAGCGAACGGCGCTCCGCCATCTGCTGACGGATCTTGCGGTCCGCGTGCATGACAGTGGTGTGGTCCCGGCCACCGAACGCCTGCCCGATCCGGGGCAGGGACAGCTCGGTCAGCTCCCGACACAGATACATGGCCACCTGGCGGGCGTTGACGAGCACCCGGGACCGCGACTGACCGCGCAGGTCCTCCAGGCTCACCCCGAAGTAGTCGGCGGTCGAAGCCATGATCTGGTCGGCGTTGATCTCCGGGCCGGCGCCGTCGGGCATGAAGTCCCGCAGCACCTCCTCGGCCAGGGAGAGCTCGACGGTCGACCGGGTCAGGCTGGCGAACGCGGTGACCCGGATCAGCGCCCCCTCCAGCTCCCGGATCGAGTTCGACACCCGCGAGGCGATGAACTCCAACACGTCCGGCGGGGCGTACATCCGCTCCTGCGCCGCCTTCTTCTGCAGGATCGCGATCCGGGTCTCCAGGTCCGGCGGCTGGATGTCGGCCAGCAGCCCCCACTCGAACCGGGTCCGCATCCGGTCCTCCAGGGTGGCGAGCTGACGCGGGGACCGGTCGGACGTGATCACGATCTGCTTGTTGGCGTTGTGCAGGGTGTTGAAGGTGTGGAAGAACTCCTCCTGGGTGCGCTCGCGGTTCTCCAGGAACTGGATGTCGTCGATCAGCAGGATGTCGACGTCGCGGTAGCGGCGCTGGAAGGCGCTGGTCTTGTCGTCCCGGAGCGAGTTGATGAAGTCGTTGGTGAACTCCTCGGTCGAGACGTACCGGACCGAGCGGGCGTTGCCGAGCGTCGTGGCGTAGTGGCCGATGGCGTGCAACAGGTGGGTCTTGCCCAGCCCGGAGTGCCCGTAGATGAACAGCGGGTTGTACGCCTTGGCCGGTGACTCCGCCACCGCCACGCTCGCCGCGTGCGCGAAGCGGTTGGACGAGCCGATGACGAACGTCTCGAACATGTACTTCGGGTTGAGCCGGTTGCCACCGGCGTCGGCGCCGGGCAACCGGCGGTCGTCCCGGGCGCCCGTCCGATGGTCGACAGCGCTGCGGCCGGGGCCGCTGTCCGTTCCGCTGTCGCGCGGCAGCGCGCGGATCACGTGCTGGTCGCGGGGGGAGGACGAGTCGTCCCGGTAGTGGGGCTCGTACGGGCGGGTGTCCGGGCCCGGCGGGTCCAGTCGGGCGGCCTGCTCGTCGTAACCGCGCCGCTCCGGCCCCTGTCGTGGCGACCGCAGGGGCTCGGCGAAGGCGGCGCTGAACAACGCCTCCTGCCCGTCGCGGCTACCCGGGACCAGGCCGGCGCGGGGCCGGTCGACGAGCGGTGCGCCCGCCGGGGCGGGGGGCGGCACCGGGTCGGGCGTACGGCCCGCGGGTGGCTGCTCGGGGATCAACGCCTCGGCAGTGGGTCGAGCGCCCTGGCCGTCGTCGAACGGCGCGGCGCCCGGACCCTCGATGTCGGGCGGCTCGGGCTCCGGGGCGCTGCGGTAGACGGTGCCGGCGGGTCGGCCGGTGGCGTCCTCGGCCACCCGGACGGTGACCGCGACCTGGATCGGTCGGCCGAGCCGGCGGGTGAGCGCCTCGGTGATCGCCGGGCGCAGCCGCGACTCGATCACGTCGCGGGTGAACGCGTCCGGGACGGAGAGCAGCGCGGTGTCCTCGACGATCGCCCGCAGCCGGGTCAGCCGGAGGTAGGCACGCTGCTGGGCGGAGATGATCTCGTCGGCCAGCTCGTCGGTCGCCGCTAACCACACTGCGGCAAGGTCGGTCGTACCGGCCACCGTCGTGCCACCCCCTCGCCTCTGCTCCCGGCCGCCGCTGTCTGCCAGCCGGCCGTTCCGGGCCCGCCGCGTTCGCGGGTGGAACAACACCCACCCGGCCGGTCGACCGGTGGTCCATCCACAAGTTATCCACAGCCTGTGTACCGACCGATTGTGGGCCGCCGCCGGACGCGGGTGGGACCTGCCCCCTGCCTGAACGGGCGCTGAAGCGGGTTCACCGTGCCGAACGATTCACTGCCTTGTCCGGTCTTGCCGCTGCGACGACTCTTGCCTCTTGCGACGACCGGAGCTTGAAGACGCTAACCGCAATCGGGCACGGTAACAGCGTTGTCCCTGCGCCATCAACCGGCGACGCGGTTGCGCCCTTGCCGGCATCAGCGAAAACCGCCGTCCGGCCTCGGGCGCGTCCCGTTCACCGCCGCTCGGGGTGTTTGACGGTCATTGCCCCCCTGCGTAGGCTGGAACGGCTGCTTTCACGCCCTCTGCTAGGGTGATGGGTGCTTGCTGTCCGCGGTCGCATCCCCGCACCGCCGAGGTGTCCTTCCGCCGGGCAGCACCGATCGGGGGCCACCGTCGAGGTGGCCTGGACCACCACACGACCCCGGCGATCCCGTCGCGCGGGGCGCGTACGAAAACGGAGAGCCTGACGTGAGCAAGCGCACCTACCAGCCGAACAACCGCCGGCGCGCGAAGACCCACGGCTTCCGGCTGCGCATGCGCACCCGTGCCGGCCGTGCCATCCTCTCGAGCCGTCGCGCCAAGGGTCGCACCACCCTGTCGGCCTGAGCCGACCGGGCCGGTCCAGGGGACGTGGGCAGTCGTGCTGGCCGCCGCGCAGCGACTGCGGCGCAGCACTGACTTCGCCGCAGCGGTCCGCGGTGGCCGACGGGCCGGACGTGGCGCCGTCGTGGTGCACCTGACCGTGCCGGCGACCGTCGACCCCGGCACACCGACCTCACCGGAGCCGGTGCGGGACACCAGTGCGGAGCAGTCGTCCGTGCCGTCCCGCGCCGGTTTCGTCGTCTCCAAGGCGGTCGGCAACGCGGTGACCCGGAACCGGGTCCGCCGCCGCCTGCGGGCGTTGGCACGGGAGCGGCTGGCCGGTCTGCCGTCCGGAAGCACCCTCGTCGTGCGGGCGCTCCCCGCCGCGGCGCAGGCGTCGTACCCTCGGCTCGCCGCCGACCTGGACGCCGCCATCGCGGTCGCCCGGTCGCCCCGCGAGCGGCGGTCCCGATGAGCGGTACGGAGCAGGCCAGCCCCCGGCCGGCGACAACAGGTGCCAAGGTGCTGATCGCGCCTATCATCGCGTACCGTCGGTGGATAAGTCCGGCACTGCCGGCTCGCTGTCGGTTCTACCCGTCGTGCAGTGCGTACGCCCAGGAGGCGGTCGTTCGGCACGGCGCGCTCCGGGGAGCCGTCCTGGCGGTCCGGCGGCTGTTGCGCTGCCACCCCTTTCACCCTGGTGGACATGACCCGGTACCGGAGCCGGGCGGCCGCCGCCGCGCTGATGTGACTGGAGCCCCGAATTGAGTCTCGACTGGATCTACTACGCGATTTCGTGGATCCTGCTGACCTGGCACTCTGCCTGGGACGCCATCGGGGTGCCGGTGGGCGCGGTGATCGGCACCAACTTCGCCTGGATCCTGGCCATCGTCTTCCTGGTGGTCACCGTCCGGGTGATCCTGTTCCCCGTCTTCGTCAAGCAGATCAAGTCGCAGCGGGCGATGCAGGCGCTCCAGCCCAAGGTCAAGGAGCTTCAGGAGAAGCACAAGGGTGACCGGGAGACGCTCCAGAAAGAGATGATGGAGCTGTACCGGAAGGAGAAGGCCAACCCGCTGATGGGCTGCCTTCCGATGTTCCTGCAGATCCCGGTCTTCCTCGGCCTCTTCCACGTGCTGCGCCGCCTCGACCCGGACAAGCAGAACAAGACGCTGTACGGCTGGACCGTCGACCAGTTCCAGAGCGCCTCGCAGGCGAAGCTCTTCACCGCCCCGATCGCCGGCAAGTTCGGCTCCACCGCCGACGAGCTGGCCAGCCTCGGCGCCAACGGCACCACCGTCAAGATCATCGCTGGTGTCCTGGTTCTGGTCATGATCGCTACCACCTACCTCACCAGCCGTCAGATGATTCTCAAGACCGGCTGGGCCGAGGACCCGCAGCAGCGGATGATCCAGCGCCTGATGCTCTACGGCATCCCCGCGTCGCTGCTGATCTCGGGCGCGATCTTCCCGATCGGTGTGATCATCTACTGGGTCACCAACAACCTCTTCACCCTCGGCCAGCAGCAGTGGGTGCTCCGGAAGTTCCCGCCGCCGGTGACCGCCAAGAAGGCCGTCCCCGCCGCCGCTCGTAACCCTGTGCAACCCG
Source organism: Micromonospora sp. WMMD1120 (assembly GCF_029626235.1). Lineage (NCBI taxonomy): Bacteria > Bacillati > Actinomycetota > Actinomycetes > Micromonosporales > Micromonosporaceae > Micromonospora > Micromonospora sp. WMMD1120. The sequence goes on along the minus strand of NZ_JARUBO010000005.1, from coordinate 1,931,465 downwards.
CCAAGTCCGGCGGTCTGTTCGGGCGCGGCAAGGCTGTTCCGGCCGCGCCGGTCAAGGCTGCCGCCCCCAAGGTGGCCGGGCCGAAGCCGGGCGCCAAGCCGGTGAACAACCCGAAGAAGGGTCGCCCCGCGAAGCGGCAGGGCTGACCAGGTAGGGCCGCCGCCGGGTGACCGCGGCGGCCCGTTCCGCGCCGCGCAGCCGCCGTACGGCCGGCGCCGGGGTGGAACCGACCGCGCACCGCGCGGCCACGGGCGACACTGCCCGTACAGACGTGCCCGCGGGCACCGGCGACCTCCCGCCGGCCCCGGGAAACCAGTCGGACCCGACGGTCCGGCCGAGCGAGTACGGAGATGAGACCGTGACCGAGACCAGCATCCCCCGCGCCGAGCAGCCCCTGGACGAGGAGGAGACCGCGACGCTCGCGGTGAACGGCGACGACACCGACGCCGACGACGCCGAGGCGGACGACGAGGCCGGCGCCGCCAGCACCCGGACGAAGAAGGCAGTGGGCGAGAGCGACCTGTTCCGGCAGAGCGAGATCGCCGCCGACTACGTCGAGGGCCTGCTCGACATCCTCGACTACGACGGCGACATCGACGAGCTGGTCTCCGCCGGCCGTCCGATGGTCGAGGTCGTGGGCGAGCGGTTGCAGAGTCTCGTCGGTCAGCGTGGCGCCACCCTGGAGGCGCTGCAGGAGTTGACCCGTCTCGCCGTCTTCCGGCAGACCGGCACGCCGAGCCGCCTGCTGCTCGACGTCGGTGGCTACCGGGCCAACCGCCGTAAGGAACTCGCCGCTGTCGCCAAGAACGCGGTCGAGAAGGTCAAGGAGTACGGCGAGTCGGTCCGGCTGGAGGCGATGTCCGCGTTCGAGCGCAAGTGCGTGCACGACGTCGTCAACGCCATGTCCGGTGTGGTGAGCGAGTCCGAGGGTGTCGAGCCGAACCGGCGCATCGTCGTACGGCCGGCGGACTGACCGGGTGGCCCACGACGACAACACGGCCGATGCCGTGACCGGCCCGGGCGGAACGCCGCCCGGGCCGTCCGCTGTCCGGCCCGCCGACTCCCCCCGCCCCACACCGTCGCCGGGAGACGCGTCGCTGCCGCCCGAGCTTGCGCCGGCGGCCCTGACCCTCTTCGGCGACCGGCTCGACCTGGCCGCCGCGTACGCCGAACTGCTCGCCACCGACGGCGTGGTACGCGGCCTGATCGGTCCTCGGGAGGCGCCCCGGATCTGGGACCGGCACCTGCTCAACTGCGCGGCGGTCGCCGAGCTGATCCCGGCCGGCGCGACGGTGCTCGACGTCGGCTCGGGCGCGGGTCTGCCCGGTCTCGTCCTGGCCATCGCCCGCCCCGATCTGACAGTGACCCTGATCGAGCCGCTCGCCCGCCGGACGTCGTTCCTGATCGAGGTCGTCGAGCGACTCGGCCTGGCGAGGTCGGTGCGGGTGTTCCGCGGTCGCGCCGACGAGGCGGCCAGCGGGTCGACCGGGCGGGAGCCGATCAGCGGCGACGTGGTGACCGCGCGCGCGGTGGCGCCGCTGGACCGACTGGCCGGCTGGTGTCTTCCGCTCGCGGTTCGCGGCGGACGTCTGCTGGCGCTCAAGGGATCGTCCGCGGAGGCCGAGATCGCGGAGCATGCCGACGTGGTGGCGCGACTCGGTGGTGGGCAACCGGCGGTGCGCCTCTGCGGTGTCGGGGTGATCGACCCGCCCACCACTGTCGTCGAGATCGTGCGTGAACGGATGGTGGGTCCCGCACGCCCGGCAGCGAAGAAGCGCTCCCGGAGTGGCCGCTCCCGCCGAGGCTGACGCCTCCCGTCATCGGACTTCCGGGCGGCGGGTTGCCTCGTTGTACCGGTACGGATGGACGAGGGGATGAGAACCCGACGTGGACCGGTAACGCCCGTCCGCCGTAGGCTGACCGCGCGTCGATAGTGTGGAGCGGGTGACGGACGTCGCGGGTCTCCGACCGCTCCCGAGGGCCGCACGCTCCGGGACGCGGGCGCGAGTGCGGCCGAGGTGACCGGGGCGCGGACCGACCATCCGAAGCGGGCAGGGATGACAGGTGCATGACGACGGCAGGTACGACGATCCACACGTGACCGGGTCGGGCGATCCCGTTTCACGTGAAACCGACTACCCGAGTTGGTCGCCGGGCGCGGCCGGCCCATCGAGCCGATCCACTGACAGCGAACCGCCGGCAGTCCATGGCCAACTGCCGGACCCGTCGCCCCATCCCGGCTCGACGAGCGGTCGGCGAGCGGCGGAAGGGCCGAGTCATCCGGCGAACGCGCCCGAGGTGCGACCGGCCTCCTGGCGCCGCAACACCGCCGCCGCTGTGCGTTTCGAGTCGGCGGTTCCCCACCAACCCACTGCGTCCGCCGTCCGGGACGCCGCACCGATGATCGTTGACGAGCCGGTCGCGTCGACCGAGTCGTTGGCCGCCGTGGCGGCCGACCCCACGTACGTTTCACGTGAAACCTCGCCACGTGACGAGGATGACCCACCGTTGGCAATGGAGGCGATGCGCGCCGTGCAGATCCTGAACCCCAGTGGCGAGGTGACCATGCCTCGGCCGGACCGGACCCGGGTCATGTGCGTCGCCAACCAGAAGGGCGGCGTCGGTAAGACCACGACCACCGTGAACCTCGCGGTGGCGCTCGCCCTGCACGGCAACCGGGTGCTCGTGGTGGATCTCGACCCGCAGGGCAACGCCTCGACCGGGCTCAACGTTCCGCACCACACCGGCGTGCCCGATGTCTACGACTGCCTCATCAACAGCATGCCGTTGGTGGAGGTGGCACAGGCCGTCGAGGGCATCCCCAACCTCTGGTGCGTACCCGCGACCATCGACCTGGCGGGTGCCGAGATCGAGCTGGTGTCGGTGGTGGCGCGCGAGTCGCGTCTGGACCGTGCCATCGCCGCCTACCCGGGCGAGTTCGACTACGTCTTCATCGACTGCCCACCCTCGCTCGGTCTGCTCACCGTCAACGCGCTGGTCGCCGCGCAGGAGGTGCTGATCCCGATCCAGTGCGAGTACTACGCGCTGGAGGGCCTCAACCAGTTGATCAACAACATCAACCTCGTACGCCAGCACCTCAACCCGAAGCTCGATGTCTCGACGATCCTGCTGACGATGTACGACCGCCGGACCCGACTGGCCGACGCCGTCGAGCAGGACGTCCGTAACCACTTCGGCGACAAGGTTCTCCAGGCGGTCATCCCCCGCAACGTGCGGGTCTCCGAGGCGCCGAGCTACGGCCAGTCGGTGATGACCTACGATCCCGGGTCGCGGGGTGCCACGAGCTACTTCGAGGCGGCTCAGGAGATCGCCGAGCGAGGGGCCAAGGAGCCGGTGGGCCGGAATGCGTAGTGCGGACAAGTCGCTGGGAGGCGTGGCATGAAGAACCGTCCTCGGGGCGGTCTGGGTAGGGGCCTGGGAGCACTGATCCCAACCGGTCCCGTGCCGGGCGCCGCCGGCACCGTGACGGCCGAGCCGGAGCACGAGCACGCAGGAGACGCCGGCACCACGGCAGTCCCCGCGGTCGCCGCCGGAACGCCGTCGGCGCACGAGCCACAGCCGGTGCTCAGCCCGGTGCCCGGTGCGCGATTCGCCGAGATCCCGGTCGACGCGATCCTGCCCAACCCGAAGCAGCCCCGCCAGGTCTTCGACGAGGACGCGCTGGAGGAACTCAAGACCTCGATCCAGGAGGTCGGCTTCCTTCAGCCCATCGTCGTGCGACAGCTCGACGACGAGAAGTACGAGCTGGTGATGGGCGAGCGGCGCTGGCGCGCCGCGCAGGCGGTGGGGCGGGAGAGCATTCCCGCGATCGTCCGGGACACCCGTGACGACGCCATGCTCCGCGACGCCCTCCTGGAGAACATCCACCGGGCGAACCTGAACCCGCTGGAAGAGGCCGCCGCCTATCAACAACTGCTGGAGGAGTTCGGGGCCACCCACGAGGAGCTGGCCCGCCGGATCGGCCGGAGCCGCCCCCAGATCTCCAACACGATTCGACTGCTGAACCTGCCGGCGCAGGTGCAACGTCGGGTTGCTGCCGGCGTCCTGTCGGCGGGTCACGCCCGCGCTCTGCTGAGCCTCGACGAGGCGGAGGCGCAGGAGCAGTTGGCCCTGCGGATCGTGGCCGAGGGCCTTTCGGTCCGTGCGACCGAGGAGATCGTGGCGCTGGCCCTCAACGACGGACCGGCCAAGGGGCAGGCGGCGAAGCGTCGTCCCAAGGCGCACGCCCCCGCGCTGACCGACCTCGCCGATCGGTTGTCCGATCGGTTCGACACCCGGGTGAAGGTGGACATCGGCCGGAGCAAGGGCAAGATCACGATCGAGTTCGCAACGGTCGACGACCTTGAGCGCATCGTCGGGATCATCGGCGTCCAGCAGGAGGAGAGCGAGAGCTGATCTCGGCTCCCGTCGACGGCCGCGCACCCCGCCGGGTGACGCGGCCGTTCTGCGTCCAGGCCGTGGCGTTTCACGTGAAACGCCACGGCGCTCTGCTCGGGGTACGGCTCGGAGCGGCACTCCATGCTCGGCGCCCCGCGCAACTCGCTGGGTTCCGTTTCACGTGAAACGGGAGCGGGCAGCTGTCGCCTCGGTTGAGGCGTGACCGCGAGGGGCGCTCCGGCCCGCTCAGTGACCTGCTGCCGCTTCCTCAGGCGCGAGGGGTGCCTGTGGGCGGGCCGGCCTTTGTTGAGCCCTGCAGCGGTTGATGAGGCTAGCGCACGGAGGGCTGTCATCTTGCATCCAGCCGGTCGATGACTGGCCCGACTGCTATCGGGCAAGCCTTGCCGAGCCCGACCGGCGGTGGCCATGCCAGCGGCGGTGTTGCTCACTCGGCGGGCATCGGTGGCATCGCGGCCGTCGGGTCCGGCCGTTTGGGATCGCGCTGAATCGACGGCGCGGCGCTGTGGAGTTCTCCCTCGCCCTGCCGAACCTGGCCCGCACGACGCAGCCGACACCGCCGCAGCAGGCGACCAACCATCGGCGCCAGCGCGGCGTCGGAGCCTCTGCCGACTGAGCTGACGAAGCCCGGCCGCTGCTCCCACGCCAAGAGCCACCGGCTGTGGACGGACGAGACGCCGCCCCCGAACAACCCAGCCGCAACCAGCCCGGTGCCCGGCAGGCCCGGCCGGACTCAATCGACCTGTCCGGCGCGGTTCAGCTCCCGGCCCACCTCGGTGCCCGGCCCGGCCCGGCTCGGCCACGCCCTGATCGGCTCGCGGCCCGGCTCGCGGCCCGGCCCGGCTCGGCTCGGTCCGGCTCGCGGTCCGGCCCGGCTCGGCTCGGTCCGGCTCGCGGTCCGGCTCGCGGCCCGGCCCTGCTCGGCTCGCGGCTCGGCTCGGCTCGCGGCTCGGCTCGGCTCAACTTCGGTCCACACATTCACTCCGTGCGTCCGGGTCATCGACTCGGCCCGACTCGGTCCGGCTCGCGGCTCGGCCCGGCCATCGCCCGGCCTGGCTCGGCCGGCCCGGCTCGGCCCGGCGCGTCGCTCGGGACGATCGCGGACAACGACCGACCGGCCGAAAAGTTATCCACACCGGTTTTCCACAGGCACCCGCTGTTTCACGTGAAACAGCGCGTAGAAGTGGGTGTGGACCTGTGGATGACGGGGTGTACTCGCGATCTCGGCAGCCTGTGGATACCGCTTCCCAGGCGTCCGCGCGTCGTGCGCGTCGAGGGGATGCGAGCCGCCGTTCCGGCCGCCCGTGACCGATCAAACAGGTAGGGACAGCGGTGCCATACTCGGTTAGGGTCAGCGTCGTGCACGACACCCCTCCCGCAGTCCCGGACTTCACCCAGTGGCCGTCGTTCCCCTTCGAGGGGGACCTCCGCGTGAAGCAACTCGACGATCCGGTCCCGGTCGAGCCGCCCCGCAAGGGCGAGGGCCTCCGGGAATGCACCGCCTGCAATGCCCCTGACGATGCCTACATCTGGGTGGGCGAGCGCTGGCGGGTGCGCGCCATGGACCGACCCACCGGTCTGCCGATGGTGCTCATCCTGGAGTCGCGGTCCCACCTCGATCTCGGTGATCTGCCGAACCTGCTGGCCGCCGAGCTGGGTGTGATGACCGTACGGCTGGAGCGTGCCATCCGGTCTCTCGACGGGGTGGCGCGGGTGCACGTCAACCGGTGGGGCGACGGCTCGGCGCACCTGCACATGTGGTTCCTCGCGCGCCCGTACGGCCGCCTTCAACTGCGGGGCACCTTCCTGTCCCTGTGGGACTCGATCCTCCCGCCCATCTCGGAGGCGCAGTGGCGGGAGAATCTCGCGCTCGTCGCCGCGTGGCTCGCCGAGTTCGGTGGCCGCCCGCTCGCCGAGCCGCCCCGCATCCAGTGGCAGGCGCCGTCCAGCCTGTTGGCCCAGTCCGCAGCGGCGGACGCCGCCGCAGCGGCCGAAGCCGAGGAGGCCGTCTCGGTCATCGAGGCGGCAGAGGAAATTCCGGAGCCGGCGTCCGCGTCGACAGTGGCCGACCGGACCGCCGCTGGCGGCTCGGTCGGCGTCGACACCACCGCTCAGTCGACCGAACCGACGCGGCCGGCCTCCGCCAGTATCCCGGCGGCCACCGTCCCTGCGGAAGGCTTGGCGGATTCGCCCGCCAGAGGACCTCGTGCCCCCGGGGCCTCAGCCAACGACGTGACTTCCGAGGCGTACGGCGCCGAGGCGGCCACCGATGAGCGGGCCACCAACAGCGCGGTCACCGACGAGCCGGCCACCGGCGGCGCGACCGGGAACGGGACTGCCGTCGGCGGCGCTGTCAGCGACACAGACACCCCGAGAGCAGCATCCGCGCCGAGCCCGCGTACCGACGGCAGCGACACACCGAACGCGTCTCCGACTCACTGAGCGGGAGGCCGCCCCACTGAGCGGAAAGCCGCTCCCGAGGCTGACCGTTGCCCTCGGCGGGCGTCAGCCTCGGGAGCCGTTCGCGGGGCCACCCGTCCTCGGACGCCCGAACGGGTTGATCAGGCGGCGGTGCGGCGGGCCGCCGCGCGGGCGACAAGGGTGCCGAGGAGCCGGCCGAAGTCGAGGCCCGCCGCCTGGGCGGCGAGTGGGAGCAGTGACGTCTCCGTCATGCCTGGCGAGACGTTGACCTCCAGCACGTGTGGCTGGCCGGCCGTATCCACGATCACGTCGACGCGGGACAGGTCCCGTAGCCCGAGCGCGGTGTGCGCGGCGAGGGCCACCTCCGCGACGGTGTCGGCCACCTCGGGCTCCAGTCGGGCCGGCGCGTGCCAGGTGGTCCGTCCCGCCGTGTAGCGGGCGGCGTAGTCGTACACGCCGTTGCGCGGCACGATCTCCACCGGCGGCAGCGCCTGCGGACCGTCGCCGAGGTCGACGACGGAGACCGCCACGTCGATGCCCGGCACGTACCGTTCCACCAGGGCCGTGGAGTCGTACGCGAAGCAACCCACCATCGCGGCGGGCAGCGCCGCGGCGTCCCGGACCACAGCCCCGCCCAACCCCGAACCGCCCTGCGCCGGCTTGACCATGAGGGGCAGGCCCAGGCGGTCGACGATCCGATCCAGTACGGCGACCGCGCCCAGCTCGGAGAAGCGATCGTGTGGCAGTGCCACCCAGTCCGGGGTGGGGATTCCGGCCTCGCGGAGCACGGCCTTGGCGGAGGGCTTGTCCCAGGCGACCCGGGATGCTCGCGCGTCGCAGCCGACGTACGGGATGTCGCACAGGTCCAGCACGCCGCGCAGCGAGCCGTCCTCGCCGGTGGCGCCGTGCAGCGCGATCACCACCGCGTCCGGCGGGTCCGCCGCGAGCGCCGGCAACAGGGCCACATCGGCGTCCCGCAGCTCGGCGTCGACCCCAACCGCGCGCAGCGCGTCGAGCACCCGGCGACCGGAGCGTAGTGAGACGTCCCGTTCGTAGGAGAGCCCGCCCGCGAGCACCACGACACGCAGGTCGGCCGAGGTGGCGTTGTCGGTCACGAGGAGGCGCTCGGCGGTCGTACCCATGCCGGCATCATGCCAAGTCGGGCCCGGGCACGTCCCAGCCGGCCCGACCACGACGGCCGGCGGCGCCACCCACGGCGCCGAAGACCCGGCGCATCGCGATTTCCTGCTCCATCACCCCGGCCAGCCGACGAACGCCCTCACGGATGCGCTCGGGCGGCGGGAAGCTGAAGTTGAGCCGCATCGCGTCGGTGCCGGTGCCGTCGGCGTAGAAACCGGTGCCCGGCACGTAGGCGACGCGGGCGGCGACGGCCCGCGGCATCATGGCCTTCGAGTCGAGCCCGTCGGGCAGCGTGGCCCACACGAAGAGCCCGCCGGTCGGGGTGGTCCACCGGGTGCCCTCGGGCATCAGGTCGCTCATCGCGTCGAGCAGGGCGTCCCGGCGTTCCCGATAGACCTCGCGGTAGACCTTGAGCTGCTGCCGCCACGGCATCGTGCCCAGATAGGTGGCCACCGCCGCCTGGGCGTAGACGCTGGGGCAGAGGATCTGCGCCTCGCTGGCGATGACGAGCTTGTCGCGGACGGCGTGCGGGGCCAGAATCCAGCCGACCCGCAGCCCCGGGGCGAAGGTCTTGGAGAAGGTGCTGAGGTAGAAGACCCCGTCCCGCCGGCGGGCCCGCAACGGCGCCGGCGCCTCGGTCTCGAAACCCAGCTGACCGTACGGGTCGTCCTCGACGACCAGCAGGCCGGCGCGCTCGCAGATGTCGAGCACCCGCTCCCGGCGCTCCTCGCTGAGCGTCACGCCCGTCGGGTTCTGGTAGGTGGGGATCGTGTAGAGGAACTTGACCCGCTGGCCGGCCCGGGTCAGCTCGGCGACGGCCGCCTCCAGCGCCTCGGGAATGAGCCCGTCCTCGTCCATGGGCACGTGCACGACCTGCGCCTGGGCGGCCTGGAAGACCCCGAGCGCGCCGACGTACGTGGGCCCCTCGGCCAGCACCACGTCACCCGGGTCGAGGAAGAGCCGGGCCACCAGGTCCAGTGCCTGCTGCCCGCCCACGGTGACCACCACGTCCTCCGGGGAGGCGCCGCACCCGGCGTCGATCCCGGAGAGCGCCATCACCTCGCAGATCCGCTCGCGCAGATCGAGGGTGCCCTGGCCGATGCCGTACTGGAGGGTGGTCACGCCCTGCTCGGAGCCGAGCCGGCCGAGCATCTCGCCGACCGCGTCCAGCGGCAGAGCGGCGATGTACGGTGCGCCACCGGCGAGCGAGACGACCTCGGGTCGACTGGCCACCGCGAACAGTGCTCGGATCTCGGAAGCCGTCATCCCGCGTACCCGCCGGGCGTACCGGTCGGTGTAGTCGTCGAGTGTCGTGCCGGTCATGACCTCACCTCGATCGCTGCTCGGGTGGCTCCCGCCCGGGTACCCCGCGTACCGCTGACCATTGCGGCGGGGCACACCGATTGTCGATCCTAGTCCGCAACGGTCCCGCTTCCGCCGTCCCGAAGCGGATCGACCACATGGCGGACGTCCCCCGACCCGGGGGCATCTGCGCGTCCCCTCCCGCATCGCCGATCGGCGGCGTACGATCGCTCGTCGGGGGCAGGAAGGCGGCGCTGTCGTTCCATGCCGGTCTCACCACCGAGCCTATTGTGGGGATGCGCCATATGTCGCGACGTCTGGTCAGCCTGACCCTCGACACGTTGGAGGACCTTCCCCGGCCGTGCCGGCAGTGCGTCTACTGGGAGCTCGATCCGGTCTCCGCGGAGCGCGCCTGCGCGTCCGGCGACCCCGGGCTGGAGAAGGAGGCCTGGGTCTCCCAGACGCTGTTGGAGTGGGGCTCCTGCGGCAAGCTCGCGTACGTCGACGGCATGCCGGCTGGCTTCGTGATGTACGCCCCGCCCGCCTACGTGCCCCGGTCGATGGCGTTTCCGACCTCGCCGGTCTCCGCCGACGCGGCGCTGCTGATGACAGCCAACGTGGTCGCCGCCTTCGCCGGAGGCGGGTTGGGGCGGATGCTGGTGCAGGGCGTCGCCCGGGACCTGACCAAGCGGGGGATCAAGGCGATCGAGGCGTTCGGTGACGCCAAGTTCGGTGACGCCGACGACCCGGCCGGCGGGTGCGTGGCGCCCGTCGACTTCTTCCTCTCCGTGGGTTTCAAGACCGTCCGTCCGCATCCGCGCTTTCCCCGGCTGCGCCTCGAACTGCGGACGGCGTTGAGCTGGAAGTCCGACGTCGAGTACGCGTTGGAGAAGCTGCTCGGGTCGATGAGTCCGGAGACCCTGCTCCGGCCGGTACGTCCCGCCCCGGCCACCCGGTCCACCAACGGCTGACGTCGCGCCGGCGGCGGTCAGTCGACGACGGTGCCCGCGGAGACGACGGCACGCAGCTCGCTGACGTCGAGTGAACCGGTCGCGACGTCCCGCTCGATCGGGTAATACATGCGTTGCACCGCGGCGATGATCGCCTCCACCACGCGGTCCCGGAACCGTGGGTCGACCAGGTGGGCGCGGTCGGTCGGCGAGGTGAGGTAGCCGACCTCGACCCGGACGGCGGGCATCCGGGTCAGCCGCAGCAACTCCCAGGTCTTCGCGTGGGTGCGGCAGTCCCGCAGGCCGGTCCGGGCGACGATCTCCCGCTGCACCAGCCCGGCCAGCCGCTCGCCGGTCGCCGAGGTCACCCCGTTGTCGGTGCCGTAGTGGTAGGTCGCCACGCCCTCCGCGTCCGGGTTGGCGTGGCCGTCCAGGTGCAGTGAGATGAAGACGTCGGCACCGAGCGAGTTGGCCAGCTCGGCCCGTTCGCTGTCCGGCAGGCAGCTGTCCGGCGACGGGCCCCGGGTGAGCTGCACCCGCACCCCGGAGGCGGCGAGCCGGCCCTCCAACCGGCTGGCCAGGTCGTGCATCAGGTCCGCCTCGGTCCAGCGCAGCGACCCGTCGGGCACCACCATCCCGGGATCGGTGCCGCCGTGCCCCGGGTCGATGACGACGGTCTTGCCGACCAACGCCGGCCCGGACTGCCGGATGGCGTCCGACTCGCGCAGCCACTGCGGGCGGCCACCGACCACCTTGCGGCCGATCCGGCGCAGCGCGTTCATCGTGTGCGGGCCGCACGAGCCGTCGGGGGTGAGCCCGACCTCGCGCTGGAACTGGGCCACCGCGCGGGAGGTCCGGATGCCGTAGACGGCGTCGGCGCGGCCCACGTCGTACCCCATCTCCAGGAGCCGCTCCTGGAGCGAACGGACGTCCTCGCCGGTGAGCGGCTCGGGGACCGCGTGGTACAGGGTGCGGGCGCCGAGCCGCCAGCGGGCGGCGTCCAGCGCGCGCCACGTCTCCGCTCCGACCCGGCCGTCGACGCTGAGTCCTCGGGACTGCTGGAAGGCACGGACCGCCCGTTCGGCGTCGAGGTCGAACTCGTCGCTCTGCGGGCCGGCGGCGCTGAGCAGGTCGAGACCGGTCAGGATGGTACGGATCTCCGTGACCGCTGGTCCCCGGTCACCGGGTCGGATCGGACGCACGCACGACCCCCTCTGCACGACAGTGGCTGGCCGGGCGGCCCAGGCTTGAGGCTATGCGCTCCGGGGCGACGAGGTGGCAGGCCCGGGAAAAACGTCGGCGGGTGCGGCCGGAGAACGCCGAACCCCGCACCCGACGAGCGGGTACGGGGTTCGGTGAGGTGTTTCTGCCGGTCAGAGGGCCGACTCGATGAGCCGGACCAGCTCGCCCTTCGGCTTGGCGCCGGCGATCGACTGCACCGGCTGACCGTTCTTGAAGACGGTGAGCGTCGGCACCGACATCACCCGGTACGCCCGCGCGGTCTCCGGGTTCTCGTCGATGTTGAGCTTGACGATGGTGACCTGGTCGCCCATCTCGCCGGCGATCTCCTCGAGCAGCGGCGACACCTTGCGGCACGGGCCGCACCACTCGGCCCAGAAGTCCACCAGAACCGGCTTGTCGGCCTGCAGCACGTCAGCGACGAAGCTCTTGTCCGTGACCGCCTTGGTATTTCCCACTATGCCCTCCTCCGGGTTGTTTCCTGCTTCAGCTGAGCGTCGCGATGAACCGTTCGGCGTCGAGCGCCGCGGCACAGCCGGTGCCCGCCGCGGTGATCGCCTGGCGGTAGGTGTGGTCGACCACGTCGCCAGCGGCGAAGACGCCGGGCACGTTGGTGCGGGTGCTGGGGGCGTGAACCTTCACGTAGCCCTCGTCGTCCAGCTCGACCTGGCCCCGGAAGAGCTCGCTGCGGGGGTCGTGACCGATGGCGACGAAGACGCCCGTCACGTCCATCACCTTGGTCTCGCCGCTGTGCACGTTGCGGACGCGGACGCCGGTGACCTTGCCGTCGTCGCCGAGGATCTCCTCGACGGTGCTGTTCCACTCGACCTTGATCTTCTCGTTGCTCAGCGCCCGGTCGGCCATGATCTTGCTGGCCCGGAACGAGTCACGCCGGTGGATGATGGTGACCGTGTCGGCGAACCGGGTGAGGAAGGTCGCCTCCTCCATCGCCGAGTCGCCACCGCCGACGACGACGATGTGCTGGTTGCGGAAGAAGAACCCGTCGCAGGTGGCGCACGCGGAGACGCCGTGGCCCAGGTATTCCTGCTCGCCGGGCACACCGAGCGGACGCCACGCCGAACCGGTGGAGAGGATGACGGCCCGCGCGCGGTAGGCGGTCTCGCCGACCCAGACGGTGCTCAGCGCGCCGGAGCCGGCGTCGCCGGTGTCCTTCAGCTCGACCCGGGTCACGTCGTCGGTCAGGAACTCGGCGCCGAACCGTTCGGCCTGCTTGCGCATGTTGTCCATCAGCTCGGGACCGAGGATGCCGTCCGCGAAGCCGGGGAAGTTCTCCACCTCGGTCGTGGTCATCAACGCGCCGCCGGACTGCACGCCCTCGATGATCAGCGGCTTCAGGTTGGCGCGCGCGGCATAGACCGCCGCCGTGTAACCGGCCGGCCCGGAGCCGATGATGATCAGGTTGCGGACCTCGTCCACTGCCGTCTCCCGAGTTGTGTGTGTCGGCGTCGGCGCGAGCACCGATGCCGATCCGAGTCGCCGACGCCTGGATGGGGCCGGCAGCTACTTCCTGAACGTCATCGTACGAAGCGGAGATTCCCGAGCCGGGCATCCGGTGGGTCAGGTCACGTACGGGGTCACCGCGCCGCTGACAGTGGATTCACCCTACCCGCGCCGAATAGCGGCTGTCCGCGCCGGACCCGGGCACCCCGCACTCCGCGCCGCTCACCCAGGCCCACCGGGCGCCCGCCGCGTCGGTGAACCGGATGACGAGTGCATGCTCGCCCTCGAAGCGCGCGTAGTCGATGACCTCGACCACCAACGGCGCCGAGCCGTGTTCCGCCGCGACGGCGGCCAGGCAGGTGGTCAGCGCGGCCTCGTCGGTCAGCCGTATCAACTGGTCGGTGCCGTCGGGTGACGGACGCCGACCGCCCTCGGCCTCCACCCGCGGCTGCCCACCGGAAGCGTCGGCGGTCGTGCGACTGGTCGCGCCGGGCTCCCCCCGCACGCCGCCGAGGGTCTCCGGGGTGTAGTTCGTGCCGCTGCGCAGCGCCGGCCCGGTCGTGCGGGCCGTTCCGGCGGCCGGCGCGCCCTCGGGCACGACCGGCTGGTCCAGGGTGCTGACGGTGCCGGAGTCGTCCGACGTCCGCGTCGACAGTTGGCCGAGGCCCAGGCTGGCCGCGACGACGACGAGCGCGGCGGCGGCGACCGGCACGCCACGGCGGGCCCAGCCGCGCCGGCGTCGGCCCGGTCCGGTGGACGCCGGGCGTTCGGAGCCGGCCGGCGTGGCAGCGGCCGGCCGGCGACCGGCCCCACCCTGCGCCGGTACGACCAGCGGCGTCGGGCTCTCAGCGCTTGGTTCGGTACGGGGCGTGGCGGCGGTGTCAGTCGTCGCCCTCTCGGCGGCCAGCGCGGCGGAGAGCCGGTCGACGATCTCCTGCGGCATCTCCGGCGACGGCTCGGCCCACCGGGCGAGATCCGCCCGGATCGCCGTCAGCGCGGGCGCCAGCAGCGCGTACGCCTCGGCCCAGGCCGGGTCCGTGGACACCAGTCGGGTGATCTCCTCCTGCTGTGGGGTGCCCTCCAACGCCCCGCCGAGGTAGTCAGCGAGCAGGCCGTCGTCGACCTCCCGGAACCCCTCGGCTGTCACGTGTCCTCCTGGTTGGCGTCCCGCCGGTACCGACCCGACCTCGATCCGACGCCGTCCGCCGCGCCCGGGTTCCCCTGCGTGACGCCGGGCACGTCAGTGCTCGCGGCGGTGGGGCCCGACCGGGTGGCCGGCGTGGCGGCGACGGCGGGGCGGAGGTGGCCGAGCAGCACCGCCAATCGGGCCCGACCCCGCGCGCACCGGCTCTTCACCGTTCCCTCGGCGACGTTGAGGATGCGGGCGACCTCCGCGACCGGGTAGCCCTGCACGTCCACGAGCACCAGCGCGGCGCGTTGCTCGGTGGGAAGCGCCGCCAGCGCCTCGCGGACCACCAGAGCGGTGTCGTGGTCCTCGGCCGGCGCGGCCGGCTCCGCGCCGCCGGTGCCGAACCCGTCCCCGGCCCGGTTGCCGTCGGGCAGCGGCACTGTCGGGTGCGCCTGCCGACGGCGGATCCGGTCCAGGCAGGCGTTCACCACGATGCGGTGCAGCCAGGTGGTGACCGCGGAGTCGCCGCGGAAGCGCCCCGCCGCCCGGTGTGCCGAGAGCAGGGCGTCCTGGAGCGCGTCGGCGGCCTCCTCGCGCTCACCGAGCGTCCGCAGGGCGACGGCCCAGAGTCGATCGCGGTGCCTGTGGAACAGCTCGGCGAAGGCGTGCGGGTCGCCGTCGACGTGGGCGCGCAGCAGCTCCAGATCGGTGGTGGCGGCACGCCCGTCCATCACCACGTCCCGCGGAGGCGGTGCCCGGACGACGCTGCCGGGTTCACGACCCCTGGACCGTGATCTCCTGCACCCCCAGCTTGTACCCACCGTCGGACGGCGGCAGCTCGGTGATCCAGAACAGCAGGTACCGGTATTTCTGGTCGGCGTCGAAGCCGTTGAACGTCATCGTGGTGCCGTCGTGGTCCTCGAACGGCTGCCCGATCGCGGTCTTGTAGCTCGCGACCAACTGCTTGTCACCGTTGGAGTTGGACGGCGGGTTGGTCGTGCCGGCGAAGAGCTGGGCGGACGCACCGGTGGCGGAGAGCACCGCCTGCACCGACTTGACGCTGTGCGGCTCGCCGAGGTCGATCCAGACCCCCATGCCCTTCTTGATGTTGCCGAAGTTGGGCCGGTTGTTGTACGTCTCCGTCTCCCAGCCCTTGTCCTCGTCGCCGTCGATCACCTTCTCGGCGCCGTCGACCTCGCTGCGGTCCTTGCTGTCCGGGTCGATGATCCGAACAGCCTTGACGGGCAGCTTGCGTACCGTCGCGGCGGCCGGGGTGGCGTCACCGGCCGGGGCGCTGGCGCTCGGGGTGGGGGACTGGTTGGCCTGCGGGTTCTCGTCGTCGCCGCCCAACGCGTTGATCCCGATGAGGAGCCCGACCAACGCGACGACGAGCAGCCCGGCGATGCCCAGGGCCACCTTGCGACCACCGGCGGCGGCCAGCGGCGACGGCTCCTCCCCGGTGTCGGCGGCGAATCGCAGCGGCCCGCTGTTGTCGAGGTAGTGCTCCTCCTCGGCCGGCACGTCCAGACGGGCCAGCTCGGCGGCGAGCACGTCCGAGGAGGGCGGCGCGATCTCGGCGTCGAGGAGATCCATCGTCAGGTCGTCCAGGTACGCCGGCACGCCGGCCCGAACCTGCCGGGGCGCCGCGAGACCGCCCTGGGCGTCGCGGACCGCGTCCGGGATGGCGGCGCGACCATGGCCGGCGGTGGCGCCGTGCAGCGGAGCCTCGGCGTGCGGCCAGTGGCCGGTCAGGGCGAAGTAGAGGACGCCACCGACGGCCCGGATGTCGTTCTCCTGGCTGTCGGCGCCGTCGGTGCGCGCGTCGGCAAGGACCACCCGACCGTCGTCGCTGATCATGACGGTGCCGGGGTGGACGTTGCCGTGCACCATGCCGGTGGCGTGCACGGCGGCGAGCGCGCTCGCGACGGCGTTGCCGATGGCGGTGGCGCGGGCCGGGTCCAGGGGGCCGTCGCTCGCCAGGTCCCGCAGGGACTGCCCGTCGACCCACTCGCGCACCACGTAGGCGCGGTCGGACTCGTCGATCGCGTCGTAGACGCCGACCAGGTTGGGGTGGATGACCCGGCTGGCCGCGACGGCGGCCTGAAGCATCTCGGTGGCGGAGTCGCCACCCGGGTAACGCAGCACCACCGCGACGGGACGGCGAAGGATGACGTCGACCCCGCGCCAGACCAGCCGACCCGCGCTGTCGTTGTTGATGTGCTCAACCAGTTCGTAACGCTCGGCGAGGACTTCACCGGCCGTGGGAGCACCGAAGGTCATGACCGGAGGAGCGCTTTCGTCCGCCTCCTGACCCTCGCCGACCTGGGTCACCCGTCCTCCCTCGGTGATCGTGTCGATCGATGAACCCGAACTGCTGGGCATGTGGCTTCCCGCTCTGCGTCGAAGGGACCGGCCGACCGGTGTCGACGCGCAGCGCCGGCCCCTGCCGTACCCGTCGAGAGCGACCTTACCCGGGTTGCCCGCCTCCCCGACATGTCATCTTCCCGCCGCACCTGGCGGCGTTCTGGTAGTCGGGAAACTCGTCCGGTTACGACCGTTGTCAGCCACGTTGCTGGCACATGTACTAGCTAATCTACGGCTTCGCCGCAAGCGACCGACGTCGGGGCCGGGCGGGCGCGGCGCTTCCGCTACCTCGCATGTTCCCACCGATCGGGTTGCCACCCTCAGCCATACGGCTGGTTATCCACAGGCCGATGCGGTAGCTGACCGGCGAATCGCGGAGTTATCCACAGGGACATCCCCAGCCTGGTGATCCTTGGTGACCGTCCGTATGGGTGTCAACTTGTTGTGATCGGGCGCTGCCGGTCAGCGACCGAGACGGCGGCGGACCATGCCGACCACCTCGGTGATCTCGTTGATCCGCAGCAGCATGGCCAGCGCCAGGTAGCTACCGCCGATCACCGCGCCACCGACCACGAGCTGGACGACCGCCTCCAGGCGGCTCGGCGTGTCGTCGCCCGGCAGCAGCTTCACGACCAGCAGGCCGACCAGTGCCGAACCCAGTGCCGCCACCCCGACGCGGCCCCAGGTCCGCATGATCGCGCCGAGGCCGATCCGGCCGACCCGAGGTCGCAGCAGCCAGGCCGAGCCGATCGCGGCAGCCAGGTAGGAGATGGTGTTGCCGATCATCATCCCCGCGCCGGCGAAGCTGGCCGAGAAGGCCACGAAGAGCACGACCTGCACCCCGATCCGGAGCGCGACCACCGGGATGTTGATCAGCGCCGGGGTGCGGGTGTCCGGCAGCGCGTAGAAAGCGAAGGTGAACAGCTGGCTGACGGCGAACGGCACCAGCGCGAGCGCCGCGGCGAGCAGCACGACGGAGGTGGCGGTGGCGTTGCGCTCGTCGAAGGCGCCGAACCGGAAGAGCGTGAACGCCAATGGGGTGGCCAGGACCGCGTAGCAGACAGCGATCGGCGCGAGCACCGCGGAGACCGTCCGGGTGCCGCGCGAGAGGTCGGCGGCGAGGTCACCGTAGCGACCGTCCGCCGCGGCGGCGCTCATCCGCGGCATCAGCGCGGTGATGATCGACACGGCGATGATGCCGTGCGCGGTCATCAGCAACAGGAAGACGTTGTTGTAGATGAGCGGACCGGCGGCGTTCTCCTTGCCGGCACGGTTCAGCAGGTTGAACAGCACGATCAGGCCAACCTGACTCACCGCGACGTAGCAGAACATCCACGCGCCGAGCCGGCCCAGCTCGCGCAGGCCCAGCTCCCGGAAGTCGAACCGGAGCTTCCAGCGGAACCCGACCTTGCGCAGGGCGGGCAGCAGACCGACCGCCTGGATGGCCACGCCGAGCAGCGTGCCGCCACCGATCAACAGAATCCGCCCGGTGGTCATCTCCCCGGGCTGGACGATCTCGGCGCCGAAGATGGCGATGTAGAGGCCGGCGGTGCCGATCACCACAAGGTTGTTGAGGATCGGCGCCCACATCGGGGCGGCGAAGTGACCCCGGGTGTTGAGCACCGCGCTGATCAGCGCGCTCAGCCCGGAGAAAAAGATCATCGGCAGCATCAGCCGGGCCAGCCCGGTGACCAGCTGCGAGTAGTCGTTGGCCGAATCACCGCTGCCGTACAGCCAGGTCAGCTGGGAGGCGAACGCTATGGCGAGCAGCGCGGCGGCGCCGAGCGCTAGCACCGCCAGGGTCAACAGCCGCTGGGTGTACGCCTGACCGCCGTCCATGTCGATCTTGCGGCGGCGTACCAGCACGGGGATCAGCACGCTGGTGAGCACACCGCCGAGCAGGAACTCGTACACCATTCCGGGCAGGATCTGCGCCGTGGTGTACGCGTCACCGACCAGCGCGCCACCGAGCGCCGCCGCGATCACCAGGTTGCGCAGGAAGCCGGTGCCCCGGCTGACCAGGCTGCCGATCGCCATCACCGCGCTGTTGGTCGCCGCGCTCGCCTCGCCGACCTGCTCCTGAGGCGGTGCCGTCGACTCCATCGCCGGCTGGTTCAGTGGCTCGGCGGAGATGAAGGTGGCGCCGTCACCCGGACGTCCGCCGGCTCCGGGCCCGCCGGCCTGCGCGGCGTTGGCGCTGCGGTAGAGCCCGCCGCTCATCTCCAGCCTCCCAGGGGTACGTCGGGTCGGACACCGACCCGCACGCCACAGACCATAGTCAACCCACACCCGTTACCCGCGCCCGGCGGATCGGATCACACAGTGGCCCGATAAGCTGGCGATCCCATGTCCGAAGCCTCCGCTCCCCACGCCGCCGACCGCCGCGACCTCACCGCCGCGCAGCGCAACGCCGTCGCCGAACTGCTCCGCGTCTCCCCGGTCGCCGACGAGTTGGGGCGCCGCTTCGTCAGCGCCGGGCACGAGTTGCACCTGGTGGGCGGTTCGGTGCGGGATGCCCTGCTCGGCCGCCTCGGGGACGACCTCGACTTCTGCACCGACGCCCACCCCGACGAAACCCTGCGGATCATCAAGGGTTGGGCCGAGGCGATCTGGGAGACCGGCCGCGAGTTCGGCACCATCGGCGCCCAGCGCGACGGTCTCCGGTTGGAGATCACCACGTTCCGCGCGGAGTCGTACGACCAGGTCAGCCGTAACCCGGTGGTGGTCTACGGCACCAGCCTGGTCGAGGACCTCAAGCGCCGCGACTTCACCATCAACGCGATGGCGGTCAGCCTGCCGGAGCACCGGTTCACCGACCCGCACGGTGGGCTGGACGACCTCTCGGCCCGGGTGATCCGTACCCCGAGCACCCCGGCCGAGTCCTTCGGCGACGACCCGCTGCGGATGCTGCGGGCCGCCCGGTTCGCCGCGCAGCTTCAGTTCGCCGTGCACCCGGACGTACGCTCGGCGATGACCGCCATGGCCGCCGACCTGGACCGGATCACCGCCGAGCGGATCCGCGACGAGTTCACCAAGCTGCTCTGCGGCGCGGACCCGATCGCCGGTCTGCGGCTGCTCGTCGACACCGGCCTGGCCGAGCGGTTCCTGCCGGAGCTGACCGGGTTGAAGCTGGAGATCGACGAGCACGCGCAGCACAAGGACGTCTACGAGCACACCCTGACGGTCGTCGAGAACGCGGTCTCCTACGAGGAGGAGGGCTGCGACTTCATCCTGCGGATGGCCGCACTGATGCACGACGTCGGCAAGCCGGCGACGAAGGCGGTCGGGTCCGACGGTCGGGTCAGCTTCCACCACCACGAGGTGGTCGGCGCACGGCTGACCAAGGCCAGGATGAAGGCGCTGCGGTACCCGAAGGAGGTCACCGCCAAGGTAACCGCGCTGGTCGCGCTGCACCTGCGTTTCTACGGGTACGGGCGGGGCGAGTGGACCGACTCGGCGGTGCGCCGCTACGTCGCCGACGCCGGGGACCTGCTGCCGCGTCTGCACAAGCTGACCCGATCGGACTGCACGACCCGTAACCGCCGCAAGGCCGCGCAGCTCGCTGGCGACTACGACGCGTTGGAGGCACGGATCGCCCGGATCGCGGCCGACGAGGACCTGGCCCGGGTCCGCCCCGACCTGGACGGCAACGCGATCATGGAGTTGCTCGGCGTACCGCCGGGGCCGGTGGTGGGCCGCGCCTGGAAGCACCTCAAGGAACAGCGCCTCGAACAGGGCCCACTGGACCGCGACGCCGCCGAGGCCGAACTGCTCCGCTGGGCCCGCGCCGAAGGCGTCATCCCCTAACCCCATCCCACCCCACCCTCCTCGCCCTAACCCCGCCCCAGCCCTCGCCGATCTTGCACTTCTTGTCGCGGCATAAGAGGCATTTCGCCACGTATCGGCAACCCAAACCGCAAGATCGGCGAGGACGAGGACGAGGACGAGGACCGCGGGCGGGGACGAGGGCGGCGGGCGGGGGGACAAGGGCTCCTGTTAGCGGGGTTCTTGGGTTTCTGCCTTTGGCAGGGCGGTGCCGTTGGGCGTTGACGCCGCGCCGAGGCGGGCGAGCAGCCCGGGTAGGTCGATGCCGGTGAGGTCGCTGCCGAGCTGCAACCCCTGGGCGACGTTGCCGGCCACCGACTTCGTCAGCGAGGACGCCCCGTCGGTGGAGATGACGGTCATCTTGTCGATTGCCCCGATCGGCGCGCTGGCCGCCCCCACCACCTCCGGCAACACCTTGACCAGCAGGTCCAGTACGGCGGCCTCCCCGTACGCGGCGAACGCCTCAGCCTTGCGCGCCATCGCGTCCGCCTCGGCCTCACCCCTGGCCAGGATGGCCGCCGCCTCGGCCTGGCCCTCCCGCTCCACCGCCTCGGCGATGGCGGAGCGCCGGCGCTGTTCGGCCTCACCCTCCTTGGCGCCCTCGATCGCGTTCGCCTCGGCGAGTGCGGCACGCCGCGCCCGCTCACCCTCACCGGTGAGCCGCGCCTGCTCGGCGGAGGCCTGGGCGGCGGCGATGACCGACTGGCGCTGCGCGTCCGCGTGCAGCACGGCGGCGTTGCGGGACGCCTCGGCCTCCTGCTCCACCTTGTAGCGCGCCGCGTCGGCGGGCTTGCGCACCTCGGTGTCCAGTTGGCGCTGCTTCAGCTCGGCGTTGCGCTCGGCGACCTTCTGCTGCTCGGAGAGGATCGCCTGGTCGCGTTCGGCCTGCGCGAGTGGGCCGGCGGCGGCGGACTTCGCCTTCGCCGCGTCGATCTCGGCCTGGATGCCGGCCTGCTTGAGGGCCAGGTTCCGGTTCGCCTCCGCGATTGCCTCCTCGGCCAGCAGCCGCTCCTGCTCGGCCTGCTGGCGGGCTCGGGCCTCGGCGATGGCGGCGTCCTTGAGCACCCGGGCCGCCTCCGGTCGACCGAGGTCCTGGAGGTACGACCCCTCGGCGAGGATGTCCTGGAGCTGGAAGGTGTCCAGCACCAGACCCTGGTTGGTCATCGAGTGCTCGGCCTCCTCGGCCACGGCGCTGGCGAACGCGGCCCGGTCCCGGATCACCTCCTCGACGGTGAGCCGGCCGACGATCGAGCGCAGCGCGCCGGCCAACACCTCCCGGGTGAAGTTGTCGATCTCGTCCTGTTGGTGCAGGAACCGCTGGGCGGCGGCCCGGATCGCGTCCTCGGTGCCGCCGACCTTGACGATCGCCACGCCGTGCAGGTCCGCGCGGATGCCCTGCTTGCTCACCGCGCCCCGGATGCCGACGTCGATGCGACGACTGGACAGGTCGAGCGACTGGAGTTTCTGCACCACCGGCAGCACGAAGACGGACGCGCCCAGCACCACCTTCTGCCCGGAGGTGTCTGTGGACCGTCCGCCGTCGGCGGTGTGCGTGGTGCGACCCTTGCGACCGGTGACGATGAACGCCTCGTTCGGTCCGGCCACCTTGATCCGGGAGAGCACGAAGAGCACCAGGATGAGCGCGAGGAGGACCGCGCCACCGATGGCGATTAACAGGGCCATCTGAGAGTCCCGTCTACGAGGGGTGGGTCAGTAGGTCTCGACGTGCACGCTGGTCTCGCTCAGCGCCTGCACCACGAAGACCTGGGCGCCGATCGGGATCGGCTGGTCGGCGCGGGCGCTGAGCTTGACCGGTTGGCCGGCCAGGCGCACCCGGACCTCGCCGTACCCGTTGGCGGGCACCGGCGTGACGACCAGGCCGAGCGCGCCGACCAGGTCGTCGCGGGTGGGGGTGGGGTCGGTGCGCATGTTCCGCGCCGCCCGGCTGAGCCGGGCGACCAACCAGCCGGTGGGCACTGCCGCGAGCATGCCGCCGACCGCCGCCCCGACGACCATCGCGGGGGTACGCGCACCGAGCAGCTCGTTGACGATGGCGGCGCCGAAGCCGAACGCTCCGGCGAAGCCGGCGACCGTCTCGACCGAGATCGGACCGTCCACGTCAGCGTGGCCGAGGTGGAACAGTTCGGTGCCGAGCAGGGCGAGCGCGAGCACACCGATGCCCGCCCCACCGATGATCAGGAAAATGACCGTCCCCGCTGCCACGACCTGCACGGTATCGACGTCGCGCAACGTCCGACGGCTCGGCGGACGGCGGTCCCGGGTGGGGGACAATGGGGTCATGCGCTGGACCGTGCTCGACTCCCCGATCGGTGAGTTCTCCGTGGGCACCGACGGCACGAGCGTCCGCGGCGCGCACTTCGGCAGGGTCGACGGGGCGGCGGAGGAGCCCGACGACGCGTTGTCCCGGCAGGCCGTAGACGAGCTGCGGAGGTATTTCGAGGGTGAGCTGACCGGGTTCACCGTCCCGGTGACGGTCCCCCGTGGGTCGGACTTCGAGCGGGCGGTGTGGCGGGAGATGACACTGATCCCCTACGGCGAGACGCTGACCTACGGTGAGG
Organism: Micromonospora sp. WMMD1120; assembly: GCF_029626235.1. Taxonomy (NCBI): domain Bacteria; kingdom Bacillati; phylum Actinomycetota; class Actinomycetes; order Micromonosporales; family Micromonosporaceae; genus Micromonospora; species Micromonospora sp. WMMD1120. The sequence continues at coordinate 1,908,639 of NZ_JARUBO010000005.1, read as the reverse complement.
TGGCGCGCCGGGTCGGCGACGCCGGAGCGGCCCGGGCGGTGGGCGTGGCGTGCAACCGCAACCCGGTTCCGGTCCTCGTGCCGTGCCACCGCATCGTCGGTGCGGGTGGTCGACTTGTCGGCTTCGGGGGCGGCCTGCCCCGCAAGGTGCACCTGTTGGAGTTGGAGGCCCGGGTGGCCCTGCAACGGGCGTGGTCCTGACCGGTCCGGTCCGCTGTCGGCAAGATCTCCTTCATATCGACCGATCGGTCGATGTGGACACGTGGTGGCAACCGTCATGATCGGGCGTCATTTCACCGAACCTCACGGGGGACCTGTGACCGAGAACCAGGACAAGACCGTCAACCGTCGGCGGCTGCTGAGCCGCGCCGGCACCGTCGCCGCCGGTGTCGCCGGCACCGCCGTGGCGGGTGCCGCCGTCGCCGGTCCGGCCCAGGCCGCGCCGGGCGACCCGGTGGTCCAGGGTGCCACCAACGCCGCCGGCGCCACCACCACCTCGCTGACCAGCACCGGCACCGGCCCCGCGCTGCGGCTGGCGAACACGAGCACCAGCACCGCCGCGGACGGCACGGTGCTGGCCCGCCCGGCGCTGCAGTTGACGCCGAGCGGCGACCTGCTGCACAGCGACTCGCCGGGCGGCTCGATCGGTCTGGACACCTACGGCAACATCCAGCTGGTCACCGAGTTCGGCGGCGACAAGTACCTCGACTACGTGCACACCAGCGCCAACTCGAACCAGATCGTCCCGGTCGCGCCGCAGCGGGTCGTGGACACCCGTTCGGCGGGGTCGCGCGCCCGGATCGTCAACGCCTCGTCGACCACCCTGGACAGCTCGGGTCGGCTGCGCGACGGCCAGACGATCCACATCGACCTGAGCGACTTCGTCTTCTACGGTGACGCCCTCTTCGGCAACCTCACCGTGACCACCGCCGTCGCGTCGGGCTTCGTGCAGGTCTTCCCGTACGGCAGCCCGCGCCCGCAGAACTTCTCGACCATCAACTACCTGACCAACCAGGTGGTCGCGAACTCGTTCATGTCGGGCATCGGCTTCGACGCCGACTACATCTCCGTCTACGCGGCGCGGACCACCCACATCATCATCGACGTGGTGGCGTTCGTGATCGGCGTCGGCGCGGTCAACCCGGAGATCCTGCCGCTCTCCGCCAACGCGGTGTCGGCGCGCAGCGCGGAGACTCCGGAGCAGCGTCGGGCCAAGCGCGCGGCCAAGGCTCAGCAGGAGACGCCGAGCTGGAAGTGAGGCGGTCGCCGTACCCGACGGCGAAGCCTGGAACGCGGCGAGGGCCGGGTCCGAACGGACCCGGCCCTCGGCCGTGTGTGGGTGTCAGCGGGTCAGCGCGCGACCTCGCCGGCGATGAACTCCTCCACGGCCTGGTGGGCGTCGTGGTCGGCGTACTGCACCGGCGGGGACTTCATGAAGTACGACGAGGCCGACAGGATCGGGCCACCGATCTTGCGGTCCAGGGCGATCTTCGCGGCCCGAACGGCGTCGATGATCACGCCGGCGGAGTTCGGCGAGTCCCACACCTCGAGCTTGAGCTCGGCGTTCAGCGGGGTGTCACCGAAGGAGCGGCCCTCCAGGCGGATGTACGCCCACTTGCGGTCGTCCAGCCACGGCACGTGGTCCGACGGGCCGATGTGCACGTCGCTCTTGCTCATCTCGTGCGGGATCTGCGAGGTGACCGACTGGGTCTTCGAGATCTTCTTGGAGACCAGCCGCTTGCGCTCCAGCATGTTCATGAAGTCCATGTTGCCGCCGAAGTTGAGCTGGTACGTGCGCAGCAGCTCGACCCCGCGGTCCTCGAACAGCTTCGCGAGCGCGCGGTGCACGATGGTGGCGCCGACCTGGCTCTTGATGTCGTCACCGACGATCGGCAGGCCCGCGTCCTCGAACTTCTTGGCCCACTCCGGGTCGGAGGCGATGAAGACGGGCAGGGCGTTGACGAACGCGCAGCCGGCGTCGATAGCGGCCTGGGCGTAGAACTTCGCGGCCTCCTCGGAGCCCACCGGCAGGTAGCAGACGACGACGTCGACCTGCGCGTCGCGCAGCGCCTGCGCCACGTCGACCGGCGCGGCGTCCGACTCCTCGACGATCTCGCGGTAGTACTGGCCCAGACCGTCGAGGGTGGGGCCGCGCTGCACGCTGACGCCGGTCGGCGGCACGTCGCAGAGCTTGATGGTGTTGTTCTCGCTGGCGACGATCGCCTCCGCGAGGTCCATGCCGACCTTCTTGGCGTCCACGTCGAACGCCGCGACGAACTCCACGGCGTTGACGTGGTAGTCGCCGAAGGCAACGTGCATGAGACCCGGGACGCGGTCGTTCGGGTCGGCATTCCGGTAGTACTCGACGCCCTGAACCAGGGACGAGGCGCAGTTACCCACACCGACGATGGCGACGCGGACGGAGCCCATAGCGTCTGCCTCCTTCTTTTCTGTCACGGCCGCTCATTCCTGGTCTCTCCAGGCGGAGGCGGGCTGTTGTCTTCTCGTCGGCCGCCGGCCGTCCCGGGGTTCGGGACTGTCGGGGCTCGGCCGGAGCGCTCGTTGGCGATGAGCTCCTCCAGCCAGCGGACCTCGCGCTCACAGGCATCAAGACCGTGGCGCTGCAGCTCCAGCGTGTAAGCGTCGAGGCGCTCGGCCGCCCGGCCCAGCACGTCACGAAGCCCTTCGCGACGCTCCTCGATCTTGCGGCGGCGACCCTCCAGAATGCGTAGTCGGGTCGCCTGGTCGGTCCGGGCGAAGAACGCGAAGTGCACACCGAAGCCCGTGTCGTCGTACGTCTCGGGCCCGGCCTGTGCGATCAACTGGGCGAAGCGTTCCTTGCCCTCCGCGGTGATTTTGTAGACCACCCGACCTCGTCGGCTGGTCAGCGCGGGGACCTCCTCGGCGTTGACGGGCGTCTCAGCAGCTTCGGTGATCCATCCGGCCGCCTGCAGCCTACGCAGCGTCGGATAGAGCGAGCCGTAACTGATCGCCGCCCGGATCGCGCCGAGTTTGGCGGTCAACTCCTTGCGCAGCTCGTAGCCGTGCATCGGAGACTCCTGCAGGAGGCCGAGGATGGCGAACTCGAGCACTGGCCACCCTCTCTTGACCCTCCGGCGTCGAGTGGTGACCGCCGCGATGTATCGGACCGATACATCGCACGTTAGCGGGTCGCGCCGGCCAGGGCAAACCCCCCGTTCCGATACCCCTTCGTCACTGATTGTGAGCACGGTCGCCTGCGTGGGCCGGACCGCGTACCCTTCTCGGCATGCGTACGCAGCGCCAGGTCGTCGACTACTCGCTCCAGAAGCGAGCGGTGCTGCGTGAGCTCCTGGCCGGCCGGATCGGCACCTACGACGTGTGCGACGCATCGCCCTACCTCAAGAACGCCGCTCGGTTCCACGGCGAGCCGACCGACCGACGCTGCCCGATCTGCCGCAGCGAGAACCTGACCCTCGTCCATTACATTTACGGCGACGAGCTCAAGCAGTCCGCCGGGCAGGCCCGGACACTGGCCGAGTTGCCCGTGCTGGCGATGACGCTGCGTGAGTTCCAGGTCTTTGTGGTGGAGGTGTGCCTCGGCTGTGACTGGAACCATCTTGTGGAGCAGTATCTGCTCGGGCGGGACGGTCTGACCGGTGACGGCGACGGCGCCGCCGACCAGGACGCGGCGGGCGCCGAAGGTGCCGGGCGGCGGAGGCGAGAGGCGCAACGGTGATCGCAACAGGTGGGGCCGGCCCCGGGGCCGCTGACGAAACCCGGGACGGTCGACCACATGTTGGTCCGATTGGCCCGATTGATACGGCAATGAACCCGTCGGGTCGGCACCCCCGTGCCGATGTCCCGGGTGAAGCAACTCACGGCAACCCGGTGGTGGCGCAGCCGCGCCCCACCGCGACCGGCAGGGTGTGAGGAATGAACTCGTACGGCGATCCCAGTTCTGCGCGCGGACGGGCCCAGTACCCGGGCCCGAACGGTGATCCCGGACCGGGCGCGGACGACGCGTACCGACGATCCGGCGGTGACTCCGGCGGAAGTGGCTGGTCGGCCTCGGACGGTGGCACAGCCACCCCGGGTCGGGCCTCGGTGACCCCACGGGCGGCCGGCGGGCGGGCCACTGTCGGCGGCTCGGCTGCGGTGCCACCGCGGGGCGGCGCGGCCTCCGGTTCCGCCTCGGTGGGTTCGGCGTCGGCGGGTCGGGCCGGGCGGGCCTCGGTTCCGGTGTCACCGGCGCCGGCTGTGGCCGCTGGCCGTGCCGGCGCTGGTCGGGCCTCGGTGCCCGTCTCCCCGGCGCCGGGCGCTCCGGCGGGCCGTGCCGTCGTCGGCGCGGCGTCGGTCGGCGCGGCGTCGGCGGGCCGGGCCAGTGTCGGCTCCGCGTCGGTCGGTGGTCGCGCGGCGGTCGCCCGGGCGAGTGTCACGCCGGTCTCCGGTGGGCCGGGCGGTCCTGGTGGCCCCACCGGTCCCGGACGGGGCGGACGGGGCGCGGGTGACCCGGGCGGCGCGGCGCGGGCCAAGAAGCGTAAGCGGATGAACATGCTGATCGCCGGGTTCGCGGTCTTCATCATGCTCGCCGGCATCGGCGTCGTCGGGTTCACCTACTACTCGACGAACGTCGTCATGCCCGACGAGATGCCGCTGCCGTTGTCCACCACCGTCTACGCCAAGGACGGCAAGACGCAGCTGGCCAAGCTGGGCAGCGAGAACCGCACCTTCGTCACCATCCAGCAGATTCCGCAGCACGTGCAGGACGCGGTCGCCGCGGCCGAGGACCGCAACTTCTACCGGCACTCGGGCGTCGACTACAAGGGCATCGTCCGGGCCGCGTGGAACAACGTCTCCGGCGGTGACAAGCAGGGCGCCTCGACGATCACCCAGCAGTACGCCCGCAACGCGTTCGAGAACCTCCAGGACGACACGTACGGCCGGAAGGTGAAGGAGGCCATCCTCGCCTCCAAGCTCAACGAGCGGTACGACAAGCCGACGATCATGCAGCACTACCTGAACGTCATCTACTTCGGCCGCGGCGCGTACGGCATCGAGGCGGCGGCGCAGACCTACTTCGGCAAGTCGGCGATCAAGCTCACCCCCGCCGAGGGCGCGGTCCTGGCTGCGGTGATCAAGCAGCCGGTGGCGAGCTCGACGCACCGGGGCTTCGACCCGGCCGTCAACGAGGTGGATGCCAAGGCACGGTGGGCCTACGTGATCGACGGCATGAAGAAGGAACGCTGGTTGGACGCTCCGGGCCGTCCCCCGGCGCCGACGGAGTACCCGAAGGTGCTGCCGCCGAAGAAGGACGGCGTCGGCTTCGGCGTCGACAGCCCGCGCGGCAACGTCATCAACTACGTCCGGCAAGAGATGGACCAGATGGGGCTCTGCTCCGACACCGGTGCGGCCGGCAAGACGAGCTGCGTGGACGCGTTGCGCGACGGTGGCTACCGGATCACCACGACCATCGACCCCAAGCTCCAGGCCGCCGCGGAGAACACGGCGATGCAGTCGAAGAAGGGCTCCGAGCTCAACGACCAGCCGAAGAACCTGATGGCGGCGGTGGTCTCGATCGACCCGAAGAAGGGCCGGGTGCTCGCCTACTACGGCGGTGACAGCGGTGCCGACTTCGACTACGCGGGCAAGAACACCGACAAGAACGGCGACCTCACCGGCGGTCATCCGCCGGGCTCGTCGATGAAGGTCTACACCCTGGCCGCCGCGATCGAGGCCGGCATCTCGGTCAAGTCGCACTGGGACCCGACGCCGTACAAGCCGGAGGGTTCGAGGGACACGATCGGCAACGCCGGCCGGACCAACCTGAAGTGCGGCAAGTGGTGCACCCTCGAAGAGTCGACGATCCAGTCGTACAACGTGCCCTTCTACTGGGTCGCCGACGAGATCGGCGCCGAGAAGGTCGTCGAGATGGCCCACAAGGCCGGCGTGACCACCATGTGGGGCGTCGATCCGCCGCAGGCCTTCGACCTGTCGAAGAAGGGGAAGACCCCGTTCGACAACTACACCGGTTTCGGCAAGTACCCGATCACCGTGTTCGACCACGCCAACGCCATGGCCACCTTCGCCAACGACGGCAAGTACATCCCTGCGCACTTCATCATCAAGGTGGACCAGCAGGACAAGGAGACCGGCAAGTGGAAGACCGTCGGTAGCGAGCGGATCAAGCCGGTTCAACGGATCCCCAAGAAGATCACCGATGAGGTCACCGGCGTCCTGAAGCAGATCCCCCGTCCGAACAACATCTCCCTGGAGGACGGCCGCCAGGCCGCCGCCAAGACCGGCACCTGGGAGTACGACAGCAAGGACAACGCGCACGCCTGGACGGTCGGCTACACCCCGCAGAACGCCACGGCGGTGTGGGTGGGCAGCCGGGACCCGAAGAAGCCGCAGATCCGCCTCGCCAGCGGTAAGGACATCGGCGGCTCGACGCTCCCCGGTCCGATCTGGGAGAAGTACATGAACATCGCCCTCAACGGTCAGGAGAAGGTCTCCCTGCCCAGTGTCACCGGCGAGGGCGACACCACGAAGGGCAACGGCAAGGAGCCGGTCGCGCCACCGCCGACCAACCCGGGCCAGCCCGGTGGGCCGTCCTGCAACCCGCTCATCGACCCGTTCTGCGTGGTCAACCCGGGCGGCCCCGGTAACCCGGGTGGCCCGGGCGGACCTGGCGGACCGGGAGGACCCGGCGGGCCCAACAACAACGGTGGCGCCGGTGGTGGGCTGTTACCCGGCCTACCACCCAACCGGGAGTAACCGACGTACACCTGACGCCGCCGCCGGCCGGACGACCTGTCCCGCCGGTGGCGGCGTTTCCTATCCGGATCTCGACGCCGGGACAGGACGGGCACCCCTGTCGTACGGCAGGATGCCTGTTCATGAGCACCCAGTCGACGCCCGGCATCGACGACGCCGGAACCATCGATCACCCGTCCCGTTCCGACGGGTTCGTCCGCGGCGTCTCCGGCGTCATCGGCGGCCCGCTGGGCGACCACGCGACCGCCCTCGACCGGCCGGCCGGGCGGGAGGGTCGCTTCTGGACGGCCGCCCGGATCGTGCTGGCGCTGGCGTGCCTCACCCTCGCGCTGCACTGGGTGCAGAAGTCACCCTGCCAGGACGGCGGGTGGCAGAACAACATCCAGTACACCCGGTTCTGCTACACCGACGTGCTCGCGCTCTATTACGCCGAGGGCCTCAACGAGGGCAAGGTGCCCTACCGGGACCACCCGGTGGAGTACCCGGTGCTCACCGGCTACTTCATGGGTGCGCTGGGTCTGCCGGTGCACGCCGTCGGGGCGGACGACCCGAGCGTCAACCAGGCTCAGTGGTTCTACAACCTCAACGCGCTGGTGCTGGGCGCGCTCGCCGTGGCGACGGTGGCGGTGCTGCTGTCGTTGCGCCGCCGACGACCCTGGGACGCGGCGATGTTCGCGCTGGCCCCGGCGCTGGTGCTCACCGCCACCGTCAACTGGGACCTGCTCGCCATCGGGCTGGCCGCGTTCGGCCTGCTGGCCTGGGCCCGACAACGACCGGCGGTGGCCGGGGTGCTGCTCGGACTGGCCGGCGCGGCGAAACTCTGGCCGCTGTTCCTGCTCGGGCCGATCCTCGTTCTGGCGCTGCGCGCCAACCGGGTCCGCGCCGCGCTCGTCGCGACCGGAACCGCCGTCGCGGCAGTGGTGCTGGTGAACCTGCCGGCCGCACGCGCGTACCCGGAGAACTGGGACCGGTTCTTCGAGCTGAACACCACCCGGCCGATCGACTGGGGAACGCTCTGGTACATCGGCCGCTACCTGGACGGCAAGGTCGGCAACGACCCCACGCAACTCGGCCCGTTCGAATGGCTGAACGCCAACATCCCCACCCTCAACAACCTCTCGTACGCCCTCTTCGCGGTGGCCTGCCTCGGGGTGGCGGTGCTGGCGCTGCGGGCGCCCCGCCGACCCCGGCTGGGCCAACTCGCCTTCCTGGTGGTGGCGGCGTTCCTCATCTTCAGCAAGGTCTGGTCGCAGCAGTTCGTGCTGTGGCTGCTCCCGCTGGTGGTGCTGGCCCGCCCGAAGTGGGGCGCCTTCCTGGCCTGGCAGATCGCCGAGGTCTGCTACTTCGTCGCCTTCTACGGTGAACTGCTCGGTGCGGCGACCAGCCGTCCGGTCTTCCCGGAGGGAGTGTTCGTGCTGGCCGCCACGTTGCGGCTGACCACAGTGGTGGTGCTCTGCGTGCTGGTCGTGAAGGAGATCCTGCACCCCGAGCGGGACGCGGTACGCGCCACCTACGCCGACGACCCGGACGGCGGCGTTCTCGACGGCGCCCCCGACGCCCCCTGGCTCGACCGCTGGCGCCGCCCCCTGAAGAGCGAGCCCTCTCTGGAACCGGTCAGCACCTGACCCGCAAGGTCGAACGTGGCCCGGACCACGTCAGGGTTTTGGGGGGAGCCCGCCCGGCGCAGGGATCAAGCCTGACCGCCCGGAGCCGGGTGGGCTCCCCCCAAAACCCGCCCTAAGCCTCAGAGCCGGTAAACGACCGCGTCCCCGACCTCCTGCCGGCTGATGCCCAGCGACTCGACCGGCGCGTCGATGGTGATCTCCCACGGTGTGCCGGGCACCTGACCGCGCAGCAACACCACGGTGCGGACGCCGAGCGTGCGCAGGTAGTCCACGCTGGTCTGGTCGGGGAACGACTGGCTCACCCGGCGGACGTCGTCGAGCTGGCGGGGGGTGAAACCGCTGCCGCCGTTGACCACGTCGGGGAACCCGCTGGTCGACCAGAGCATCACGTGCTGGTCCAGGCTCTGGTTGCTGGGCAGCACCAGCAGCGGCCCCTGGGCCGACCGCATCGCGGCCGGTTGCGTCGGCACCACCGGGTGCGGGGTGGTGTTCAGACCCTCGACGGTGACCAGCAGCAGCGGCAGCAGGGTCGCCGTCCGCAACCACGGACCCGGCCACGACGGGATCCGGTGCGCGGTCAACTCACGGACCCGGTCGGTCAGCGCCGTCACCGCGCCCGCCGCGAGCAGGCCGAGCAGCAACGTCGTCCAGAGCATCAACCGCCCGGGGGTACGCAGCGCGCTCCAACCCGGCACGTGCTCGAAGAGCGGCACGTAGGTGAACGTGCCGTCGAAGAAGCGGGTGCCCATCGCGAAGGCCATCGTGACCAGCACCCCGGCCAGCAGCAGCAGTCGGTGCCGCAGCCGCCAGACCGAGAAGAACAGCCCGCCCAGGGCGAGGGCGTAGAGCACGAAACCCGGCAGCAGGGTCATCTCCGGGTGCCACGGCAGCGCCGCTCGGGCACCCTCGTGCAGCCCGCCCCAGATCCGGGACTCGGCCGGCGCCGTCACGAACCCCGACGCCGGTGGCGAGAAGATGCTGACATCGCCGATGGTGCGCTCCGCGTACGGGTGCAGCTCGGTGACCTTGAAGAAGGGGTACGCCATCAGCAGCCCCACCCCGGCGAACAGCACCCCACCGAGCACGTCGGCGGCGAGCAGCCGACGACCGAACGGCACTGCCCGACCGGTGCGCAGCCGTCGTACGAGGAACAGGACGGCGGCGATTAGCACCACACCGGCCAGGAGGTACGCGAACGGCAGCCCGATGCCGAAGCCGAGGCTGAGCTGCCAGGCCGCCACCAGCCAACCGGCGTAGACCCAACCGTCGTGCCGGCGCTCCGGTCGGTAACCGTGCCGGAGGGACCAACCGTGCCCGCGCGCCAACATCGCCAGCGCCAGCGGGATACCCCCGTTGGAGAGCACGTGCAGGTGTCCGGCCTGGGCCAGCAACCACGGCGCGTAGGTGTAGCTGACGCCCGCCACGGCCGCGCCGATCCGGCCGGCCCCGAGCTGCCGCGCCAGCGCGTACGCCCCGAACGTGGCGAGCGCGTGCGCCAGCACGAACATGATGTTGTAGCGCAGCACCGCGTCCTCGGGACCGCTGCCGAGCATTCCGGCCGGGGCATACCCGAGCAGCGTGTCGGAGAAGGCGAAGCTCCACAGCTCGGGGAAGAACGTGTTCGACTGCCACAGCCGAGCCGGGTCGGCCAGCAGGATGTGCCCGGACCAGGCCATCTGCCACGCCTGAAGGCTCGGGTCCCAGTAGTCCTGGGGAAGCGTGTACCGCGGATAGCGCAGCGTGGGCCAGGTCATCAGCACGGCCAGCGCCAACGAGGCGAGGGCTGCGAGGGTCCACTCGTGGCTCAGGAACCGGCCGACGGCGCCGCCCACCCGGGCGAGGAGAGTCGGCTTCGGCTCCGGCGCGGACGCGAACGCCTCCCACGGGTCGCCGCCGTCCCCCTTCGTCTCGCTGCCGGCCTTGGCCTTATCGCCGGCCTTGGCCTTGTCGCCGGCCTTGGCCTCGCCATCGGCCTTGGTCTCGCCGCCGGCCTTGGCCTTGTCGCCGGCGTCGCCCGCCTTCTCCTCCTCGGCGGCCCGCCCGTCGGTGGTCGTCCTTCCGTCCGTGGCGGCCGTGCTGGCGCCGCTGCCGTCCTTGGTCTTGCTGTCGTCCTTGGTCGCGCTGTTGCTCTTGGTCGTGCTGTCGTCCTCGGTCGCGCTGCTGTCCTTGGTAGCGGCGTCGGTGGTCGCGGCAGCGTCCCCGGCGGTGTCCGTGGCGGTGGCGTCCTGTTTGCCGCCGTCCCCGCTGCCTCCGGCTGCCTCCCCGCCGCCCCCGGCCGCGTACCCACTGCCTCCGGCCGCGCGCCCACTGCCTCCGGCCGCGTCCTTTCCGCCTCCGGCCGTGTCTGTTACGGCGGTGGGGCTCGTCTGCTGACCGGCGACACCGGCGGACGGCGGCGCGCCGGGAGCGTCGGCCGCGGAGCCGCCGTTCGCGGTCGCTCCGGCATCGCCCGCTCGCGGGATGCCGACCTGCGGGGTCACCTCGGCGGTGCGGGCCGGCTGGGCGGGGGTGCCCGGGGCGGTGCCGCCTCGGCTCTCGGCATCTGCGTCGGTGGGGGCGGACCGGGCGTTGCCGGTCCCGGGCTGTCCGGTGGTCATGCCGCGGAACTCCCGTTGCCGAGCTGCTCACGGAGGAAGTCGATGTCGGCGCTCTGACCGGTCGCGCCCCCCGGTGTCTCGACCACGACCGGCGCGCCGGCGGCCCGGATCACCGCTACCAGCAACTCGGGCTCGATCGTGCCGCCGTCGAGGTTGTCGTGCCGGTCCTGGCCGGAGTTGAAACCACCCTTGGAGTTGTTGGCGTGCACCAGGTCGATCCGTCCGGTGATCGCCTTGACCCGGTCGACGAGGCCGAGCAGTTCCTCACCGCCCGCGTAGGCGTGGCAGGTGTCCAGACAGAAGCCGACCTCGTAGTCGCCGACGGCGTCCCAGAGTCGGGCGAGGGCGTCCAGGCGTCGGGCGCACGCGTTGTCGCCGCCGGCGGTGTTCTCGATCAGGACCGGCACGCCGAAGCCGCCGGAGTCGGCCGCGTACGCGAAGGTCTTGCGCCAGTTGTCGAACCCGACGGCGATGTCGTCGCCGGCGTTGACGTGGCCGCCGTGCACGATGAGGCCCTTGGCGCCGATGCCGGCGGCCGCGGTGGCGTGCCCGAGGAGCAGCTTCCGGCTGGGGATACGGATCCGGTTGTTCAGGGTGGCGACGTTGATGACGTAGGGGGCGTGCACGTAGAGGTCGACCTCGGCCGCGCGTAGCAGCTCGGCATCCTCCCGAGGCTTGGGCGCCTTCCAGCCCTGGGGGTCGGAGAGGAAGAACTGCACGGTGTCGGCGGACCGGGCGGTCGCCTCCGCCAGCGGGTCGGTCGAATCGACGTGGGCTCCGATACGCATGCGAGCGAGCCTACGTCGCGGCCCCGACCACCGTGGCGACGGTTGGGACGGTGTCGCGTCACCGTGGGAACCGACGATCGTTGATGGGATCGAGCCGGCGATCGACCTCCGGTCGGCGCGAGTGGCGCGGGCGTCCGCGGCGGGTGGCCGGTGGTCGACGGTCGACAGCAAGGTCACCCCTGCCGCGCGGCCCGGCGCGGCGGGGGCCGCCCTCGCCGCACCTGGATGGCGGCCCTCGGAAAATCTCGGAAATTTGTGCTTTTTCCCCCGACAAGGTACGAGTGCCGTTGTATCGTCAGATAACAACACGATAAAGCTCCGCGGGGCGTCTTCGGTCCAACCTCATCGGTGTGGTCGTTCCTCCCCAGGTCCCACCCAAGGAATGCGGACCGGACGCCCCGCGGCCTCGTAGACGGGGGTTCACCACCAGCCGACAGGCGGCCGGGCGGTGGACCCCCGTCGCCGCGTCCCGGCTCCGCCGCCACCACCCGGGGCATGATCGTTCGGACCGGCTATCCTGGTCAGGTTGTCCGCGTCCGACCGGGATCCCCCGGCACGTGCGGGCAACGACGCACGACCTCCTGCCACGGAAGGACCGTGGCCGCTTAGCCCACAGGAGGTGAGCACGTCTTGCGTCATTACGAGATCATGGTGATCCTCGACCCCAGCCTCGAGGAACGCACCGTCGCCCCGTCGCTCGACACGTACCTGAACGTGATCCGGACCGCGGGTGGCTCGGTTGAGAAGACCGACGTGTGGGGCCGCCGGCGCCTCGCGTACGAGATCAACAAAAAGGCCGAGGGCATCTACGCCGTCGTCGACCTGCAGGCCACGCCTGCTGCCGTGGCCGAGCTGGACCGTCAGCTCCGGCTCAACGAGTCCGTGCTGCGCACCAAGGTCATCCGGCCGGAGATGCGCTAAGCATTCAACCCGGTTCGCCCGGATCAGCCTCCGCGGCTCTGTCGTACGGCTCTGCGAGCCTGTAGGACGAGACGCTGAGTGCGCGAGGAGATGGTCATGGCAGGAGACACCACCATCACGGTCATCGGCAATCTGACCGATGACCCCGAGTTGCGGTTCACCCCCTCCGGGGCTGCGGTCGCCAAGTTCCGAGTCGCTTCGACGCCCCGTTACATGGACAAGGCGTCGAACGAGTGGAAGGACGGCGAGCCGCTGTTCCTCGCATGCACCGTCTGGCGGCAGGCCGCCGAGCACGTCGCCGAGTCGCTCCAGCGTGGCGCTCGGGTGATCGTCTCGGGCCGGCTGCGTCAGCGGTCCTACGAGACCCGCGAGGGCGAGAAGCGCACTGTCATCGAGCTTGAGGTCGACGAGATCGGCCCTTCGCTGCGCTACGCCACGGCGAAGGTGCAGAAGATGTCCCGCTCCGGTGGCGGTGGCGGCGGCTTCGGTGGCGGTGGCGGTGGCAACCAGGGCGGCGGAGGCAACTTCGACGACCCCTGGGCTTCGGCCGCTCCCTCTCCCGCGCGTGCTGGATCGGGCGGCAACTTCGACGAGGAGCCTCCGTTCTAATGGCGCCGAGCGCCCGCGATCGCAAACCAGGAGCACGTGCAATGGCCAAGGCTGCGGCACTTCGCAAGCCGAAGAAGAAGGTGAACCCGCTCGACAAGGACGGGATCACCTACATCGATTACAAGGACACCGCGCTGCTGCGCAAGTTCATCTCCGACCGCGGCAAGATCCGCGCTCGGCGGGTGACCGGCGTGACCTCGCAGCAGCAGCGGCAGATCGCCCGTGCGGTCAAGAACGCCCGTGAGATGGCGCTCCTGCCGTACACGGCCACCACCCGCTGAGAGGAGGCACCGATATGAAGATCATCCTGACTCAGGAAGTGTCCGGCCTCGGTGCCCCGGGCGACATCGTCGAGGTCAAGAACGGCTACGGCCGTAACTACCTGCTGCCGCAGGGCTTCGCGATCGCCTGGACCAAGGGCGCGGAAAAGCAGGTCACGGTCATCAAGCGGGCTCGTTCGGCCCGTGAGATCCGCGACCTCGACCACGCCAACGAGGTCAAGGCTCAGCTCGAGGGTCTGAAGGTCAACCTGAAGGTCCGTGCCGGCGACGGTGGGCGGCTCTTCGGCTCGGTCACTCCGGCCGAGATCGTCGACGCCGTCAAGGCGGCCAGCGGCCCGGTCCTCGACCGGCGTCGGCTGGAGGTGCCCGGTCACATCAAGTCGACCGGCACCTACCCGGTGAAGATCAAGCTGCACCCCGAGGTGACCGCGTCGTTCAACCTGAACGTCGTTCAGGGCTGACGTCCGCAACGCCACACGAGGGCCCGCACCGAGCGATCGGTGCGGGCCCTCGCGCGTACCCCATCGCCGTTGTTGTTGGCCGGGCCGTGGCCCTGCCGCCGGCACCCGGCGGACGCGGCCTGCCGGCCCGGACTCGGCTTCGCCGGCCGGTCAGCCGATCGGCTGACCCGTCACCGCGCTGATCAACACCGTGGACAGACCGCCACCGACCACCGCGGCGGCCACCGCGATGGTCGCCGACCGCCACGTCGTGCCCACCCGGCGCAGCAGCGCCGCCACCACCAGGCTGCTCACCAGCGCCAACCCGAAGCGCGGCGAACCGGCGAGCAACGACTCCAACGCCCGCGAGCGCGCCGAGTCGCAACCGCCTCCACTGATGTCGGTCACGCAACCGGCCGGCGCCTGAGCGTCCAACGTCAACAACCAGACGAAGATCAGCATCGCCGGCACCAGATAACAGGCAGCCGTGTACAGCAGCGGTCGGACCGACCCACCGGGATCCGGGTCGAGCAGGTCATCCTCCAGCCGCCGCGCCCAGGCGCCACTGGCCGCCGACTCGACCCGCCGGCGCACCGACGCCGTCCCCACCACCGGCCGGTCCGCCCGACGCCGCGGCGCACCAGTCCGCGGCGCAGCCCCGCGGGGCGCAGCGGTACGCGGCGCGGCCGTGCTGCGCGGCCGAGGCGCCGTGTAGCCGACAACCGGCGAACGCGGCGCCGACGTCGTCGGGTCCATCCACCGAGGATCGTCATCGGCCAATCGGGTGCCCGACCAGAACCCGTCGTCCCGGCTCGGCCACCCCTCCGCCGCCACCGACCGGTCAGAGCGCGGCGGCAGCGTCCGGTCCCACTGGTCGTCCTCGATCGCGGACCGTTCCCACTGGCCGGTGTGCTCCGAGCGCTCCCAGCCACCGACGCTCTCCGCCGCCGGCCACTGGCCACTCAGGTCACCGGTGTCCGCCCCGGCCGACGGCAGCCACTCGTGCACGCCCGACGCGTCCCACGGATCCACCGCCGGCGGATACGACGGCTCGGGCTCAACCGCCCGATCCGACGTACGGGCCCACGGGTCGGCCACCGGACGGGACCCCCACGACTCCTCCGTCACCCGACGCCTACGCCGGCTCGGAGGACTCGCCTGCTGGCCCGGCGTCTGCTCACCCGGGGTAGCCGACTCCAGATCGCCGCCCGACCAGATCACCTGTGGACGGCCAGCGGGCGCACGCCGGGGACGCCGGTCCCGCACCGCGCCGGAAACCGGCTCGTCCTCCTCCGCGTCGGCGCGGCGGCGCCCCGCGTACCCCTGCTCCTGCGGACGGTCGAGCGTCCACTCCCGGGTGTGGTCCGACGCCGGGCCGGCGCCGATCGCCATCTGCTCCCGACGACCCGCCCGGCCACCCCGCTGCCAGGCGTCCGACTCGGCCGCGCGCCGACCGGCGCCCGACGTCGGCCGGTCGAACCCGTCGTCGTCCTCGTCCGGCGCGGCATGACGACCCCCGCCGTCGGCGCGCTGGACGCCCGACTCCAGCGCCCACCGGGGCAGGTAGGCGTCGACCGGCTCGTCTTGGCCGCGTTCCAGGGCACGCCGCCGACTGGAGGTGCGGTAGCGCCCGTCCTCCTCATAGGGATCGACCGGAACGGACGCCGCGCGCTCACTCCACGAGGCGGTTGGCTGGCGCTCGCGCGGGCTGCCATCCCCGCGTCCCCAGTCCCGGTAACTCACGGCCGGAGTGTGACCCTTCTGAACCGAAAGCGGAATCCGCTGTCCAGGTGTAGCCGTTCGCTGGAGATAGTACGGGACGATCGTGTCACAGACCCGACCGAAATATTCTCCTCCACAGGGTGGGGAGGCTGTTTAAGCAGGCCAAGGGCTTGCGGCCGAGAATTCCCCAATGGTTTTCCACAGGCTGTGCACACTCTGCGCACATGCTGCCCACCGGCATCCACAGGTTGTCCCGAGGCTCGTCCACCGGCCTTGTTGAAGCTCTGACCTCGGGGTCCGTATGGTTGGCGCTCGACCGCCGGCGATGGCCCCCGATCGACCGGCCCGGTCGGACGGAAGTGTCGTACCGCAGAGGTAGAGCTGGGACTACATCCGGCGCAGTGGAGGGGGGACCCGTGTCGGTCACCGACGACATGCGGGCAGAGCCACGCTCCGGCGCAGGCCAGCCGCCCGCGCAGCGGGACGGCCAGTTCGACAAGACCCCGCCGCAGGACGTCGCCGCCGAGCAGTGCGTGCTCGGCGGCATGCTGCTCTCCAAGGACGCCATCGCCGACGTCGTCGAGATCCTCAAGACCAACGACTTCTACCGGCCGGTGCACGCCACCATCTTCGACACCATCCTCGACATCTACGGCCGGGGCGAGCCCGCCGACTCGATCACCGTCGCGGCGGCGCTCGCCGACTCCGGAGACCTGGTGCGCATCGGTGGCGCGCCCTACCTGCACACCCTGATCGCCAGCGTGCCCACAGCGGCGAACGCGGCGTACTACGCCCGGATCGTGAGCGAGCGGGCGGTGCTGCGCCGCCTGGTCGAGGCCGGCACCAAGATCGTGCAGCTCGGCTACGGCACCGCCAGCGGCGGAAGCCGCGACGTCGACGACATCGTTGACCTCGCCCAGCAGGCCGTCTACGACGTCACCGAACGCCGCGTCAGCGAGGACTTCGCGGTCCTGGCCGACATGTTGCAGCCGACCCTCGACGAGATCGAGGCGGTGGGCGCGCAGGGCGGTGTGATGACCGGTGTGCCGACCGGCTTCAGCGACCTGGACCGGCTGCTCAACGGCCTGCACGCCGGGCAGCTGGTAATCGTTGCGGGGAGGCCTGGTCTCGGAAAATCGACGGCTAGCATGGATTTCGCCCGAAATGCTGCGATTCGTGCCAACCAGGCTGCCGCCATCTTCTCGCTGGAAATGAGCAAGGTCGAGATTGTCATGCGGTTGCTCTCCGCCGAGGCGCGGGTGCCGCTGCACGTGCTGCGCAGTGGGCAGCTCTCCGACGACGACTGGACCAAGCTGGCGCGGTGCATGGGTGAGATCAGCGAGGCGCCACTGTTCGTCGACGACACGCCGAGCATGAACCTGATGGAGATCCGGGCCAAGGCGCGGCGGCTCAAGCAGCGGCACGACCTCAAGATGATCGTTGTCGACTATCTCCAGCTGATGACCTCGCCGAAGCGCACCGAAAGTCGCCAGCAGGAGGTCGCGGACCTCTCCCGTGGCCTGAAGCTGCTGGCCAAGGAGGTCGAGTGCCCGGTCATCGCGGTCAGTCAGCTGAATCGTGGGCCCGAGCAACGAACCGACAAGCGACCCCAGTTGTCCGATTTGCGGGAATCTGGATCAATTGAGCAAGATGCAGACGTTGTTATACTTTTGCACCGAGATGACTACTACGACAAGGAGTCGCCGCGGGCCGGGGAAGCGGATTTCATTGTTGCCAAGCATCGGAATGGGCCGACCGACACGGTGACTGTTGCGGCGCAATTGCATCTCTCGCGATTCGTGGACATGGCGATAGGGTGACGACCCGACCCCTCTGCCGGGCCGCTCCGCTCCGACGCAGCGACACTGATCGCTGCCCGATGGGCGGCGGCTTGTCCATCGAGCGGGATGACTCACGGGTATAGATATTCCTCAGGGGAATACCGCCTGCGGAGGTGTCCGCGCCCCGGAGATGTCCGTTCCCCTCCGTCGCCGGCTCAACCGAGCAGCGGGAACCAGCCCGCCGACTCACCCAACTCCAGTCGGTCCCGATCGGTCAACGGAACGCGCCCCGTCGCCTTCAGCAGGTAGTCGTTGTCGTCCCAGGCGGTGGGGCGGACGGTGTCGTCGCTGAGCAGACCATCCATGGTGGCCACCGCCACGCGTACGGCGAGAGAGCCGGGCGCCGGCGCGTCGGGCAACTCGGGAATGAGGTCCAGGTGGTGCACGACGGCCTCGGTGGTCAGCGTGGCGAGGAAGTCAGGGACCCGCAGGACGTGTCCCTGGGTGCTCACGTACCCCTCGGGGTCGGCTGAGGCGGCGGCCCGGACAGCCGCCGGGGCGGTCTCCCGCCAGAGCCGGACGATCCCGGTCGGACTGTCGAACGCGGCGGCCGACCGGCGGACCCACCAGGCGTGCCGGGTGGCCGCGTCGTCGTTGCCCGGGAAGTCACGCCAGTAGCTGACGTCGTCCACGTCCGCGGGGCCGTCGGCGGGGCTGGCCAGGGCGACGAGTGCCCGCTGGGCATCGCCGAGCACGTGCAGGAGCAGGTCGGCGACGAGCCAGCCTCGGCAGCGGGTGGCGCGTTGCAGGCCGGCGTCGTCGAGGCCGCTGACCACCGCGGTGATCCCGTCGTACGCCTGGGCCAGCGCCTCGTCCGGTCGGATCGTGGTCATGCGATGCAGCCTCGCACGAACCGATGCCGCCCGCCCGGGTTGGACGGTGGGTGATGTGCCCGGGCCGAGGTCGGGGGTCGACCCGGGCGCTGCGTCGGCCTGGGCTCAGCCGAACATCTCGTCGAGGAATCCCTTGCGCTTCTTGTGCCGGTAGTGGCCGTGGTAGCCGTGGTGCTGCTGCTGGTGGCCGTAGGCCGGCTGCGGCGGGTAGCCGTGTGCTGGCGGGGGCGGCGGCGGGACGCTGCCGTAACCGGGCTGGTGCGGCGGCGGGGGCGGCGGGGGGTAACCGGCTGGCTGGTGGCTGGGCTGCCCCGGGGCGCCTCCGGTCTGTTGGCGGCTCCAGTTGGCCTCCGCCTCGAACAGCTTCTCCAACTCACCCCGGTCCAGGAAGATGCCTCGGCACTCCCCGCACTGGTCGATGACGACGCCACTGCGCTCGTACTGGCGCATTTCTCCACGACACTTGGGACAGGTAAGGCTCATCTCCCGACGGTACCTGGTGCACCTAGGCGGTTGCTGTGAGCGCCTCGGTGACTTCTTCGTCGGACACCTCGTGAAAGTCGTCGTAGTAGACGCTGACCGCCCCGAAGTCGGTGGGTCGTTGGGCGCAGATGACCTGGTCGGCCTCGGCGCTGAGCAGTTCGTACGCCTCCTGGGCGCCGACCGGGACGGCGACGACGACCCGGTGCGCGCCGAGGCGCCGGACGACTTCGACGGCGGCGCGGGCGGTGGCGCCGGTGGCGAGGCCGTCGTCGACGATCACGGCCGTTCGTCCGGTGAGGTCCACCTGTGCGCGGCCGCCCCGGTAGAGCCGTTCCCGGCGTTCCAGTTCGGCTTGCTCGCGTCGGCGGACCTCGGCGATGTCGTCGCTGCTGAGTCGGCTGGCCACCGCCTCGTTGAGCACCGTGACCCCGCCCGGCCCGAGCGCGCCGAAGGCGACCTCGCGGGCCCAGGGCATGCCGAGTTTGCGGACGACCAGGACGTCGAGTGGCGCGCCGAGCCGTTCGGCGACGACCCGGGCGACCGGGACTCCGCCGCGGACCAGGCCGAGAACGACGACGTCCGGTTCGCCGATGAGCGCGGTGAGTCGTTCGGAGAGCACCCGGCCGGCGTCGGCCCGGTCGCGGTAGGTCGTCATGCCTTCAGGTGTACGCCCTGACGGGCTGTTCCGCCCGCCGGTTAGGCCGAAGTGGTCCGACCGGAGCGCTCGTCGGACGTGCGGGCGGTCTGCCGGTGCAGGGCGGGTGCCCAGGTGAGCAGGGCCAGCGGGTACAGCAGGTAGCCGAAGCGGGTGGACGGCATCAGGGCGATGGCGACGAGTAGCCCGTACCCGCAGACGACCGTGGTGGCGACGGCGGTTCGGGGCGGGCGGCGGGCGAGTCGGACGGCGATGGCCAGGCCGGCGGCGACCAGCAGCCCGGCGGCGATCAGGCGGCCGGCGGGCAGCGTGCTGGCGATCAGGTGGCCGGGGAACGGGGACTGGGCGGGGCTGGTGACGAGGCCGTGGCCGAGTGGGAAGCGCAGCACGTTCTCGATCAGCGCGTCGCGGTCCACGAGCAGGGCCGGCACCAGCGCGGCGACGGGCAGGCCGATCGCGCCGGCGGCGACCCGGGCGCCGGCGCGCCGGGTCAGGCCCCAGACGATCAGGACGAGCGCTACCGGCCAGGCGAAGAGCTTCAGGGCGCCGGCGAGCCCGACGGCCAGGCCGGCGCGGCCGGGCCGGTCGGCGGCGGCGAGAGTGAGGGCGAGCAGGCAGAGCGCGAGTACGGGGAGGTCGTCGCCGCCGGTGGCGAGGGTGAGGGCGCAGATGGGCAGGACGGTGGCGGCCTGCACCCCGCGCAGCAGCGCGGCGTCACGTCGGCGGGTGGCGTCGGTGGGGGTGGCTGGTGTGCCGCGGAGGGCGGCGACGGCCAGGGCGAGCGCGAGCGCGGTGCCCACCGCGAACCAGACCCGGGAGTCGGTCCACCAGGTGTCGACGAGCGCTCTGGGTAGACCGAACATCGCCATGCCCGGCTGGTACGGGGTGTAGCCGAGCAGCTGTTCGCCGGGTGGTAGGGCGGCGATGGCGTCGGGTCCGAGGTACGGGGTGCCGTGCTCCAGGAGGCGGATGCCGGCCTGCTCGACGACGAGGACTTCCTCCTGGGCGCGGTCGGTGCGCCCGGCGGACCGGTCGATGCTCTGCCAGGCCAGCGGCAGCAGTGCGGTCAGGGCCCAGGTGAGGCCGGTGACCGTCCAGCGGGCTGGTAGGCCGGTCAGTCGGGAGGTTGGATCGTGCCGGCGGAGCGCCAGTTGGGCGAGTACCGCGAGCGTCGCGAGCAGGTAGCCGGCGGCGGCGACGGTGCCCCAGGCCCGGTGTGGCAGCAGGGTCGAGGTGACCGCGGTGACCGCGGCGAAGACGGCCGACACCGCGTAGAGGCCGAGGTCGAGGGCGAGGCCGCCGGCGGCGGTGTCGAGCGTCCGCCAGTGCCGGCGTCGGCGGCGGGCGGTCCGGTCGTCGACGATCACGGGCGACAGTCTGGCAGACCAGGCTGGTCGCGCGACGGGACGCCGGTGGTCGCGGTGTCAGGCGGGCAGGTGCGGGAGGCGGTCGGGGTTGTGCCGGCCGCTCTGGCGGCGGTTCTGGGTCAGCCGGATGACCGCTCCGGCGTCGTGCAGCGGCGCGGCGAGGGTGCCCGGTCGACCACCGGAGCCGCGTTGCATCGCGGCGAGCAGGGTGCCGGCGGGCATCGGTCGGGCGAAGAGGTGGCCCTGGCCGGCGACACAGCCCAACTGCCAGAGGGCGCGTCGCTGCGGTTCGCTCTCGACACCCTCGGCGACCACGTCGAGGTCGAGGCTGCGCCCCAGGTCGAGGGTGGAACGGATGACCGCGGCGGCCTCCGTCGAGCTCTCCATCGTCGTCACGAAGCTGCGGTCGATCTTCAACTCGTGAACGGGGATCCGGGAGAGCAGGGACAGCGAGGAGTAGCCGGTGCCGAAGTCGTCGAGGGCCAGCCGTACGCCCTCGTCGCGGAGCCGGCTGAGGACCCGGTCGACCACGTCGAGTTGGCTGAGTGTCAGCGTCTCGGTCAGCTCCAGGACGAGCCGGTCCGGTGGCAGGTCGTGGGCGCGGAGCCGGGCCAGCACCGAGCCGGGGAACCGCGCGTCGAGCAGGCTGCGGGGGGACACGTTCACCGCGACGGGTACGTCGAAGCCGGCGTCGCGCCAGTCGGCGGCGGCGATGAGCGCCTGGTCGAGGATCGCCTCGGCGAAGGCGGGTAGCAGGCCGGAGCGTTCCACGGCCTCCAGGAAGCGCAGCGGGTCGATCATGCCGTGGGTGGGGTGGTGCCAGCGGGCCAGGGCCTCGGCGCTGGTGACCACCCCGGTGCCCAGGTCGACGATCGGTTGGAAGTTGACGACGAACTCGTGGTCGGCGACCGCGCGTGGCAGTTCGCCGCCGAGGGTGAGCCGGCCCAGGTCGGCGGTGTCCCGGGTCGGAGCGTAGGTGGAGGTTCGCTGCCCGGCCCGTTTCGCCTGGTACATGGCGACGTCGGCACGGCGCAGCAGCTCGGCCATGCCGCCGCTGGGCGGGGCGACGGCGATGCCGCCGCTGGCCTCCACGCTGATCCGCATGCCGTCCAGCTCGAAGGGCTCGTGCAGGGCGGCGAGCAGGCTCTCGGCCCGGTGCGCGGCCACCGCCGGGGCCGGCAGCCCGCGCAGGAGTACGGCGAACTCGTCGCCACCGAGGCGGGCCACCAGGTCGCTCGGTTGGGCGGCGTCGCGCAGCCGGTTGGCGACCTGCACCAGCACCTGGTCGCCGGCGGCGTGCCCGAGGGTGTCGTTGACCTCCTTGAAGTGGTTGAGGTCGATCAGCACCAGGGCGGTCACCCCGTCGGCGTGGCGGGTGCTCAGCTGTTCGGTGCCCTCGTCGAGCAGGTGTCGGCGGTTGGCCAGGTCGGTGAGCGCGTCGTGTGTGGCGGCGTACGCGTGGTCGTCGGCGACCCGGGCCAGCTCGGCGTACGCCTGGGCGTTGCGTACGGCGGTGCAGAGCGCGGAGGCGAAGGTGCGCAGGGTGTACTGCTCCCGCTCGGAGAGCCGCACCGGGCCGCGGAAGCGCAACCGGAGCAGCCCGACGTCGACGGTGCGGTCGTGGCCCTCCAGCGGCGTGGGGACGACGGTGCCGTTCACGTCGGTGGGTGTGCCGGTCGGGCCGTCGAAGGTGATGCCGCCGGTGCCGCCGCGTACGGTGCGGCCGCCGTCGCGCAGCTCGATCTCGACCTCGTCGGCGGAGAACAGCTCGGCGGCCTGGGTGACGGCGGTGGTGAGGACGTTGTCCAGGTCGACCACGTTGAGGGCGTCGGTGGTGCGGGCCAGTCGCTGCCACGCCTGCTGCTCGGTACGGCCGCGGATGCGGGCGGAGTAGGCGAGGTGCAGGCTGAGCACGAGGGGCGGGACGGCGAGCAGCAGACGCGGGTCCGCGCGGAGGGTGAGCAGGGTCAGCGCGGCCACCACGAACCGGACCGCGTACCCGGCCAGGCGAAGGTCCAGGTTGCTGCGGAACTGGGACAGGATTCGGGTGCCGGAGGCCAGGGCGATCACGGGGATGGCGAGCACCTCGTCGAGGGCGGCGGCGAGGAGGTAGGCGACCGCCAGGATTCCCACCAGTTGCGGGGCCCGCATGGCGGGCCAGGTCCAGTCGAGGAGTGCGAAGGTGATGCCGGCGCCCGCCGCGACAAGGATGTTCTTGCCGACGCCGAAGGCGATCTTGATCGGTGGTAGGCGGGCCGACGCGATGGTGATCCCGATGCACGTGCAGAGCAGAACCCAGGGGATCGGGACGATGGCTGCCGCGATGACGATCGCCGCCTCGCTCCAACTGATCAGGTGCACTGTGGAGCGGACCCGGACGCGTGCCTTGACGAACGCCCCGAGGGCGATCATGGCGGTCAGCGTCACCAGCGTGGCCCCGTCGGGTGTCGGGGCCTTCGCCGCTGGGAAGATCCGGTTGAGGGAGGCGAGTGCGATGACCGTGGCGGCAACGACGAGGAGACCGACGATCAGCCGTAGCCGTCGGTCTCCCTCACCGTCGCGTCGTTGTGCAGAGGCCACGCAGCTCCTGGATAGCTCCTGTCCTGCTGGAACCATACCGCCGCGTGACGGGGAAGTCCTGCGTGGTTCTCAGCCCCACTCGTTTCCGCGCATTTCACCTACCCCCTCCTTCGTGACTGCCGAACCTGTCGGAGTCGGCTCTCTACGAATGGAGCTTAAATGGGGTTGGCCCTAGTTAGGGATGATAAATGTCGTTATCCTCAACATAAGTTAATCTTGCGCGCATAAGTGACATTCTGTTTGGGTTCCGGTGCGGAGAGCACTGGATCGCTCGCCTGGCGCAGCCGTTCCGTAGCGGAATGTCGCCCGCAGGACCGATGGAGGGGCCGCGCCCATCAGTGTGAGCGCTGAGGTGTCACAACTCATCCGCCGATTCGGTTGACCGTGCGCGAGCGCCGGCCGGCCGCACGGGCCGGCGAAGATTCCTGTATTTGGGGTCTTTCGCTCCTTCTTTTCGCAAATGCACGTCGAGGCTTCCGTTGGTTCTTGCGATGTTCGTATTGCACCCGGCTTCCCGTCGACGCGATGACCGGGGCGTGGGACAGCCCCTCGGCCCTGACTCCCGAGGCCCGTAAGCTTCGTTCCGTGATCGGCTGGACACCCTGCTGCATCAGGGGGACGGGTGGAGATTCAACTTCTGGGCGGCCTCTCGGCGCAACTGCCTGATCGCAAGCTGCACCTTGGTACGCCTAAACAACAGGCGGTGTTCGCGATGCTCGCGGTACACGCGGGTCAACTGGTCAGCCTGAACGACCTGGTCGACGAGTTGTGGTCGGATGACCCGCCGCGCTCCGCGATTGCGAATGTCCGAACCTACGCCGCCAATCTGCGCCGGACCTTCGAGGCTTCCGACACCGGACCGAGCATCATCGTTCGGCAGCAGAACGGCTACCGGCTCACCGTCGGCCCGGAGCTTATCGACGTCTTCCGCTTCGAGATGGAGCGCGCTGCCGGCCGGGAAGCTGTCATGACCGGCGATTTGGATCGGGCCCTCGAACTGTTGGCCACCGCGGTGGCGCGCTGGCGCGGCCCGATATTCGCCGGGATTCCGCTCGGGCCCGTGCTGACCGCTCGCGCGGTGGCCGCCGAAGAGGAGCGCCTGCTGGCCGTGGAACTCCTCGCCGACGTGCAACTGCGGTCCGGGCGGGACGATCTGGCCATCCCGTTGTTGCGGGAGCTCATCGTCCGTCATCCGCTCCGGGAACCGGCGTACGCCCTGCTGCTGCGGGGGTTGTACGAGCGTGGCGACCACGCGGGCGCCCTGGTCGCGTACGACGAGCTGCGGACGCGGCTGACGAGCGAACTCGGCACCGTTCCGGGCGCCAGCCTCCAGTCCCTGCACATGGCGATCAAGGCGGGCCCAGCCCGAGCACCTCGTCCGACCGGTCGGAGTGCAGGCGCGGTGTCGAGCGTTGCGGCCTCCCAGGGCGCCGTCGACGCGGAAAGAAGGCGTCAACCGCACCAAGTGGATCACCTACCTCGGGCGGTGACCGACTTCGTGGGTCGGGAGGACGTGGTGTCGCGGCTGTTGTCCGAGACCCGGCGGGTCGAGGAGCGGGTGCCGGCTGTGCACATCATCGACGGCATGGCCGGTAGCGGAAAGACGACCCTTGCGGTGCACCTGGCCCGCCGGTTGTCCGCCGGGTATCCGGACGCCGCGCTCTTCATCGACCTGTGCGGGCATGGCGAGAAGAACCAGGTCGAACCAGCGAGCGCGCTGGTGACCCTGCTCCGTCAACTCGAGGTGCCCGCGGAGCGGATCCCGATCGAGTTCGACGACCGGCGGGAGTTGTGGCGACGGGAACTCGCCCTCCGCAGATCGGTGATCGTGCTCGACAATGCCGCGGGCAGCGAACAGATCATGCCGCTCCTGCCGGTCGAACCGACCGCCGTCGTGCTGGTGACCTCGCGGCGCAGACTCGCCCACCTGGGTGTCGGGCCATCGCAGACGCTGCCGGCCCTGACCGAGCAGGAGAGCCTGGACCTCCTCGCACTCACCCTGGGTCGGGACCGGGTGACAGCCGAGCCGGACGCGGCGGCCACACTGGTTCGGCTCTGCGGGCATCTTCCGCTGGCGATTCGGCTGGCCGGCGCTCGACTGGCCCACCGACGGGGTTGGCAGGTGGCGGACCTCGTCGACCAGTTGGCCGGCGCGACGTCGGCGCTACACCAGCTGGCCGGCGAGCAGAGCACGGTCCGTGGCGCCTTCGCCACCTCGTACGAGCCGCTGCCGGAACCCACCCGGCGGGTCTTCCGGTTCCTGGGTCTGTACCCCGGCCGTCGATTCGGCCCTCCGTCGGTCGCCGCCCTGACCGGCCTGAGTGTCCCGGAGGCGCGCGGGGCGCTCGACGACCTCGTCGACCGCAACCTGGTGGAGGACGTGGACTCCACGCGATATCAGCTGCACGACCTCATGCGCCAGTACTCCGCCGAACTGTGTTCGCGCACCGATCCGGTGGACGATCGACGGCGCGCGCTGGCCCAGCTGTTCGACTTCACGGTGGCGGCGGCGCTGACGGCCGCCGAGACGGTGGAGCCCGGCGTCCTCCGCTTCAACCTCGACCCCGCACCGACCTGGCGACCCGAGTTGGTCGATGCGATCGGTGAGCTCACCGCCGACTGGCTCGAGGCGGAGCGGACGGATCTGGTGACCATTGTGGTGTCCGCCCTCGACCACGGCTTCCACGAACACTCCTGGCGACTGGCCCGCGCGCTCTGGCGCTTCTGTTACATCCGCGGGTACTTCGAGGACATCATCCTCACCCACCGCCACGCGCTGGTCGCGGCGGAAACGACCGGAGACGTCGCGGCCACGGCGTTGATGAACAACTACCTCGCCTCCGGCTACGTCCGCACCGGTGACAACCGCAACGCGCTCAGCCACCTGACCCGCGCGGTCGCGCTCAGCAGAGAATCACGCGACTCGCTGAACACCGCGCGGTACCGTGCCAACCTGGCGGCCGTCTACTGGTGGAACGGCAATCTGACCGCCGCGGTGGACGTCAGCCGGGAGTCCCTGCGCGACTACAAGGGGTACGGCAACGTCGAAGTGCCGATGGCGTTGCCGAACCTCGGCATAGCGCTGATCTCGCTGGGCCGGTACGAGGAGGCGTTGCGTCTGCACCGTCTGCACCTGTTCTGGGCCCGGACGCACTCGGACGACTTTCACATCCTGAACGCCCTCAGCCACATCGGGGCCGTACGCGTGCGGATGGGCGCCCTACCGCAGGCCATCCGCATCCTGCTCGCCTCCCTGGCCCTGCGTGATCGCACCGGCCACCGGTACGCCGAGGGCGAGGTGCGCAACGATCTCGGGATCGCCTACCGCGGTCTCGGTCGGCTGGTCGAGGCTCAGCAGGAACACGAGACGGCCCGCAAGCTGTCAGTCGCCTCGGGGGAACGGCACGTCGAGGCCGCGGCCCTGAACGAACTCGGGCGCACCCTGCTGGCGCAGGGACGCGGCGGCGAGGCGTACGAGATGTTCCAGGAAGCCCTGCGGTTGGCGACCCGGATCGCACACCCGCACGAGCAGGGACGCGCGCTGTCCGGGCTCGCGGAGCACTTCGCCCGCGTCGACCCCGTCGAGGCCCGACGGCACTGGGAACGGGCACTGGCGATCTTCCGACGGATGGGTGTGCCGGAGCGCTTCGAGGTCGAACGGCGGCTGGCGGAGTTGCCGGACCGGGCCGCGTACGTGGGGCGCTGACCAGCCCGTACAGCGCTTATCGATTTCTTATCGCGGCGCCCGATAGCTTCTGGCGTAACGACGAACGGGGAAGGTTCTGCCGGTGTGCAGGACCGCGTCGACCGCCCGTTGTGAGGTTTCCCCCCGGTCTCCTCGACGACGGGTCGGCGCGGAAGGAGCGGCGTCCGACGGTGCGCCGTCAGCACCCGGCGCGCAGTCAGCGTGACGCCGCTCCTTCACAGCGCCGTCGTACCCCGGCGATAGGCTCACGACCGTGACGGAACCCGCGCAGCTCAGCCACGTCGACCGCGCCGGCGCGGCACGCATGGTCGACGTCTCCGCCAAGGCGGTGACCGGTCGGCTGGCCGTCGCCGCCGGTCGCCTGCGGACCACTCCCGAGGTCGTCGACCTGCTGCACCGCGACGGGTTGCCCAAGGGTGACGCGTTGGCGGTCGGTCGGCTGGCCGGCATCATGGGGGCCAAGCGCACGCCGGATCTGATTCCGCTCTGCCACCCGATCGCCCTGCACGGCGTCACCGTCGACCTGCGGTTGACCACCGACACCGTGGAGATCACCGCCACCGCCCGCACGGCGGACCGGACGGGGGTGGAGATGGAGGCGCTCACGGCGGTCGCCGTCGCCGGTCTCGCCCTGATCGACATGGTCAAGGCGGTCGACCCGGCGGCGTCGGTCGAGGCCGTGCGGGTGCTGCGCAAGGAGGGCGGCAAGACCGGCGAGTGGGTGCGTCCGGAGGACCGCCAGTGATCCGGGCACGGGTGATCGTCGCGTCCAACCGGGCCGCGGCGGGTGTCTACGCCGACACCAGCGGGCCCCTGCTCGTCGCCGGTCTACGTGAGCTGGGCTGCCAGGTGGACGAGCCGGTGGTGGTGCCCGACGGTGAGCCGGTCGGCGCGGCGCTGCGGGCCGCCCGCGACGACGGTGTCGACGTGGTGCTGACCAGTGGCGGCACCGGGGTGACGCCGTCGGATCGGACTCCGGACGTCACAAGGGGTCTGCTGGACTACGAGATCCCGGGCATCGCCGAGGCGATCCGCGCGCACAGTCGGGACCGGGTGCCCACCTCGGTGCTGTCCCGGGGCCTGGCCGGCGTCGCCGGCCGGATGCTCGTGGTCAACCTGCCCGGCTCGACCGGTGGTGCCCGCGACGGCCTGGCCGTCCTCGGTCCCATCCTCGGCCACACCGTCGACCAGCTACGCGGCGGAGACCACTAGGCACCACCGCGCGGCGGGGTCCACCGACGGCCCGCGCCCGTCCAGGTTCCGGCGGGTGTCGGTCCGGGCCGATAGGCTCGGTCGGTGAGCACGGAAACCGCACCCACGGCGGATCGGGTCAGCGCACCGCCCCCGGCCGGGTGGGAGGAGGCGCGGGCGCGGGTCTACGCGGTCGGTCTGGCCGCCGCGCTGCCCGCAGTCGTCCGATCGCTGGCCGACGCCGACGGGTCGACCCTGGCCGAGCCGCTGACCCCCCGCACCGACCTGCCCGCCTTTCCG
Source organism: Micromonospora sp. WMMD1120 (assembly GCF_029626235.1). NCBI lineage: Bacteria > Bacillati > Actinomycetota > Actinomycetes > Micromonosporales > Micromonosporaceae > Micromonospora > Micromonospora sp. WMMD1120. The sequence goes on along the minus strand of NZ_JARUBO010000005.1, from coordinate 1,879,945 downwards.
ACCTCCAGCGTGGACGGCTGGGCGGTGCGCGGCAGTGGCCCGTGGCGCGTCGTCGGCCGGGTGCTGGCGGGCAGCACGCCCGCTCCGCTGACCGAGGACGGCACGACCGTCGAGATCGCGACCGGTGCGATGGTGCCCCAGGGAGCCACTGCCGTCCTGCGGGTGGAGGAGTCGACGACAGTCGACGGCCTGGTCAGCGGCGTGCCCCGGGAGGCGCCGGAGTGGCGCGAGCCCGGCGAGGAGGCGTCCGCGGGTGAGGAGCTGCTGCCGGCCGGCACGCCTGTCGACCCGGCGGTGATCGGGCTGGCGGCCTCGTGCGGGCATGACACGCTGCGGGTCCGGCGGGTGCCGCGGGCCGCGCTGTTGGTCTTCGGCGACGAGCTGCTGACGTCGGGTCCGCCGGCGGCCGGCCGCGTCCGGGACGCGCTGGGCCCGGCGGTGCCCGGGTGGCTGCGACGCTACGGTTGCCAGGTCCGTCCGTCCGACGTGGTCGGCCCGGTGGCCGACACGCTGCCCGCGCACGTGGCGGCCGTGCGCGCGGCGCTCGGCACCGCCGATCTGGTCTGCACGACCGGCGGCACGATGAACGGTCCGGTCGACCACCTGCACCCGACGCTGGAGGCGCTCGGCGCCGACTACGTGGTCAACACGGTGGCGGTCCGGCCGGGCTTTCCGATGCTGCTGGCCCGGCTGACCGACCACGACGGGCGGGTCCGGTTCGTGGCCGGGTTGCCGGGCAACCCGCAGTCCGCCATCGTCGCACTGGTCTCGCTCGTCGCTCCCCTGCTCGCCGGCCTCCAGGGCCGCGCCATGCCGGTGCTGCCGCACACCACGCTGGCCGAGGCGGTGCCCGGTCGCGGCGACCACACCCACCTGGCGCTGGTGCGGCTGGACCGCGTCGCGGGCGTCGCCCGGCCGGTCCGACACGTCGGCTCAGCCATGCTGCGCGGCCTGGCCGGCGCGGACGGCTTCGCCGTCATCCGACCCGGCACCAGCGGCGCTGCGGGAGACCGGGTGCCGTTCGTGCCGCTGCCACTGTTTCCCGGGGAGCGTGTGTCGTGACCGCACCAGCGATCACCTTCGGCGAGGTCACCGACCAGCCACTGGATCTCGCCACGCACGAGGCCGCGGTCGCCGACCGCCGGGCCGGCGCGGTGGTCTCCTTCCAGGGCGTGGTCCGCGACCACGACCACGGCCGCCAGGTCACCAGCCTGGAGTACGAGGGGCACCCCAGCGCCGCGCAGGTGCTCCGCGAGGTCGCCGCCGAGATCGCCGCGGACCCGGACGTCTACGCGGTGGCGGTCTCGCACCGGGTCGGCGCGCTGGCGATCGGTGACGTCGCCCTGGTGGCCGCGGTGAGCACCGCCCACCGGGCGGCGGCCTTCGCGGCCTGCGCCCGGCTGGTCGACGAGGTCAAGGCCCGCCTGCCGATCTGGAAGCGGCAGGTCTTCACCGACGGCACCGAGGAGTGGGTCAACTGCCCCTGACCGTTCAGCGTTGGCCGTTGACCACCACGGTCCGGGCGAGCCGATCGCCGTAGAAGGCCGGCTCCGCTCCCGGACGCCAGGGCAACGCGGCGACGAGCACGATCAGCGCGAGAGCCAGCGAGTTCTCCATCAGCGCGCCGAAGAGGCCGTCCTGGTAGTGCGACATCTCCGGCAGTTGGTGCTCGTACGGCCAGATCGGCGAGATCAGGAAGAGCAGATAGAGCCCGATCGCGGCGACGCCGTGCCGCAGCCCGGTCAACGTGGGATACCAGATCGGCGGGCGGAGCCCGTTCACCCCGGACAGCCCACCGAACCCGGCGCCCTGGCCGTTGCGTTGCGGCAACCCCCGGCTCGCCTCCCGGCGGCGTACGGCGGCGTCGGCCAGCACGATGATCGCCGGGATCACCCAGACCAGGTGATGCGTCCAGGAGATCGGGCTGATCACGTTCGCGGTCAGACCGACGAGGGTGAACGCGGTCAACTCGTCACCGTCGGCGCGGGAACTGGCCGCCCGGGACAGGCCCAGCGCCAGCATCAGCACCGAGAAGGCGAGCCAGAGCAGGCCCGGGGTCTCGATCGAGTCGTACAGCCGGGCGAGCAGTCCGGCGAGCGACTGGTTGGGCGTCATGTCCGCCGCGCCGACCCGTTCGGTCTGCCAGAGCACGCTGCCGAAGTAGGTGCGTGACTCGTCGCCGACGATCACGAAGGACGCCACCGTCACGCCGATCGCGGTGCCGATCGCCGTGGCCGCCACCCGCCACTGACGGGTGATCAGCAGGTAGACGATGAACAGCGCCGGGGTCAGCTTTATCGCGGTGGCCAGGCCGATGCCGGCGCCGGCCCACGCCCCGCCGTAGACGAAGCGGAGCAGCGGCCCGTCGGTCGCGACGTAGTGGGTGCCCCGGCGGGAGCGCCACCGCAGGCCGATCAGGTCCGCCATGATCAGGGCGAACAGCAGCAGGTTGACCTGGCCGTAGCCGAGGGTCTCCCGGCCCGGCTCGATCGCGACCGCGAGCGGCACCGCCACGGCCACTGTGAACCACAGCGGCCAGCCCAGCCGGTCCACGATGGGGCGCAGCAGCCCGGCCAGCACCAGCGCCAACGCGGCGATGCTGGCGACGACGTTCGCCAGGCCGGCCAGACCGACCGGGAGCTGTGCCATCGGCAGCATGACCAGCCCGGCGAAGGGCGGATAGGTGAACCCGAGTGTGGTTCCGGGCGCGATGAACTCGTAGAGCTCGTGACCGCTCGCCCACCACACCACCGCACCGTGGTAGATCTTCATGTCGAAGAAGTTGTACGGCCGCCCGAAGGTGCCGATGGCGAGCCATGCGGCGTAAGCGACGGCGGCCACGATGGCGCCCCGTACGACGTTCCTGCGATCGATCCCACGCGTCACACGCTGGATTGGGGCGAGGCGGTCCGCCCGTCTACCGACAGCCGTCGGCATGGCGTGGCCACCCCCGTACCAAGGTCGTCCTACCCGTCCAGGTCCTGCACGGAGCCTAGAACGGCGCCTCACGTCAGTGCCTCCCGCGTTATGCGACCGTGTCCGATCCCACACATGTTTTTGACATTTCCACCGCGTTAACGCCTACCGGGTGGTTCAGGTAATTCGTGGCCTTAGCGGGGGTGAGGGATGAGACAGGATTGCATTGACGCAGGTCAGCCCGGCAGTCGACGTGCGGTGGCCGCGGACCGGACGGCGATCCGCGCCTCGCGTCGGGCGGTACGGACGGCCCGCTGCATGGAACGTCGAGAGTGGCCGATGCGATGGCCGGCGCGCCACCGCAGACCGGGCTTGCCGCCGGTGTCCGCGGCGGCGAGCAGCAGACCGCCGAGGAGACCGAGGTTCTTCAGCGCGTGGATCTGGTTGTTGTTCTTGGCGACCGGGTCGTCGTTGTTCCAGAAGGGATGCCCGGCGATGGTCACCGGCACCAGCGTGCCGGCCAGCACCAGCGCCGCGGGCCGGCTGAACCGCCCGGTGGCCAGCATCAGGCCCGCGCCGGCCTGCACCGCCGCGTTGAGCCGGACCAGCTTCTCGGTCTCCGTGGGGAAGTTGGGGTGCGCCTTCTTCAGCATCGGCGCGACCTTGTCGGTCACCGGTTGGGCGGCCGCCGTCAGCCGGCCCGGGTTGCGGAAGTTGCGGTATCCCTGCACCACGAAGATGCCGCTCAACATGGCGCGGGCGAGGGAGCGTACGGGCGTCATGGATCAGTCATACCCCTTCGCGGCGTTTGCTACCCGGGCAACCGCAGGATCGGATCGGTACGTGTACACGTGCGCCACGCCGAATCGAGCGACAGTCACGGATGGACGAGCGGTGGCGGGTAACGTCGCGCGGGTGACGACGCTGCGGCTCCGACCCGAGGACCCGGCCGACGCCGGCCCGGTCCGCCGCGTACTGGCCGCCGCCTTCGCCCGTCCGGACGTGCCGACGCCGCCGGAGGTGAGTCTGGTGGACGAGCTGCGGGGCACGCCCGCCTGGCTGCCGGAGCTGGCCATGGTCGCCGAGTACGGCGGCGAGATCGTCGGGTACGCCCTGCTCACCCGCGTGCGGCTGCGGCCGGAGCGCGGTCCGGACGTGCCCGTGCTGGCGCTCGGCCCGGTGGCCGTCGCACCGCACCGACAGCGGGTCGGCCACGGCACGGCTGTCGTGCAGGCCGCCCTGGACGCCGCCACCGAACTGACCGAGCGGCTCGTCGTCGTCCTCGGCGCACCGGCCTTCTACCGGCGGTTCGGGTTCGGCCCCGCGACGGAGCTGGGCCTGAGCAGCCCGTGGGCCGGCCTCGGCGAGCCCTGGCAGGCGTTGGTGCTGCCGCCGTCGACCAGTGAGGAGGGTCCGCCGCCACGCGGCGAGGTGCTCTTCCCGGCGCCCTGGTCGAAGGTCTGAGACGGTCAGGCCGGCTGAGTCCGCAAATACCGCCCGAAGTGCGGGACCGTGAAGGCGACGGTGCCCCGTTCACCGGAATAGATCAAGCCCTTCTTGATCAACGCGTCCCGGGCCGGGGAGAGACTCGCGGGCTTGCGGCCCAGAGCGCGGGCGATCTCCGCTGTGGGCACCGCCGCGTCCATGTCGTCGCGAACCACGGTGCCGGGCTCGCCCTCGACCGCTGACAGCGTCGCCATCGCCCGCATGTACTCGCGTTCGGCCGGAGTGGCCCGTTCGAACCGCGACCCGAAGAACCCGACCGCCAGCTCGGCCTCCGCCTCGGGCGCGGCGACCCGCACGTCGGCTGCGGTGATCGGCGAGCGCGGCGCGTGGTCCCAGGTCGCCTTCCCGTACGCCTGGACGAAGTAGGGGTAGCCGCCGGACTTCTCGTAGAGCAGGTCGAGGGCCTTCTGCTCGTACTCGACCTCCTCGCGCTCGGCGGGCGCGCAGAGCGCGTGGTCGGCGGCGATCCGGTCGAGCCGGTCGATGCGCTGGTAGCGGAACAACCGCTCGGAGTACGACTTGGCGGCGCTGAGCACGGCCGGCAGGTGCGGCAGGCCGGCGCCGACGACGATCAGCGGCGCGCCGAGCTGGGACAGCTCGTGGCAGGCGGCACAGAGCGCCGACACGTCCTCCGGGCCGAGGTCCTGCATCTCGTCGATGAAGACGGCGATGCCGGTGCCGACGTCGCTCGCCACCGCGGCGGCGTCGCTGAACAGCTCGACAAGGTCGATCTCGATGTCCCCGGAGTCCGCTCGGCCGCTGGCCGCCGGCACGTCGATGCCGGGCTGCCACCGGTCGCGGAGCTTGGGTGCGGCGCCGGCCCGGCCGGTGGGGGCGGAGCGCTGGGCGAACGCCTTGAGTACGCCGAGGAAGGCGTCGATCCGGTCGGGTGCGCGGTGTCGGGGAGCCAGCTCCCGGACCGCCATGTGCAGGGCGGCGGCGACCGGACGGCGCAACGACTGGTCCGGTCTCGCCTCGATCTTGCCGGTGCCCCAGAGGCGGTTGATCGCCTGGGACCGGAGGGTGTTGAGCAGGACGGTCTTGCCGACCCCACGGAGCCCGGTGAGCATCAGGCTGCGCTCCGGGCGACCCCGCGCGATGCGTTCCAGCACGATGTCGAAGACGTCCAGCTCCCGCCCCCGCCCGGCGAGTTCGGGCGGACGCTGGCCGGCGCCCGGCGCGTACGGGTTGCGGACCGGATCCACGCATCGCAGAGTATCGGGCCATCTAGCTGCGCAGCTAGACATGGATAGATGCGGCTACCGGCGTGTCGGGGCTGTCGACACGAAACTAGGGCTGTCTAGCGTGGATGCTAGACAGCCCTAGTTTCGGCAATCGCGCTACCGCTTCTTCAGGCAGAGCACGTAGTCGAACAGGTCGATCGAGTTGTCGTGCACGTAGTTCGCGGTCGCCTGCGGCGCGAGTGTCTCGCAGCGGTCCCCGTCGGTGGTGGCCGGAATCCGCAGCAGCACCTGATAGGTGTTCGGGCCGCACGGCACCTTGCGCAACGCGGCGTCGTCGTCGCTGCCGTCGTTCACCACGCAGTCACCCCGGGCGAACTCCTCGTCCGGGGTGGGCGCGGCCGGCGTCGGTGGGTCGTCGGGCAGGGCGGGCGGAAACACCGGCGCGCTGAGAGTTGGCGTGGGATCGACCTCGTTCGCGGCGTCCGCGACCCGCCAGACCGCCCAACCGGCCAGCCCGAGGCAGGGACACAGCACGAGCAGCACCACCAGCGCGATGATGAGGGCGACCTTGCCGCCCGTCTTCTTCGCCGGAACCGCCGGCGGCATCGGGTAGCCGGGAGCCGGCTGACCCCAGGGACCGGCCGGCTGACCCGGCATCGGCCCGGCGGGCTGACCCGGCACCAATCCGGCGGGCTGACCCGGCATCGGCCCGGCCGGCGGGAACGGCCCGGGCGGCGGGTAGCCGGGACCCGAGACGGGTGGCGGGTAGCCCGCACCCGAGGTGGGCGGCGGTGGGCCCGAATCGGCCGCCGGCGGTGGGTAGCCCGGACCCGACGTGGGCGGTGGGGCCCACATCGGTGCTGTCGGCGGCTCCGCCCCGGCGGGTGGTGGCCCCCACTGCTGCCGGGTCGGATCGTCCGCGGGTGGCGGCGTACTCCACTGGGGCACTGTGGGGTCGACCGCCGGTGAGCCGTCGGGCCCGGTGGGCGGGCGCTGGTACGGGTCGTCCGGATGATCGGGACCCGATGGTCCGTAGGTCGTCATGTCATTCCCGGGGTGGGTGGTCTCAGCGTTGCTTGAGGCAGAGGACGAAGTCGAGAGTGTCCAGCTCGCTGTCGAAGAAGTACCAGTTGGTGTAGCCCTCGACCTTGGCGCACTTGGCCTCGGCGTCCCGCTCACCGCTCGTCGCGCCGTCGATCCGGCTCAGCACCTCGTACGACTTGGCGGTGCAACCGCTGATCAGCAGCTTGGGTTTGCCGCCGGCCACGCCGTCGTTGCGGACGCACTGGCCGACCTTGGCGAACCGGGGATCGGCCGACGACTGCGGCGCGGCGGCGCTCGGCGTGGGCGCCGACGCGTCCGGGCTGGGCTCGTCGACCGCCGCCGGAGTGGTCGGAGCGGCTACCGGTGCCGGGTCGCCCTTGCCCCGACCGAGCCAGAACGCGGCGCCGCCAGCCGCCAGCAGCACCAGCACAACGGCGAGTACCGCGATCAGCGGCCCCCGACCGCGCCGGTTCGGCGGACGGTCGTCGCCGTACCTGTCGTCGTCGAGCTGGTACGGCTGGCCGCCGTACACCGGCTCGTAGGGGCTGCCGTGGGGCGTCTGGGGTCCGCCGCCGTACGACCCGGGGTGCCCGTTCGGCGCCGGCGGGTACGACGGAACCGACGGCGGGTAGGGCTGCTGGGCCGGGCGACCGTAGGTTTCGTCGGGTCGAGGTCCACGCCACGGTCCCGGGTTGCCGCCCCCCGGTGGTCCGTAGTTCGTCATGCCGCCCTCCTGCGCAGTGATGAGAGGCCGGCCACGAACATGCGACGCCGACCCCGACGCCACCGTAGCGTGGTCCACTGATGAGCTCACCTTCGCCGAGCGGCACAGCCCTCGCCAGCCGTGTCGCCGGCAGCACGCCGGCACTGATCTGGACCGCGTTGATCGTGGTCTACGTGCTGTGGGGTTCCACCTATCTGGCCATCCGGATAGCCGTGGAGACGCTACCCCCGCTGTTGTCGGCCGTCCTGCGGTTCGCCGTGGCCGGTCTGCTGCTGGCGGTGGTGCTGCGGCTGCGCCGAGGGCCGGGCGCGCTCCGGGTCGACAGGTGGCAGCTCGGCTCGGCCGCGCTTGTCGGTGTGCTCCTGCTCGCCGGCGGCAACGGCCTCGTGGTGCTCGCCGAATCCGGACCGCCCGGCACGGCGGTTCCGTCCGGGATCGCCGCGCTGCTGGTGGCCACGGTGCCGTTGCTGGTGGTGCTGCTGCGCTCGATCACCGGGGACCGTCCGCCGGTCTGGACCCTCGTCGGGGTCACGGTGGGCTTCGCCGGACTGGTCCTGCTGGTGCTGCCGGCCGGCGACTCCGCCGCGGTCCCGCTGCTCGGGGCGTTGACAGTCGTGGCGGCGTCCACCTGCTGGTCGATCGGCTCGTTCCTGTCCGGACGGATCCGGATGCCCGTCGACCCCTTCGTGGCCACCGTGTACGAGATGATGGCCGGAGCGCTGGCGCTGGCCGTCGTCGCCGCCGGTCGGGGCGAGTTGGGCGACTTCCACCCGGCGGCGGTCAGCACCCGATCCTGGCTCGCGCTGGCCTACCTCATGGTGGCGGGCTCGCTGGTGGCCTTCACCGCGTACATCTGGCTGCTGCACAACGCGCCCATCTCGCTGGTGTCGACGTACGCCTACGTCAACCCGGTGGTGGCGGTGGCCCTCGGCGCGCTGCTGGTGGCCGAGCCGATCACCCCGCAGGTCCTGCTCGGCGGCGCCGTCATCGTCGCCGGCGTGGCTGTGGTGGTGACCACCGAACGGCCTCGCCGGGTGCGCCCGGGCTCGCGTTCGGGGGCCGCGCCGACGGGGGACGGTCGCTAATCTGCGCCCCATGTCGGCGGCTGCGCTGGTCGGGGTGACCGTGCTCGGCGGGTCCATCGGTGTGGTCGTACCCCCGTTGGCCCGGCGCTTCGCGACCATGCCGGCCCGGCTGGGCCGTGGCGTCTGGGTGAGCCCGGCGGTGGCGGCGGTGGTGTTCGTCGGGCTCGCCGTCGCGCGGGCCGACGACCCGGCGCTGCCGGTCCTCCTCGCGGTGGCGGCGGTGGGGCTGGTGCTGGCCCGGGTCGACCTGGCCTGCCTGCGCCTACCCGACCCACTGGTGCTCGCCGCCGCGCTACTGGGCCTCCTCGGCCTCGGTGGCGTGGCGCTGCTCGGCGACGTTCCGGCCCGGTTCCTCGGCGCGCTGGCGGGCGCGCTGGTCGCCGGCGCCGCACACGTGCTGCTGGCCCTGCTTCCCGGCTCCCGGCTCGGCTTCGGGGACGTGAAACTCGCCGCCGTCCTCGGCCTGCCGCTCGGCTGGCTCGGCCGCGACGTGCTGCTCACCGGGCTGCTCCTACCGCACCTGCTGTTCGGCACGCTGGCCCTCGGCCTGCTCGCCACCCGGCAGATCCGCCGCGACACCCCGCTGCCGCTGGGACCAGCCCTCCTCACCGGAGCCTGGCTAGCCGCCCTCCTCCCCTGAATCCCCCCCCGTGCCCCCCTGCTTCGCGCCGATCTTGCACTTGCTGCGGCGACAAAAGGTGCGAAAACCTACAGATCGTCATCTCAAAGTGCAAGATCGCGAGAAAAGGGGCGGGGCTCGGCGCGGGTGGGGGGAGGTTAGATCAGGCGGAGTTGGCGGTCCTTGGGGCGGCGGGGTTCGGCCTCGCCGAAGCGTTCGAACAGGCCGGGGTCGATCGCGCTCAGGTACGGCGAGGGCGCGCAGTCGCGCTCCGCGCCGTGGCGGACGCGGCGGGCCGCGTGGCTGACGTAGAGCCGGTCCTGGGCCCGGGTCAGGCCGACGAAGAAGAGCCGGCGCTCCTCCGCGACGGCGTCCTCGTCGGGCGTCGAGCCCGGCCAGCGCAACGGCAGCAACCCGTCCTCGACGCCGACCAGGAAGACCACCGGAAACTCCAGGCCCTTCGCCGCGTGCAGGGTGAGTAGCGTGACCGCCTCGGCGCGCGGGTCCAGGGCGTCCACCTCCGCGCCGGTGGCCAACTGGGACAGGAAGGTCTCCAGATCGTCGCCGCACCGCCGGGCCAGCGGGGTCAGCAGGTCCACCGCCGAGCGGACGTCCTCCGGTCGAACCGCGCTGCTGGCTCCGTCCAGGGTGGGCACCGCGAACCGCTCCGCGACGACCTGGCCGGCCAACCGCACCCGGGCGGCCAGCGGGCCGGACAGGCCGTCGGCGTGCCGCAGTTCGCGGGCGATGGCGGCGACGCCGGGGCGGTCCCGCAACCTGTCGTGGGAACGCTTCTGCACCGGGATGTTCGCCCGGGTCAGGGCGTCGACGATCGGGGCGGCCTGCGAGTCGGTGCGGTACAGCACGGCGATGTCGGAGAACGACAGCGTGGTCGAACGCCCGTCGATGCGGCCCGAGTCCAGCGAGCGGTGCGACAACCCACCGACCAGATCGTCGACGGTACGCACCACGAAGTCGGCCTCCTCGGCGACGGACGCCGCCGGGTACCGCCCGACCAGGGGTGCCTCCGGGTCGAGCCGGGCCGGGTCCAGTCGCCGGCCCCGGACCAGCGAGGACGGCGCGATGGCCTGCACGGCGGCGGCCAGGATCGGCGCGGACGAGCGGTAGTTGCGGTTGAGCCGGACCAGCCGGGCGTCGGTGAAGTCCTCGGAGAAGCGCAGGAAGTAGCCGACGTCCGCGCCGCGGAACGAGTAGATCGCCTGGTCCGGGTCGCCGATCGCGCACAGGTTGCCGTCGGCGGGGCTGAGTAGCCGCAGCAGCTCGTACTGCACCGCGTCGACGTCCTGGTACTCGTCGACGAAGATCCACCGCCAGCGGTCCCGGTACCGCTCGACCAGCTTCGGGTCGGCCCGCAGCAGCTCCACCGGCAGGCTCACCAACTCGTCCAGGTCGACGAGGTCCTGCTTGCGCAGCAGCGCGGTGTAGGCGGCGGCGTCGTCGCCGGCCTCCGTCCGGGCGGCGGCCCGCTCGGCGTCGTCGGCGATCCGGAAACCGGCCGGCAGGCCCGCCGCCTCGGCGTTGTCCCGCAGGATGGTCAGCCCCAGCGCGTGGAACGTGCCCACTGTCACGTCCTCGGCGACCGGACCGAGCAGGCCGTCGAGGCGGTGCCGCAACTCCTCGGCGGCCCGGCGGGTGAACGTGATCGCGAGGCACTGCTCGGGGAAGACGTTCAGCTCCGCGCAGAGGTACGCGATCCGGTGGGTGAGGGTCCTGGTCTTGCCGGTGCCGGGACCGGCCACGATGAGCAGTGGGCCGCCGGGCGCGGACGCGGCCACCCGCTGCATCGCGTCCAACCGGTCCAGCAGTCCGGTGCCGACCTCTTCCATCCCGGCGAGCATCGGCTCGAACGGCTCGTGTGGTGACGGCGGCGGCGCTATCGGCGGTGCGGGCGGCGGGGCCGGCTTGCGTTTCGGCTCGGCCCTGGCCGCCGTCGGGCGCTTGGCCGTCGCGCGGGGAGCCGGCTCCGCGGGCGGTCGTTGCGCCGGCACGGGTACGTCGAACAGCGTCTCCTGCGCGCCCAGCTCCGCCGGATCGAACAGCGTGATCACCCCGTACTCGCCGTCGTAGCCGGGCACCCGGCGTACGTCACCGCGGCGCAGCCGCCCGATGCCCTCCGCGAGCAGCTCGCCACCGGCCTGCGCGATGTCGCTCAACGGCGTCGTGGTCAGGATCTCCAACTCGGGGCCGAGCGTGGCCAGCAGCTCGTTGAACCGTCCCTCGACCTTCTTGGACTTGACGCCGACCTTGTTGATCTCGCCAAGGATCTCGGCGAGCGGCACCAGATGGGTGACGTCCCGGGCGTGCGCCGGCCGGTGCCCCTCCGGGCGGTCGGCCAGCTCCTCGACCCGGCTCAGCACACCCACGGTGAGCGGCTTGCCACACTCGGGGCACCGCCCGCCAGCCGCGCGGGTGCGCTCCGGGGACCAGTTGACCCCGCACAACCGGTGCCCGTCGGCGTGGTACTTGCCCTCCTCGGGGAAGAACTCGATGGTCCCGGCCAGGCCGTTCCCGGTCCGCAGCGCCTCCCGGACGGCGAAGTAGTCCCGTTCGGCGGTCAACACCGTCGCCTCCCGGCCGAGGGCCGGTGGCGAGTGCGCGTCCGAGTTGGACACCAACTGGTAGCGGTCGAGGCTGCCGACCCGCCAGTTCATCGCCGGGTCGGAGGAGAGCCCGGTCTCCACGGCGAAGATGTGCTCGGCCAGGTCGGCGTAGCAGTCAGCGATCGCGTCGAAGCCGGACTTCGAGCCCAGCGCCGAGAACCAGGGCGTCCAGATGTGCGCCGGCACCAGGTAACCGTCCGGGCTGGCCTCCAGGGTGATCTCCAGCAGGTCGCGGGAGTCCAGTCCGAGGATCGGCCGGCCGTCCGAGCCGAGGTTGCCGATCCGGCCGAGCGCGGTGTTGAACCGGGCCACCGCGTCCAGATCAGGCAGGTAGATCAGGTGGTGCACCTTGCGGGTCCGGTCGTCCCTCTTGTAGATGGTGGAGATCTCGACGCTCAGCATGAACCGGACCGGGTCGGCCTCCGCGACGCTGGCCAGGCGGGGCGGCAGCCGGCGGGCGACATCCCGTTCCGCGTCGGGGTCCAGTCGGTACAGCCCCGGCTCGGCCGGGTGCAGCGTCTCACGCAGGTGGTCGTACCAGGCGGGGTGGGTGAAGTCGCCGGTGCCGAGCAGACCGATGCCCTTACGTCGCGCCCACCACGCGAGGTTCGGTGTGGTGAGGTCACGGCTGCACGCGCGCGAGTATTTCGAGTGGATGTGCAGGTCCGCGACGAATGGCGGGAGGCCACCGGGGGGTACGGCGCTGAACGGGGGCACGCCGCATCCTGTCACGCCCGCCACGCCGGCCGCCTGCCGCCACGCGCGGACGTGACGTCCGCTATGCCGAGCGCAGTTCGACCAGACTGATCTGTGGCTCGGCGCCGACCCGGACCGGAGGACCCCAGAAACCGGCGCCGTTGGTGACGTAGACCTTGGTGCCGTCGACCTCGCCGAGCCCGCTGACCACCGGCTGCTCCAGTTTGACGGCCAGGTTGAACGGCACCATCTGCCCACCGTGGGTGTGCCCGGACAGTTGCAGGTCGACGCCGTAACGGGCCGCCTCCTTCGCCGCCACCGGTTGGTGCGCGAGCAGGACCACCGGACGGCTCGGGTCGCGGTCACCGAGGGCGGCGGCGAAGTCCGGACCCGCGGCGAGGCCAATGCCCTCCGCGGTCAGGTCGTTCACGCCGGCCAGGTCGAGCACACCACCCCGGGCCTGGATCTCCTGTCGCTGGTTCTGCAACACCCGCAGGCCGAGCCGGTCGACCTCCTGGACCCACTCCTCGACGCCGGAGTAGTACTCGTGGTTGCCGGTGACGAAGAAGTTGCCGTAGCGGGAGCGCAGGTCGCGCAGGGGTTCGGCGGCCGCGCCGAGCTCGGCCACCGAGCCGTCGACCAGGTCGCCGACGACAGCGACCAGGTCGGCGTCGAGCCGGTTGATGGCGGCGACGATCCGCTCGGTGTGTGCCCGGCCGCGCAGCGGGCCGAGGTGGATGTCGGAGACGGTGGCGATGCGCAGACCGTCCATGCTCCGGGGCAGCTTGGCGAGCGGGATACGCACCCGGTCGAGCTGGGGCGGGCCGAGGGCGGTGCGGATGCCGTACCCCACAACGCCAGTGGCGGTGAGACCGGCGAAGATGGCCGCCCCACGGGCCAGCAGCAGCCGGCGGGCCGGGTCGTGATCGGGTGCCGCGACGGCGCCGGTGGCCGGCGGCTCGGTCGGCCCGGCGGCGCCCACCAGCACCGGCTCGGGCGCGGCGGTGGTCGGCTCCGCGGCGACCACCCGGCGGCGCAGCGCCAACCGGGCGACGAGCATCGGGACTTCCAGGACGATCAGCACGACCAGCAGGTAGAACATCAGCGCGAGCCACAGGTAGCCCGGCCAGGCGAGCCAGTAGAGGCCGGCCTGCGTGCCGGCCATGGTGATCGGCACGAGCAGCGCCAGCACCACAGCGGCGATACCGCCGACGCGCCGCCACCGGCCCGGCGTGGTGGTGTCCCGGACGAGCCGCTTCCACAAATAGAGATGGATGAGACCGGCGACCAGCGCCAGGACAGCCACGAACCCCAGAACCGCCAACATCTGCGCGCCTCCCTCAGCCGCCCGCGAACGGGGGCAGGACATCGATCGTGGCCCCGGCCGGCAGGGGTGCCCGACGATCATGACAGGCGACGCCATCTACCAGGAAACTCGCCACCCGCAGCACCACGGCGAGCCGGTCGCCGTGGCGTCGGGTCAGCTCGGTCGTGAGGTCGTCGAGGGACGGCGCCGCCGGCAGGATCTCCTCGGAACGCCCGGCGGCGGCGCGGGCGCCGGCGAAGTAGCGGACGGTGAGCGAGGTCGGCTGCACGCCTCAACCCCCGATCGCGGACATCGGGCGGGTCGGTTGGAGGAAGGTGGGATCGTCGATGCCGTGCCCGGCGCGCTTGCCCCACATCGCCACCCGCCAGCGTCGGGCCAACTCGTCGTCGTCGGCCCCGGCGCGCAGGGCGGCGCGCAGGTCCGACTCCTCGGTCGCGAAGAGGCAGGCGCGGACCTGGCCGTCGGCGGTCAGTCGGGTGCGGTCGCAGTCGCCGCAGAAGGGGCGGGTGACGCTGGCGATCACACCGACCCGGGCGGGTCCGCCATCGACGAGCCAGGTCTCGGCCGGCGCCGCGCCGCGTTCCACCGGGTCGGGGCTGAGGTCGAAGCCGGTACGCAGGGACGCCAGGATCTCCGCCGCGGTGACCATCGTGTCCCGGGTCCAGCCGTGCTGGGCGTCCAACGGCATCTGCTCGATGATCCGTAGCTGGTAGCCGTGGTCGAGGGCGAAGCGGAGCAGCGCGGGGGCCTCGTCCTCGTTGACGCCGCGCATCAGCACCGAGTTGATTTTGACGGGCTCCAGCCCGGCGGCTGCCGCCCCGGCGAGCCCGGCCAGCACCGCGTCCAGGCGGGGGCGGCGGGTGAGCCTGGTGAACCGGCCGGCGTCGAGGGTGTCGAGCGAGACGTTCACCCGATCGAGGCCGGCCGTGCGCAGCGCCGGGGCCAGCCGGTCCAGCCCGATGCCGTTGGTGGTCAGCGAGACCCGGGGGCGGGGCTCCAGGGCGGCGACGGCGGTCACGATGTCGACGAGCCCGGGTCGGATCAGCGGCTCACCGCCGGTGAACCGCACCTCGGTCACGCCGAGCCGTTCGACGGCCACCCGGACCAGCCGGACGATCTCCGCGTCGGTCAGCAGCTCGGGGCCGGCCAGCCAGGGCAACCCCTCGGCCGGCATGCAGTAGGTGCAGCGCAGGTTGCACTTGTCGGTGAGGGACACGCGCAGGTCCCGAGCGACGCGGCCGTACCGGTCGACGAGGACGCCGTCGGCTCCCGGGGCGACGCTCACCTGTCGACCGTAGCGCGCTCGGCCCGGCCCAGGACGGCCCGGGCGGTCCGGACGACCGCCTCCCGGTAACCGCTGCCGAAGATCGCGGTGTGCACGAGCAGCAGGTGCAACTGATGCAGGGGAACCCGGTCGCGCCAACCGTCCGACAGCGGCCAACTCTCGTGGTAGGCGGCCAGCACCCGATCCAGGTACGGAAGACCGCCGAAGAGGGCGAGCTGGGCGAGATCCGTCTCCCGGTGCCCGCCGTGCGCCGCCGGGTCGACGAGCCAGGCCCGCTCGTCGGCCCCCCACAGCACGTTGCCGGGCCACAGATCGCCGTGGACGCGCGCGGGCGGCTCGTCGCCGCCGAGCCCGTCGGCCTTGTCGACGACCCGCTCGACCAGCGTCACGTCGGCGACCGTCAGCGCACCATTGTCGACCGATCGGCGCAGGTAGGGGAGGAGACGCCGCTCGGCGAACCACGCCGACCAGGGGCCGTCGGTGGGGGTGTTGTCCTGGGGGAGCGACCCGATGAAGCCGGGCCAGGTCGCGCCGAAGGTGGTCGCGCCCGCCCGGTGCAGCCCTGCCAGCTCCCGGCCGAAGCGGTCCGCGGCCTCCGGCGTCGGCTCGCCGGGCTCCACCCAGTCGAGCGCCAACAGGTCGGGCAACGCCACGATCACCTCGGGTACGGCCACCGAGCCGGCGGCACGCAGCCAGCGCAGCCCGGCGGCCTCGGCCTCGAAGAAGCCCTCCGGCACCGCCCGGTCGGACCGTTCGGGCCACGACTTGGCGAAGACGGAGTGGCCGTCGTCGAGGGTGAGCCGGGCGGCGGCGCAGATGTCGCCACCGGCGACAGGCGTCTCCCGGAGCCGCTGGTGGGTCCGGAAGGTCGGCAGGTGTGCCGGGTGTGCGCGCAGGTACGCCAGGTCCATCAGCGCACGGTAACCGCTTCCTGCGACAGCGCGGTGCCGCCCGCTGACATCGCGCCTCTTTCGACCCTCGTAGTCTCGCCTGACCAGGAAGAACACTCTGCGTAGCTGTGGATAAGTCGCGTGTCGTCCACAGGGGCGGCGGAGCGGGTCCGTCCGGCCGCAGGCTCCCGACATGACCTCGACCGAACGCCCCCGGCTCGCCGTCCGCTCTCCCGCCGACCTGATCGCCGCCGTGCCGTACCTGCTCGGGTTCCACCCGGCGGACAGCGTGGTGGCCGTGGCGCTGCTCCGCCGGCAGATCGTCTTCGCCGCCCGGATGGACCTGCCCGACACGTCGACCGACCCGGCCGCGCTGGCCCGGCACCTCGCCGGTGTGATCGCCCGGCAGGGTGCCGAGACCGCCACGGTGGTCGGCTACGGGCCGCCCGAGCGCGTGACCCCCGCCGTCGACGCGGTGCGCGCGGCGGTGCGCGCGAACGGGATGCACGTGCTCGACGCGCTGCGGGTCACCGACGGGCGGTGGTGATCCTACCTCTGCACCGAGCCCGACTGCTGCCCGCCGGAGGGCCGGCGGTACGACCTGACCGCCAACCCGGTCGCCGCCTCGGCGGTGTTCGCCGGTCAGGTGGCACTGCCTGACCGGGCCGCCCTGGTCGCCCAGGTGGCGCCGTTGGACGGCCCGACCCGGGACGCGGCCCGCGCGGCCACCACCCGAGCCGAGCAGCGGATGGCCGAGCTGATCGACCAGGCGCCCGCCAGTGACCTCCTGGGTGGTCGGGCGCTGCGCGCCGCCGGGGTGGCGGCGGTCCGCGACGCCCAGCACCGGCAGCGGCGTGGCGAGCGGCTCGACGACGACGAGGTGGCCTGGCTGTGTCTGCTGATGACCCACCTGCCGATCCGTGACCACGCGTGGGAACGCACCGACGGTCGGGAGCGGGACATCGCGCTCTGGACCGACGTGCTGCGCAGAGCCGAGCCGAAGCTGGCCGCCGCGCCCGGCGCGCTGTTGGCGTTCGCGGCCTGGCGGGCGGGGCAGGGGGCGCTGGCGGCGGTCGCGCTCGAACGCACGCTGAGCCTGCACCCCGACTACTCGCTCGCGGTGCTGCTGGACGACCTGCTCCGGCGCGGCGTACCCCCGTCCGAGCTGGACGGGTGGCCGTCGGTCGGCATGCCGGGGGTGATCCGCCCCCGCAGGCGGAGCCGACGTGGCCGCCGCTGACGCGGCCGCCTCGGCTTCCTGAAAAGCGGGGTTTCCCGGACGCGGGGATAGCCCGATTTCAAGGAACGCGAGGTTCCCGTCGGCGCGGTCTCCGTCGAAGGATGTACGCGTCTCTCCTGTCCACGGCCGACGCCACCGGTGCACGGCCGACCGAGAATGATCTCGTGTTCGCTTTCCGCGTCGGTACGACATGACCCCCGCACTGCTGCTGCCGCTGGCCGGGTTGGCACTGGTCGACAGCACCAGCATCGGCACCCTCTTCATTCCGGTCTGGCTGCTGCTCGCCCCCGGGCCGGTCAACGCGCGGCGGATCCTCGGCTACCTCGCGACGATCGCGACGTTCTACTTCGCTGTGGGTCTGCTGCTGGCCTTCGGCGGAAGCAGGTTGGCGGAGGCGCTGGGCGGCGCCCTGGACAACCGCGCCGTCCTCTGGGCGCAACTCGTCCTCGGGGTGGCCATGCTGGCTCTCAGCTTCCGGTACGACGGCAAGCGCCGACCCCGTACCGGTGGGGTGCTGCGCTGGCGGGACCGCGCCACCGCAGGGGACTCGTCGGCCCGCTGGCTGGTAGGGCTGGCGC
The DNA here is from genome assembly GCF_029626235.1 of Micromonospora sp. WMMD1120. NCBI lineage: Bacteria > Bacillati > Actinomycetota > Actinomycetes > Micromonosporales > Micromonosporaceae > Micromonospora > Micromonospora sp. WMMD1120. The sequence continues at coordinate 1,862,230 of NZ_JARUBO010000005.1, read as the reverse complement.
TGCTCGCCGCGCTCGCCGAGGTGGCGACCATGCTCCCGTATTTGGCCGCGGTGGGTCTGCTGGCCACCTCGGAGGTGGGAGCGGCGGGCGTGGTGCTGATGCTCGCCGGGTACTGCCTGGTGATGGTGCTACCGGCGGTGCTGCTGCTGGGCGCCAGGGTGGCCCGCCCCAGCCTGGTCGAGCCGGTGCTGGCCCGCCTGAACGCCTGGATCGTGACGAAGGCGGGCGGCGCGCTGGGCTGGATCCTCGGCATCGCCGGCTTCCTGATCGCCCGGGACGCCGCCGTCCGGCTCGAGCTGTTCAGCCTGCTCGACCGCTGAGCGCCCGCCGGTGGCACGAGCATCCATCCAGCCGGACGGCCGTGCCTGCGCCCGTGCTGGCCGTGCCCGTGCCGGCCGTGCCCGTGCCGGCCGTGCCCGTGCCGGCCGTGCCCGTGCCGGCCGTGCCCGTGTCAGGCAGCCGGCTGCGCCAGCGTGATGCGGTGCGCGTTGGCGTAGACGTTCATGGTCTGTCCGCGCAGGAAGCCGACAAGCGTCATCCCCGCCTCGTCGGCCAACTCGACCGCGAGGGTGCTCGGGGCGGACACCGCCGCCAGCAGCGGCAACCCGGCCATCCACGCCTTCTGGGTCAGCTCGAAGCTGGCCCGGCCGGAGACCATCAGCACGTGCCCGGCGAGCGGCAGGCGGCGTTCCCGCACCGCCCAGCCGATCACCTTGTCCACCGCGTTGTGCCGGCCCACGTCCTCGCGGAGCACCACCAGGTCGCCGTCGGAGGTGAACAGCCCGGCGGCGTGCAGCCCACCGGTCCGATCGAAGCCGCGCTGGGCGGCGCGCAACCGGTCGGGCAGTTCGGCGAGCACCGCGGCGGGGACGCTGAGCTGGTCCGCCGCGACCGCGAACAGCGACCGGGTGCGTACCGCGTCGATGCTGGCCTTGCCGCAGACCCCGCAGGAACTGGTCGTGTAGAAGTTCCGGGACGGGTCGGTGGTCGGCTCCGGCACGCCGGGGGCGAGCACCACGTCCACCACGTTGTAGGTGTTCGGGGTCTCCGCACCGGCGCAGAGCTGCGCGGTCAGCACGTCGTCGGCCGACCGGATCAACCCCTCCGTCAGCAGGAAGCCGATGGCCAGGTCCAGGTCGTCGCCGGGCGTACGCATGGTGACGGCGAGTGGCCGGCGTCGGCCCGGCCCGGCCGCGCCGACCCGGATCTCCAGCGGCTCCTCGACAGCGAGCGTGTCCGGACGGCGGACGGATCCGCGTCCGGTGCTCGCCGCGTCCAGGTCGATCCGGAGTACGGCCCGCCGATCAGTTGCCCGTCCCATCCCGCCATCCTCCACCCAACCCCCACCCGAACCCCCAACCCCCACCCGAACCCCCAACCCCCACCGCGCACACCCCACCCCTGCGTGTTGATCATGAAGTTGTTCGTGCGTGTCGTCGGCGTGTCGAGCGATAACTTCATGATCATCGGGGTGGGAGGTCGGGCCGGGTCGGCACGTACACGGCTACGGTGGCCCGGTGGGTACGTACGCCGCAGTGGTGCTCGCCGGCGGGGCCGCCCGGAGGATGGGCGGGGTGGACAAGCCGGCGCGCCCCGTCGGCGGCTGGCCGATGCGCGACCGGGTGCTGTCCGCCGTCGACGACGCGACGCCCCGGGTGCTGGTCGGGCCTCCCGACGGCGTCCCGCCGGGTGTGCTCACCGTCCGGGAACAGCCGCCCGGCGGCGGGCCGGTCGCCGCCACGGCCGCCGGTCTGGCGCTGCTCGGCCCGGAAACCGACGTGGTCGCCTTGCTCGCCGCCGACCTGCCGCTGCTCACCCGCTCCGCGATCGGTGACCTGCTGAACCATCTCGCCGCCGCGCACGGCGACGCCGACGGGGCGTGCTTCGTCGACGGGGACGGGCGGCGGCAGTCGCTCTGCGGTGTCTGGCGGGTCGCCGCGCTGCGGGCCGCGCTTGATCGGCTGGCCGACGAGCGGGGCGGCCTGACCGGTGCCCCGGTCCGGGGACTGCTGACCGACCTCGTCGTACGCGAGGTGCGGTGGTCCGGCGACGGCCCGCCACCGTGGTTCGACTGCGACACTGACGAGGACGTACGCCGGGCGGAGGAGTGGGCGCGATGACGGTGCTTGACGACTGGGTGACGGCGGTCTGCGCCGAGTTGGAGCTGGACCGGTCCGGGGTGCCCGTGCCCGCGGTGCTGGACCTGGCCCGGGACGTCGCCCACCAGGTGGTGCGCCCGGGCGCGCCGGTCACCGCGTACCTGCTTGGGCTGGCGGTCGGTAGGGGTGCGGACCCGGCGGAAGCCGCGGCCCGACTCAGCGCGCTGGCGGGCACCTGGCCGATCGGGCTGGATGCCGAAACCGCGGACCCGACGGCGCCCTGACCGCCGTTGTCCGATCCCGGTCCGGGCTGATTCGACGTACGGGCGGCGTGGGTAGGGTGATCGTGACGGACGGAGGCGATCATGACGGCTGACCACCCCTCGGCGCCGCACGGTGAGCTACCCGGCGCTTCGGCCGAGCCGGCGGAATCGATCCTGCTCGACGAGCCCAGCACCACCGACCTGCGAGCCAAGGTGACCGAGGCGTGGCAGGAGTTCGCCCGCGCGCTCGCCGTACGGCTGCGGGAGCTGCCCGCCGGCGCGCACCTCGACGTGACCCTGGACCCGACCGCCTCCGGCACCGGGGACGCCGTCTACTCGATCAGCGTCGACAGGGACGGCGACGGCGCGTTGTCCGCCCGTGCGGTGGGAAACTCCACACTGCCGGCGGGCTACCGACTCGACCGGGGAGCGGTGGCCGACATGATCGCGCTCGGGTGGTCCCCGCCCGGTGTGGTCGCCGGCAGCGGCGGGTCCTTCGGCCTGGACGGCACGACGGCCGAGTCGACCGGGATCGCCAAACTGCTGTCCCGGACGCTGCGCGACGTGTACGGCGCACCACACCCGGCCTTCCTCGTCTACACCGTGCAGGACTCCGAGGGCGAGCCGCTGGCGGTGGACCCGCTCGGCACGGCGCGCAGCGAGTTCGGCCCGGACGCCGACGTCGAGGCCGATCTGGAGGAGGCGCTGGCCGAAGCGGCAGCCGCGCAGGTCGAGCGGGAGGACGTGCTCGACCTGGCCGAGCGGGTTCGCACCGTGATCTCCACCATGCTGAAGTCGGAACCGGACCGGTTGCAGGTCGACTCGGACGGCGACATCACCATCCGCGCCGGCTCGGCGATGGTCTTCGTGCGGGTACGGGACAATCCGCCGCTGGTGGACGTCTTCTCCCCGGTGCTGACCGAGGTGGAGCCCACCGAGCGGCTCTACGTGAAGCTCTCCGAGTTGACGAACCGGATGCCGATCGGCCGCCTCTACTGCGCCGACGACACGGTCTGGGCGTCCATCCCGGTCTTCGGCCGGAACTTCCAGGCGACCCACCTCATGCTGGCGGTGCAGGTGATGACCGGCCTCGCCGACGAGTTGGACGACCGTCTGCACGGCGAGTTCGGCGGCAAGCGCTTCTTCGGCGAGGGTGACAAGCCGGTCCGCCGCGACGATTCCGAGCACCGAACCGGCATGTACCTCTAACAACCCACCCCCGCCCCCCCGCCCTCGGTCCCCCGCGCCCCCGCCCCCGGTTCCCGCGATCTTGCACTTTCTGTTGCGGCATAAGGCGCAAAAGCCGCGTAACGGCGACCGAAAGTGCAAGATCGCGCGGGTCTTGGCGCGGCGTGGCGCGGCGGGGCGCGGCGGGGCGCGGCGGGGGCGAGGGCGCGGGTGGGGCGGGTTATGGGGCGGGGGACGGGCCTACGCCGGGGGACTCGACGAGCCGGGACAGCACGATGGTGCTGCGGGTCGAGGTCACGAAGGACTCGGCGCGTAGCCGTTCCAGCGCCGCCTCCAGGTGCCCGATGTCGGCGGCGCGCAGGTGCACGAGCGCGTCCGCCTCTCCGGAGACGGTGTACGCGCCGACCACCTCGGGGTGCCGGCGGGTGGCCACGCCGATCTGCGCCGGGGTGGTCCGGCCGGCGCAGAACAGCTCGACGAAGGCCTCGGTGGTCCAGCCGACCGCAGCCGGGTCGACGACGGCCGTGAATCCCCTGATGACGCCGGTGGCGCGCAGTCGGTCGACGCGACGCTTGACGGCGGGGGCGGAGAGCGACACCCGGGTGCCGATGTCGGCGTACGACGCCCGGGCGTCGGCGACGAGCAACGCAATGATCCGCTGGTCTACGGCATCTATCTGCAACGTTCCGCCTCTGGGAAGCAACGGTTGTGGCTGTTTTCAACGTTCCACGGTACCTACTCTTGGTGACCGTGAACCAGCAGCGAGTGCCGCGAAAGCGGACATATCTCATGTGCTCACCCGAGCACTTCGCGGTCGAGTACGCCATCAACCCGTGGATGGACGTGACCACCCCGGTCGACGCCGACCTGGCGGTCAAGCAGTGGGACCGGCTGCGCGAGACGCTGGTCGGCCTCGGCCACGAGGTGCACCTGCTCGCTCCCGAGTCAGGGCTGCCCGACATGGTCTACGCCGCGAACGGCGGCTTCTCGGTCGACGGCACCGTCTACGGCGCCCGGTTCAAGCACGAGCAGCGGGCCGCCGAGGCCGCCGCCCACCACGCCTTCTACGAGACGCAGGGCTGGCGGTTCATCGCGCCCAGCGAGACCAACGAGGGCGAGGGTGACTTCGCCTACGTGCCGGAGGCGCACGGCGGGCTGGTCCTGGCGGGACACGGCTTCCGCACCGAGATCCCGGCGCACGCCGAGGCGCAGGAGGCGTTGGGCCGCCCGGTGGTGTCGCTGCGTCTGATCGACCCGCGCTTCTACCACCTGGACGTGGCGCTCGCGGCGCTCGACGACTCGAACGTCGTCTACTTCCCGGGCGCGTTCTCCTCGGCGAGCCAGCGGGTGCTTACCCAACTCTTCCCGGACGCGGTCATCGCCGACGACGAGGACGCCATGGCCTTCGGGCTCAACCTGGTCAGCGACGGCGCGAACGTGGTACTCAGCAGCGAGGCCACCCGGCTGGCCGGCAAGCTCAAGGCGGCCGGGTACACGCCGGTGCCGGTCGATCTGGCCGAGTTGAAGAAGGGCGGCGGCAGCGTGAAGTGCTGCGTCGCCGAACTGCGGCACTGACTCCGGTACGCCAGGGGCCGGCCTCCCGACGGGAGGCCGGCCCCTGCTCGTGCTCCTGGTGGGCGGTCAGCCCAGGGTGGCCAGCTCGTTGATCAGCACGTTCGACATGACCTGACCGTCACGCTGCACCTCGCGCAGGTACCACTTCTGCTGCGGGGTACGCGGCTGGTTGAACTGCCAGATGCCGCGCGGGCTGTCGATCTGGCCGATCTTGCCGAGGGCCAGGTTGACCTGCTGCGGGGTGGGCTTCCCCCCGGTCAGCTGGATGGCCTGGTCGAGCACCTGCGCCGCGTCGTACGACGCCATCGCGTACGTGGTCGGGGTGACCTGGTACTTCTTGCGGTAGGCCGAGGCGAAGACCCGGTTCGAGGTGTTGTTCAGGTCGGCTGAGTAGTTGAGCGCGGTCTGGATGCCCAGCGCGTTGTCCTTCAGGTTGTCCAGCACCGTGCCCTCGGTGAGGAAGCCGGGCGCGTAGATCGGTCCGCTGAACTTCTCGCGCAGCTGCTTGATGAACTCCACCGAGGCGGCGCCGGCGAAGAAGCAGAAGACCGCCGTGGGCTTCTTGGCCAGCGCCTTGTTGATGTCCGAGACGTAGGTGGTCTTGCCCGGGTTGGGGGTGGGGTTGGTGTAGGTGACCGGGTCGGCGATCCGCGGGTCGGTCGTGCCGAATTCCTGCCGGAAGCCACGCACCACGTCCGGGCTGCCGACGTTCTCCGGCATGATGATGGCGACGCGGCCGTTCTCCGGCAGTTGGTCGCGGAGGTAGCGGCCCAGCGCCCGCCCGGCCTCGTCCAGCACGTACGACGTCCGCCAGATGTAGAAGACGCTCTGCAGGCTGCTCGGCGATGCGTTGGAGCCGATCAGCGGGACCCGGGCCTGCTCGACGGTGTCCCGGATGCCGACCATCACCGCGGAGTTGACCACGCCGGTGAGCGCCAGCACGCCCTGCTTGAGCAGGCCTTCGACGGCGGCCTTGCCGGTCTTCGCGGTGTCTCCCTCGTCGGCGGTCAGCAGCTCCACGGGGTGACCGCCCAGCCGCTGGTCGTGCAGATCGAGGAAGAGTTGGAACCCGTTGGTGATGTCGTCGCCGATGCTCTTGAAGCCACCGGCCTGCGGCGTGATCAAGCCGATCTTGATCGGGCCACGGTTGGCGGTCGATTCGGCTTCGCCGTCACCGTCGGAGCCACACCCGGCGACGAACCCGGTGGTACCGAGCGCGGCCAACAGTTGGAGCGCCCGCCTGCGATTCATCTGTGACACCAGGTTCCTTCCGAGGAGCGTTGCCGGGGCCGAAGACCGCCCCTTCGGCGTTCTACCTGGTCCGCGACGCTGCGTCAATGGTTAGTGATCATCGTGCAGGGACCGCAACACCGCGAGAACCCGGGGCCAGGCGGCGGACTCCGGATCGATCAGCCCGAAGTGCTCACATTCGGGCAGTTCGATAAGGGAGATTTCGGAATCGGCGGCACGGGCGTGTGTGACGAAATTCGAGCTCATCTCCACCGGGACCTGGAGGTCCTGCCTTCCGTGGATGACTACGGTGCGTGCCTGAATGGGTACCAACGCCCGTGGATCCGCCGCCGCGTAGCGCTCCGGAACCTCCGCCGGGCCGCCGCCCAGCAACGCGGCGACAGCACCCGAGTCCAGGTCCCGCCGGTACGCCTCAACCAGATCGGCCACCGGGGCCAGGGCGAGGATGCCGCCCACCGTCGCCGGAGCGGTCGCCGCCACGTACAGCGCCAGGTGGCCACCGGCCGAGTGGCCGAGCAGGATCGGCGCGGTCCGGGCCACCCGGCCGGGCAGCGCCTGCTCGGCCAGCGCGGGCAGCTCCGCCACCCCGGTCAGCACGTCGACGAGGGTGCCGGGCCAACCGCCACCCGGCTGCCCGGTCCGGCGGTACTCCAGCTGCGCCACGGGATAGCCGTCGGCGGCCAGCGCGGCCGCCAACGGGTCGGTGTGCCGTCGGTCGTACTCGGCGCGCCAGAAACCGCCGTGCACCACGATGACGAGCGGCAGCGCCGGGCCCGTCCCCGCCGGGCGACGCAGATCGGCCACCTGGTTCGGGTCGTCGCCGTACGCCACCGTCCGGTCGGGCGCTGGCGCGGGCCGGGTCAGCACGGCACGCGGGTCGACGGACATGGCGCGACGGTAGCGCGCCCGCCCGGGTGGTTGGGCCCCGGTAGTCGGTCCCGGGCGGCATGGGCCGCGCCCGCTGGGTAAAGATGGACCCCATGACCGACGCGCGCTCCGCTGGACAGAACGACGAGCACGGCACCGACGACTCCGGCCACTCCGGTGCGGTGGTGGTGGTCGGCCCGGACGGCCGGCCGATCGGCACCATGCAGACCGAGGAGGGTCAGGGCGAGGACCCGACCCGCCTGGTCGAACAGCCGGCCAAGGTGATGCGGATCGGCAGCATGATCAAGCAGTTGCTGGAGGAGGTGAAGGCCGCGCCCCTCGACGACGCCAGCCGCAGCCGGATGCGGGAGATCCACGAGCGGTCGATCGTCGAGCTGAAGGAGGGCCTCGCCCCCGAGCTGCGCGACGAGCTGGAGCGCATCTCGCTGCCCTTCGCCGAGGACAAGGCCCCCAGCGAGGGTGAGCTGCGGATCGCGCACGCCCAGCTGGTCGGCTGGCTGGAGGGCCTGTTCCACGGCATCCAGGCGGCACTGGTGGCCCAGCAGATGGCCGCCCGGGTCCAGCTGGAGCAGATGCGCGGCGGCCGGCAGGCGCTGCCCAGCGGTCCCGGCGGGATGGTGCCCGGAATGCCGGGCATGGGCCAGCCCGGCGGCGGCGAAGGCCACAACACCGGTCAGTACCTCTGACCTCAGTCCACCCCGAAGACCTTCTCCAGGTACGCCGCCACGCCGTCCTCCGAGTTGGTCGCCGTCACCTCGTCGGCGACCGCCAGGACGGCGCGGTGCGCGTTCGCCACTGCCACACCGCGCCCGGCCCAGGTGAGCATGGGTACGTCGTTGGGCATGTCCCCGAAGGCCAACACGTCCGCCGCGGACACGTCGAGCTGGTCGCAGTACCAGGCCAGCCCCGCCGCCTTCGTCACACCCGACGCGGAGATCTCCACCAGGCCGGACGACGACGAGTGCGTCGCCTCGGCCAGCCCGGTCACCGCTGCCGCGATCAGCGCCGCGAAGGCGTCCGGGTCCTGCTCGCCGGCACGGGCGAGCAGCTTCACCGCCGGCACCGAGAGCAACTCCTCCGGCGTCTCGACCGGTCGGATGCCGTCGGCATCAGCGTCCCAGCGCAGCGGGTAGTGCGCCTCGTGCCGCATCTCCCTGCTGTCCTGGATCTCGACGGCGAAGCTGATACCGGGCACCTCGGCACGTAAGCGTCGGGCCACCTCGGCCAGGTGGTGCGGCGCCAGCGGGTCGGCACGCACGACCTCGTCGTTGAACGGGTCGTAGACCACGGCGCCGTTGGCGCAGACCGCCGGGAGCGGTTCGGCGAGCTGGTCGTACACCATCTTGAGCCAGCGCACCGGACGGCCGGTGACCAGGACGACCGGCGTGCCCCGCGCGGAGATCCGCGCGAGCACGGCGGCGGTACGCGGGCTGACGGTGTGGTCGTCGCGGATCAGGGTGCCGTCGATGTCGGTGGCGACGAGGCGGGGTGTTTCTTCCATCACCGCGACAGTAGCCGGTCCAGATACACCGCCACCCCGTCGTCGTCGTTGCGCAGCGTCACATCGTCGGCGACGGCACGCAGCGTGGGATGCGCGTTGGCCACCGCCACCCGCGACCAGCCGGCCCACTCGAACATCGGCAGGTCGTTGGGCATGTCGCCGAAGACCAGCACGTCCGCCGGATCGACCCCGAGGGTCTGCGCCACCACGTTCAGACCGGTCGCCTTGTCCACCCCGGGCGGGGTGATCTCGACGAAGCCGAGCCCTGCCTGGGTGAGCGTGGCGACCTGCGGCGGGACGATCCGACGGGCCACCGCCAGCAGCTCGTCCACGTGGTGGTCGGCGGTGCGCGCGAACGCCTTGAGCACGTCACAGGAGAGGCACTCCGCGCGGCTGCGGGCCTCGAACCGGTCCTGGTAGGGCCAGCTCTCGTCGTAGTCACCCCAGAGCGGGGCGTCGTGCTCGTCGGACGCCTCGACCATCACCGTCAGCGGGCCGACCGCGGCCTCCAGGTCGGCGAGGAGCCGCGCCAGCACCTCGGCGGGCAACCGCTCGTCGCGGAGCACCACCGGGCCGGCCGGATCGCTCTGGTCGACCACCCGGCCGCCGCCGGCCATCACCAGGAAGTCGGCCGCGCGGATGTCGTTGCGGGTCAGCTCGGTCAACCGGGGGCCGCGACCGGTCGCGCCGACCACCGGAATCCCGGCGGCCCGCACCCGGTCGAGCACCCCATGGGTGTACGCGGAGACGGTGTCATCGCTGCGCACCAGCGTCCCGTCGAGGTCGGTCGCGATCAGCTTGGGTAGTCCTGGGCGGGTCATCGTTCCTCCTTCGCCCACCGCCGTCGCGCCTGCCGCGGTTGAGGGAGCCGGAACGGCGGGCAGCAACCGTACCTCGGGAAACAGCCCCCAACCATGTCTTCCAGGCGAATCGCCCCCGAACAACCCGAGGGCGGTCCCACGTGTCGATCTTGCAGATCCGGTTGCCGTTATGCGGTGATATCACCGCTATGTCGGGACAGGGAGTGCAAGATCGCGGGGGTCTGGGTGGGGTCCTGGGCTCGGGTGGGGGTGGGTCAGGAGGGTGGGGTGGGGTGGGTGAAGGGGGCGGTGGGGGTGACCGTCAGGTCGGCCGGTGCGGGCAGGCCGTCCTCGTCGATCGGGTCCCGACCCCGGCGCGGGCGCGTGGCACGGGAGGGTGGCGTCAGTCCGGGCCGGTCGTCGCCAGCCGCTTCCACGGGCGTGGCCGGGGCGAGCCGCAGGGCGACGGCCAGCAGCACGCACGCGACGAACGCCAGCACCAGCCCGCGACCGTAGTCGGTGCGAAAGTCGTCCTGCTGCGAGTAGAAGAAGTTCAGCTGACTGGGACCGTCGAGGGTGGTGGCGGCGGCGATCAGCATCGCCAGCAGTGCGCCGGCGAGGGTGAGGCCGGCCAGGCGGGCGTTCGGTCGTGCCGCCGCGGTGCCGCGCAGCGCCAGGGCCACGGCGCAGACGAGGCCGAGTAACCCGACCAGGTAACCGACCCCGAAGCCGCCGATCTCGGACACCCCGGCGGGCACCTCGATCGTGGCGGTGCCGACGGGACCGCTGTTCGGCACGATCATCACCAGCCACTCGCCGACGAGTGAGGCGACCCCGGCCACCGCGCCCAGGGCGGCGAGCAGCACGGGGAGCCGAGGATCCTGTGTCAAGGCCGCTGCGGACCAGCCGAATCGACGGCGTACGGGCGGGTCCGCGGCACCCCACTCGATCACGGCAGGGCCCTCGGACCGGTCGCCTTGGCGTGGGATCGGAAGCTCCTCGGACATCGCCATCCTTCCGCCGGTCACGGACCTGGGTCGCATCATGGCACAGCTTCCTGGTGGTGACCGGGATCGCAGGGCTGGCGAGCGTGCCGGTCGGTCGCCCCGGCGGTCACCTTTCCGCTAGCGTTTGCCGCATGCCTATCCGTACCGCTTCAGCACAGTGGCAGGGCAACCTCACCGAGGGCGCGGGCACCGTCCGCACCGGTAAGGGCGGCCTGTCCGGCAACTACTCCTTCAAGTCGCGCTTCGAGGAGGGCGAGGGCACCAACCCCGAGGAGCTGATCGCCGCCGCGCACGCCGGCTGCTTCTCGATGGCGTTCTCGAAGGCGCTCGCCGACGCGGGCACGACGGCCACCTCCGTCGAGACCACCGCCAAGGTGCACCTCGACAAGACCGACGCCGGCATGACCGTGACCCGGATCGACCTGGAGACCGTCGGCCAGGTCCCCGGCATCGACGAGGCGGACTTCCAGAAGCTCGCCGAGGCCGCCAAGGCCAACTGCCCGATCTCCCGCCTGCTCTCGCCGGGCGCCGAGATCACCCTCAGCGCCCGCCTGGCCGCCTGAGCGCATCGTCCACAGCGCACGTACCCGGACGGAGTCGGCCCGGAATGAGCCCTCCTTCCGGGTACGTGCGTTCCGGTCACTGTCCTGCGCAGGGCCGGGCCGGCCGCCGTCACGTCGGGCACAATGGGCGAGGTGCCGGTGGAGATGAGCCGCGAGCGCTTCGAGGAGTTGGTCGGCGAAGCCCTCGATGAGGTGCCCGAGGAACTGCTCGGCCTGATGAACAACGTGGTGATCCTGGTCGAGGACGACCCGCCGCCGGGTGAGTCCGACCTGCTCGGCCTCTACGAGGGGCACGCGCTCACCGAACGGGGCTGGGACTATTCCGGCGTCCTGCCGGACCGGATCTTCATCTACCGCCACCCGATCCTGCGCATCTGCGACAACGACGAGGACGTCATCGACGAGGTGGCGGTGACTGTGGTGCACGAGATCGCCCACCACTTCGGCATCGACGACGCGCGACTGCACGCCCTGGGCTGGGGCTGACCGTCCCGCGTGCGTCGCGCCCGTCCCGCGTGCGTCGCGCCGTCCCGCGTGCGTCGCGCCGTCCCGCGTGCGTCGCGCGGTGCCGCTTGCCGAGGTCGCCTACCGTCGGTGCAGCGAACGCGACACTATTCAGGAGGCCCTTCATGCGCAGCGAGCTGTTCTCCACCGAGAATCTGGAGAAGGAGTCCGCGCAGCCCGGCATGCGGCTACAGAACTCCAAGATGCTGAAGATCGAGCTGAACGGCGAGGCGATGGCCCGGGTCGGCTCGATGGTCGCCTACCAGGGCAACGTGCAGTTCCAGGCGCTCGGCTCGGGCGGGCTCGGCAAGTTCCTCAAGCAGAAGCTCACCGGTGAGGGCGTTCCGCTGATGAAGGTCTCCGGCCAGGGGGACGTCTTCCTCGCGGAGCTGGCGAAGGACGTCCACGTCATCGACCTGGAGCCGGGCGACGCCCTCTCGATCAACGGTTCCAGCGTGCTCGCCTTCGAATCCACCCTCCAGTACGACATCAGGATGGTCGGCGGCGCCGGAATGGCCTCCTCGTCCGGCCTCTTCAACTGCGTGTTCAGTGGCTACGGACGGATCGCCATCACCACGAAGGGCACCCCGGTCGTGCTCAACGTCGACGCCCCGACGTACGTCGACCCGCAGGCGGCGGTCTGCTGGTCGGCCAACCTGCAGACCGGCTACCACCGCGCCGAGCAGCTCGGCCTCGGCACCCTGCTCGGTCGCCGCACCGGTGAGTCGTTCACCATGAGCTTCGCCGGTCAGGGCTTCGTGGTGGTGCAGCCGTCCGAGGAGCCGCCGGTCATGGGCAGTGGCCAGCAGCAGCAGGAGGGCGGTCTGCTCGGCGGTCTGCTGAGCTGATCGCGGCGGCGCGGCGCTCCCGGTCGCGGGAGCGCCGCCCCGGGTCAGGTCAACTCGCCGGTGCGCAGGCGCGCCAGCCAGGCCGCCGCGTCCGCGTAGTCGACGTCGGAGAGACCCGCCGGCGCGGGCACCGGCCGTTCGGCGGGCGCGTCGGTCCAGCGGTGACGCGGGTACGAACCGAGGAACCGGACCTCGGCGCAGACCCGGCGCAACCCCTGCAACGCCTCGCCGAGACGTACGTCGGCGACGTGGCCGGTGCAGTCCAGGAAGAAGACGTACCGGCCCAGCGCCTCACCGGTCGGACGGGACTCGATCCGGGTCAGGTTGACCCCGCGTACGGCAAGCTCCATCAGCACGGACAACAGCGCGCCGACCCGGTCGTGCGCGATGTAGACGGCGAGCGAGGTGAGATCGTCGCCGGTGGGCGGCGGTGGCGGCCCCGGCCGGGACACCAGCGCGAACCGGGTCACCGCGTCCGGGTGGTCCGCGATCTTGTCGGCGAGGATCGCGAGCCGGTGCCGGGACGCCCCGATCGGCGCGCAGATCGCCGCGTCGTACTCGCCGGTGGCGGCGCCCGCGGCGGCCGCGCCGTTGGACAGCACGTCGACCACCACGGCGTCGGGCAAATGGTCGTGCAGCCACCCCCGGCACTGGGTGGACGCCTGCGGGTGGGCCGCCACGGCGCGGATCGAGGTCAGCGGGGTGCCGGGCCGGGCGGCGAGCACGAAGTCCACCGGCAGGACCACCTCCCGGGTGATCACCAACGGCTCGCCCTCGGCCATCTCGTCGAGCGTGACCCCCACGGCCCCGCCGATCGAGTTCTCCAGCGGCACCAGCGCCGCATCCGCGTCACCCGCCCGGACGCTGTCCAGCGCCTCCCCGACACTGCGGGCGGGCGTACGGGTGCCGCGCTCGGCCGCGGGCACGGAGCGCAGGGCCTGCTCGGAGAATGTGCCCTCCGGCCCGAGGTAGACGAAACGCGTCGGCGGTGTTCCCGGCATGTCGATCAGACTACGCACCCGGCCGGGTGACCGGACCGGCGTCGCAGGCAAGGGTGCGGATCCCGACCGGGGCGGTGGCGCGTACCTCGATGGTGCAGACGTCAGTGCCGGCGGTGACCAGCGACGGCGCCGACCGACTGCCGCGGGTGACCACCTGGAGTTCCTCGTGCCCGGTCACCCCCACCACGGTGAACTGCCACTCACCGGCGCACAGCGGCCCGGTGCGGACCTGGACCCGGACGTTCGTCGGGAGCACCCCGGCGCGGCCACGCAGCAGTCCCACCACCTGCTGCCCGGTCGGCCCGTTCCGGCATGCCGTGGCGACGTACCCGGCGTCCGGCGTGGGGCTGACCGTGCCGCGTGATGGCACGCTGGTCGGCGGGGTCACCGGGGCCGTGCTCGGGGCCGCTGTCGTCGGGGCAGCGCTCCGACTGGGCACGGCGGTCGGCTCGTCCTGACCGGGTGGGGCGCCGCAGCCGGCCAACGCCGCGACGGCGAGCACCGCCACTGCCGTGGGGAGGAGCCGGCCCCTGCGCCGCCCGGGCGCACGGCGCACCGGTGGAACGCCGACAGTCGTCCGCGTCGGGGGGAGCGCGGGGCGGGGTGGGGCGAACGGCACGGGCCGGTCCTCGGGACATCGGAAGATTCGTCGCGGCCGGGGCGGCCGAACCCATCGTAGGTTGCGCGGCCGGCCGGGTGAAGCTCAGCCGGTGACGCGGTGCCCGGCACGCTGGAGCGCGGCCGTGCCCTCGGTCAGCCGGACGGCCGGCACGAGCAGGTAGTCGGTGTCGAAGGTGGAGAACGTGACAGCGCTGACCCGCGCCTCGGCGAGGGGGTCGACGAGCGCGGCGAGGCTGACCGTCGAGTCAGCCGGGGCGGTGACCCGCAGGCAGCGCCAGGCAGTCTCCAGCACGGCCTGCTCCGGTGCCCGGTCGCTCGGGCAGATCACGGAGATGCCGTCGGAGGTCCAGCTCACCGTCACCACGTCGGTGCCGCTCAGCCCGCTCGACAGCGCGTGCGGTAGGACGGTGCCGGCCGGCAACCGGCACACGGCGTACTCCCCCGGCAGCAGGACGATATCGAGCATGAGGGCACCTTACGGCCTCGACCCGGACCCACCCGCGCAACGCCGCGTGCGGCGAAGGACACACTCCGCCGCAGGTCAGACCTCGGAGAAGAAGGTGAGCGAACCGGCGACGGCACCGTCGGTGAGCAGTGGCGTCGAGATCGCGTCGACTGTCGCGTCGGAGCTGTCCGCCGAGGCGGCCTGCACCCGCAGGAGCCCGCGGGCCAGTCGGCCGGAGGAGAGGGCCAGCAGCGGTGGGATCATGTCGATCTCGGCTTCGGTCAGCTCGCCCCGGTTGGCCGTGAAGTCGAGCAGGCGCAACCCGCCGTCGAGCAGCGGGCGGCCGATCAGGCCCTCCGGCTCACCCAGGCAGAGCAGCTCGCAGCCGGACGTGGAGATCGCCACCACCCGGGTGCCGGCGTCGATCAGCAGACACGGCTCGTCGGCCCGGGAGACCGTCAGCGACCACTGGCCGACGTTGTCGGAGTCGGGCTCTGTCGAGCCCTGCGCCGCCGAGACGAACGCTTCCGAGAGCGAAAGTTCGACGTGGGCCACCGCGCCTCCTATGTGCACCGATCGACTGTCCACGCTAGCGGGTCGCCGACGGAATCACCGAGCGCACCAGGTCACCGGGCGCGCGGCGGGAACCGAGGCGACCGGCGACGGCGCGGAAACCGGTGAGGTGAACGGGGGGACCGGAGCCACGTGGCGTCGCCGGTGACGTTACCGGTGGTGAGCCGGCTTGTCAGCGGCCGTTCGGCCCTCGTCGTACCACCGGTAGTCGGCTGTTGGACGGTAGGTGCCGTTCAACCAGGTGCCGGGATGCTGGGCGACCCGGGACAGCTTCTCGGCGGTGGCCGGGCTGATCCGGCTGCCACCGGCCACGAGGAGCCGGTCCAGTTCCCGGTGGGTGGCCATCAGGCAGTCTTTCGGCAGCCCGTAGACACTGATCACGCCGGAGCCGACGAAGGTCAGCACCGGCGTCACCGGAACAGGCAGCCCCACCGCGTCGGAGAGGGCCTTGCTGGCCCGCTTGGCGTCCCGGCGGGCCTCGGCCACGTATGGCGGCCGCTTGCCGTTGATCTGCACCACGTCACCGGCGACGAGCACCCGGGCCCGGCCGTGATCGGCGATGGTCACGGCGAAGAGCCCGCTCGGCCCGATGGCGAGGAATCCGGCGCGGTCGTCCTGACCGCGGTCGAGGACGTCCGCCACGTCGGTGCGCGGCCACTCGATGACGTGCCAGGCGGGCCCGAGGTGGTCGAGCCGCCCCAGAGCCCGTGCCCCGGCCGCCTCCAGGCGGCGCGCACCGCGCTCGGCCCGACGACGGCGGGCCCACTCGAGCGGTGTCGGACGGACCGGTTCGAGAACCCCCGGCGACTCGGCGCGGGGGTGCGGCACCGCGACGGGCGGCAGTGCCCGAGCGGACGGTACGGCTCGTCGTGCGGGAAAGACAGTCATCGCGACCTCCGGCAAAAGGTCCCTCGAAGTTATGTCCTCACTACCCTACGTTGCCACTACCGGTGTTCGGCAAGCCGGAGCGCCGGAATGACTGTGGATGAATGCCATATTCATCCACAGTTCTTTTCTCGGATGCCGCTAAACCCTGCCCTACGCTGCGGGTGTGACCCACTACGTCGACAGTGAAGTCGGCCGGCTCGGCACCGTACTGCTGCACCGGCCCGGCCCCGAACTGGCCCGGCTCACCCCACGCAACAACGACTCGCTTCTGTTCGACGCGATCCCCTGGGTGGGGCGCGCCCAGGAGGAGCACGACGCGTTCGCCGCCGCGCTCCGCGAGCGCGGCGTCGAGGTGCTCTACCTGGCCACCCTGCTGGCCGAGACCCTCGCCGTCGCGGACGCCCGCGCCGAGCTCACCGAGCAGGTGTTGCGCTCCCGGCGACTCGGCGACACCCTCCGGGCCCGGGTCGCCGACCACCTCTCCTACCTGGACCCGGCCGCCCTGGCCGACGTGCTCACCGCCGGGCTCGCCCACGAGGAGCTGCGGATCAGCTCGGAGCGGCCGGGCGGGCTGGTCTACACGCTGATGGATCGGCACGAGTTCGTCATCGACCCACTGCCCAACCTGCTGTTCACCCGCGACTCGTCGCTCTGGATCGGCGACCGGGTGGGCGTCACCAGCCTGGCCATGCCGGCCCGCCGCCGCGAGACCACACTGACCGACGCCATCTACCGTCACCACCCGCGCTTCGCCGGCACCGAGTTCGTCTACCGCCCGAACCTCGAACACCTGGAGGGCGGGGACGTGCTCCTGCTCGCGCCCGGGGTGCTGGCGGTCGGGGTGGGCGAGCGGACCACGCCGGCCGGCGCCGAACGCCTCGGGCGGCAGGTCTTCGCCGCCGGTCTGGCGCACACCATCCTGGTGGTGCCGATCGCCCAGAAACGCGCCACCATGCATCTCGACACCGTGTGCACGATGGTCGACGTGGACGCGGTGCTGATGTACCCCAACATCGCGAGCACGCTCTCCGCGTACACGGTGATCGCGGGCGCGGACGGCGCGGACCCCCGGGTGGACGGCCCCGCGCCGTTCCTGCGGGCCGCCGCCGACGCGATGGACCTCGACGTGCTGCGGGTCATCGACACCGGTCTGGACCCGGTCACCGCGGAACGGGAGCAGTGGGACGACGGCAACAACACCCTCGCGCTCGCGCCCCGGCTCTGCGTCGGCTACGAACGCAACACCGAGACCAACGCACAGCTCGAACGCGCCGGCATCGAGGTCATTCCCATCGCCGGCTCCGAGCTGGGCTCGGGCCGGGGCGGGCCCCGCTGCATGTCCTGCCCGATCAGCCGCGAGCCGCTGCGCTGAGCGACGGAGGCGAGCTGCCGGGCGTCAGCGCAGGGTGAGCTGGCGGCCCAGCAGGCCCTGACGGGCCCGGCGGCTCGCCGCGTCGAGTGGACCGGTGACGGTGAGCGCCTCGGCGTACCGCTTGGCGAACTGCGCCACCGGCTCCTCCCACTCCGCCGCCGGCGTCTCCTCCGGCAGGTCCCAGACCGGCACCAGCCGGCCGTGCGCGCGGAACATGCCGGCGAACCTGGTCTGCTCGCCGAGCGGCAGCGTGCCGGCGGCGCCGAGCCGGGCCAGCGCGTCCAGCGCGACGTCCTCGTCGTCCGCCAGCACCCACCGCACGTGTGCCTTCTCCGGGACCTGGCACCAGTACGCGGCCTTCGCCGCGGTCAGCCGCACCGTCGGGTAGATCGCGGCGTTCGCCCGCTCCAGCGACGCCTGGACGGTCGGGTCGTCGGTGGCCCCCGGGTCGAGCCAGAAGTCGAAGCCGTCGTGCATGCTGATCTCGAGTGGACCGTCCTCCAGGATGTCCTGGAGGCGGGGGCCGGGGCCGGGCAGCGGTGGCACCGTCACCTGACCACCCGGCTCGGTGCGGAGCGCGCAGAGCAGCGCGTCGGCCAGGTCCCGGGAGACGTCACCGGACTGCTGGTGGCGCTGGATACCGATGAGCACCCGACCGTCCGGCTTGCTGACCGCCGGGGCGGCCATCGGCAACACGGTGGCGAGCGTCACCTGCCGGTCGCCGAACTCCTCGACCAGGGCGGGCGTCAGCCGCAGCGGGGCGGAGGCGGCCGGCACCAACTCGCGCAGCGCGATCCACTCGGCCTCGTCGACCAGCCCGTCGAACGGACGCGGCACGAAGACATCCCGCACCTTGTCCCGGCGGGGGGCGGCGGTGTCGGCGGCGGTGCGCTGGTTCTTACGACGCTTGCTCACGGCGTCACAGCCTAGAGCCCTCAGCGCCGCACCGCGGGCCGGACCCACCCACCCGGGGCTTCAGCCCGCTGTCAGCAGACGCGGACGGGAGGGGGGCGGGGCGGCGGTGGGCTCGAACTCGGCCCAGACCCGCTGGCCCATGCCGTCCTGCTCGACGCCCCAGCGGCTCGCCAGGCCGGCCACGATGTGCAGCCCTCGACCGTCCGCCGCGTCGAGGCTGGCCGTCCGCAGCCGGGGAGCGGTGCCCGCGCCACCGTCGGTCACGCAGAGCTGGACCAGGGCACCGTCGGTCGACTGTCGCAACCGCCAGGCCACCCGGATCACACCGCCGGGCAGCGGCCGGGCGTGCCGCACCGCGTTGCCCACCAGCTCCGCCAGCACCGCGATCAGATCCGCCAGGAGCGTCGACGGTACGACGTCCGCCAGCTCGTCGGCGAGCCGGTGTCGGGCCAGCCGTGCCCCGCCCGGGTGGTGGGGGACCACCACACACCACGCCCGATCCCTCGCTGCCACTGCCGCTGCCACCGTCGCCTCCACGTCGCGCCACCTCGGTCAACCGCGTGGTAGCCGCACCTCTGCGACCGTACCGCCGCCGGTCCTCGGACGTAGGGATACCCATCCATTCTGTTGTTCAACGATCCGGCGGACGAGATAGAGGCCCAACCCTGCCCCCGGATAGCCCCGGCGGTCCCCGGACTCGCCCTGCCAGAACCTGTCGAACGCCCGTTCCACGTGCTCGGGTCGGATGCCGATGCCCCGGTCACTGACCCGGAACGCCACCAGGTGACCGTCGGCGGAGGCGCTGATCTCGATCGGTGAGTCGGGCGCCGAGTATTTCCCGGCGTTCGTCGTCAACTCGGTGAGCACCGTGGCCAGGCTGGGTCGGTGGCCGAGCGCCTTGGGCAGGTCGCTCGGCAGCAGCAGCACCAACCGGCGACGCAGCTCCGTCGGCAGGTCCACGACGGCGGAGCGCAGCGCCTCGCCCAGGTCGAACGGGCTGGGTGGTTCGTCGCCCGGCCCCACCTCGGACGCCGAGCTGAGCAGACGGTCCACCAACCGGGCCAGCTCGTTGGCGCGCTGCCCGATCACCCGGGCGGCCTGCCGCCGGTCGACGTCGCTGAGCGAGTCCCAGTGGTCGGTGAGGGTGTCCGCGTACCCCTTGATGACGGTGACCGGCGTGCGCAGCTCGTGGCTGGTCACCGCGACGAACAGCTCCCGGTCGTGGTCGCGGCGCTGCTGGTCGGTGATGTCGCGGAAGGTGACCACCCGCAACGTGCCCGGACCGGGCAGCTCGCCGGAGGTGATCCGCAGCCAGCGCCCGTCCGGCATCCGGTGGTCGCGGACCTGACCGGACGGCGGCAGCGGGAACGGCAGGGGACGGCCCAGCGCCTGCTCCACCGGCTGGCCGGTGACCTGGGCGGCGGCCGGGTTCCAGAGCCGGACGTGCTCGTCCCGGTCCACGACGGCCAGCCCGTCGGCGAGGGCTGCCACCACCGGGCCGTCGCCGTGCACCGGCAGGCCGCTCTGGTCGCCGTACATGTGCGCCACGCAGGCCGCGAGGTAGGTGATCGCACCGAGCTGCTCGGCGCTCGGCTCGTCGTCGCCCGGGTAGAGCGCGTGCAGGCTGCCGGCGGTGTGACCGCCGATCTCGGCCCGGGAGACGACCATCCGGCGCAGGCCGCTGCCGGCCAGCTCGGCGGCGAGCTTGCCGTTCAGGTCGCCCACCCGCACCTGGCGCACCCGGGGACCGGCGAGCAGGCAGACAGTGTCCGGGTCGTCGACCGCCAGGGGCCGGCCGAGGGCCCACTCCGCCACGCCGGTGGCGGCGATCACGCGACCGCCGGTCGGCCCGAACTCGACGAACGCCATCCCGGTAGCGCCGAGTGCCGGCTGGGCCACCCGGAGCAACTGGGTGAGGACCGGTAGTCCCGCGTCCCCCGAGTTGATCATCTCGATGACGACGGTGTGGCCGGCGAGGAGAGCGGGGAAGTCGATACGCTCCGGCATGTGCCGAGTCTGCCCCGCGGACCCGGATTTGGGCACCCCCCGGCTCAGCGCTCCAGCCGGGCGAGGGTGTGGGCGGGCCGGTCGGTGATGATCCCGTCCACCCCGGCGGCCAACACCAGCTCAAGGTCGGTCGGTTCGTTCACCGTCCAGACGTACACCTGGTTGCCGGCGGCGCGCAGCGCGGGCAGCAACCGCGGGCGGGCCCGGACCAGGCCGATGCCCGGCCCGGCGATCCGGGTGCCGAACGGCAGCCGGCCCAACCGCAGCCAGCGCGGCAACACCTCCAGCAACAGCACGGTGGGCAGCGCCGGGGCCAGCTCGCGTACCCGGCGGACCGCCAGCGGGGAGAACGACATCACGGTGACCTGCACCGGATCGTCCGGCGCCGGGTCGGCCAACCCGTAGCGGCGCAGCAGCTCGACCAGCCGTCGTTCCACGTTCGAGCCGTAGCGGGACGGGTGCTTCGTCTCGACCAGTAGCCGGACCGGCCGGCCGGCCGCGAGCACCGCGTCCAGCAGCCGGGCCAGGGTCAGCAACCGGGTGTGCGACTCGTCCGGAGGCAGGTCGCCGCTCGGCGCGCTGCCCGGGTGCCAGGAGCCGAAATCCAGGGCGTCCAGCTCGGCGAGCGTACGTGCGCTGACCAGGCCGCGGCCGTTGCTGGTGCGGTCGAGCCGCCGGTCGTGCACGCAGACCAGGTGCCCGTCCCGGGTCAGCCGGACGTCGCACTCCAGGCCGTCGGCGCCCTCGTCGAGTGCGCGGAGGTACGCGGCGAGGGTGTGCTCGGGGAGGTCGTACGAGGCGCCGCGGTGCGCGAAGACCAGTGGCCCGCCCATCCCGACGACCTCAGATGACCTGACCGGGCTGTCCGTTCGCGTCGACCACCGGTCGGCCGGTCGCGGCCCACTGGCGCATCCCGCCGTCGGCGTTTCGCACCTGCTCCCAGCCGTTGCTGATCAGGTAGGCGACGACCTGGGCGGAACGCCCGCCGGAACGGCAGATCACCGCCACGTCCCGGTCGGTGGGCACCTCGGCCAGCCGTGCCGGCAATTCCATCATCGGCAGGTGGTGCGCTGTGGGGGCATGGCCGGCCGCCCACTCGTCGGCCTCCCGCACGTCGAGCAGGTAGGTGTCGTCGGCGATCTCGGTCACGGGCACTGTGGGAACCTGGGGTCCGAACACAGCTAGCAAGACTAGATCCTCGACGGCCGATTCGGCACCGACCGGGCCGTCGGCACCATCACAAACGGGTCACCCAGCGGGGGTTGGCCTGGGCCCAGGCCGGCACACGGGTGCCGCGAATCGCCTCGAACAGCCCGTCGCCCCCGTTCTCCAGCACCACGTACGAGACCTCGTCGATGGTCTGCGGGGAGGACGGCACCTGGACGCCGCGCATGCCGTCGGGCGGCAGCGCGCGCAGCGCGAGGAGCAGATCCTCCAGGGGTACGCCGTTGGTGTCGACTGTCAACGAGCCGCCGACCGCCCGTAGCACCTGGTCCAGCTTGACGGGGTTGCTGCGCAGGTCGGACCTGCCGGCGCTGTCCAGCATCGCTCGGAGCAACTGCTGCTGGTGGTGCTGCCGGTCGTAGTCACCGCCGGGGAGGTCGTAGCGCTGCCGTACGTAGTCGAGGGCCTGTGCCCCGTCCATCCGCTGGCAGCCGGTGGGGAAGACCCGGTTCGTGTGGATCGAGCGCACCTCGGTGTCCACGCACATCTGCACCCCACCGAGCAGGTCGATCACCTTCCGGAAGCCGGAGAAGTCGATCAACGCGGCGCCGTCGAACCTGATCCCGGTGAGCCGGTGCAGGGTGGCGGAGAGCAGTTGCGCGCCGGCCTGACCGCCGCCGCCGTGCTCGTACGCGGCATTGATCTTGTCTTGCCCACCGCCGAACCCGTTCGCGGGTGGGATCGCGACCAGCAAATCACGCGGGACGGAGACCAGGTACGCCTCCCGTTGCCCGGCGGGGACGTGCACGATGAGGATGGTGTCCGAGCGCTGGTCCGGCCCGCTGTCACCGGGCCGCCGGTCGGAGCCGACGAGCAGATAGTTGAGGGGCCCGTCGAGGTCGGTGCGGTCGGCCCGAGCGTCCGGGTCGAGCAACTGCTCCCTGGTGACGGTGCGGTCGTACCGGTGGGTGAGGGTCTTGAGCCCGACCACGGCGAGCCCGGCCAGCAGGACGAGCGCCAGGCCGACGCCGAGCAGGATGCGTGACCCCCGGGCACGGCCGGGCCGGGCGGACCGGACCGCTCCGGCCCGACTCGCCGCGTTCCGTCCCCACCTGGACGTGACCGCCTCCCCGCAACCGATACGTGAAACCTGCTCACGTCAGGCTACGGGGAGTGACGGCGGCGGCGCTGGCGTTCCGCGACCACGACCTCACTTGCGGGTGGAGATCACCTCTGGGTGGGTGAAGACGAACTCGGCGAGTTTGTCCTCCTTGACCGCCCGGAACATGGCCATGGTCTCTTCGCTCAGGCCCTCGGTGTTGTTGCCGTTGGCGTGGAAGGTGCCGTTGTTGGTCTTGAGCATGGTCAGCTCGTTGGCCGTGACGCCGCGCATGGTGAAGATGAACTTCTCGATCGCGACACCGCCGGTGTCCAGCACGAAAGCCTTGCCCGCCGCCTTGATCAGGTTGTTCATCTTGGCCGGGTTGGTCAACATCCCGCCGTCGGTGGCCTTCTTGGCCATCGCCTTGATCAGCTGCTGCTGGTTGGCCTGCCGGTCGTAGTCGCCGTTCTTGAGGCTCTTGCGCTGCCGGGAGTAGTCGAGCGCGGCCCAACCCTCCATCTCCTGGCAGCCCTTCTTGTGCACCACCGGCGTCCTCGGCTTGCCGGTCTTCTTCGCGTCCGCGTTCCACATCGGCTTACCGTCGACGTACGACATGTGCAGCGACTTGACCTCCTGGCTGACGCAGATGCGCACGGTGCCCAGGGTGTCGATGACGTTCTTGAAACCGCCGAAGTTGATGATCGCCGCGCCGTCGAAGCTGATCCCGGTCAGGCGCTTGATGGTCTGTGCCATCAACTGGGCGCCACCCTCCCAGCCGCCACCGTTGGCGGCGCCGGCCTGGAAGGCGGCATTGATCTTTCCGGTGCCACCGCCGTAGCCGCTCTTCTTGAACGGGGGGATCTGCGCCTCGGTGTCGCGCGGGATCGAGATCAGGTATGCCTGGTCGTGCGAGGCGGGGATGTGCAGGATGATGATGCTGTCCGAGCGGACGTCGTCGGCGGCCCAGCGCTCCCGGGCGTCCACGCCGAGCAGCAGCATGTCGATGGGGCCGTCCAGGCTCGCCCCGCCCTCGGCGTCGGACTTGCCGGCGTCACCCAGCAGGTTGCCCTTGGCGATGTCACCGGTCGCCTGCGCGATCAGCGCCTTGCTGCCGACGATGGCCACCCCGCTGCTCAGCATCAGCACGGCACCGAAGACCACCGTCAGACGGGCCCAGAGTGGGTCCTTGCGCTTGCTGCGCTTCTTCGCCGACCCGCCCCCTGTGCCGCCGCCACCAGCGCCGCCGCCACCGGGTGGTGGTGTGGCCGGTCCGCCACCCGAGAGGCGCGACTGCGCGGGGATGGCCACACCGACTCGACCGCTGGGCGCGGCGGACCCGGAGGAGGAAGGGCGACGACTGGCCTGAACCGGCATGCGTGCTCCAGCTCGTGATCAGGAGGGGGCGGCACCACTGTACGTACATCAAATCGACTTGGCGAGTTCATCGCGGGTCAATCCGGACGTCGAATTTTCCCGACTCGGTCGATCGTCGAGACTCGATAAGCCGAACGGGCAGGTGCCCGTCGGGCCGCCGTGCGTCGTACGGTGGCGCCGCCCGTGCCGCGGTCAGCCGCCGTTGTTGCCCTTCGGCGGGTTGGCCTTGACCCAGTCCGCCATGGTGTCGGCGGACATGGCCCGGTACATCGCGAGCGCCCTCTCCCGGTCCGATACCACAACCGACTCGCCGTTGATCGTGTCGCTACCCGAGTTCGGGCTGGTCACGAAGGTCAGGTTCTCGCCGCGCAGGTTGCGGAACTGCAACGCCATATCGGTAACCGAGAACGACTGGTCGACGGTTACGGCCGCGGTCACCGACCGGAGGAAGTCGTTGAGCTTCTTCGGGTTCGCCAGCGTGCCGCTGCTGGCCGCCTTGTCCATCAGCGCCCGTAGGAACTCCTGCTGGTGCCGCATCCGGGCGAAGTCCCCGTCCGGGAACTGCTTGCGCTGCCGGATCCAGTCCAGCGCCTCCGCGCCGTCCATGTGGTTGGTTCCCTTGGTGAACGTCCGGTACGGCTTGTGGATCGAGGTGATCGTCCGCTCCACCTTCAGGTCCACCCCGCCGAGGGCGTCGGTGACCTCCTTGAAGCCGCCGAAGTCGATCGCCATGACGTGGTCGATCCGGACGTCGGTGAAGCACTCCACGGTGCGTACCGCCAGCGGCAGCCCACCGAACGCGAACGCCGCGTTGATCTTCGCCCGCTGGCCGGACCCGCAGTCGGCACCGGCGCTCTCCGGGATCGGCACGTACAGGTCACGCGGGATGGAGACCAGGTACGCCTCCTGGTGGTCCGCCGGGATGTGCATCACGATGATCGTGTCGGCGCGCCACTGGCTCTTGGTGTCGACCGGGGCGTCCGGGTCCCGGGAGTCGCTGCCGACCAGCAGGATGTTCAGCGCACCCTCGACCGGCTTCGCCGGCCGGCCTCCGGTGATCTCCGCGAACGGGTCGGTGCGGGCCAGGTCGGAGTCGAGGTTGCGGGCGTACAGCCAGGCCCCCACGCCGCCGAGCAGCGCCAGCACCAGCACCGCCACCCCGGCCACGAGGGCGATCCGACCCCAGCGCGGTCGGGGGCCACGCCGCCCCGGACCGCCGGCGCCGCCCGGACCGCCGGGCCCCGTCGGCCCGACCGGGCCGCCCGGGCGGGGCTGCTCCTCGTCGTACGACGGGTAGAAGCGCGCCTCGGACGGACGGGCGCGCCCGGAGACGCCCCGGTCGGGACCGGGCACCGCGGCACGTCCGGCGCTGCGGTTCAGGTATGGATGCGGAAGGTCGGCAGACGACGTCGCGGACATGTAACTCAGGGTACGTAGCGGGAGCCACCGCCGCCTTCAGGCGACACTCAGCGGCAGGCGGCGCGCAACGCGCCGGTTACCCTAGCCGCTCCCGGAAGTACTCGATCGTGCGTCGAAGGCCGTCTTCGGGCGCCACCGTCGGCTCGTACCCGAGCAGTTCACGAGCGAGAGTGAGGTCCGGCCGGCGCATCTCCGGGTCGTCCGAGCTGCGGGTGACGTAGGTCACCTCGGAGGTGCTGCCGGAGAGCGACACGATCAACTCGGCCAGTTGCCGCATCGACAGCTCGTGCTCGGTGCCGCAGTTGACCGGGCCCGTCTCGGTCGAGTCGAGCAACAGCAGGATGCCCCGCACCAGGTCCTCGACGAAGCAGATGGACCGGGTCTGGTTGCCGGTGCCGTGCACGGTGATCGGCTCGCCGCGCAGCGCCTGCGAGACGAAGGTGGGGATGGCGCGGCCGTCGTCGGGGCGCATCCGGGGGCCGTACGTGTTGAAGATCCGGACGATCGCCGCGTCGAGCCCGCGGTAGCGGTGGTACGCCATCGTCGCGGCCTCGGAGAAGCGCTTCGCCTCGTCGTAGACGCTGCGGACCCCGATCGGGTTGACGTTGCCCCAGTAGGTCTCGCGCTGCGGGTGCTCCTTCGGGTCTCCGTACGCCTCGGAGGTGGAGGCCATCAGGAACCGCGCGCCGTCGGCGACCGCCCGCTCCAAGAGGTGCAGGGTGCCCACCGAGCCGACCCGGAGGATCTCCACCGGCAGTTGGGCGAAGTCGGTCGGGCTGGCCGGGGAGGCCATGTGCAGGATGGCGTCGAACCGCTCGGCCAGCGCCGGGTGGTGGGTCGGCAGGCCGTCGGAGATGTCCGCCTCGACGAGGGTGAAGGTCGGCCGGTCCAGCAGGTGCGCCACGTTCTCCTTGGAACCGGTGACGAAGTTGTCCACGACCACCACCGTGCACCCACGGCCGATCAGGACGTCCACCAGGTGCGACGGCACGAAGCCCGCACCGCCGGTGACGAGGACGCGGTGACCGGAACCAAAGCGCTCAGCAACCTTCATACCGGTCAGCCTACCGACCGCCCCGGATGCGGTCGGGCCCCCGGCGACGCGTGGCGTCGCCGGGGGCCCGGGTGTCGCGTCAGTGGGCGCCGGCGCCGGTGAGGGCGCGAACCTCCAGCTCCGCGTACTTGTCCTCGTCATGCTCCTTGGAGATGACGGTGCCGATCCACCCGCACAGGAAGCCGAACGGGATGGAGAGGATGCCCGGGTTGGACAGCGGGAACCACTGCCAGTCGTGGTCCGGGAACATCGAGGTCGCCCCGCCCGAGACCACCGGCGAGAAGAACACCAGCACCACTGCCGAGAGCAGACCGCCGTAGATCGCCCACACCGCTCCGGAGGTGTTGAACCGCCGCCAGAAGAGGCTGTAGAGGATCGCCGGCAGGTTGCCGGAGGCGGCGACCGCGAAGGCCAGCGCCACCAGGAACGCCACGTTGAGGTTCTGCGCGTAGATCGACAGGGCGATCGACACCGCGCCGATCGCCAGGGCGGAGATCCGGGCGACCCGTACCTCCTGTCGCTCCGACGTGTCGCCCCTCTTCAGCACGTTCGCGTAGAAGTCGTGCGCCAGGCTGGACGACGAGGCCAGCGTCAACCCGGCGACCACCGCGAGGATGGTGGCGAAGGCGACCGCCGCGATGATCGCCAGCAGGGCCGCGCCCCCCAGGTCGCCGCCGAAGAAGTCGATGCCGAGCGCCTCGGCCAACTGCGGCGCGGCGGTGTTGCCGGCCTTGTCCTGGGCGGTGATCGCCTGGCCGCCGACCAGCGCCGCCGCACCGAAGCCGAGCGCGAGGGTGAGCAGGTAGAAGGTGCCGATGATGCCGATGGCCCAGAGCACGCTCTTGCGGGCCGCCTTCGCGGTCGGCACCGTGTAGAAGCGGATCAGGATGTGCGGCAGGCCGGCGGTGCCGAGCACCAGGGCGATGCCCAGGGACAGCAGGTCCATCTTGTTGTAGAACGTCTGCGTCGAGTTCCCGGCGACCTCGACCCCGTAGCGCAGACCGGGTTCGAGGAACGCGCTGCCCTTGCCGGACGCCTCGGCCGCCTGGCCCAGTAGCGCCGACAGGTTGAAGTTGAACTTCGCCAGCACCAGGATCGTCATCAGCAGCGCGCCGCCCATGAGCAGGAACGCCTTGACGATCTGCACGTAGGTGGTGCCCTTCATGCCACCCACGGTGACGTAGATGATCATCAGGGCGCCGACCATGATGATGGTCGCCACCTTCGCGGTGTCGGCGTCCATGCCGAGGAACGTCGTCCCCGGCTTGATGCCGAGCAGCAGCGCGACCAGCGCGCCCGCGCCGACCATCTGCGCGAGCAGATAGAAGATCGACACCGTGATGGTGGAGACCGCCGCCGCCGTACGCACCGGACGCTGCCGCATCCGGAAGGCCAGCACGTCGGCCATCGTGTACCGGCCCGAGTTGCGCAGCAGCTCCGCGACCAGCAGCAGGGCCACCAACCAGGCGACCAGGAAGCCGATCGAGTAGAGGAAGCCGTCGTACCCGTAGAGCGCGATGATGCCGGCGATGCCGAGGAACGAGGCGGCGGACATGTAGTCGCCACCGATCGCCATGCCGTTCTGGAAGCCGGAGAAGGACCGGCCTCCGGCGTAGAAGTCGGTTGCCGTCTTGGTCTGCCGGCTGGCCCAGATGGTGATGCCGAGGGTCACCGCCACGAAGACCAGGAAGAGCGTGATGGTCAGGTTACGGGCGGTGTGATCGGGCGCGTCCGCCGCGAGGAACGTCTCAACCGCGTGGACCGTGCTCATGGGTCACCTCCCCGATCTCGGCGCGGATCCGGTCGGCGATGGGGTCGATCTTCCGGTCCGCGTACCGGGAGTAGAGCCAGGCGATCAGGAACGTGGAGACGAACTGGAGCAGGCCGAAGACCAGCGCGACGTTGATGTTGCTGCCGAACAGCCTCGTGCCCATGAAGTCCCGGGCGTACGCGGAGAGAATGACGTAGAGCGCATACCACAGGAAGAACGCGACGGTCATCGGGAAGACGAAGCCGCGCAGCGCACGCCGCAGCCCGGCGAACTCGTCCGACCGTTGTACGGTCAGGTACTTGTCCGACTGGGGAGCGGCCGGAGCGGGTGTGTCCGTGGACATCTGTGGATCACCACCTTCACAGGCGTCAGGGGAGTTTCGCGCACCGTAGAGAGCGCACTCGCCGGCAGGGAAGGCCGAGATCGACGCCGGTCGGCGACTGCGCTGAGCGGTTGACTGGCTGCGCCAAGTGACTCAGATCACCGCGATGATCGGTCGGCCGGCGCGGATTGCCCGGTCAGGTCGGCAGCTCGTGGTAACGGCCGCGGTAGTGCAGCAGCGGCGCACTCTCCTCGGTCAGCTCGACCGCCTCGATGGTGGCCTCCACCAGCAGGGCCCAGCCGTACTCCCGGGCGGTGTCCAGCCGGCATCCGGCCCAGCCACCGGCGTCCGCCGGGACCGGCCCGTACGGCGTCTCGGTCCACGCGCCGTCGGCGAAGAGACCACCCGGGGCGGGAAAGAGGCCGGCGAACCGGTCGGCGAGCTGCCGGTGCGGCGGGCCGAGCGGCGACACGGCGAACCGACCCGACTCCTGCGCGGCGGCCCAGAGGTCGGACTCGGCGTCGATCAGCCCGAGCAGCCGGTCCGGCTCCCCCTCGGCCACCAGGGTGGACGAGACCGTCAGCCCGGCCGGGCCGGGCGCCGTCCAGAGGGTCACCGGCGCGGCGAGGCGACCCCGCAGCCGGCGGACCCGTGACCGCTGCCCGGCCGGCACCGCGAAGGGATCGGTGTGGTGGATCTCGGCGCCCGGCTCATGATTCACGTGAAACATTGTGCCGCCCCGGGCTCTCGCCCAACCAAGGAAGCGTTCGTGCAGATCGGCGGGGCGCCCGTTCAACCGGGCGAGCTGATCGCCGGCCTCGGCCATGAGGGCACCCAGGTAGACCAGCAGCCCCACCCGGTCACCCCGGTACTCGGCGAGCAGGGCCAGCCGCGCCGGCTGACACGGCCAGAGCGCGCCGCAGCCACGGCACCGCCAGAGCGGCCGCATCGGCAGGTGCGGCGGACTCACCGGTGCGGCCCTACGCCCCGCGCGAAGATCCGGGCACCTTCCGGGATGTTGCTGCATCCCAGGCGCGAGAGGCACCAATATCCCGGCAACTGCGCGGACCTGGCCGGCGGCCCCTCCGCGCCCGTCACCGCCGCCGGTGCCGCCGGCTTCCTTCTTGGGTACGACCACAGCGCCCCCTTCCTGCCCCGAACGAACCCGAACACGGCTGATCTCCTCCCGGTCGACGGGGCCGCCCCGACCGGGGGATGACCGGGGCGGCCCCACGCTGGACCCAACCGCCGGGACGTCGCCTCCATCGGCCGGGCCGCGTGCTCTCCACCCTGGACGGAAAGGCGCGGACAGGGGAGGATGCCAGGGCTTACTACACAGCGCGGTCACGTACTTACCGGAGAGGTAAGGATGAACGTCGACATGTGGGTACGGGCGTTGAAGTCCGCCCGCGCCGGTGCCGAGGTGTCCCAGGAGGCCTTGGCGACACTGACCAGGTGGAGTCCGTCCACGGTGGCGGCCATCGAGACCGGCCGACGCCGGCCGACAATGGAGTTCGCGGTGGCGGCAGACGAAGCCCTCGCCACCGGCGGCCTCCTCGCCGAACTCCTCAAGGCAGCAGACCAGGAATATGGCCCCTCCTGGTTCGTCCCCTGGCGCGGATACGAACAGCGGGCGACACGCCTACGGGCCTTCGAGGCATGTCTCGTGCCCGGCCTTCTTCAGACCGAGGATTACGCCCGAGCCGTCATCTCAGCGGGTGGGCTGCATCCGCCGGCGATGGTCGATGAGCTTGTCGCGGTTCGTCTCGAACGCCAACTGCTGCTGTCCCGAGACGCGCCGCCAACGTGCGTCTTCCTGGTGGACGAGATGGGCCTCCACCGTCCGGTGGGTGGTCACGCCGTGCTCAACGCCCAACTCGGCCGACTGCTCGAGGTGGCGGAGCTTCCGTCCGCCCGACTGCACGTCATCCCACTGAGCGTCGGGGAGCATGTCGGCTTCGGGGGCGGCTTCGTGTTCGCCGATCTGCCGGACGGCGACCGGGTGCTCTACCTGGAGAATGCCGCTCGCGGACACGTCATGGACGACCCGGAGATACTCCGGTTGATCGATCGAAAATGGGATAGCCTGCTCGGCGAAGCACTTTCCACAAGCGCCTCGATGGATCTGATCCGGAAGCTGAAGGTGACCCCATGACGACCAACGAACCACAATGGCGCACCTCCACTCGGTCGACCGACTCCGGCGGCAACTGCGTCGAGGTGGCGGACAACGTACCCGGCGTGGTGCTGGTTCGGGACAGCAAGGACCGCTCCGGCCCGGTCCTCACCTTCGCTCCGAACGCCTGGCGCGGCTTCGTCGCCGACGCCGCCCAGGCCCAGGGCCGCCGCACCGGTTAACGGCGCGGCGTGACGGTGGCCAGCAACTCCGGCTGGCGACGGTCCAGCACGTCTCCGGCCAGGTACGCGCCCAGTAACGCCGCCCCGAACCCGTACGCCCCGCCGACCGGCAACGCCAACCAGAGCCACGCGTCGCCGAGCAGCGCCGCGGCGACCACCATCGGCACCGCCGCGACCGCCGAGGCGACCATCGTCAGCAGGGTGAGGAATCCCTTCGTCAGACCCGCCCCGCTGTTCATCGCGAACGGGTTGCTCGTCTCCGGCAGCGAGTACGCCCCGAGCACCGACACCAGGCTGTTCACCGCCAGCCCGGTGCCATAGGTGGCGACCAGGCTGCCGAAGGTGAGACCGATCCAACCCGGCTGACCGAGCAGCACCGACAGCACCACCGCCACGAACGCCAGCATCGGCAGCACGTACAGCGAGAAGGCGGTCATCCGCGCCCGCAGCTCGACCCGGCCGGACACCCCGGCCACCACGTTCGCCGCGTACGCGCTGCCGTCGAAGCCGAACTGGTTGGCCAGGGTGG
Organism: Micromonospora sp. WMMD1120; assembly: GCF_029626235.1. Lineage (NCBI taxonomy): Bacteria > Bacillati > Actinomycetota > Actinomycetes > Micromonosporales > Micromonosporaceae > Micromonospora > Micromonospora sp. WMMD1120. The sequence goes on along the minus strand of NZ_JARUBO010000005.1, from coordinate 1,830,828 downwards.
CGGCGGCGAGCACACCCACGAGAACCATGGAGATGGTGACCACGACCGGTGAGCTGTCGCTGGCCGCCGCCGTGAAACTCCCGCCCTCCATGGCCGCGAAGTCCCCGCCCGTGACGTTGATGAAGACGGGAACGAAGATGCCGACCACCGCGATCGTGATCAGGTTGGCGCGGCGGCGGGCGTCCCGCCACCAGTAGCGGGCCTCCCGGGCGACCAGGGCCCCGAACTGGTCCCGGCGGACCCAGCCGGCGGCCCGGGGGAACAGTTGGGCGACAGCGCCGCCGGTGGCTCCCCGCCGCGCCGGGGCCTTGCCGCCGCTCGTCGCGCCCACCATCGCCGACTCCAACGAACGCGACCACCAGACCAGCAGCGCCCCGAGGGACACCAGCGTGATCAGCAACTTGACCGGGGCGGCCCAGACCCGGCCCTGGGCCACGTCGACGCCGACGGTCCAGGGCGCGCCGAGCGGCGTCCAACCGATCACCGTCGCGATCCCGGTCAACCGGGACCAGTCCGCCCCCCGCAATGCGGCGAGACCGAAGACCTGCAACGGGCCGAGCAGCGCGGCGGCCACCGCCAACAGCACAGCGGCCAGGTCGCGTACCCGGCGGGACCGCAACATGGTGGCGAAGGCGCTCGTCATCGCCCGGCTGGCGGCGACGCAGAGCAGCAACCCCGCGAGTACGCCGACGACGCCGGCCAACCCCGCCGACCACCCGCCCAGCGACCAGGCGGTCAGCACCAACCCGGACGTGCCGATCAACGTCGCCAGCGCCGGGACGCTGAGCAGGGCCGCGAAGAACAGACCGCTGACCAGGGTGCGGCGGGGCAGCGGCAGGAGCGCGAACCGGGCCGGGTCCAGTGTCTCGTCCACGCCGAAGAAGACCAGTGGCAGGAGCAGCCAACCGAGCACCAGCAGCCCTCCGCCCGCCGCGGCGGCGAGTACCGCGTAGCGTCCGTCCTCCGCCAGGCCGGTGGCGGCGAACAGGAGGAAGCCGCTGGCGGCGAACCAGAGCCCGAGCAGCGCGCCGCCGATGAACATGGCGATCCGCCAGCCCTGGCCCCGGAAGTTGTTGCCCATCACCCGCAGCTTGAGCCGTACGAAGTGCCGGGCGGAGACCGCGCGGGCCGGCGCGGCGGGGCTGGCGTCAGAAGTCACTGGGAGAGCCACGACAACTCCTCGCCGGTCGCGGTGCGGCCACCGACCACCTCGACGAAAACCTGCTCCAGCGAGCGGTCGCCGCGGACCTCGTCGAGCGTCCCGACCCGCTTGATGGTGCCGCCGGCCAGGATCGCCACGTGTGAGCAGAGCCGTTCCACGACCTCCATCACGTGGCTGGAGAAGACCACGGTGCCGCCGCCGGCCGCGTACCTGGTGAGGATGTCCCGGATCAGCGCGGCGGAGACCGGGTCGACAGCCTCGAACGGCTCGTCCAGCACCAGCACGCGGGGCCCGTGCAGCAGCGCGCAGGCCAGACCGATCTTCTTCTTCATGCCCGCCGAGTAGTCCACCACGAGCGTCCGGCCGGCGTCGCCGAGCGCCAGCACGTCGAGCAGCTCCGCGGCCCGCTGGTCGACCACCGCCGGGTCCATCCCCCGCAACAGCCCGTTGTACGCCAGCAGCTCCGCCCCGGTGAGCCTGTCGAACAGGCGGACTCCGTCGGGCATCACGCCGAGCATCCGCTTCGCGGTGATCGGGTCCTGCCAGACGTCGTGCCCGAGCACCCAGGCCGCCCCGGCATCCGGCCGGAGCAGCCCGACCGCCATTGACAGGGTGGTGGTCTTACCCGCGCCGTTCGGGCCGAGCAGGCCGTAGAACGAGCCCACGGGAACGTCCAGGTCGACGCCGCCGACCGCGACCGTGCCGTCGAACTGCTTGGCCAGGCCACGCAGCGCGAGTGCGGGATGCTCAACAGTCATGCGCCGACGTTATCCGCCAGCCACCAGTCCCGCCCTCCGGCGCGGGGCGGACCGGCATCATCCCCGAGGCGGACAACGCGCGATCTTGCACTTACTGTCCTGGCATAAAGTGCATAACCGCTTAAATCAACAACCGCAAGTGCAAGATCGGCGCGGTGGGGCACTCGTGCTCACTGCGTACGGAGGGATTCCGGGGTGTGCAGGCGGAGCATGGTGGCCGCGACGTCGGCGGGGGCGCGACGGCGGGTCGCCATCGACACCGCGACCATCACCGCGAACGCCAGTGGCACCGTCCAGGCGGCCGGCTGGGTGGTGAGCGTGGCCGGCCAGCCGGACAGCGGTGGGCCGAGCACGGTCACCAGCACGGCGCCGATCGCGGCCCCGCCACCCACCAGCACTCCGGCGGCGGCGCCCAGGTCGGTCAGCCCACGCCACCAGATGCCGAGCACCAGCAGCGGGCAGAAGCTCGACGCGGCGACCGCGAAGGCCAGCCCGACCACCTGCGACACGTCCAGCCCGGAGACGTGCAGCGCCAACACCGTCGGCACCGCTCCGGCGATCACCGTGGCCAGCCGGAAGCCGCGTACCGAGCCGCGGCCCAGCACGTCCGTCGAGATGACGCCGGCGACGCTGGTCAGCAGCCCGGACGAGGTGGACAGGAAGGCCGCGAAGGCGCCCGCCGAGACCAGCGCGGCGAGCAGCCGCCCGACGGTGCCGTCGCCGAGGGCCGCGCCGGGCAGCAACACCACCACCGCGTCGGTCTGCCCGCTGAGCAGCAACTGCGGGGTGTAGATCCGGCCCAGCACCCCGTACAGGGTGGGCAGCAGATAGAAGGCGCCGACCAGGGCCAGCACGACCAGGGTGGTCCGGCGTGCCGCCGCGCCGTCCGGGTTGGTGTAGAAGCGGACCAGCACGTGCGGCAGACCCATGGTGCCCAGGAAGGTGGCCAGGATCAGCGAGTACGTGGCGAACAGTCCCCGATCGTCGTTGCCCGCCGCGCTGGGCAACAGCCAGTCACCGGCGGCGGTGGCCACCCCGGACACGTCCGGCACCCTGTCACCCTCGGCGAAGGTCAGCTCGTCGCCGGGGCGTACCTCCCGGATGTCACCGTCGGGCAGGGTGAGGGTCGCCCGGTGCTCGACCACGACGGTGGTCGCGGCCCGGAACGTCGGCCCGTCGGGTGGCGTCACCGCCGGGCGGCCGTCGGCCTGCCACTGCAACGCCAGGAAGATCACCGGTACGGCGAGAGCGGTCAGCTTGAGCCAGTACTGGAACGCCTGGACGAAGGTGATCGCGCGCATCCCGCCCAGCGCCACGTTCGCGGTGACCACGGCGGCCACCAGGAGAGCGCCGAGCGGGTACGGGGAGCCGGCCACGGTGGCCAGGGTGAGGCCGGCGCCCTGGAGTTGCGGCACCAGGTACAGCCAACCGATGAAGATCACGAAGGCGGTGGCCAGGATGCGGAGCCGCCGGGACCCCAGCCGTAGCTCGCAGAAGTCCGGCAGGGTGAACGCGCCGGACCGCCGCAGCGGCGCCGCCACGAACAGCAGCAGGGCCAGGTAACCGGCGGCGAACCCGACCGGATACCAGAGCACGTCCACGCCGTACTTGAGGACCAGCCCCGCGATGCCGAGGAAGCTCGCCGCCGACAGGTACTCCCCACCGATGGCGGCTGCGTTCCAGGTCGGACTGATCGCCCGGGACGCCACCAGGAAGTCGGATGTGGTCCGGGCCAGCCGCAGCCCGTAGAAGCCGATCCCGACGGTGACCAGGGTGACCGCGACGATCGCCGGGACCACGAAGCCGTTGCCCACGTCAGCGCTCCGGCCGTTGCACCAGGTCGACGAAGTCCTGCTCGTTGCGCTCGGCCAACCGCACGTACGCCCAGCCGACCCCGATCAGGAAGGGGAAGGACGCCACCCCGAGCAGCAACCACGGCAGGTTGACGCCGGCGACAGTGGTCCGGCCGAGCGCGGGTGCGATGGCGAACAGCCAGGGCAACCCACCCAAGCCGATGGCGACCACCAGGGAGAGCCGCAGCGCCAGCGCGAGTTGCGCCCGGACCAGGCCGCGGACCAGCGCCTCACCGATCTGGGTCTGCTGGGCCAGTTCGGCGCGGGTCCGCTCGGCGCGGGTGTCCTGCCGGCTGATCTCGGCCAGCACGATCCGGGCCCGCCGGGGCGGCGGGACCGCGCCGCCCGACTCCACGTCCGGGAGTTGCTTGGCCATCACGGCAGTCTCGCCCCCCGCGCCGGATTGTCAAGCAGCACGTGCCCGACACCATTGTGCATAACCTGTGGACAACGGTTCACGGCTGTGGATAACTCGCTTGCGACGCAGGCTGGCCTGTGTGAACTCCCGGGGCTCGTTGTGGACGACCGATCGAACTGTCACTGTGGTCGGGTAGAGAGGAGGTGTGACGGTGACCAACCCCGCCCGGCCCGGCCACGGCGACGTCTGGACGGTGGACGACCTCCAGAGCCTTCCCGAGGACGACCAGGTCTACGAGATCTTCGACGGGAGCCTGCTCGTGTCCCCCCATGCGGACGTCTTCCACGGCGCGGTCGCCAACCGCCTCCGCCGGCTCGTCGACCGGCAGGCCCCGGCCGGGGTTCTCGTCGGTCAGGACATCGGCGTCAGCGCCAAACGCTCCTCCTACTTCGTGCCAGACCTCTTCGTCGCCCGCGAGAGCGCGGTGGACCGGGGAGGCGCGGCGCTCGACCCGGCCGACGTGCTGCTCGTCGTCGAGGTGATCTCGCCGAGCAACGCCGGCCGTGATCTGGTGCTCAAGCGACACGAGTACGCGGCCGCGGGCATCCCGCTCTACTGGCTCGTGGACCCGCGCAAGCAGACCCTCACCGTGCTGGTGAACGGCGCGGGCGGATACCGCGAGCATGCTTTCCTCCCTGTCGGCGAGGTCTACCGCACCGAGCAGCCGTTTCCCCTCACCCTGCCGCTGGCCGACATCTTCTGACCGCTCTCGACGTCGGACATGCGACGGGGCCGGTGGCGTCGTGCCACCGGCCCCGCCACGTCGAACCGTCAGCTGGTCGGTACGACCAGGTCCACCGACATGCTGCCGCTGGCCGGCACCGAGAACAGCCCCAGCTTGCGGGTGCCGTCCGGCTGCGTCACCAGGTAGCGACCGTCGAAGTACTCATCGCCGAGCGAGACGTTGTAGGTGAAGAAGACCCGCTGCGACCCCTTCAGACGGAAGGTGAACTGCCCGTTCTCCATCCACCCGTTGCCCGCGATGTCGCCGGTGTCGGCACTGCGGGCGATGACGTACCCGCTGGTGAACGGGGTGCCGTCCGGCGTCCGGAAGGTGCCGGTCAGCTCGACGCCCTGGTCCAGTTGGGCGTTCTGGGTGGCGGTCGCTCCGGCCGTCACCTGCACCGGTGTGGCGGTGAACCGGCTCGGCTTGTCGCCGGACCACTCGCTGGCCTGTCGGTAGCCGCTGAACACCAGTGGCCAGGCGTACGGGCCGAGGCGCTTGATCGTGTAGACGCCGCGCTCGTCGGCGACGGCGTCCTCGGTGCCGACGCCGGGGTGCCCGGTCAGCACCGACACGCTGGCGTTCGGCACCGGCGTGCCGGCCGCGTCGGTGACCGTCCCGGTGACCTTGCCGGCCCGGTCGAGCTTCACCTGCGGTCCGGTGACGACCTGACCGGCGGTCGCCGCGACGACGGCCGCCTGCCGCTCGTCGCCGCTACCACCGTCGGCGCCCACCCACTGGCGGCCGTAGGTGTCGCCCTGCGGCACCGCGAAGAGCTTGTAGCTGCCCGCGGCCAGCGGCCCCACCTTGATCCGGCCGAGCCGGTCGCTGCAGTCGCCGTAGCCGTCGGCGAGGGCCGCCTGCTTGGGCAGGAACGCGTCCAGGCAGACGTCCGCGACCGGCGCGCCGCTCTGCCGATCCACGATCGTGGTGCTGATGACCGCGCCGGGCCGCATCTTCACTGTCAGCTTGGTGTCGGTGTTCGCGGTCACCCGGACCCCGGTCACCTCCCGGGAGAAGTGCAGCCTGTCCGGCGCGTCCAGGTAGAGGGTGTGCCGGCCCTGCGGCAGGTCGGTGACGGTCACCGTGCCGGTGCCGTTGCTGCAGATCGACTGCGCGCAGAAGTTGGCGACGGGCTCACCGGTGATCGAGTCGACGGCGGAGACGGTGACCGAGCCGGTCCCGAGCAGGCTGTCGGTGATGCGCGTCTGCTGCCCACCCCGTACCTCGACCAGGTTCGCCTCCTCCTGGGTCAGTTTGCCGCGGTAGTACTGCTGCCGGTCACCGGCCGTCACGCCGACCCGGTAGGAGCCCTGGAGCACCCGCACGGTGAACGCGCCGTTCGCGTCGGTCTGGGTCCACGCCCCGCCGTAGAAGTTGGCGGTGGTGACGTTGACCTCGGCGTTGCTGAGCGGAGCGCCGGAGGCGGTGGTGAACCGGCCGGTCAGGTCGCCGGCCGGCAGCACCGTCTCGTTGATTTCGATCGCCTCGTCCGCCTTGACCTCGAAGACGGTGGCGCCCTGTTCGTCGATCTTTCCGGGCACGTACTGCTGCTGGTAGGAGCCCTCGATGGGTTGGATGCTCACCGTGTAGCGGCCCGGCCGGGCCGCGATGGTGAACCTGCCCTGGTCGTCGGTGCGACCATAGGCCCAGGCGAAGGTGTCGACCTCACGGACATCGATGGTGAGGTCCACCACCGGCTGGCCGGCGGCGTCCACCATCCGCCCGGTGAGGGTGCCGGTCTCGAAGAGCTGCTCGTCGACCCGGGTCGTGCCACCCTCGGTGACAGTCACCGGATCGGCGTCGAACGGGCTGACCTGCTGGTGGTGCCACTGCTCGGGCCTCTCCGAGGCGGAGTAGCCGACCAGGTAGGAGCCGGCTTGCAGCCCGGTGATGGTGTAGTTGCCGTCGGCGTCGGTGTTGGTGGAGCCCGCGTACGCGTAGTCGTCGCTCCGGAGAAGCTGCACCTGGACCTCGGCGGCGCCGGCGCCGGTGTTGGTGGTGACCCGTCCACTGACGACGCCCGTTGCCGCGGCCTGGGCCGGAGTGGCGCCGGACAGCACGAGTGCCGCCACGACGGCCCCGGCCAGCAGGCCACGGCGGGGTGGGATTAGCTGCATCGATGTCCCAACGTGATGGTGGATGGGGCGATCGAGCAGACTCCGCCTGCACCGCTCCGGCGCCCCGTACGCGAATCGGTCTCAGGAGAATAGGTCACTCACGATGACTGCCGGGTGCCCGGCCGGCCGAATCCGCACGACCGGGCATTTCACCTGGCGGATGTCTCAGTCCAGGCCGACGCGCTCCGGCCGGGCCGAGGCGGAGCCGAGCCAGGTGTGCGGGTTGCCGTACCAGCACCAGCCCAGCTTGGGCGCTCCCTGGCTGATCCACAGCGCCGGTACCCGCTTGTCGCCGCAGCGCGAGCCGACGAGCGAGAAACACCTGTTGCTGGCCAGTGCGGCCGGGTGCAGCGTGACGAGGGCGAGACCCTCGTCGATGGTGAGCGGCAGCCGGCCCTGAGCGGTGATCGCCTCCATCGCCGTCGCCGGGGCCAGGTTGCGGAACTCCTCGCCCCGGTCGACGTCGAAGAGCAGGTACGCCGGGCCGGCCGGCACCTCCAGCTCCTTGATCGGGTCGAAGCGGGGCAGGTCGTCCTCGGCGTAGTTCCGGTCCAGGACGCCCGGCTTGCGTTTGCCGGCCAGCGTGGTCAGCTCCAGTCGTTCCCGTACCCCGATCAGCTCCCGGCTGATGACCAGCAGGAAGGGCACCCGGGCGTCGGTGGGGGCGGCCAGGCCGGCGGCGCCCTCCACCGCACGGGCCCGCAGCGGCGCGACCAGGTCGCGGAAGGCGCTCTCGGTCAGCCCGGCGAGGGCGGGGTGACCGAGCCGCACCAGCCGGTCGAGTTGGCTGTCGAATTCGGTCTCGGCGTCGAACGGAGTCTCGGTCACGGCGGCCTCCCGGAAGTCGTACGGACTAGCGTACAACGTACGGGACGGCGTGCGGCATTCCCGACTCACCGACTCCAATCCTGCTTGGCGGCCCTGACCAGCTTGTCCTTCAGCTCCCGGGTGTGCCGTCTGCTCACCGGTAGCTCGGTGGAATCGATCACCACCACGTAGCCGGAGTTGACCAGCCGCAGCTCCGCGATCAGCTTCAACTGCACCAGGTACGACCGGTGCACCCGGACGAAACCGGCATCGGCCCACCGCTCCGCGAGCGTGGCCAGCGACACCCGGACCAGATGTGACCCCTCCGCCGTGTGCAGCCGGGCGTAGTCCCCCTGCGCCTCCACCCAGCGCACCGCCGAGCGGGGCAGCATGCGGGTGGTGCCGGCCAGCTCGATCGGGATGGTCGGGTCCTCCTCCGCGCGGGCCAGCGCCGCCGGGTGCGACGGCACCACCCGCGAGCCGATCACCCGGCGCAACGACTCGGCCAGCCGCTCGGCGCGTACCGGCTTCCGGACGTAGTCGGTGGCGCCCAGGTCGAAGGCGTCCACAGCGCCGTCGTCGTACGCGGTGACGAACACGATCGCCGGTGGCCGGGCGAAGCGGCGCAGCACCCGGGCCAGCTCCATGCCGTCCAGGCCGGGCATCCGGATGTCCAGGAAGACCACGTCCACGTCACCGTCGCGCAACAGCCGCAGCGCCTCGGTGGCGTCCCCGGCCGTGTGCAGCCGGGCCACCCGGGGGTCGGCCCGCAGGTGGTACGCCAACTCGTCGAGCGCGGGCGGCTCGTCGTCCACCGCCAGCACCCTGAGGAAACCCGACGCGTTGACAGCGCCCGTCCCGGTTCGCTCGCTCACGAACCGGCCCGTACACCCGGGTGGAACTTCGGCACCCGCATGCTGACCTTCGTGCCCGAGCCCAACCCGGTCTCCACGACCAGGCCGAACCGGTCCCCGAAGACCGACCGCAGCCGCTCGTCGACGTTGGAGAGGCCGACGTGCTGGCCGGTGTCGTCGCCCGGGTCGCCGGTGCTGCGGGCCAGCTCGGCGATGCCGGCGGTCAACGTGGTCGGATCCATTCCCACTCCGTCGTCCTCCACCGTGATGTGGCACTCGGCGCCCGCGTCCTGGGCCTCGATGCTCACCATGCCCGTGCCCGGCTTGCGGGACAACCCGTGGCGAACCGCGTTCTCCACCAGCGGCTGGAGGCAGAGGAACGGCAGCGTCACCGGCAGCACCTCGGGGGCGATCTGCAACCGCACCTGCAACCGGTCGCCGAACCGGGCCCGCTCGATGGTCAGGTAGCGGTCGATCGACCGCAACTCCTCGGCGAGCGTGGTGAACTCGCCGTGCGCCCGGAACGAGTACCTGGTGAACTCCGCGAACTCCAGGATCAACTCCCGGGCCCGCTCCGGATCGGTGCGGACGAACGAGCCGATGGCGGTCAGCGCGTTGTAGATGAAGTGCGGGCTGATCTGCGCCCGCAACGCCCGGATCTCCGCCCGGGCCAGGCGCTCCCGGGACGAGTCCAGCTCGGCCAGGGCGAGCTGGTTGCCGGCCCAGTGCGCCGTCTCCAGGGTGGCCTGCACCAACCCGGGCGGCGGTGGGCTGTCGGCGACCGCCACCAGCGCGCCGACCACCCGACCGTCGGCCCCCTGCAAGGGCGCCACCACCGCGCCCCGGATCGGGCAGTCCACCCGGTCGCAGTGCAGGTCCCGCTCACCCAGCACCGACGACCGGCCGGTGGTCACCGTCCGCTGGGCCGCCGCGAGCAGTTGCCCGCCGTGGTGCGTGCCGCGCCCGTCGTGGGCCAGCAGCCGGTCGGCGTCGGTGAGCGCCAGCCCGACCGCGCCCACCAGGGCCCGGAGATGGCGTACGGCCTTCGCCGCGCCCGCCGCGCTCAGGCCGGCCCGCAGCGGCTCGGCGGCCAGGCCGGCGGTGTGCAACACCTCGTAGGTGGCCCGCTGGGTGGCGGTGGCGATGCCCCGGCGGGCCCGCAACCGCAGCACCGCCAACAGGGCAGCGGTCAGCGCGGTGACGAGCGAGACGACACCGACCACGGCGGAGAGGTTGGCAGCCACGCAGCGATCCTCGCCGGTGCGGGCCGACCAGCCAAGCCCCACCCCATCGGGTACGACAGGTCGGGGTCCACCACCCGGCCGGCACGGAAGGGCGGCTGACAAGTGTAGGGACCCTCAGCTCCACTTCGCAGGGCGGGTGTAGCTGCGCCCCGTCGCGGGGTCCGCGACGATGTTGGGCAACTGGGCGTCCCGCAGAGCTTGCTCGCGAATGAAGAACTGACCGAGATCGCCGATGCTGGTCAAATGGCTGGATGCCTTGGTGTTGCCAGGTGGCATAGCGAGGTAGATCCGCTGGGCGGGGTTCACCGCCCGTACCGTGGACAGCGCTGGGGCGAGATCGGTGTCAGCGCTGATGAGCAGGGTTGTGTCCGCGATGCGGAGGGCAGCGTCGGCGACCATCATCGCACCGAGTGCGACGTCGGTCCCCTTCTCCTCGAAGCTCCTGTACTGCCGGCCGCAGCCGCAGGTGTAGCTCTGTCCGCAGCGGCGGCAATCTTTGATCGTCCGCTCCTTGAATCGCCCGAGATGCACAGTGAGCAGCCCGCCGTTGCGGATTTTCATGGCATCGATGTAGCTGGTCTGGTTCTGAGCGGCGGCAGGCTCGTTCTTGACTATGGCTGAGAAGTAGTGGACCCCGGTGACGGTGTCCTTGGGTCTGAGTTTGCGCACGAGTTCGACGACGTCGAGCCACAGGTGCTTGCGGCCGTACTTGTTCTTCATCCCGTAATACAGGTTGAAGCCATCGATGTAGGCGGCGACTGTGGCCACGTCCACCCCTCTGGTTCTCGGGGTTGGTGTATGGTGGGCACATACGACGCCGAGAGATACGGCAGGAACGGCCCCCGATCGGGGGCCGTTTTTTTGCCCTGGTTGCCGTTGGTCACCTTATCGCTACTGTGCGGCAATCCCGATTCGGCGCGGCCACCGGCTGTCACACCGGTGGCCCCAAGCCTCGCGACAGGGCTAGTACGCGCCCTTGCGGGCGAGCACCACACCGACGGTGCGCCACAGGATGCTGAGGTCGTACGCCAGCGACCAGTTGTCGACGTAGTAGAGGTCCAGGCGGACCGACTCGTCCCAGGACAGGTCGGAGCGGCCGGAGACCTGCCACAGGCCGGTCATCCCCGGGCGGACCAGCAGCCGGCGGCGTACGTCACCGAGGAAGTCACCGTCGTCGGCCGGCAGCGGGCGCGGCCCGACCAGCGACATCTCGCCCCACAGGACGTTGATCAGCTGCGGCAGCTCGTCCAGCGAGGTGGCCCGGAGGAAGCGGCCGACCGGGAAGACCCGCGGGTCCTCCTTCATCTTGAACAGCATGCCGTCGGTCTCGTTCCGGTCCACCAGGCTGGCCAGCCGGTCCTCGGCGTCGACGTACATCGTCCGGAACTTCCACACGCGGAACGTGCGCCCCTCGTGGCCCACCCGGGGCTGCCGGAAGAAGACCGGCCCCGGGTCGGAGATCCGGATCGCCACGGCGATGGCCACGAAGAGTGGGATCAGCAGCAGCAGGCCGAGGCCGGCGGCGATCCGGTCCATCAGGTTCTTGGCCAGCAGGGCCGGCCCGGAGAGGGTCGGCTCCTCCACGTGCAGCAGCGGCAGACCCTCGATCGGTCGGATGTGCACCCGGGGGCCGGCGATGTCGGTGAGCTGCGGGGCGACCACCAGGTCGACGCCGGAGCCCTCCAACTGCCAGGCCAACCGGCGCAACTCGCCCGGCTCGGCGCTCGCCGACCCGCAGACGGCGATGGTGTCCCCGCCGACCTCACGTACGAGGGCCAGGACGTCCCGCCCGGCGTACACCGGCACCGGGGTCGGCATTCCCCGGGCCGCCGCATAGCCGTCGGTGATGTGGATGGCGACGGGCATCAGCCCGGCGGCCGGGCTGCGGGTGACCGCCGCGTAGACCTCCAGGCACTCGGGCAGCGTGCCGACCAGCACCATCCGGTGGGCGGCCTGACCGGCCCGCCGCCGGATGTAGTGCAGGGCCCAGCGGGCCACGAAACGGCACCACAGGATCAGCAGCAGCGCGCCGAGCAGGGCCGTGCCGACCGTCCACCGGGAGAGCGCGGTCTTGGTGGCGAAGGCGAGGAACGACACGCTCGCGGCGACCGTCACCGCCGCCCGGATCACCCGTTTGAACTCGTCCGGGCCGAGCCCCAGGTAGCGCCGGTCGTAGGCCCTGTTGCTCCAGAGGATGACCACCCACCCGAGCGGGAGCAGCAGATAGGAGATGGTGTGGAACCAGGTCGGGTCCTGGTTGGTGCCGGTGAACCCGGAGGCGGCCTGGTCGAAGAGCTGGATCGCGATCCAGCTGGCGAACGCCGCGGCCCCGAAGTCCAGCAGCAGCAGGGTAGCGATGTAGGGGCGGTGCCAACGGGAGACACGACGCCGCGCCCTGGTCCACGCCGACCGGGGGACACCGTTGTGTGACGGCGGCGTCGGCGGCTGGATCTCGAAGCTGTCGACGTGCCGCACGAGTCTGCTCCGGCCTTCGTTGGTTACCGGGCGCTGGAGGCTTGCCGTCACCTCACCCATGTCCTCCCGCATGACACGGGCCGCTCACTCGGCGTGAGGGCCCGGGTCGCCCACCGTCCCAGTCTCCCACGCGAGCCCCGACCGGTCGCCGCCCCGAGGGAGATTGGCGACCGATGGTGCCGGCGGGATCTGGCCGGCTCCGCACCATTTCAGAAGCCGGGGACCGGGTCACTATACCGATGGATGCGCGCCTGGCGAGACTGGCGGACCGGAGCATCGGCTCAGGAGGGGTGATTCCGCTCCGTAGTCGCCGAGTGGGATTACTCACCGTACGAGGCGGGACAACCGACGGTCAGCGAGCGGCTTGCCGCCGGTCTGGCAGGTCGGGCAGTACTGGAGGCTGGAGTCGGCGAACGACACCTCCCGTACGGTGTCCCCGCAGACCGGGCAGGGTAGCCCGGTCCGGGCGTGCACCTTCAGCCCGGAGCGCTTCTCGCCCTTCAGCTCGGCGGCCCGCTGGCCGAGCGACCGCTCCACCGCGTCGCCGAGCACCTGCCGGGTGGCGGCGTGCAGCGTGGCGAGCTGGGCGTCGGTGAGTCGGTCGGTGATCGCGAACGGGGACAGCTTCGCGGCGTGCAGGATCTCGTCGGAGTACGCGTTGCCCACCCCGGACAGCACCGCCTGGTCGGTCAACACCCCCTTGACCTGCCCCCGGCGGCTGCGCAGCCGCTCGGTGAAGGTGGGCAGGTCCGCGGCGAGCGCGTCCGGACCGAGCTTGGCCACCCCGGGGACCGCCGCCGGATCGGTGACCAGGTAGGCCGCCAGCTTCTTCTGGGTGCCCGCCTCGGTCAGGTCGAACCCGGAGCCGTCGTCGAGTCGGACCCGTACCGCGATCGGGCCCTTGCCCGGCCGCAGCGGCGTGGCGGACGGGAACGCCTCCCGGTAGTGCAGCCAGCCCGCCCGAGCCAGGTGCACCACGAGATGCAGGTCACCCTCGATGACGACGTCGAGGAACTTGCCGTGTCGGCGGGCGTCGATGACCGCCTTGCCGGCGACGGCGGTGGGTGCCGGGTCGTACGTCTTCAGGGCGCTGATCGCGGCGATCTCCAGCCGGTCGACACGCCGCCCCACCGCGCGCTGCCGCAGGTAACCCGCGAGCGCTTCAACCTCCGGTAGTTCGGGCACGACCCAACGGTAGCCTTCTTTCCCGTGAGCGTGAGGAATGAGCTTGCGAGTCCCGCAATCGCGAACGAAAGGCAAGCTCAGTGAGAATCGTGGTGGCGCACAACCGGTACCGGGAAGCCCAGCCCTCGGGTGAGAACACGATCGTCGACTCGGAGATCGCCCAGCTCACCGCCGCCGGCGTCGAGGTGCTGCCGTTCATCCGCAGCTCGGACGAGATCCCGTCGATGTCGAAGGCCGCCAAGGCGCTGCTGCCGATCTCGCCGATCTGGGCGCCGCGCGCCCAGCAGGACCTGGGCCGGCTGCTCACCGAGCACCGACCGGACGTGCTGCACCTGCACAACCCGTACCCCCTGATCTCGCCCTGGGTGGTGCGGACCGCGCACCGGCACGGCGTGCCGGTGGTGCAGACGGTGCACAACTACCGGCAGGTCTGCTCGTCGGGGATCTACTTCCGGGACGGGGTGATCTGCCAGGACTGCAAGGGGCGGGCGCTGGGGGTGCCCGCCATCAGGCACCGCTGCTACCGGGACTCGGCGGCGCAGAGCGCGCTGATGGCGACCACCCTGGCCGTGCACCGGGGCACCTGGCGTTCGGTGGACCGGTACATCGCGCTCACCTCGGCCATCGCCGACCACCTCCGGGACTACGGCATTCCGGACGGCCGGATCGTGGTGAAGCCGAACTCCGTACCCGATCCGGGTCGGCCGGTGCCGCTCGGCGACGGGTTCCTCTACATGGCCCGCCTCTCCCCGGAAAAGGGCGTCGACCTGCTGCTGGACGCCTGGCGTCGGCACCCCGTCGGCGCGCTGGGCACGCTGCGGGTGGCGGGTGACGGAGAGCTGCGTCCGCTGGTGGAGGCTGCCGCCGCCGAGCGACCCGACGTGGTCTACCTCGGGCAGCTCGACCGGGCCGGCGTCCGGGCGGCGGTCGAGGCGAGCGCTGTGGTGATCGCCGCGGCGATGTGGCACGACGTGCTGCCCACCGTGATCATCGAGGCGTTGGCGAGCGGTCGGCCGGTGCTCGGCACGGCGTTGGGTGGGATTCCGTACCTGGTCGGGGCCGACGCCCCGCACGAGCCGGCGGGCACCGGTCCGGCCGAGACCGCCTCCGCGGTCGCCGCGCCGGCTGCCTCCGAGGTCGCCTCGCCGATCGCCCCGGCTGCGCCGGTCGGCTCCGGGTTCGCCGGGCGTGACGGGTCGGCGACTCCGGCCGGGATCGGTAGGGGCGAGGCCGGCTGGGTCGTCGCCCCGGAGCCGGCCGCGCTGGCCGCCGCCCTGCCGGTCGCCCGAGCCGAAGCGCCCGGCCTGGCCCTGCCCGCCCGCGCCCGCTACGAGCGCACGTTCCACCCCGACGTGGTCACCAAGCGCCTCATCGACATCTACGCAAACCTGTCCCGCCCCCGCTAGCCCCCGCGCCCGCCCTCCCTGGCCCTCCGCGATCTTGCACTTTCTGCCCCGACATAAAGGGCTTAGCGCCCATAACGGCAGCCGGAAGTGCAAGATCGACGCAATCAGAGGGGGCGGGTCAGCGCAGGGAGGATCGGGCGGAGAAGGCGATGCTCGCCAGCAGGAAGCCGCCGTTGACGATCGTGAAGGCGACCAGCACCCAGAGGACCAGCGCGGGGGCGACGGCCAGCACCACCGCGGCCACGAAGATCACCGCGCCGTAGTCCCGGACCAGCTTGACCAGGCGTACCGGCAGCGAGGTCGAGGTGACCATGCTGGCCGCGTTGGGTCCGGACTGCATCACCGAGGTGACCAGGTTGACCATCCAGGTCCCCGCGAAGGTGGCCACCAGCCAGGGTGGGGTGGACGGCTCCTGCGCCACGGCGGTGGCGGCCAGCGCGGCCACCAGGGCGATCTGCGCGGCCACGTCGCAGAGCACGTCGACCCGGGCGCCGGCCGCGCTGCCCTGACCGGTGACCCGGGCGAGCTGTCCGTCCGCGCAGTCCAGGGAGTACGCCACCTGCCAGCCGACCAGGGCGAGCAGGCCGACCACCCAGGCCGGTACGTCCCCGGCGGCGACCGGGCCGGCGAGCGCCACCACGGAGACCGAGGTGGCCAGGCCGAGCACCAGGTTGGTCATGGTCAGCGCGGTCGGGCGCAGCCCCAGCCGCTGGGCGACCAGCGCGAAGACGGCCCCCAGCCACTGGCTGATCGACTCGCTGAACAGGCCGCCGCCCCGGTTCACCCGGTGAAAGTCGGCGACGGTGGGACGGGGGTCAGCCAAGCTGGTCGCGGATTGCACCGGCGTAGTCTGCCAGCCGTTCCCGCGTCTCGGTAGGCGACAGTGCCAGGTGTTCGAGGATCGTGTAGCGGTCCGGGCGGGTACGCGGTGCGAACTGCACCGCCTCCACGAACTGGTCGTCGGTGAGCGTCACCTCGGCGGGCAGCCGGGGCAGGCCGTGCCGGGCCAGACAGGCCGACATCTCCCCGAAGCGGCGCAGGTCACCGCGCAGCCAGGTACAGAACAGCGCGCCCAGCCCGGCCAGCTCGCCGTGCGAGGCGGTGCCGGGGAAGAGCGAGTCGACGGCGTGCATGATCTCGTGGCAGCCGCCGCTGGACGGGCGGCTGGTGCCGCAGACCGCCATCGCGAGGCCGCTGGAGATCAACGCCTCGGCCAGCACGGTGACGAACGCGTCGTCGCCCATGTCGCCCGGGTGGTTCAGCACCGCCTCGGCGCCCGCACGGGCCAGCGAGGCGGCCAGCCCGTCGACCGGCTCGCCGCGTACCTGGCGGGACAGCTCCCAGTCGGCCAGCGCGCTGATGTTGCTGACCACGTCGCCGATGCCGGCCCGGTTGTGCCGGTCCGGGCCGCTGTCCACGAAGTCCAGATCGACGATCACCCCGATCGGGATGTGCACCCCGTAGGAGCCCTTGATCCCGTCGGTGATCAGGCTGGCCACCGGGGAGGCGATCCCGTCGTTGGCGAGGCTGGTCGCCACCGACACCATCGGCAGCCCGCGCCGGGTCGCGGCGTACTTCGCGACGTCTATGGTCTTGCCGCCGCCGATGCCCACCACCGCGTCGTACGAGCGGGCGCGCAGTTTGCCGCCCAGGTCGTCGGCGGCGTCCAGGGTGCCCCCGGAGACGGTGAACACGTCCGCCGACCGCAGCGACGGCCGGATCAACTCCGCGATCTGGGCACCCTGACCCGGGCCGACCACCACCGCGACGTCGCCGCCGGAGGAGATCCGGCCGTCGGCCAGGATCGCGCCCAGATCGGCGACCGCGCCCCGCCGTACGTCGATGTGCAGCGGGGTGAGGACGCTGCGTGCTAGTAGCGGCACGCGATCTCCCGCGCGCGGGCCAGGTCGGCGTGGTTGTCGACCTCGACCCACGGGACGTCGCCGATCGGCGCGGCCCGCACCTCCCCGCCCCGGTCGGCGAACTCCTGGTAGCCGTCCTCGTAGTAGAGGTTCGGGTCCCGTCGCCAGGTCGCCTCCAGCGCGTCGGCGAGGGCGTCGGCGACCTGCGGCTCGATCAGCGTCGCGCCGATGTACTCCCCGTACGCCTCGCCCGGGTCCATGATCTTGGTGATCCGGGTGAGCTGGCCGGCGGCGTCGAAGGTGGTCTTCATCTCCTCCTCGGCCAGCGGCTTGAGGGTGTCCACGGCGAGCAGGATGCCCGGCCCCCGCTCGGCCAGCAGGGTCTTCTCCACGCTCACCGGGTGCACGGTGTCGCCGTTGACCAGCAGCACCCCCCGGGCGAAGTGCTCCCGGGCCAGCCAGAGGGAGTACGCGTTGTTCCACTCCTCGGCCCTGTCGTTGTGCACCAGGGTGAGCGAGACGCCGTACTTCTTCTCCAGGTCCGCCTGACGGGAGACGACCGCGTCCGCCGCGTAGCCGACCACGATCACGATGTCGGTGAGCCCGACCTCGGCGAGGTTGCCGAGCGCGATGTCCAGGATCGTCGTCTCGCCGTCCACCGGCACCAACGCCTTGGGCAGGGTGTCGGTGTACGGGCGCAGCCGTCGTCCCGCTCCGGCCGCGAGCACCATTCCGATCATCGCGACATCCTCCCTCGTCCGGCTCCCCGTCACCGCTGGAGGATAGCGCCGGCCGGCCGCGCCGCTCCGGCCAACCGGGTCAGCCGGGCAACGCCGCCAGGTCGGCGTGCCGGGTCAGCCGGGCAACGCCGCCAGGTCGGCGAGCACTGTCAGGCGCTCCTCGGCGCCGAGCACGGCGTACGGGCCGGCGGCCCGCCGGTCGGTCTCCAACTCGATGGCCAGCCGCTCCGGGCCGGCCGGTAGGGCGGCGATGCTCGACGCGGTGTGCCCGGCGGCGGTCCAGGCGGCGGCGTGCGCGTCGGCCCGGTGGTGACGCAGCGCGCCGAGCCGGTTGAGCAGCAGCACACCCGGCGGGGTGCCGTCCGGCTCGTACGGGGGTGCCAGCGCGGCGAAGGCGGAACCACCGCCGGTCCCCTCCTCCTCGGCCAGCACCAGGGCGTACGACAGCAGCCGGCCGAACACGGCGACGAGTCGTTCCACCCGCTCCTCGTGCCCGGTCCACAGCTCCTCGGTGACCTCGGCGTGCACCTGGTACAGCTCGGTGAGGAAGGCGGCACCACGCTCGGTGGCCGACAGGTCACCCTTTGGGTTGCGGTGGACCATCCCGTGCGCCACGTGTTTGTCCACGGTCCGCCGGCAGGCGATCGGGTCCCGGTAACGGGTGATCGCCGCGAACCCCGGCCCGTCGACGGTGCCACCGGGCGCGGCCAGTCGGGTCCGCAGGTCGACGAGGAAGCCGGTCGCCGCCGAGCCGCCATAGCGCTGGGACAGCTCGGCCCCGCCACCGTCGTACCCGGCGAGCATGCCGGCGCGGAAGGTCCGGTCCACGGCCGGAGCGAGCAGTCCGGCGATCCGGTGCGGCGCCAGCGCGACGGTGTTCACCGGCCGATCGACCGGAGGGCGGCGAAACCCTCCTCCGCGATCCGCCGGATCAGCCCGTCGTTGACGTGGCGATGCTCGTCCAGCATGGCCACCTCGTGCTCGGCCAGCCAGCGGTACTCGGTGTGCTTGCCCGCCTCCAGCCGGGGATGGCCCAGGTCACCGTCGACCCGGACGAGGAAGTCGTGCTCGATCCGGGCCAGGCCGTCGTCGCCCACGTAGCGGTACTCGCCGACCTGGTCGAGGACGTGCGCGAGCACCCACCCGGTCTCCTCGGTGATCTCCCGGCGCAGCGCGTCGGTGATGCCCTCACCCGGCTCCACGTGCCCACCGACGATGTCCCAGCAGTTGGGGAAGAGGCGTCGGTGTGGTGAGCGGCGCTGGAAGAAGATGCGGCAGTCGTTGTCGACGATCAACGCGCCGGCACAGCGCAGGGGCTCGGTGGACACGGTTCGACAGTAGCGAGGGGTTCGACACCGCGACGATGCCGTGCTTGTCCCGGAAACATCCGCCGACCACGATGTCCGTACCGGAGGCCACCGTCCCAAAGGGGTGATGTGTGATGCAGGTACGGGAAGCCATGTCCAGCCAGGTCCTGGTCGTCGGCCCGGAGCACACGCTCCGCCAGGCGGCCCAGATGATGTCGGCCCGTGGTGTCGGGTCGGCGGTCGTGATCGACCCGGATTCCGAGGGCGTCGGGATCATGACCGAACGCGACGTGTTGAAGGCCGTCGGCGCCGGCCTGGACTGCGACGTGGAACGCACCGGCGCGCACCTGACCTGGGACGTGGTCTACGCGGGGCCGGAGTGGACGGTCGCCGAGGCCGCCGCCGCGATGGCCCGGGGCGGGTTCCGGCACCTGGTGGTGCTGGACGGTCGGGAGGTGGCCGGCGTGATCTCCGTACGGGACATCATGCGGGTCTGGGCGGAGAGCCGGGCGGCCACCGCCGCGACCTGACCGAAGCGACCAATCGGACATCCCGCCCGGCGCAGGTGTGTCGGGCGGGTCGACGGGTAGGAATCCCTCGCGGGCGCGGAGGTGCCGTGGCCCGTGGGGGAGGTCCCGATGCGCGACGCGGAGCGACTGGTCCAACAGCAGTACGCCATGCTCCTGCGTCGGGACGTGGCCCGGCTCCCGGATCTCTACGCCCGGGAGGCGTTCTACGCCATGCCGGGCGTGACGGTGCGCCCGATCGAACTGCCCGCGCTCCTGCGGACCTGGACGGGCGCCTTTCCGGACCTCCGGGTCGATCCCCTGGGCGCCGTCCGGACCGGCGGTGGCGCCGCCGTCGAGCTGCGGCTGACCGGCACCCACACCGGCACACTGCACTCGCCGTACGGCACTGTCGCACCCACCGGTCGGGTGGTGAGCTGGGAGGTCGCCGACGTGGTCCGCGCCCGCAAGGGACTGATCACCGCCTGGCGCTCCTACTTCGACTGGAGCCAACTCCTGGACGCCCTCGGCGTGCAGTTTGACGGGCTCTCCCGGGCGGCGCAGCACGACGCGCTCGCCCTTCCGGTCTGATCTGCCGCCGACCGGTGGAGCGGAGTCACCCGACCCGGTGGCTCAGGATGCGGACATCGCCGTGCCGTCCGCGCGTCGCCCGCCGCCGCCCGTACGCTCAATATCCATGACCGCCGAGCAGCTGATCTCCTTCGCCCGTGGAGCCCCCTCGCTGGACATCGTCGATGTCGAAGGGCTCAAGGCCGCCGCCGTCCGCGCCTTCGACGCCGACCCCGCCGGAGTGACGGCGTACGGCACCTCCGTCGGCTACGTCCCGCTGCGCAAGTGGATCGCCGAGAAGCACGGGGTCGAAGCCAACCAGGTGCTGGTCACCAACGGCTCGCTCCAGGCCGACGCGTTCCTCTTCGACCACCTGGTCCGCCCCGGCGACGCGGTGGTGGTGGAGCGCCCGACGTACGACCGGACGCTGCTCAACCTCAAGCGAATGGGCAGCGAGCTGCACGGCATCACCGTCCAGCCGGACGGTCTGGACACCGCCGAGCTGCGCAAGCTGCTGGAGTCCGGGGTCCGCCCCCGACTCGCGCACGTCATCCCCAACTACCAGAACCCGGCCGGCATGACGCTGTCGCTGGAGAAGCGCCGGGAGCTGCTCGACCTGGCCGCCGAGTACCAGTTCACGATCTTCGAGGACGACCCGTACGCGGACATCCGCTTTCGGGGCGAGGCCCTGCCGTCGATGCTCTCGCTGGACACCCGCGACGTGGTGGTGCACGCGTCGAGCTTCACCAAGACGGTCTGCCCCGGTGTGCGGGTGGGTTACCTGGTCGGCCCGGCCGATCTGATCGCCGACATCGCGAAGAACGCGACGAGCCTCTACATCTCGCCGGGCATGGTGTCCCAGGCGATCGTGCACCAGTTCTGCGTGTCGGGTGACATCGACCGCTCGATCGAGACGGTGCGCGCGGCGCTGGGCGAGCGCGCCCAGGTGCTCGCCGAGTCGTTGCGCCGGCACCTGCCGCAGGCGCGGTTCGTGGAGCCTGACGGTGGCTACTTCCTCTGGGTGGAGTTCCCGGAGGACGTGCTCGTCGACCGGCTCGCCCCGGCGGCGGCCGAGCGCGGGGTCGCCGTGGTGAAGGGCAGTGACTTCCTCCTGGACGGCGGGCGGCACGCCCTGCGGCTGGCCTTCTCGGCGGTGACGGCGGACCGGATCGACGAGGGCGTCCGGCGGCTCGCGGAGGCCGTCGAGGCGGTCCGGAGCTGATTCATCTGTCGGGTTCCTGACAGAACGACGATGCCGGCCGTCCCGGGGCTCCCCTCCGGGCGGCCGGCGGCCCACAATGCTGCGAGCGTCACCCGTCAAACGTGGTATGACCGCCCGGCCCCCCGGGCCGCCGCGACCTGGGTGACGCGGAAGCACAACCTCCCGCCCCCACAGGTGCCGGGTGGGCCGTGTCGTCCCCGCACCCCCCAATGCGGCCCGGCCCGCCCGGCGCCGCCCCACGCGACGGCCGTCACACCGGTCCTCGACAACAGTCGGCGTAGCCTGCAAGCCGCGGCTGAGCGCGGGAGGTGACGCGATGACGGATCGGACAGAGCGGGGCCGGACGGCGCCGTCGACCACAGGTCGGGTGCTGCGACCCCGGGCGTGGCCCTCCCCGGTCCGGGCGATGACCCGGATCCTCAACGCCGACGGCTCGCCGCCCGTCCCGGCCCCGACCGGCCCCGGCCGCAGCGCTGTGGTCGACTGCGCGCTGTACGTCGACGGCGAGCGGCAGCCCGGCGACTGGACGTACGCGGACGCGCTGACCGCGGCCCGCCGCGAGGAGCACGGCTTCGTCTGGCTCGGCCTGCACCAGCCGGAGCTGGCGGAGATGACCGCGATCGCGGAGACCTACGGTCTGCACGAGCTGGCCGTGGAGGACGCGGTCAAGGCCGAGCAGCGCCCCAAGCTGGAGCGGTTCGGTGATGTCGTCTTCCTGGTGCTGCGCACCGCCCGCTACTGCGAGCACACCGAGCTGACCGAGAACTCCGAGGTCGTGGAGACCGGGCAGGTGATGCTCTTCATCGGCCCGAACTTCGTGATCAGCGTCCGGCACGGGGACGCCTGTCGGCTCGCGCCGATCCGGGCCGACCTGGAGACCAAGCAGGAGCTGCTGCTGCACGGCCCGTGGGCGGTGGCGTACGGGGTGACCGACCGGGTGGTCGACCTCTACCTCGAGGTGGCCGACCAGATCGAGGACGACCTGGACGTGCTGGAGGCCGAGGTCTTCGACCGCAACGGCCACGGTCGGATCCAGCGGATTTACCAGATGAAGCGGGAGCTGGTCGAGTTCAAGCGCGCGGTGGTGCCGCTGCAGCGGCCGATGATCACGCTGACCTCGCAGGTCAACCGGGACGTACCCAAGGAGATTCGCAAGTACTTCCGCGACGTGCAGGACCACCTGAGCCGCACCGTGGAGCAGGTGAACTCCTACGACGACCTGCTCAACTCGATCCTCCAGGCGCGGTTGGCCCAGGTCACCGTCGACCAGAACAACGACATGCGCAAGATCGCCGCCTGGGCCGGAATCGCCGCGGTATGGACGGCCATCGCCGGCATCTATGGGATGAACTTCGACAACATGCCCGAGCTGAAGATGACGTACGGCTATCCGGTGGTCCTGGCGCTCATGCTCGGCGTCTCGCTGGCGCTCTATCGCTGGTTCCGCCGCAACGGCTGGCTCTGACCGCGCGGGCCGGCGCTCCGACACGGCGTGGACCGGCCGCACGCCACCCGTGCGCGAGCGCCGGCACGCGGGAGCCTTCCCCGCGTGCCGGCGCTCGAAGCGCGGCCGTTGACCTCAGCGGCGGCCGTTGGTGCGGGCCGTGTCCTTGCCCAGCGCCTTGGTGAGATCGTCGGTCGGCCGACCGGAGACGTCGGTGGCGCCCTCGGCGACCGACGGGACCTTGTCGGTGGGGCGGACGGCGCTCTGCTTGGCCGGGCCGGTGGTGCTGGCGCTGCTGCCGCCGGCCACCGCCGAGCTGCCCGCGCCGGTCATCCCCGCCGCGCCGGTCATCCCCGCCGCGCCGGTCATGGCCGACCCGTCGGTGCCCTTGGTGGCGGACGGCGTGCGGACCTCGATCGAGTCGATCTCGTCGCGCATCGGATCGAGGGTGCGGGTCGGGTCGTACTCGGCCCACTCCTGCTGCTCGCGACGGCGGCGCAGCGCGACAGCGCCGGCCAGGCCGGCGACGGCGCCAGCCGCCAGCAGGCCGGTCATCATCGAGCCGCGACGACGCGGCTGCTTCTTCCTACCAGTGATCCGCATGGTCTTCGACTTGGCCTTCCTGGTCAGCGGCCCGGCCTGCGCGGCGCCGTCACGGGCCGCCGCCGCCAGCGGTGCCAGCGTGGTGAGAGTCGTCCCCCAGCCGGTCGACGCGTGGTCACGAACCCTCGCCGCGGTCGGCGCGACGTAACTCCGGGCCACCCGGACCCGTGGGCCCACCGTCGCGTTGGCGCCCTTCGCGGCGTGGTTGGCTGCCTGCATCAGGTGGCTGATGCTCTGGTTCAGCTCGGCCCTGGCCAGCTGCGCCTGGGACTGCCGCCGCCCGAATCCAAACACGGTCCTACCTCCTGGGAGTTGTTCCTTCGTCATCCTCCACCTTCGGATGCCTCCGCGATGCCAGATCGGGCACATGGGAGGATCCGCATGGAACTGACCAACGAGTGAGGAGTACCCGTGGCCGAGGCTGTCTACGCCACCCTGCACACCAACGCTGGCCCGATCCGGCTGGAGCTCTTCCCCAACCACGCGCCGAAGACCGTCCGTAACTTCGTCGACCTGGCCGAGGGCAACCGGGAGTACACCGACCCGCGCACCGGTCAGCCGGGCAGTGGTCCGTACTACGACGGCACCATCTCGCACCGCGTGATCAGCGGGTTCATGATCCAGATGGGCGACCCGACCGGCACCGGTCGGGGCGGGCCGGGTTACAAGTTCGCCGACGAGTTCCACCCGGAGCTGCGGTTCGACCGCCCCTACCTGCTGGCGATGGCGAACGCCGGACCCGGCACCAACGGTTCGCAGTTCTTCATCACCGTGTCCCCGACGCCGCACCTGAACAACCGGCACACCATCTTCGGCCAGGTTGCCGACGAGGAGTCGGTGAAGGTCGTGGACTCGATCGCGAACACCCCGACCGGCCCGAGCGACCGTCCGCTGCAGGACGTCGTCATCGAGCGGGTCGAGATCGAGCGGTCTGCTTCCTGAGCGACCGGCGAGGTACCTTTGCTCGCATGATTGAGCGCTCCGGAGCATCGCATCGGCCGATGCCGGTGGATCGCGCGGTGGCGGACGGCGGGGCGGCCCGGTGAGTGAGTCACCGCCGACCACCCCGGTCTGCTACCGGCACCCCGGCCGGGAGACCTACGTCCGCTGCACCCGCTGCGACCGGCCGATCTGCCCGGACTGCATGCGGGAGGCGTCGGTCGGGCACCAGTGCCCGGAGTGCGTCAACGAGGGGCGTCGCAGTGTCCGGCCGGTCCGTACCGCCTTCGGTGGCGGCACGGCCGGCCGGCACGGCTATGTCACCAAGGCGCTGATCGCCGTTAACGCGCTGCTCCTGCTGCTCTCCATCGCCTCCGCGCGGGGCGGGGACGCGGCGGTGGGTGGCTCCGGCTTCGGTGGCCTGATGGGTGGCAGCACGCCGCTCACCGAGTGGGGTGCGGTGCTCGGCCGGACCTACCTCTCCGATTTCACATTCGGCGGGATCGCCGAGGGCCAGTGGTACCGACTCGTCACCGCCATGTTCCTGCACTACGGCGTCATTCACCTGCTGCTCAACATGTGGGCGCTGTGGGTGCTCGGCCGGTCGCTGGAGGCCAACCTCGGGCGGGTGCGTTTCGCCGCGCTCTACCTGATCGCGGGTCTCGGCGGCAACGTGGCCGCCTACCTGTTCAGCGACCCGAGAGCGGCCACCGTCGGCGCGTCGACGGCGGTGTTCGGCCTCTTCGCCGCGCTGATCATCATCGAGCGGAAGCTGGGCCGGGACATCTCCCGGATCATCCCGATCCTGGTGATCAACCTGGTGTTCACGCTGGCCGTGCCGGGCATCTCGATCCCCGGGCACCTCGGTGGGCTGGTCGTCGGCGCGCTGATGGCGCTCGTGCTCGCCTACGCGCCGCGCGGTCGACGCACGCTGGTGCAGGCGGCCGGTGGCGCGATCATCCTGCTGGTCCTGCTCGTGCTGGTCCTGGTCCGCACCGCCTACCTGCTTGGCTGACCGGTGCCACTTGCCGGTCCGACCTGCCCCACCAACGGGGCAGGTCGACAGGGAGCAGAGGTCACCTGCTCGGGCGGGCGGCCTGCAACACGCTGGCCACCTCGTCCGGGTTGACGCCCAGGTCGTACCTACCGAACAAGTGCAGCGAGTCGCCCGCGTCGATCTCCAGGGTCTCGCTGGTCAGCCCCAACCGTGGCCGCCGGTCGACGGCGATCGCCTCGATCGCCGACCAGGGCAGCCGACGCCGGCCGGCGAATCCGTGAATGACGGTCAGGCCGGCGGGGTCCACCTCGAGTCGCACCGGCGCGACCAGGTCGCGTACCGCCCAACCGGCCAGCGCGGCGGCGGCCAGCGCGGCCACCACCAGGCGGACCGGGTCGCCGTCGGCCAGCAGCAGCCCGAGCGCGACGAGCAGGACGCCGCCGGCCAGCTTCGCGGCCGGCAGTCCCGCCGGCACCCGCCACTGCCGCGTCGGGGAGATCTCGTTCACCCGCCCAGCATGCCAGCGGTGCGCGTGTGCCGCCTGGGCGGACGGCGCTCGATGGACGACGTAGGATCGGGGGCAGCCCAAGTTACCGGGGAGTAAACATGAGTGACGCGGTCATCGTCGGCGCGGTGCGGACCCCGGTCGGGCGGCGCAGGGGCAGCCTCGCGGGCGTCCACCCGGTCGACCTCTCGGCGCACGTGCTGCGCGCCCTCGCCGAGCGCACCGGGCTGGACCCGGCGCAGGTCGACGACGTCTTCTGGGGCTGCGTGTCGCAGGTCGGCGAGCAGTCGTGGAACATCGCCCGCAACGCCGTGCTCGCCGCCGGCTGGCCCGAGAGCGTGCCCGGCACGACACTCGACCGGCAGTGCGGCTCCAGCCAGCAGGCGCTGCACTTCGCCGCCGCGACGGTGCTCTCCGGCCAGGCCGACCTGGTGGTCGCCGGTGGGGTGGAGTCGATGACCCGGGTGCCGATGGGCTCCAGTGTGGCCGACGGCATGCCCTTCAGCGACCAACTGCGCGCCCGTTACCGGGGCGTCGAGGGCTTCGCCGAGGACGCGCCGCTGCCGTTCAACCAGGGGGTCGGCGCCGAGCTGATCGCCGAGCGCTGGCGTCTCTCCCGTACCCAACTCGACGAGTTCGCGCTGGCCAGCCACGAGAAGGCCGCCGCCGCGCAGGACGCCGGGGCGTTCGACCCGGAGGTGACGGCGGTGCCGCTCGGCGACGGCGGCAAGTTCGCCGCCGACGAGGGCATCCGACGGGACACCTCGCTCGACAAGCTCGGTGAGCTGGCGACCCCGTTCCGGGCCGACGGCGTGGTGACCGCCGGCTCCGCGTCCCAGATCTCCGACGGCGCGGCGGCCCTCGCGGTGACCACCTCCGAGTGGGCCAGTCGGCACGGCCTGCGCCCGCTCGCCCGCATCCACACCGCTGTGGTCGCCGCCGACGACCCGGTCACCATGCTCACCGCGCCCATCCCGGCCACCGCGAAGGCGCTGCGCCGCGCGGGGCTGGGCATCGAGGAGATCGGGGTGTACGAGGTGAACGAGGCGTTCGCCCCGGTGCCGCTGGCCTGGTTGGCGGAGACGGAGGCGGACCCGGAGCGGCTCAACCCGCGGGGTGGCGCGATCGCCCTCGGTCACCCGCTCGGTGGCTCCGGTGCCCGGATCATGACCACCATGCTCCAGCACATGCGGGACAACGGTCTCCGCTACGGCCTCCAGACGATGTGCGAGGGCGGCGGCATGGCCAACGCCACCATCGTCGAGCTGGTCTGACGGCCGCGGTCGGGGAAAACGCCTCGCCCGCTCCGGCCGGGCCACCTAGGGTGCCGAGCGTGACGACGATCGCCGGCGAGCGCACCTTCGACTGGTCCAGCGAGCAGTGGCAGGTGCGCGCCCGTTCCTGGGTGGACGCCCAGGTGAGCCAGGCCGGCCGCCGGGTGGTCGGGCAGGTGGAGTCCCGGGTCCGTCCCTGGTCGCTGGTCTGGCGGGTGCCCACCGACGACGGGCCGGTCTGGTTCAAGGCGAACAATCCGGGCACGACGCACGAGGCGGTGCTGATCGCGACGCTCGCCGAGGTGGCGCCGGATCGGGTGCTCACACCGATCGCCGTGGACCCGGCCCAGGGCTGGTCGTTGCTTCCCGACGGCGGCGAGTCGCTGCGTGACGTGCTGGGGCGGGACAGCGACCTGACGCACTGGGAGCGGGCGCTGCCCGGGTACGCGGCGCTGCAACTGGCCAGCGCCCGGCGGGCCGACGAGCTGGTCGCCAGGGGCGTGCCGGACCACCGTCCCGAGGTGCTGGCCGGGCTCCTCGTGGAGCTGCTCGACGATCGCCGGTCGCTGCTGATCGGCGCCGAGGGCGGGCTCAGCCCGGAGGTGTACGAGCGGCTGCGGGCGGCGGCGCCGTCGTACGCCGAGCGGTGCCGGCGGCTCGCCGACCTCGGCATCCCGGCCACCGTGCAGCACGACGACCTGCACGACGGCAACGTGTTCGCGGGCGTGTACGGGTACCGCTACTTCGACTGGGGCGACGCCTCGGTGGCGCACCCGTTCGGCACCCTGCTGGTGACCCTGCGCGCGATCCGGCACGACAGGCGGCTGGCGGCCGACGACGCCCGACTCGCGCGGTTGCGCGACGCCTACCTGGAGGCGTGGACCGATAGGTACGACCGCCGGACGCTGGTGGCGGCCGCCGATCTCGCGATCAGCCTGGGCCCGGTGAGCCGGTCGCTGTCCTGGCGTCGCGCCCTGGACACGGCCGACCCGGCCCGTGGGGAGTTCGTCGACGCCGTGCCGGGCTGGTTGGCGGAGCTGCTGGGTTCCGAGCCGGCGTGAGATCGTGGCCGGCGCGGGGATGGACAGGTGCGGGTCGGGCGGGCAGGATCTTGACGCCGACCCCGTGCCGTCCACAGCAGATCGGGTTCCTGTGACCAGCAGTCATCGTGCCGCCCGTCCCGCTCTACGTCGGGCTGCAGGCGCCGTGCTCGACGTACCAGCGGAGGATCGATCCGAGTCGTGCGGCGGCGCAGGGTAGGGAGGCGGCGGACGACGCGGCCGGCAACGCCCGCGCGCTCGGCCTCTGGTTGGGCAGCACGATCACGCTCGACATGGAGCACTACCCGGCGGGGAACGCCGCCTGCATCGAGGCGGTCAACTCCTTCGTGAGCGCCTGGACCACCCGGCTGCACGAGCACAAATTCTTCGCCGGTCTCTACACCTCGGTCACCTCCGCCGGGCTGGCCGACCAGGTGGCGGCGTACGAGCGGCCGGGTCACGCCCGACCCGACATGATCGACTTTGCCCGCTGGGACGGCGTCCAGACGGTGTCGGACGCTGCCCTGCCGGCCTCCTACTGGTCGCCCGGCGCGTGGATGAAGCAGTTCCGGGGCGACCACCACGAGACCTGGGGCGGGGTGCGGATCAACATCGACAGCAACTACCTCGACCTTCGGCAGCCCCGCCATGCCCCTCCCGATTGGGCGAGCCCCGGGGCGATCGGCACGACGCCGCGCGTGGACCGGCCCTCGGTGCGTCCGCCGACCCGCTGAGGGCTGCTCCCGGGCCGTCGGTCGGCGCGATGTCGGACAGCCGGTGCGACCCGGCACGTGGAACTTCCAGAAGTTGTGCCGTGAGCCACGTCACTCCCGGTGGGAGGTCGTTGGGCATGTCATGGACGTCTTCTCCCGAACGTTCCTCCCGGCCGCCGCCGAGGCCGGCCTGGCCGTGCAGACGGTGAGCCGGCACATGCCGGTCTTCCGACGCTGTGTCGGCTCCGGTGACGCCACCATCCTGGTCACCCGGTGCAGCCGCCCCGACCGCCCGGTCACCGGCGACTACCTGCTGCTGCTGACGCACCGCCGACTGGTGGTGACCCAGCAGACCCGGCTGCTGCACCGGCTGCGGCTGCACCTCAACACCGAGCTGCGCGAGCTGAGCAACGTGACCTGGAGCCCGGACCCGCGCCTGCACTCGGTCGAGCTGGCCGCCACCGCGATCGACGGCATCCGCGAGCGGTTCCTGATCCGCACCACCCACCCGAAGCGGGTGTGGCAGCTCGACGCGTTGCTGAACCACGCCTTCCGGACCCGGCTCCGCACACCCCGGGAGCGGGTGGTCGCCACCATCGGTGACGCGCCCGCCGCCGTGCCGGCCGGCGTCCTCCATTCCGCCGTGGTGAGCTGACGCCCACCCGGTAGCACCCTTACCGAACTCGAACACGCACCGATCGCGTCCGACCCGCCGGTCGGCAATCATGGTCCGGTGACCGCCGAACCACCGCATCGCGGGCTCGTTCTCGTCGTCGAGGACGAGCCGGCCATCGCCGACCTGGTCCGCCTCTATCTCGTCCGCGACGGTTTCGGCGTCCACCTGGAACGCGACGGAACCGGCGGCCTGAGCGCGGCCCGGCGGCTGCGACCCGTGGCCTGCGTGCTGGACATCTCGCTGCCGGGCCTGCCCGGCACCGAGATCTGCCGTCAGCTACGCGATGCGGGTGACTGGACTCCGGTCATCTTCCTCACCGCCCGTGACGACGAGGTGGACCGGATCGTCGGCCTGGAGTTGGGCGCCGACGACTACGTCACCAAGCCGTTCAGTCCACGCGAGCTGGTCGCCCGGGTGCGCGCGGTGCTGCGTCGTAGCGCCGGTGGCCCGGAGGGCGCGGACCGGCCCCGGGTCGTCGGCGCCGTGACCCTCGACCCGGCCCGGCGCACGGTCACCGCGGCGGGTACGCCGGTGCACCTCACCTCCACCGAGTTCGACCTGCTGGCCCACCTGATGGCCCGGCCCGGCCGGGTCTTCACCAGGGAGGAGTTGCTGGCCGGGGTCTGGGGTTACGCGGCGCACGCCGGGACCCGGACGGTCGACGTGCACGTCGCCCAGGTGCGGGCGAAGCTCGGCCCGACGAGCGTGATCCGTACCCACCGGGGCGTGGGGTACGCCGTCGATGCCTGACCCGCCCGCGCGTGTCGAGTCGCCGACCATGGCGCTGCCGGTGGTCGGCGCCGGCGAACCGGCCGCGCCCCGACGTGTCCGCTTCGGCCGTACGCTCACCGTCCGGGCGGTGCTCGTCACCTGCACGGTGGCGCTGGTGTCGGTGCTGGTCACCGCCATCGTCGCGGTGCCGTTGGCGATCCGCGGGGCGGAGCGACGTGACCAGGACGCGCTCGCCGCCCAGGCCCGGCTCGCGGCCGAGGTGCTGCGCACCCGGCTGGACCGTGGTCGCGGCGCCGACGAGGAACGGCTCATCCAGCAACTGCGGGACCAGGGCATCGACGCGTACCTGATCCGGCGGGGGCGGGTCGACCGTCCCGGCCTGCCAGCCCGGGTCGTGCAGCGGATCGGGCAGGGTCGTCACGTGTCGGCCCATCGCCTCGTCGACGGCAGGCGCGCGGTGGTCGAGGGCCGGGCGCTGCCGGGTGGCAACGGCGTGGTGCTCTCCCGTCCGGTGGCGGACGGGCTCTGGGCGCGGGTCCTGCTCAGTCTCTGGTTGCCGTTGCTGGCCGGGCTGACCGCCGGGGTGGTGGCCGGCCTGCTGCTGGCCCGTCGCCTGGCCCGGCCGATCCGCGTCGCGGCCACCGCCGCCGCCCGGCTGCGCGCCGGGGACCGCGCCGTCCGGGTGCCCGTCGAGCCGCCGGACGAGGTCGCCGACCTGGCCGAGGCGTTGAACGGCCTGGCCGCCGCGTTGGCCACCAGCGAGGGCCGGCAGCGGGAGTTCCTGCTCTCCGTCTCGCACGAGCTGCGGACCCCGCTGACCGCGATCCGGGGGTACGCCGAGGCGCTCGCCGACGGAGTGCTCGACGCGGGCGACACCGCCGACACCGGTCGGACCATGCTCACCGAAGCGCAACACCTGGACCGGCTGATCGGTGACCTGCTGGCGCTGGCCCGGCTGGAGGCCGCCGACTTCCCCCTGGAACCGGTGTCGGTCGATCTCGCCCGGCTGGCGGTGGACGCGGAGCCGACCTGGTCCGGCCGGTGCGCGGCGGTGGGCGTGCCGTTCCGCCTGGAGACGCCGGGTGGACCGGTGCCCGCGTACACCGATCCGGGAAGGATCCGCCAGGTGCTGGACGGCCTGCTGGAGAACGCGCTGCGGGTCGTACCCCCGGGGTCGCCGGTGGTGCTCGCGGTCCGGCCGGTCGGCGCGGACCCGGCCGCCGGCGGTGTGCTGGAGGTCCGGGACGGCGGCCCCGGCTTCACCGACGACGACCTGGCGGTGGCCTTCGAACGCGGCGCGCTGCACGAGCGTTACCGGGGCGTCCGCAAGGTGGGCAGCGGGCTGGGGTTGGCGCTGGCCGCCGGACTGGTCCGCCGGCTGGGCGGGGAGATCGTCGCGGGGCACGCGCCGGAGGGCGGGGCCGCCTTCACGGTCCGGCTGCCCGGTGATCCTTACCTGACCCGAACATCGGCCTGACGCTTCGCTCGTCGTCGCGGGGAAGGCTGAGGGCTCCACTGACGGAGAGGGAAAGTCATGCCACGTTGGGGTTTCGTCACCGGCACCACGGCTCTGCTCGCCGCTGTCGCGCTCGGCGTCAGCGGCTGCGGCGCGGCCGAGGTGGCCAGCCAGCCCGCGCGGGAGGTCGGTGTCGAGGTCGCCGCCGCCCTCGGGGTGGAGGGTCAGGCGCTGACCGCGATGGGCTTCGACGCCGACGACCTGGACGTCCGGACCGTAGCCGCACCGGCCACTCCGACGCCGGACAGCTCACCCAGCGCGAAGGACAAGGCCGGGGAGAAGCGCGGCGAAGAGTGGCGCAAGCGCCGTCAGGCCCGTGTCCTGCTGCGGAAGAACACCCTGCACGGTGAGGCGGTGGTGCAGACCAAGGAGGGCGGTACGCAGACCGTCGCCGTGCAGCGCGGCGAGGTGACCGCCATCGACGACGATTCGATGACCGTCAAGTCGACCGACGGCTTCACCATGACCTGGACGTTCGGCGAGGACCTGCGGGTGGTCGAGCGGCGGGCCACGGTGCGGGCCAGCGACGTGAAGGTCGGCACGACGCTCGGGGTGGCCGGGGCGAAGGACGGCGACAAGGGCGTCGCCCGGCTCGTGCTCATCCCCCGCGCGAAGTGAGGCGAGGGGCCCTGGTGGAGACCGGGGCCCCTGCTCCCGTCGGTCTCAGCGTCCCGGCGGGAGCGCGTAGCCGACGTAGCCGTCGAACTCCAACCGCCAACCGGCCGGCACGAGTTTGGCGCACGCCGGCCTGCTGCCCGTGCAGACGATCGCGTCCACCGACGACGGGTCGGCCGGTGGCCGTTCCGGCAGCACCGACTGGAGCGCCACCAGGTCCGGTGAACCGCCGTCGGGCCGCCGCAGCAGCAGCCACCACGGGTACTCCCAGTTGTCGTTCTGCTGCACCAGCCCGATCCGTCGCGCGCCGCTGGCCTGGACCGCCGCCGCGGCCCAGCGGAACTCGTCCGCCCACTGCGGGCGGCGCAGGAACCGGGTGTCCCAGTCCGCTGTGGTGAAGACCGAGCCGGTGCCGACCAGCCGACGCGGGAAGCCGTACGACAGCGCGAGCACCCCGGCCAGCGCCGAGCCGGCCAGCACGGCGACGGCCGTCAGGGTGGCCACCGACCGGCGTCCCCGAGCGGCGTCGCCGGCTCGACGGCGGAACAACGCGTCCAGCCAGAGTCCGGCCAGTGGCACGGCGAGCACCACCGCGTAGAGCAGCAGGCGGTTGCCCCACGGCTGCCACTTGATCATCGCGGTGTGCAGCAGCACGGCGACGAGCACCACACCGGCGTACGCCCGCAGCGACCCGGCCCGGTCGGGCTCGACCTGCCGGGGGCGGGCGAGCGCGAACACCAGGCCGACCACCGCCAGCGCGCCGGTCAGTGGGAACGCCACCCGGTCCTCGTCCGGATACCAGGCGGGCTCGGGGAACAGTTCCCGGCCGAAGGTGATCGCCCGGTCCTGCGGGTCGACCCCGATCGCGTCGGCGCCGCTGATGATCGCCTCCGCGCCCGCCCGGCGCAGCGGTTCCAGCGGCGTGTCGAACGCGGTGTGCCCGATCCGCAGCGCGTTGACCACTATCGAGGCGGGGTCGTGCCGTTCCATCGGGATGGACTCGCGCAGCCGGGGCGGCCCCAGCGGATGCCCGAAATCGGCTGTCACCCGGGCCAGGAACGGGCCGACCACCACCGCCGCCACCAGCAGGATCAGCACCGAGCCGGCGACCGTCCGGGCCAGCCCGCCGACCGGCCCCGACCGCCGATCCTCGTCAGCGTCGTCGGTGGGTCGGCCCGGCGTGGGGCGCGCGGTCAGCGCCAGCCGGAGCTGCGCCACCCCCCAGAGCACCAGCAGCGGGCCGACAGCGATCAGGCCGCTGGTCTTGGTCACCGCCGTCAGACCGGTGGCCGCGCCGAGACCGAGCACGGTGCCCCACCCGGTCGGTCGACGCAGCCCGTCCAGCACGAGGGTCGCCGCGCAGCCCACCCACGCCGCGCAGACCAGGTCGGTCTGCGTGCTGGTCGCCTGGAGCACCACCATCGGCGTGGTCGCCAGCAGGAACGCGGTGAGCAGTTGGGCCCGCCGGCCGCCGCCGAGCTGCGCGGTGATCCGGGCGGCCACCAGCAGGCACACCACCCCCGCCGCCCACTGCACCAGGTTGTGCAGGTGGTCCCCGCCGGTGAACAGGCGCAGGTGCAGCAGCAGGTACTCGGCGCCGGGCGGGATGGTCACCTGCCGGTGGATGGCGGTCGGCCAGAAGTCCAGGTCACCCTGGGCGACCCAGTGCTCCACCTTCGGCAGGTGGTACGTCTGCGAGTCGAAGTTGTTCGGCTCTGCCAGCAGCGCGACGAGCAGCTCCACCAGCACCAGCCCGGCGACGGTGCCGGCGAGGAGCCGCTCGCCCCGTCCCGCCGTACGCCAGGCGTCGAGGGCCACGGCGAGCGCGCCCGCCCGGGTCGGCGCGGGGCCGGGCTGACCGCCGTCGAGGACCGGGGCGGGGGTCCGGCCGCCGCCGCCGGAGAGCGCGGCGCCGACCGGCACGGGTCGGGGTGCGGTGGCCGACGGTCGCGCCGGCAGCGCCGACCGCCGCCGCAGCACGGCGGCCGTCCCGGCGGCGACCAGGAGGAGCAGCCAGGCGACGGCGAAGGCCGGCCGGGTCAGCGCGCGCGCCGCGCCGAGCACCTCGACGACGAGCACCGCGTACGCCCCGCCGAGTAGGACGGCGCGTACCACGGCGAGCCGCAGCGGTGCCACCGGGTCAGCCGAACGGGGTCTCGTCGCGACGGTGAGTAGGAGCACCGCGACGACGGGAAGCGCCACGAGCAGGGGGCCGGCAGCCGACATGGCGGAAGTAAACACCATCTGTCTGAGGTCGCCGCGCCGGCTGCCCCGTGGTGGCGGTACCCGACAGACAAACCAACCAGGTTAGGCTATGGCCGACGTGTTGCCGCCACCGTGGAGATTCCCGTGAAGCTCTCGATCCTCATGCCGGTCTACAACGAGGAAGAACGCATCGCGGATGCCCTGAAGCAGGCCCTCGCGGTGGACTACCCGTGTGAGGTCGAGCTGGTCGTCGTCGACGACGGCAGCCGGGACGGCACCGGTGAGATCCTCGGCCGTGCCGACGACGCGCGACTGCGGGTCATCACCCACCAGCGCAACGCCGGCAAGGGCGCCGCCATCAAGACGGCCGTCGACAGCGCCGAGGGCGACTACATGGTCATTCTCGACGCCGACCTCGAGTACGACCCGCAGGACATCCCCAAGCTGCTCGACCCGGTGCTCGACGGGCGGGCCACTGTCGTCTACGGCAATCGCACCTTCGGCAGCCACAGCGCCTACAGCTTCTGGTACGTGATGGGCAACAAGGGCGTCACGATGGCGGCCAACGTGCTGTTCAACTCGTACATCGGCGACCTGGAGACCTGCTTCAAGCTGATGCCGGTGGAGCTGTACCGGTCGCTCCAGGTCCGGTCCCGCGGGTTCGGCATGGAGGCCGAGGTGACCGGCAAGCTGCTGCGCCGCCGCATCCGCCCGTACGAGGTGCCGATCAGCTACCGGGCGCGGGGCCGGGAAGAGGGCAAGAAGATCACCTGGAAGGACGGCGTCGAGGCGATCTGGATCCTCGGTCGCGAGCGCGCCCGCCGCCGTCCCGCCGCCTCAGCCGCCAACTGACCCCAGGAACGCGCCGATCGACCGGCGTAGACCGTCGGCGTCCAGACCGTGCCACCGGGTGTGGTCGGCCGGGGAGCCGTACCGGCGCAGGTCGGTCTGACCCACCCCGAGCGCGAGCAGCCGGTGCGGCCGGTCCGCCAGCGCCCGGCTGACGACAGCGCTCGACGTTCCCGCCAGGTACGGCTCGACGAGCACCACGTCGGTACCGGTGAGCGCCCGCAGACCGGCGGTGTCGAACGGCCTCGGGGTGTGGGTGTACGCGACCGTCACGTCCATCCCCTCGGTCGCCGCCAGCGTGGGGTCGAGCATCGGCCCGACCGCCACCACCAGCGGCGCGTTCGTGCCACCCCGCCGGAGCACCAGTAACCGGTCGGCGTCCGGATGGGCCACCCGGTTCCGCTGCTCGGTGAGCCGCAGGTAGACCGGCTCGTCGGTGCGCACCGCGTCGCGGAGCAGCGCGGGGACCTCGTCCGGGTGTCCGGGCGCCCGCACCGTCCAGCCGTCGCCGAGCGAGTCGAAGAGCGCCACGTCCCCCGGCGACTGGTGGGTGCGGCCCTCCGCCGACCCGTCGTACGACGCGCCGACGCTGACCAGGACCGCGCCGACGCCCTGGTGGTCCAGATCCAACTTGATCTGCTCGTACGCCCGGTCCACGAGGAACGTCGCGTACGAGTGCGCGATCGGGCGCAGGCCGGTCAGGGCGAGTCCGCCGGCGACCCCGATCATCAGTTGCTCCCGGATGCCGACGTTGAGCACCCGGTCCGGGTGCCGGTGCGCCGCCTGGGCGAACTGGCTCGCCGAGATGTCGGCCAGCACGAGGGCGGTACGCGGGTCCTCGTCGAGAAGCGCTGTGGTGGTGTCGATGAAGGTGGTACGCATCTCGGTCAGCCCTTCCCCTCGATCCGGGCGACCACCACGTGCGGTCGCGCCGGTCGGTGCCCGGTGAGCGCCCGGTGCAGAGCCTCGTGGTCCCGGCCGTCGACGGTCTCGGCGGACCAGCCGTTCACCGTGAAGCGGCTGGCGATGCCGCCCGGCCAGCCGTACGTCGCCGACGAGTTGTCGACGACGATCGCGGTGAGGGTGTCCAGGCCGGTCGCTCCCGCGTACGCCATCGCCTCGTGGTTGGCGCCCTCGTCCAGTTCGGCGTCGCCGAGCAACACGTACACCCGGGGTTTGTCCAGGCCCTGGGCCCGCAGGCCGAGGGCGGTCCCGACGGCCAGGCCGAGTCCGTGGCCGAGCGAGCCGGAGCCGATCTCGACCCCGGGCACCAGCAGTCGGTCCGGGTGGTGGCCGAGTCGGCTGTCCGGTCCGGCGAGGTCGTCGAGCCAGGCTTCCGGGAGGAAACCGTGCGCGGCGAGCACCGCGTAGTAGGCGGCCGGCCCGTGGCCCTTGGAGAGCAGGAACCGGTCCCGCTCCGGGTCGTCGACGGTCTCCGGACTGATCCGCAACACCCGGTCGTAGAGGACCTGGAGCACGTCGAGGGTGGAGTGGGCGCTCGGCGCGTGCTTCTCGTCGCCGGTCAGCCGCCGGATCAGGCCGGGGAGCCGAGGACCGCTGTCGGTGGTCAGTGTGGTCGTCATGCCGCTACTGTGCGAGTTAAAGCGCACTTCAACTCAAGGACCTGGTGATGCAGGATTCACTGACGATCGGTGAGCTGTCCGTCCGCTCCGGGGTGGCGCCGTCGGCGCTGCGCTACTACGAGCGACTCGGATTGATCCGCGCCGACCGCACCGGCGGCAACCAACGCCGCTACGCCCGCGCCGAGCTGCGCCGGGTCGCCTTCATCCGCATCTCCCAGCAGGTCGGCATCTCGCTCGACGAGATCCGGGCCGCCCTCGACTCGCTTCCCGACGCGCGCACGCCCAGTCCGCAGGACTGGGCGCGGCTCTCCGCGAGCTGGCGGGGTCGGCTGGAGGAGAAGATCCGGCTGCTCACCCGGCTCCGCGACGACCTGGACGGCTGCATCGGCTGCGGCTGCCTCTCCCTCCAGCGCTGCGCGCTCAACAACCCGGGAGACGCGCTCGGCGGGGAGGGGCCGGGCGCCCGTCTGGTGCTGCCCCGACCCGCGGAGGACGCCGCGCTGTCGCCACCGGCGCTCAGCTGACCGCCGTCGCCGCGTCCGGCGGGCGGGTGAGCAGCACCTTGCCGAAGTGGTCGTTCGACTCGACCAGCCGGTGCGCCTCGGCGGCCTCGGTCATCGGCAGCCGCCGGTCCACGATCGGGCGGATCCTGCCGGCCTCGACCAAAGGCCAGACCTCGTCCCGTACGCCCTGGACGATCTCCGCCTTCTCCGCGAGCGGTCGGGAGCGCAGCGACGTCGCCATGACGCTCGCCCGCTTGGTCAACAGCGCGCCGAGATCCAACTCGGCCCTGCGCCCACCCTGCATCCCGATCACCACCAGCCGCCCGCCGGTAGCCAGCGCGGCCACGTTGCGACCGAGGTAGGAGCCGCCCATGATGTCGAGGATGACATCGACTCCGCGACCGTCGGTGACCCGCTGGACCTCCTCGACGAAGTCCTGCTCCCGGTAGTCGATCGGGTGCGCCGCGCCCAGCTCGCGCAACCGGGCGTGCTTCTCCGCACGGGCGGTGGTCAGGACCGTCGCGCCGAGGGCCGCCGCGAACTGGACGGCGAAGGTGCCGATCCCGCTGCCGCCGCCGTGCACCAGCAGCCGCTCGCCCGCGCGGAGCCGCGCCACCTGGATCAGGTTCGACCAGACCGTACAGGCCACCTCGGGCAGGGCCGCCGCGTCGACCGGGTCGCAGGCCGGCACCGGCAGCAACTGCCCGGCCGGGACCGCCACCCGCTCCGCGTACCCGCCGCCGGCCAGCAGCGCGCAGACCTGCTGCCCCACTGCCCACCCGGCGACGTCCGCGCCGACCACCGTGATCACCCCGGAGCACTCCAACCCGGGGTACGCCGAGGCGCCCGGCGGTGGCGGATAGTGCCCCTGCCGTTGCAGCAGGTCAGCACGGTTCACAGCGGTGGCCCGCACGTCCACGATCACCTCGTCCGGGCCCGGCTCGGGGTCGGGCACCTCGGCCCAGACCAGCGCGTCGGGTCCACCGGGCTGCGGGATGGTGATGGCTCGCATGGGCCCAGTCTTACCCACGATCACGGAGGGCCGCAGCCGCACCGGCCGGGACACAGTGGACCCGCCGGGCGGTCAGGCCGACGCGATTCGGGGAGGGACGGCGGGCCGCCCGGAGTGAGCCATGGCAGACTGTCCGTGGCCGTACGCCCACGGGCGGCGGTCCGGGAGGGTTCGCCTAGTGGCCGATGGCGCTGGTCTTGAAAACCGGTAAGGCAGCGATGTCTTCGTGGGTTCGAATCCCACACCCTCCGCCGCCGGGCACCGCCTACGGCTTCTCGACCCACTGGACACAGGTGGGGCGCCGGCCGGTGCGCAGGAACTCGTGCGCCGCCTGCCGGGCCTGCTCCACGGTGATGGGAAGCGGCGCTTCGTCGTCCTCCGACTCGGTGAACCACGGGTCGTCGTACGCGTACTCGGCGTCGGCCGCGGTTTGACCGGCAGGGGCGCCCGATGGCACCGGCCCCCAGCTGATCATGATGTCTTCCTCGTCCTCCCACACCAGCGCGGACTGGTCGCCGGCCAGGTCGACGAAGAGACGCCGCTCGTCGTCCTCGGTGCTGAGCGAGACGCCGCCGGACCGTACCCGATCAAAAAGGGTGTCGAGGTCGGCGGCGTCGTTCACGACGGTGTTGGTGTCGTCGTGCCAGGCCCGCAGCGGCGCGTTCGTCGGCTGCGTCCCGGGGCGGGGCCTGCCCAGCCAGGCCGGCGGCGCGGTGAACGGGTTCCCGGCCACGTCCAGCCGGTCGAGGTGGGTGAGGTCGCCCAGCGACTCGGGCAGCGCGGTGAGCCGGTTGTCGGTCAGCAACAGCCGGTTGAGGGTGGTGAGGTTGCCCAGCGACCCGGGCAGCGACGAGAGCTGGTTGCCGGTCAGGTCCAGCCGGGTGAGAGCGGTGAGGTCACCCACCCAGTCGGGCAACGCGGTGAGCCGGTTACCGGCCAGATCCAGCCAGGTGAGAGCGGTCAGGTTGCGCAGCGACTCGGGCAGCGCCGCGAATCGGTTACCGGAGAGGCCGAGCCGGGTGAGGGAGCTGAGTTTCCCCAGCGAGTCCGGTAGCGCGGTGAGCTCGTTGCCGCCGACGAACAGGTCGGTCAGCGCGGTCAACGCGCCGATGGACTCCGGTAGCGCCGCGAGCTGGTTACCCCACACGAACAGCTCGGTGAGGGCGGTCAGCCCGCCCAGTGTCTCGGGCAGCGCCGCCAGCCGGTTGCCGCCCAGGTCGAGCCGGGTGAGGGTGCTGAGGTTGCCCACCCAGTCCGGCAGCTCGGTGAGCTGGTTGGCGGTCAGGTTCAGTTCGGTGAGCCCGGTGAACCCGGTCAGCCATTCCGGTAGGGCGCCGAGTCGGTTGCCGGCCAGGTTCAGCTCGGTGAGGGTGGTCAGCTCCCCCAGCGAGTCGGGCAGGGCCGTCAGCATCAGCCCACTCAGGTCCACCGATGACGCGTCACCACGGCGTGTTGCCTCGACCCGGTCCTCCGCGGTCCAGCGCGCCGAATCCACCTGCTCCTCGAACTCGTTCACGTCACCTACGTCCCTGATCCACTCGGCTTCCTGGAAGTTGGGGTATCCGAACCGACTGGATGCCCCGACGTCATTGAAGCGGAGTTGATCAGTCGCCGCTGTCCCCGGAGCGCCCCGCTCGACGGTTCTCGCGAATCGTCTCCTCGGCCAGCCGCTCGACCGCCCGTCGGCGCTCCTCGGCGCTGGCCCGCTCGTCCCGGCGACGGAACGCGGTGAGGACGGCCACCAGGAAATCCCGCCAGATGCCGGCCACCATGTCCCCCTGCGGAACGTCGCCCGAACTCCACCGTAGCGCCGGAAAACCACGGTGCCGGTCGTCGGAACGGACACAGCGGGGTAAGAAGAGGCTGGTATTTCCGCACACCGGAAGGACGCGTCCCGATGACCCTGGAACGACCGATCGCCCCGGACCCGTACGAGCTGCTGCCGACGCTGCCCGCGTTCACGCTGACCAGTGACGACGTGCAGAACGGCGAGCCGATGGATGCCCGGCACGCGCACGGCAGCACCGGCGGCGACAACGTCTCGCCGCAGCTGACCTGGTCGGATTTCCCCGCCGAGACGAAGAGCTTCGCGGTGACCTGCTACGACCCCGACGCGCCGACCGGCAGCGGGTTCTGGCACTGGGTGCTGGTGAACGTGCCGGCCACTGTCACGCAGTTGCCCACCGGCGCCGGCGGCGCTGCGGGCACCGACCTCGGTGGGGCCTTCTCGGTCCGCAACGACTACGGCGATCAGGGGTACGGCGGGGCGGCTCCGCCGCCCGGGGACCGCCCGCACCGGTACGTTTTCGCGGTGCACGCCCTGGACGTCGAGCGCCTGGACCTGACGCCGGACGCCAGTCCTGCCTACGTCGGCTTCAACCTGACGTTCCACACCCTGGCCCGAGCGGTGATCCGCCCGACCTACCAGATCAAGGAGTAACCACCCCCACCCCCACCCCGCCCTCGCCCCACCCCACCTCTCCCGCGATCTTGCACTTTCTGTGCCGACATGCCGGGCGTAAAGGGCATAACGGCAACCAAAAGTGCAAGATCGCGGGGGTGGGGGGGATCGCGGGGGTGGGGTTAGGCGGGGACTCGGGCTACTGCGAAGACGGACTGGCCGAACGGGGGGCGGACGAGCTGTTCGGCGGCCTTGGTGGCGGGTAGGACGACGGTGTCGTACACCTTGACCATGGGGCCCTCCTTCGGCATCAGCCGGAAGACCTTGGTGGCCATGAAGTAGCCGATCAACCCGAGCGCGTTGGCGTAGTGGATCTTCTCGACGGTCAGGCCGGCCTCGGTCATCGCGGCGGCGAGGGTCTTCTTGGTGTAGCGGCGGACGTGGCCGGTGG
Organism: Micromonospora sp. WMMD1120; assembly: GCF_029626235.1. Classification (NCBI taxonomy): domain Bacteria; kingdom Bacillati; phylum Actinomycetota; class Actinomycetes; order Micromonosporales; family Micromonosporaceae; genus Micromonospora; species Micromonospora sp. WMMD1120. Next base: position 1,789,557 of record NZ_JARUBO010000005.1, on the reverse strand, counting down.
CGATGTCGGCCGGGCCCATCGCGAACTGGAACGCCGGCACGATGATGATCACGGCGCCGCCGGGACGCACCAGGTCGCGCATGCTGCTCAGCGCGCCGACGTGGTCCTCGATGTGCTCCAGGACGTTGTACGAGACCGCGGCGCTGTAGTCGCCCTGGTCGTCGTGCGGCAGCAGCATCTGCCGGACGTCGATGTTCGGACGGTCCGCGAGGCGCTCCTTGAGCTGCACCAGCCGGTCCGGGTCGGCCTCGGTGGCGGTGAACCGGGGCAACCGCTCGGACCACTCCAGCGCGTAGTCGCCGAGGCCGCTGCCGATCTCGATCGGGTTGTCGCCCAGATACGGCACGGCCAGTTCGATGAACCAGCGGCGATGGTTGACAGCAGTCGCCAGGCCTTCCAGCACCTCGGACTGCACGCGCTGATCCCCAGTGATTTCTGCCATGCGTCGATTCCTCACGATATGACTCGACCCGTGCCTGGACCGACCGAGTGAATCATCCGCTGGTGCGGCAGAAGAATCGGGGCATCGGGGTGGCCGAATTGTGGTCGGGGGTTGGGGGTTGGGTTCGGCATCGGCGGTCGGCGAACCCGGCACATAGTACGGCAGTACCCCGAAACATGTCACGGCGGTGTCATATGCTGACTACCCTACGAATTGTCATGACTACTCCTGAACCGGACTTGCCCAGCGGTAGCGGTGACCCGGCCGCCACGCCGTCCGTGGAGGGGGTTGCCGGGTTCACTCGCGCCTCCCGCAGGGGTAGGTGGATCGATCTGGCCGCCGTGGCGAGCTTCGTGCTGCTCGGCCTCTGGGTGACCGGTCGGCTCTGGCTGAATCCCGGCACCGAGGTGCGGGACAACCCGTCCGATCAGCCGCAGTTTGAATGGATGATGGCCCACGGTGCGCGAGTAGTCACGCACTTTGCGTATCCATTCCATTCCAATCAGATGAACGTCCCCGAGGGCGTCAATCTGATGGCCAATACGTCCGTATTATCCATTTCTCTGCCACTGACACCCGTCACCCTGCTGCTCGGGCCACGGGCATCGTTCCTGCTCTTTCTCACCGCCGGCATGATCGCCACGGCCACCGCCTGGTATTTCCTGCTCTCCCGGGTGCTGATCGGCAGCCGCGGGCCGGCGTGGCTGGGTGCCGGCTTCTGCGCGTTCGCGCCGGCCATGGTGTCGCACGCCAACGGGCACCCGAACATCGTGTCCCAGTTCGTCGTCCCGTTGATCATCTGGCGCACGCTGCGCCTCGGTGAGCCCCGTCGTTGGTTGCGCAACGGCCTGCTGCTGGCCCTCGTCATCGTCTGGCAGGCCTTCCTCAACCTCGAGATCCTGCTGATGACGGCGATCGGGCTCGGCGTGGTCATCGGCGTGCTCGCCCTCGGCCGCGCGGACCTGCGGTCGCGGACCCGCCCCTTCCTCGCCGGCCTCGCCGTGGCCGCCGTCGCCGCCGGGTTACTGCTGGCCTATCCCCTGTACGTGCAGTTCTTCGGCCCGGACGCGTACTCCGGGCTGTCCCGGCTGATCCGGGGCTACTCGAGTGATCTGGCCTCGTTCGTCGCGTACGCCCGGGAGTCCCTCGCCGGCAGCGATCGCACCGCCGCCGGCCTGGCCAAGAACCCGACCGAGGAGAACAGCTTCTTCGGCTGGGCCCTCCTGGTGCTGGTCATCGCCCTGGTGTGGTGGTTGCGCCGCTCGGTGGTGGTGCTCGCGCTGGCCGGGCTCGGGTTGCTCTTCGCGGTGCTCTCACTGGGCCGCGAGGTGCGTTTCGAGAATCGGGGCACGGGCGTGCCCGGCCCCTGGGCGGCCCTGGAGAACCTGCCGATCCTGCACTCGGTGGTGCCGACCCGGTGGGCGTTGGCGATCACCCCGATCATCGGGCTGCTGCTCGCCTACGGCGCCGAACGCGCCCGCGAGCTGGCCGCCGCGTACCCGGGCGCCCGGGGGCAGATCCGCTTCGGCACCGCGACGGTGCTCACCATGGCCCTGCTGCCGATCGTCCCCACGCCGCTGCCGGTGGCGATGCTCGATCCCATCCCCACCTTCGTGACGGATGGGACCTGGCGGCACTACGTGGCCGGTGGGCGCAGTGTGGTGACCCTCCCGCTGCCGGACACCAACTACGCGGAGCCGCTGCGCTGGTCCGCGGCGACCCGGCTGGACCTGCCACTGGCCCGGGGCTACTTCCTCGGCCCGGACACCCGCCCGACCGCCGATCCGCCCCGGGTCGCCCTGTTCGGTGCCCCGCCCCGGCCCACCAGCAGCTTCTTCAACACCATCCGCCGCACCGGGGCGGTGCCGCCGATCACTCCGCAAAGTCGGGTGAACGCGATCGACGACCTGCGCTTCTGGCGGGCCGGCGTGGTCATCCTCGGGCCGCACGAGCACGAGACCGCGCTGCGCCGGGGAATGACTGAGCTGACCGGCATCCAACCGATCTTCACCGGTGGGGTGTGGGTGTGGGACGTCCGGTCGCTCACCGACTGAGCGTGTGGGTGGGTTGCTGGCGGCGGTTACCGTCGGTCACGTCCGGCGGGGCGGATGCAGTGGTGAGCCTTATACCTCACAGGCATAGTTATGACTCTGAGGTATACCGCTCTCGGACACATCGGCTCCCCGGTGCAAGCGGTGCGACCAGAGCGAACCGGGGGGTGTCTGCTCGTCGGGCGGACGCGCCGGTCCTACCGGACGCAGCAGCCCTGGCAGACCTTCGGTCGGGGCAGGGTGAAGGCGAGGCAGCAGGTGCGCCGCTGCACCGTCGGCTCGCCGTTCGCGCCGGGCACCAGCTCGATCAGGTCGGCCAGGTCGAGCGCGCCGAGCAGCGTCTCGATGTTCTGCGTGGTCGGGCCGGGCAGGTTGTCGGCCGCCCGCAGCAGGCCGTGCGCGATGCCGGAGGCGACCGAGCCGAGCAGCGTCCGGGCGCCCACCCGGACCTCGGACTGGATGGCCGCGATGAGCGGCGACAGGTGGGCATCGAGCAGTGACGCGCGCAACGCGGCCAGCAGCTCCGCCTCGTCGGCCACGACCCGCACCTGCGGCAGGCCGGCGAGCGCGAGCGGGTCGTTCGGCAGCACCGCCACGGCGGTGCCGGAGCGCAGGCCCAGGGTCAGCAGCTGCCGGTGGTCCTCGAAGTGGATCAGCACGTCGTCCGGGCCGGCGAGCGGCACCCGCCGCGCGGAGGCCCAGCCGAGCACGACCGGCAGCGCCGTCCAGTAGCTGTACGACTTCCAGGCCAGCGCCGCACAGGCGTGCGGGGTGCCGCCCCAGCGGACGGCGGCGTTGCGCAGCAGCTCCGGCAGCCGGGTGCCGTCGATCAGGGTGCTGGCGGGGGCCCAGCCGAACTCGTCGTCGACCAGCAGGCCCCGGGCGAGTCCGGGCAGGTCGTCGGTGCCGAACATGGCCCGCAGGGCGGCGGTGACGGGGGCGAACGGAGTGGCGGTCACCTCCCGCCTCGGCATCACCACAGTCACCTGAGATCCCCCGTCCGCGTGGCCGAGGAGTGGGCCCCGGCGGACGGCCAGCTGCCGTCCTGAGCTAAGGCTAGCCTAACCAATCCTGCCGACATGCGCGAGCGTCTGTAATTCGAGCGACAGGCACCGGGAAGGCCCCGGACCGCGTACCGCGATCCGGGGCCCCGTAAACGCGGGTCAGTCGTTCGGCCGCAGGAGCGCCGCTCCATCCACCCCGGTGGGGTTGCCATGGCCAACTGCCCTCACGGCCGGTATTCATCGACAACTGTCAAGCGGTGTGTCGGGAAAATGCCAGATGCGTGTGCGTTCACGTACGGAACGTGAAACTTATAGCCCCGGCCACGAGGAAGCCGATGACGACCTCACCCCTCGAACGGGCTGCCGACTCCTTCGCGGCCGAACTCGCCCGCCAACGGACCGGGCGCGGGCTGTCCAAGAAACAACTGGCCGTCCTGATGGGGTTCGACCCGTCCTACGTGAGCCACGTCGAGGGGCGCCGGCACCGCCCAACCGAGGACTTCGCCCGTCGCGCGGAGGCCGTCCTGGAGGCCAGCGGCGCGATCTGGCAGCGCTTCCGGGAGTACGACGACCTGCGGCACGCCCGGGTGGGCCAGCCGAACCGAGAGTCCAGTCCGCCCGGCCAGTGGCTGCCACCCGGCACCGGGCTCGTGGTGGAACGGGAGTTGGCCACCCTCACCCACACCGACGACGGCTACCGGTGCGTCATCCACCGTCAGTTGTACAACGCCGGCACCGAACCGGTGACCCGCTACCTGGTCCGGGTCGCCGTCGACCGCTACCCGAACGACCCGGGCCGGTCCAACCGGCACCACCGGGAGCACCCGCTCACGTTCGCCGAGCTGCAACTACAGGCCCACCGGGACGACGGCAGCGGCGACCCGGAGCCGATGCACTGGCGGGCCAAACACGACCGGGACGCGTTCAAGGAAATCTGGCTGCTCTTCGAGAACGGGGAACGACGCTTCCCGCTCTACCCGGGCGACCGGGCCACCATCGAGTACGCCTACTGCGTCGGGCAGGAGAAGTGGGGCCCCTGGTTCCAACGCGCGGTCCGGCTGCCTACCAGGCAGCTCGCCGTACGGCTGGATCTGCCGGCGGCGCTCGACCCGCAGGTCTGGGGCGTGGAGACCTCGCTCTCGGCGGAGGAGGGCCCGTTGCGGACGGCGCCGCAGCGACACGACGAGGGTGACCGGGCGATCTACGACTGGCATACCGACGACCCGCCGCTGAACGCCCGCTACCGGTTGCAGTGGCGCTTCCGGGCTCGACCGGACACCGAACCGGACAGCGGCCCCGGTGGCCCCCGGGTCCGGCCCAGCGACCGGATGCGCGGCCTCGGCATCGTGCAGCGCGGAGCCGACCTGCTCCGGCAACGCGCCCGCCCGTTCGACCTGCCCGGCGAGGAGCAACTCGCCCGGGACCTGGTCGACCGGCTCGTGACCGCTCTGGCCCGGCTGGACGAGCTGCACCCGTTCAGCAAGGGGGTGGGTGTCGCCGCCCCGCAGTTCGGCGTCGGTCGGGCGGTGGCGGTGGTGCGGCCCCCGGACCGGTCGGCGGAGCCGGTCGTGCTGCTCAATCCCCGGGTGGTCGACGCCGCTCAGGACAGTGACGAGCAGTACGAGGGCTGCCTCTCCTTCTTCGACCACAGGGGTCTGGTGCCCCGGCCGCTGCGGCTGGACGTGGAGCACGCCCAGTGGGACGGCAGCCGGATCATCACGTCGTTCGAGTTCGGCATGGCGCGACTGGTCGCCCACGAGATCGACCACCTGGAGGGCCGGCTCTACGTCGACCGGATGGCGCCCGGGGTGCCGTTGGTGCCGGTCGAGGAATACCGCGAGACCGGGCATCCGTGGCGCTACTGACCGTTGGGGACCGGGGCGCGTGCCCCAGGGGGCAGGGGCACGCGCCCCGGTGTGGGGGGAGGAACGTCTAGAGGTCACCGAAGGTGTCGTAGCGGATCTGCGGCGGCGGCACCCCGTCCGCGGCGAGCACCCGCAGGGTGGACCGGACCATCCGGGCGGCCCCGGAGACATAGCAGTCGTGCGTGGTCCACGGACCGTACCGGGCCACCACCTCGGGGATGTCGCCCTGCTCGCCGTCGAAGTCCGGGTCCTCGCTGCACGCCGCCGTGACCGACAACCACTGGTGTACGGCCACCAACTCCTGCAACGCGGCCAGCCCGTACAGGTCCGCCGCCTGCCGGGCGCCGTAGAAGACGTGCACCCACCGGGTGCGGTTGTAGCTGGCCAGCTCCTCCACCAGCGCCTTGATCGGGGCCAGGCCGACACCGCCGGCCACGCAGAGGATGTCCCGTTCCGAGGCGCGGTCCAGGGTCATCGAGCCCATCGGGGCCGCCAGGCGGAGCAGGTCACCCGGTCGCACCCGGCGCACCAGCGCGCCGGACACCCAGCCCGCCCCCGGCGACCGGACGTGGAACTCCAGCACGTTGTCGTCGTTCGGGGCGTTCGCCACCGAGTAGTTGCGCCACACCCGGGGGTGGTGTCGCGGCACCTCCAGGCTCACGTACTGCCCCGCCTTCCAGCGCAGCGGATGCTGCAACGCCCGGCAGGTCAGCACGGCGGTGTCCGGTCCGTGGCGCTCGTGGGTCAGCACCTCGGCGTGCCAGAACGGCGGGTCGTCGTCAGCGGCCGCGCCCGCCATCATCAGGGCGGCGATCGCCGCGTACGCCTCGCGCCACGCCTGGTCGTACTCGAGGTTCCAGCCGTCGCCGGCGGTGCTGCGCAGCGCGTCCAGCAGGGCGACGCCCATCGTCGTGTAGTGCCGCTCGTCGACGTGGTACTTGCGGTGGTCGCGGCCCAGCGCCCGGAGGAACTCGTCGAAGCTCTCCGGGTCGTCAACGGTGTGGATTGCGGTGATGATCGCCTCCAGCAGGCGATCACCCTGGCCGGTCATCTGCACGGGGAAGAGGGTCCGCAGGGCGGGGTCGAGCAGGAACAGCCGAGCGTAGAAGTGCTCGGTCAGCCGGACCCGGTCGTCCTCGACCAGGGTCCAGCTCTCCTTCAGCAACCGCGCGAGGTTGTCCACGGGCGCTCCTTCTCCAGACGGCAGCGGATCGGGCCCCGTTAGAATCTCCACGGAGAGTGTCGACCGGTCGCACAGAATGTGCGATCGGCTCATGCTGGCCGGTCGGCCGTGTCACCGGCGCCGCCGGTCGGGCACAGTGGTGCGGTGACAGTTGAGCTGACCCGCCCGGTGTCCCGCCGACTGTTGGGCACCGAGACGTTGCTGGTCCTCGGCCTCTCGCTCGGCCAGTCAGCGGTCTACGCGGTGGTGTCGATCATCGCGAAGCTGACCGCCGACGGTCCGCTCTCCAAGCAGACCGCCTCGCTGAACACCTCGGCGTCGGCCCGACCCTGGCTGGACCTCACCTACCAACTGCTCGGCATCGTGTTCGCGCTGCTGCCGGTGCTGCTCGCCGTACACCTGCTGGCTCGTGACCCCGGCGACCCGGCGCGGACCCTCGGCCTGGACGCCCGGCGGCCCGGCCAGGACCTGGCCCGGGGGGCCGGCCTGGCGGCGCTGATCGGCCTGCCCGGGTTGGCGCTGTTCTGGGTGGCGGCCCAGCTCGGCCTCAACGCCACGCTGGTGCCGGCCGCGCTGCCGGACCTCTGGTGGACCGTCCCGGTGCTGATCCTCGCGGCCGTGCAGAACGCGGTGCTGGAGGAGGTGATCGTGGTCGGTTACCTGGTCACCCGACTGCGCCAGCTGCACTGGCGGCTGGCGGCGATCATCGCGGCGAGCGCGCTGCTGCGCGGCTCCTACCACCTCTACCAGGGCTTCGGCGCGTTCGTCGGCAACGCGGTGATGGGCGTCGTGTTCAGCCTCTTCTACCTGCGCACCAAGCGGGTCCTGCCGCTGGTCATCGCGCACACACTGCTCGACGTGTTCGCCTTCGTCGGCTACGCGCTGCTGCCCCGCGAGTGGTTCGACTGGCTCTGACGGCGCACCGCCGGCCGGTGGCTCTGACGGCTCAGCCCCGGCCGGTGGCTCTGACGGCGCACTGCCGGCCGGTGGCTCTGACGGCTCAGCCCCGGCCCGGCCGGTAGGCGGCCGCCGCCCGGGCCGCGAGCCGGTCGGCCGCCGCCGCGTCACCCAGCGCCGCGGCGAGCACCGCCGCGCCCGGCAGCAGCCGGGCTGCCAGCCGCAACGCCATCCAACCGCCCGCCTGCGCCGTGAGCGGCGCAGCCAGCCGCCAGGCCGCCTCCGCGGCCCTGGGCCAGCCCTGCTCGGCCGGCTCGCTCGCCGCCTGCGCGGCGGCCAGGGCGGCCCTCGCGCTCGCGGCGTCCGGATGCACCTGGGTCAGCACCAGCAGTTCCACGGCCCGGTCGGGATGCGTCGGGTCCTTCCCGTACGCGGCGGCCAGGTGCAGCACCAGGCTCGCGTGCGTCCACAGCACCGAGGTCAGCTCGGCCAGCGGAGCGAAGAGCCCCGCCAACGCCGCGGTAACCCCGCCAGCGCCCGCCGCGCGGACGAACCGCCGGGTCGCCAACCGAGCCAACCCGTCCGCCGAGGCGTCCGGGTACCGGCTGCGCAGCCGCGCCGCCCACTCGGCCGCGCCGGGCCCGAGCGCGCGCACCGCGGCAAGAGCCAACAACTCCGGCGCGAAGCCGGGGTGGTCGAGCACCCGCGCGGCCGTCGACAGCAGGTCCGATTCCCTGGTACGCCCCGAGCCGGCGATCACCACCGTCGGCGGCTCGGGTGTGGTCTGCGGTGCGGTGGCGCTCGTGCGCGGGGCGGTCGGCGGCTCGGGTGTGGTCTGCGGTGCGGTGGTGCTCGTGCGGGGGGCGGTCGCCCGCTTGGTGGGGCTCGCGGCGCGCTTGCTCGGCTTCGGTGTGGTCGGCGTCACCTCGACCGCCTTCTTGGCGGCGGTTTTCCGTGCGCGGGTGGCTCGGGCCTTCGGCGTGCGGGTCGCCGGTTCGGCCTCTGCAGTCGGTTCCGGTCGCTCCTGGCCCGCGTTGGCGCCCGGCGGCTCCTGGCCGGTGTCGGCGGCCGGCGGCTCGGCTGGCTCTGGGCTCGTCTTGCTGGTCTGCGGCTGCGGCGGTTCCGGGCTGGCGACGTTGGCCGGCTGCTCGGGCTGCTCGTTGGGCTCGTCCGGCTCGCGGCTGGCTCCGCCGGCAGGCGGCGCGGGCTGCTCGCTGCTCGGGTCGCTGGGCGCGGCGGCCCGGGTGCGTTTGGGCTGCCGGGGCAGGGGTCGGTCCGGGTCGGGTGGCTGGAAGAGCACCGGGGGAGCAGCCTTGGCCCGTCGGGGGCGCGGGGTGGCCTTCCCCGTCGGCTGCTCGCCGTCGGTCGGCGACGGCCCGGCGGTCGTGGCCTGCTCGGCGGTCGGGGCCTGCTCGGCGGTCGTCGGGGGCGTGAAGGTGGCCCGTGGGGAGCGTCGCCGCGCCCTCTCAGCAGGCTCTCGACGGGGCGACTCGCTGGGCGGCTGCTCCTGCATATCGATGGAGCGTAGTCCCGATCACGCCCCGGCACAGCGTGACGACACGGAGGGTGGGCGGACCCGGTCGACGTACCCCGGAAGTCGTTTTGCTCCCGGTGGGTGGTGACCTGTATCCTCGGGCGCGGTGGTCTGAGGATCACCAGGGAGACTTCGCCTAGTCTGGTCTATGGCGCCGCACTGCTAATGCGGTTGGGGTCTTAAAGCCCCTCCCGGGTTCGAATCCCGGAGTCTCCGCGCGAAAGCCGGGTGTGTATGCTGGCTGAGCACGAGCGCCCGTAGCTCAATGGATAGAGCATCTGACTACGGATCAGAAGGTTAGGGGTTCGAGTCCCTTCGGGCGCACCACAAGATCAAGGCCGTGACCTGCAAGAAGAGGGTCACGGCCTTCTTCTTTCAGTCATATGACCTTGACGGATCGTGGTCGGCGCCGCAGGTGCACCCGATAGGCACGGGGCGGCCTTCCCGACCACCGGTGCCGACGGTCCGAGGCGTCCGCAGCATCCGGACGGCACGCCGGAACACCGTCACCGCCTGCCGGGCGAATTGTGTCGGGCCGCGTATCGACTCCGAGCGTAGATAGACGACGCCCGCGCGGGCCAGGATCAGTGACGCCGCGTCGATCCGACGCCGTTTGAGCTGTATCCGAAGCATCTCGGCCAGCAGGACGAGCTCAACGCGCGGCGTGCCGTGTCGCCGACTCTGCCGCACGGCCGCCCGTAGGGTGTCGACCGCTGATCGGAGGTCACCGCTGCGGACAAACCAGCGTGCCCACGTACCGTTCAGTACGTGTAGACCGCTGCTCGTCTGTCCTACAGTCGCGAACGTGCGTTCCGCTGCCTTGAGGTGGTACTCCGCCTCTCGCAGGGAACCGTAGTCGACAAGCACCTCGGCGATGCGCTGGTGGAAGTATCCGTGGCCCGTCAGGTAATCGTCGGAGAATGCCTCCGCCTCGCAGAAGAGCCGGATCGCGTCAGCGGGTTTCCCGTCGTCGGCCGAGAGCCGGCCAGTGGTCGACTACGTGGCGGCCCTGCCAGGCCTCGTCGAATGGATCGTTGAAACTGTGCGGCACCGCGACTGGCGAGACGCCTTCCCCGTCTTCCTCCGGAGCCTGCGGCGAGAAGGCTTTCGACTACACAGTCGAGGATACCTGGCTCGCCACTCGCTAAGACCGGCACGGTTTCAGTTGCGCTGCGCGTAACGTCGCCCGCCCCCGCGTCGTGGTTATGGAATACTGTCTATTTCGCCCGTCTTCCCGGGGGTGCACGGATGGGTTTCGGCGCGCGGCCAGGCCAGCGTCCACGCCCTGCCAGCGCCAGCATGATCGGCCGTGCCTGCCCCAGGCAGACACCTGTCGGTACACAGCCTCAGAGTCCCGTCCGCGCCGAAGTGCGGTCGGTCCGGCACCGCACCACAGCGCCGACCACGTTGAGCGCCACGCCCCACACCACCGCCGCGGTCGCCCAGCGCACCCATCCCGTGCCCGTGGGAGCCTCGGTGAGGACTTGCTGTAGAGCGCCGTACGGGGTGAGCGCGTCCCGGACCGCACCGAGCGGGGTGAGCAGCGCGTACGCCCCGAGCGGCAGCACGACGGTGGCCAGGCAGGCCCACAGTGGTCGGGCGATGAGCAGCCCCAGGCCGGTGCCGACGAGCTGCGCGAGCAGTTGCACCAGCACGCCGGTGAGGGCGATGGGGCCGGCGTACGTCCACCGGTCGGGCGCGGTGGACCCGGAGGCGGCCAGCGCGACGCCGAGAATCGCGTCACCGGCCACCCCGGCGGCCACCGCGATCAGCGTCGCCGCGGCGAGCGTGGGCAGCACCGGCGCGCCGGGGGCCTTCCGGAGGTCGTGGGCCAGCATGACCCCGATGAAGGGCAGCGGTACGGAGATGAACGCGTGCACCGGCTCGGCGAACGCGACGACGGTGCGTTCGGCCGGCGGGAGCCCGGCGACGAGCGCCGTGGCGGCGACGACCCCGACCACAACCGTCACCAGGAGTAGGACGCGGCGGTTCCGGGCCCCGGCAGCACGCCGCAACGCGCCGGTGATCGTCTCGTGTTCGCTCATCTGGTCCTCCACCTCGCGGGATCGACCCGGATGAGGATCGTCGACGGGTGGCGGCTCACGCACGAGCCGGAGGACCTGGCGGATGCCCTACTTTGGTAGCTGGCGCCTCCGGCCGTACCCCCTAGGCTGCCGGCATGGCCGCCGCGCTGTTCGCCCTGCTCGTGCCCGACCCGGCCGGCGACCGGTTGGCCCAGCGGCACCGCCTGGCCGACGCCGTGGCGGTGACGGTGGCCCTGGGGTACGGCCTCGTCATGCTGCGGATCGGCGACGGCACCGCACCCGGCGCGGCGATCCCGTGGCCGGTCGACGTGCTGATCGGCATGCTCTGCGCCGTCCCGCTGCTGGTCCGGCGACGCTGGCCGGTTGCCGTGCTGCTCGCGCTGCTGCCGTTCGGCGCGATCTCGGTGACCGCGACCGGGCCGATTCTGGTCGCGATCTTCACCGCGGCGGTCCGCCGCCGGGCCCGGCTGCTGTTCGCCCTGGGCGCGGCGCACGTCGGCACCGGCGTGGTCTACTTCCTGCTTCAGAACGATCCGCCGTACCCGGTCTGGGTGGACGTCGTCCTCCGCGCCGTGACCGGCGTCGCGGTCATCGGCTGGGGTCAGTTCGTGCAGGCGTACCGGCGGCTCACCGAGTCGCTGCGATCGCACGCGGCGCGGTTGGAGGCCGAGCAGCACCTGCGCGTCGATCAGGCGCGACTGACCGAACGGGCCCGGATCGCCCGGGAGATGCACGACGTGCTGGCACACCGGATGTCGTTGATCAGTCTGCACGCGGGTGCGCTCGAGGTCCGTCCCGACGCCCGCCCCGACGAGATCACCATCGCGGCCGGCGCGATCCGGTCCAGCGCGCACGAGGCCCTTGAGGAGCTGCGAGCCGTGGTCGGCGTCGCGGCCCGGCCGGAACCTCCGCAACCCGGGCTGGCCGACGTGCCGGACCTGGTGGCCAGCGCGCGTGCGGCGGGGATGCGGGTCGAGTTCGCCGACGAGGTGACCGGGGACGATCCGCCGACGTTGGTGGGGCGGACGGCGTACCGGATCACGCAGGAGGCGCTCACCAACGCCCGCAGACACGGCGGCGACGCGAGTGCCACGGTCCGGTTGGTCGGCCGGCCGGGCGACGGCCTGCGCATCGTGGTGGTCAACCCGTCCCCGCCGACGGTCGGACGGGCGGCGCGGCCCGGCGGGATAGGGCTGGTCGGCATCGGCGAGCGGGTGGCGTTGGCCGGCGGTCGGGTGACGTACGGCGTTGTGGATGGGACGTACCGGTTGGAGGCCTGGCTGCCGTGGCCCACCTGAACGGCGTGCCCGGCGATTCGCGCCCAGCCGGGTCTCATCCCGGTCGGCGGCCGATCCGGCTGGCCGTCGTGGACGACGACCCGCTGGTCCGGGCCGGGTTGCGCATCCTCGTCGGTGGGTCACCCGACATCGAGGTGGTCGCCGAGGCGGCCGACGGCGCGCAGGCGGTGTCGGTAGCCCACGCGCACTGGCCGGACGTGATCCTCATGGACGTCCGAATGCCCCGCGTCGACGGGCTGGCCGCCACCCGCGAGATCCGGTCCCGACCGGGCGCACCGGAGATCATTGTGCTGACCACGTTCAACGCCGACGAGTACGTGCTGGACGCCCTCCGCGGTGGCGCGTGCGGGTTCCTGCTCAAGGACACGCCGCCCCTGGAGATCCTCGCCGCCGTCCGTACCGTCGCCGCGGGGGCGGCGATCCTGTCCCCCTCGGTGGTCCGCCAGCTCATCGACCACGTCGCGGACCCGGTAGCGGGCAGCCGCCGGGCCCGCGCCCGCGAACAACTGGCCGCCCTCACCGACCGGGAACGGGAGGTGGCGGTGCTCGTCGGCCAGGGTCACTCGAACGCCGAGATCGCCGCCCGGCTGGGAATGGGCGTGCCGACGGTGAAGGGGCACGTCTCGCGGCTGTTGGACAAGCTGGGATCGAACAACAGGGTGCAGATCGCCCTGCTCGTGCACGACGCCGAGCTGCCCTGAGCGACCGGCAGCCGCACGGTAGCCGTCGTTCCCGCACCAGGATCGACGCCTCCGGCAGGAAGCGACACCGCTCAGGTCAGGGCTTGTCGGCGACGAACGTGCCGCGGGCCGGGAGGGTCACCACGAGACCCCGCTCCCGCAGTAGGCGGATGGCGGCTCGCACCGTGCCGCGAGCTACGCCGTACTCCTGCTGGAGATGGGCCTCGGATGGCAGCGGCTGACGAGGCTTGAGCTTCCCGGACTCGATCTTCTTGGTGAGGAGATCCGCGACCTGGATGTAGAGCGCTACCGGGCTCATCTCGTCAACCATGATCGACACTTTATGGACGCTCAATACGGGCCGGGCGTTGGGTACTGACTACACGTATGAAACTTATAGTACCTGCTATACATACTGTACGAGTTGGACTATATTCCAGGTCAGACCTTTGCCCAGCTAGGAGGCGCTCGTGAAGATTCCGTTCGTCGTCGAGCTGTCCTGGACGGTGGTCGACTACCACCGCGTGCAGAGGTGTGTCCGCTGCCATCCGGACGGCTGGTGTCCGAGGGCCGCAGTGGCCCGAGCGCGGATCCTGGCCTGGCGGCGGGCGGTGGCGCGTGCTCCCATTCGCCAGTGGTGACCTCCTGCTCGTCACCCGAGCGGCGAGCGTCCAGTTCTGCCGGCCGTTCCGCCTGCGCCTGATCCGCGTTCTGACGGACCGCGTCACGTACGACGGATGGGCCTGGATCGAGGGGTACGAGCTGGACGCCCGGGGCGAGGCGGCGGCCCGGCGGGAACTGTTCGTCCAGCCCTCCGGCCTCCGTGTGCTCTCCCCTCCTCCCGCCGCTGCCCGCAGGCGGCGGTGAGCCGGCTCGGTCTCACGGCCTGCCGTGGTTGCCGCTCCAGTGGCCGCCCACCGCCGGTGTGTCGGTGCGGACGGGTTCGTCGTTGCCGTCCAGGTCGTTCTCGACCACTCGGCAGTTCAGACAGCTGCCCCGGTCGGTGATCCAGATTCCCTGGGTCTGGGTGCCGGAACCGCTGTCCCGGATCAGGTTGCCCCGGATGGTCACCGAGTAGTGCCGGCGTTGCGGATGGAGTACACCCCGGGTGGGCAGTAGATGACCCTGGCGCGCCCGCCGGCGACGAAAGCGTCACCGAGCCTGTCGACGCGGCCCGACCTGACACCGAACATCGCCTCCGTCCGTGCCCGGTCGCGCCGGTCACCGGAGGTCGCCCTCCGTCGCGCCGGACCTGTCCTTGACGGTACGGGCGAAGGGGCGCGCGGAAGGGCGGTTCGGAGCGGCCGACCCAGGTTAATCAGAGGCGAGGGCGGCGCGTCGGAGACGCCGCACGTCGGTGATCGTGATGCCGACCAGGACGACCGCGCTCACGATCATGACGAGCCACGGGGCCAGCATGGTCAGCAGCGGCGTCGAGGCGAGCAGCAGCGCCAGCCAGGCTACGCGGATGGGCGGGAGTTGGCCGAGGAGCACGTACTCCGAGCTCATCCGGCCGAGCACGTACAGGACCGGTCCCACGGTGAGGAGAGCGACCCAACTCGCCGGTGTGGTTCCCTGCGGGTCGTGGAGGACGAGGTCCACACCGCCGGACGTGGCGATGATGCCGGTGATGACGGAGGCGTAGACGTACGGGGCCAACAAGATCGAGGCGTGCGGACGCAGGTGCGCCGACCGGTCGACCAGCTTGTTGCTCTGTAACACGTAGATGTGCCAGAACAGCAGCGCCGTGACGACTGCGGTGAGGAACGCGACGGCACGGGCCGGGGTGTAGCTCGCGCGGCTGAATATCAACGTGGACATCAGCGCCAGCTCGCCGAGGGCGAGAATGGCGATCTGCTGGTAGCGCTCGCCGAAGTGCGTGCTCAACCGTGTGATGGGTAGCCGGCCCCGTCGAGGCGTCGGGTAGCGCAGTCCGGCGGCCAGGTAGTCGACAGCCAGCGCGCCGGCCCACAGGCCGGTGCGCCACGCCGGGCCAGCGAACCCGCCGGCGAGCCACAGGGTCCCGGAGAGGACGAACCAGAAGAGGACGCGCTCCTCCCGGGCGTGCGCACGGCGTGGGCGTAGCGCGACGATCAGCAGGATTCCCCGGAGCAGATGGATGCCGACGTACGCGCCGGCGAAGAGCAGCCCGCGCCCGCCGTAGGCGGCCGGTACGGCGACCGCCATCAGGGCCACGCCGAACACCGTGCCGGCGACCACCGCCTGGACCACCCGGAGCTGGGGGTCGTAGAACTCGGTGGCGTTCACCGTCGTCGACCAGGTCCACCAGCCGGCCAGCAGCAGGATGAGGGTCTGTCCCAGCCCGCCCCCGCTGGGATCTTTGGCGAACTGCATGGAGAGCTGCGCGAACATGGCGACGTAGAAGACGTCGAAGAACAGTTCCAGGAGCGTCGCCCGATTTGACGACCTGGGGTTACGTCGCAGCCCGGCCGGGTCCGTGCCGGTCATCGGCCCGCCGGCTCCGCCGCGCCCTCTGCTGACGCTGCCACGTCGGGTCGTGTCGATCCCGAGGCGACGCCGTGACCCGCAACGCCGAGGGCTTGTCGCACACGGTGATCAACGAGCGAGGGCGCCGGGAGTTACCCGCTGGCCGAGCGGGGCGGTGGCCTGCGGGTGCTCGGCACCACGCGATCACGTCGGGGGTGACACTGTGGCAGTCATCGATGTTCCCAGCACATTACGTCTTGACGAACGACATGTTATCGCTCACAGTCGATGCCTAAGGGCGACGGCATGCTGGCTCTCCGGGCAAGGCCAGCTCCGTCGATCTCGTTTCAGGCGTGCGCTGGGCTGTACAGGCGTCTTGTTAACGCTAACGCTGGGACGCCTGGGCCCGGCCACGCGTCGCGGTGGGCCCAGCCCCGGGCAGGCCGTTCGGCTCTTGGTCATTGGAGGAGGATCATGTCTGCCCTAGATAGGTCTCCATCGATTGCGCCGCCCGTGCGTCGGCGCTGGTGGCTGCCCCGGCTCATCGCCGCCGGCGCGGCGGCCCTGATGGTCGGTGGCGCTGCCGCGGTGGTGGTGTCGTCCCCCGCCGCAGCGGCGACCGTGGACACCAACGCGTGGTACGTGTTGGTCAACCGCAACAGCGGCAAGGCGCTGGACGTGTACAACCTGGCTACCAACGATGGTGCCCGGATCACGCAGTGGACCCGGAACAACGGTAACCAGCAGCAGTGGCAGTTCGTCGACTCCGGTGGTGGGTACTACCGGTTGAAGTCGCGGCTGTCCGGCAAGGTGCTCGACGTCTACCAGCGTGCGACCGCCAACGGGGCGGCGATCGTGCAGTGGTCCGACAACAACGGCACCAACCAGCAGTTCCGGTTGGCGGACTCGGACGGTGGTTACGTTCGGCTGATCAACCGGAACAGCAACCGGGTGATGGAGGTGCAGGGCGCCTCGACCGCCGACGGTGGCAACATCGTGCAGTACGACGACTGGAACGGCGCCAACCAGCAGTGGCAGCTCGTCCGCGTCGACGGGAGCACGCCGCCCACCACCACCCCGCCGCCGACCGGCACCTGCGACCTGCCGTCGACGTACCGCTGGTCGTCGACCGGGGCGCTGGCGCAGCCGAGGTCGGGCTGGGTCTCGCTGAAGGACTTCACCGTCGCGCCGTACAACGGCCAGCAGCTCGTCTACGCCACCACGCACGACTTCGGCAGCTCGTGGGGCTCGATGAACTTCAGCCTGTTCACGAACTACTCGCAGATGGCGTCGGCGACGCAGAACCCGATGAACCAGGGCACCGTCGCGCCGTCGCTGTTCTACTTCGCGCCGCGCAACATCTGGGTGCTGGCGTACCAGTGGGGCGGCCCGGCGTTCTCGTACCGGACGTCGACCAACCCGACGAACGCGAACGGGTGGTCGTCGCCGCAGACGCTGTTCAGCGGCAGCATCTCCAACTCCGGCACCGGCCCGATCGACCAGGCGTTGATCGGTGACGACCAGAACATGTACCTGTTCTTCGCCGGTGACAACGGCCGGATCTACCGGGCCAGCATGCCGATCGGGAACTTCCCGGGCAGCTTCGGCTCGAACTACACCACGATCATGACCGACACCACCAACAACCTGTTCGAGGCCGTTCAGGTCTACAAGCTCCAGGGCCTGAACAAGTACCTCATGATCGTCGAGGCGATCGGTTCGCAGGGCCGCTACTTCCGGTCGTTCACGGCGACCAGCCTGGGTGGCACCTGGACGCCGCAGGCCACCAGTGAGAGCAACCCGTTCGCCGGCAAGGCCAACAGCGGCGCCACCTGGACCAACGACATCAGCCACGGTGAGCTGCTGCGGACCAACGCGGACCAGACGATGACCGTCAACGCGTGCAACCTGCAACTGCTCTACCAGGGTCGCTCGCCCAGCTCCGACGGCGTCGAATACGGGCTGCTGCCGTACCGGCCGGGTCTGTTGACCCTGCAACGCTGATCCAACCTGACCCAGACGGGCGGGCCCGGCAGCACGCCGGGCCCGCCCTCGTCATGTCTACGGCGTGCCGGTGACGCAGGTGAGCACCCGTCCCTGTCCACGGGTGGCGCTCAACCTGGTGGTGGTGAACCCGTGCGTCCGCAGCAGGAGCTCGGTGGCGGTGAGGTTCGCGGTGGCGTGTGCGACGGTGGGCCGCTCACCGAACACGTACAGCCGGCCCTCCGGTGCCAGCAGGCTCCTGATGCGTGCGACCTGTTGGGCCGCGTCGCCCAACCAGAAGAGGCTGACGTTCACCGCGAAGATCCTGGTGAAGTGAGCGGTGGGAAGGTCGGTCGTCTCGAACTCGGCACACCGGATCTCGGCTCGACCGGCACCGATGTGGCGAAGGTTGCGCCTGGTGGCGAGCCGGACCATGGTCGCGGCGCGATCGACGGCGACGATCCGTCCGCTGGTGAGCCGGTCGGCGACCAGGGAGACGGCGGCGCCCCGACCGCAGCCGATCTCCAACACCTGGTCGTCCGGCGCGACGGTCATCGTCTCGACCGCCCAGCGCTGCCGGTGGGCGGCCGTCGCCCGGACGGGCGCGTCCGCCGAGGAGGCGGTGCCGGCCCCGGAAGGGCCCGGGTCGCGGGCCGGAAGACCGGACCCCGCCACGTCAGCCGCCGGGCCTGTTCTGCTCACGCCTCCGATTCCACCCTGTCCGAGCCCACCGTGCACCGTGTCCTCGGTCACCGTGCCCTGGCTGACTGTTACGACAGGTCGCGCGACCACGCCGGACCGCGGACGTCCCGGTGACCGGCCGCCCACCGTCGGCGTGCGCGGCCGGTCACCGGTCGTCCGATCAGGTGGTCGGGCGGCGGGTGTCCGACCAGGGTGTGCCCGGACGCACGACCGGTCGGGGCGGCGGACGCTCCTCGCTGCCTCGGCCGACCTTCGTCGTGGCGGCCGAGACAGCGGAGGCATCGGCGTAGCCCGTACGGATGGCCGTCACCGTCACGGTGAGCCTCTTCCAGAGCAACCCCTCGTCGACCCGGAGCGTGGCCTTGGTGGCGCCCTTGATCGGGACTCCGTCGGCGGACCACTGGTAGCGGTAGGAGGTGGCGGAAGGCGTCCACTCGCCCGGCTGCGCGGTGAGTGTTCCGCCGACGACCGCCGCCCCGGTGATGGCCGGAGCCTTCGTCGCGCGGAGCGCCAGCGGCGGGTTGATCGTGAACGCGGCGGCCAGCACCACCGGCGCGCCGCCGCCGTACGGGCGCAGCGTCACGCTGGCCGGACCGGCTGGCGCGGAGCCGAGGTTCACGTCGACGGTCATGGACGTGCCGTCCGACGAGACGGTCTTGACGGTGGCCGTCAGCGGGTCTCCCGAGGCCGGGTTCACCTGGACCCCGTCCCTCGGGTGCAACCCGGTGCCGCTGACGGTGATCGTCCGGACCGCTCCCGGTGGCACCACGGCCGGTGCCACGGAGCTGACCGTCGCCGACTCCACCAGGAAGTTGTACTGGGTGTTCGCGGAACGGGTGCCGCCGGCGGTCAGGCTGCGAACGGTCAGGTAGTACCAGCCGGCCTCCGGCGGGGTCCACGTCAACGTCGCGGTGCCGTCGGCCTTCGCGGCGATCCTGGTGTACGCGCCGAAGTTGACCGTGTACTCGTACGCGGTCGTGCCCGCCAGGCGGGGCGTGAAGGTGAAGGTGCCCGGGGCCAACCGCCCGCTGCTGGTCGTCGGGAAGTCGGTCGAGGTGATCCTGGGTCCGTCCAGCACGGTCCAGTAGGTGCCGCCCTCCTCGGTCTGCACGCCGGCGGCGTTGCGGGCGACGACAGTGACGTAGTTGTAGCCGGCCTTGGTGGGCGTGTAGGTGAAGGTGGCGCTGCCGTCGGCGGCCGGCCGGATGACCTGCTTCGTGGACTCGTCGCGGTTCAGCGTCGTCACGTACTCGGTGACGCCGGCCATCCGGGTACGGGCCGTGAAGGTGGCCGGTGTGCCCAGGTCGGTGCCTCCGCTGCGGACCACCGTCGGTTCCGCCCCGTCGACCGAGATGGGGTTCCAGCGCGGCTCGGACAGCGTGCCGTCCGCACTGCGGCTCTGCACCCGCAGACCGTTGACGCTGGTCTCGGTGGCGGTCCAGGTGAAGTCCGCGGTGCCGTCCGCCCGCGCCGGAATGGTGATCTTCTCGATCGGTCGGGGCTCCAGGCCCAGGTACTCCACCCAGTAGACGTAGGCCTGCACCTGAGGTGCCCGGGGGGCGAGGTGGAAGTTGAGCGACGAGCCGATCGTGACACCCCTGTCGACGTCACCGGTGAGTCTGGGGCCGTTGTCGACGAGGAACTCGTAGGCGCGGGGGGCGTGTGCCGTGCCGTCGCGGGTGACGCTGTGGACGTAGAGGGTCTGTCGGCCGGCGCGGGTGGGGGCGATCATCGCCGTCGCCGTTCCGTCGGACGCCGCCGGCACCGTCCCCGACGGGCCGCCCCCGTCGATCCGCCAGGCGAACGACGCCGTGTCGGCGACGTTGGAGCGCAGCTCGAACGCGCCGGGCACGCCGACGTTGTAGTCCAGGTTCGTGCCCCAGTCCGGGTACGCGGCAGAGAAGATCGACGGGCGGGTCTCCCGGACGACGTACTCGTAGATGTTTCGCTCGGAGTAGTTTCCAGCCCGGTCGATGGCGTAGACCTCCACCGAGTGGTAACCCGCCGACTGGGGCGTCCACTCGACGGTGGCCGGACCGCCGAGCCCGTTCGCGGCCACGGTGCCGGCCGGCGCCTGCTCGCTCATCTCGCTCGCGTAGAACTGGTAGCGGTAGCTGACGGTGTCCGGGCTCGCCGAGGTCAGCGTGAAGACGCCGGGAACACCGATCGCGCCGCCCGGCCTGTCCCACCCTCCGGAGGGGTACTCCGGCGAGTCGACGGTTGGCGCCGGGCCGCCGGTGCGGTCGAGGGTGAAGTGGCAGGTGCCGCTCCACGGTGTCGCCGTGTCCCCGTCGAGGACGCGGACCCGCCAGGCGTACGTGACGCCGTCGAGCTGCCGCGAGTCGTCCTCGAGCTGGATGTAGACCTCGTTGTTCCGCTCGCCCACCCCGGTGAGCCACTGCTGCGGGTGCCCCGGGTCGGTGATGTCCCAGACCTGGAAGTCGGCCTGCAGCTCGGCACCCTCGTCGGCGCCGGTGAAGGCGCCCTTCAGCACCACGGCACGGGCGTCGTTGAGCCTGTCCGGGCTCAGGTACGGCCCCGGCGCGTCGGTGGCGCAGGGCTGGCCCGCGGTCATGAGGTCGGTCGGCGCCGTCAGGGCCGCGGCGGCCGGCGTGGCCGCGAGCCCGACCACGAGCGTGCAGCTGAGCGCAGATGCCGCGACGACAGTCGTTGTTCGGCGACGAGCGAGCAAAGGTGTCCGCACTGGTGTCTCCCCCATTGTGGATCGCAGGCATCGAGCGCCACCTGCTGACACGAGAGTCCCATGTGGAGCTGTTGCAGGTGGGCCCGAGCCGTGGTTGGCAGGTTGCCGAGCAGGCTGTTTCCGGCGGCCGATCAGCGCGGTGGCGTCAGCCGGATGGTCAGGTCTGTGGTTGGCGCGGAGTCGACCAGGGCGTGTCCGGGCGGATCACCGTTCGACGCGGGGGCCGCTTGCCCCTGTCGACGACGACGGCAGCCGAGGTGACCGTGGTCGTGGTGTGACGGTCCCGGCCGGCGTAGACAGTGACCGTCAGCCGCTGCCCGAGCAGCGCCAGGGGGATGGTGTACGTAGGGGTATTCGCCCGCCAGATCTCGACGCCGTTCGCCGACCACTGGTACGAGTGGCTGTCCGCGCTGGGCGACCACTCGCCCGGGTCCGCCGTGACGGTGGCGCCGACCTCCACCGTGCCGCTGATGGTGGGTGGCCGAACCACTTGCAGCGGTGGGGGTGGGCCGATCGTGAACGCGTTGTCCAGAACCAGCGGCTTGAGCATCCCGTACGGGTGCAGGGTCAGGGTGGCCGTACCCTCCGGTACCAGGTGGAGATCCACCTCGGCGGTGAGCGTCCTGCGGTCCGCCGAGACCGTCTTCACCCAGGCCCGCCTCGGCAGCCTGTCCACCGGGGTCACCTCGACCCTGTCGTCCGGATGCAGTCGGGTGCCGTGGACAGTGATCGTGCGGAGGTCACCCGCCGGCACGGTGCCCGGAGTGACCGAGGTGACGGTGGTGACACCGGCGGTGACCGCGAAGCGGTAGTCGGTGATCGCCGAAGGGAAGCCCTCGGTCCTGACCCGGCGAACCTTCAGGCTGTGGGCGCCCTCGGCCGTCGGCGTCCAGGTCACCTGCGCGGTACCGTCGGCACGGGCGGGGACCTTCACGTACGGCGCACCGTTCACCGAGTACTGGTAGCCGACGGTGTCGGGCAGGTACGAGCTGAAGGTGAACGTGCCGGTGGCCAGTCGGCCGCTGCCGTTTACCGGGAAGTCGGCCGAGCTGACCTGCGGCTCGTCCGTCGTCGTCCAGACCGCGGCGCCCTCCTCCGTCTGCACCCCGGCGGCGTTACGGGCGATGACGCTCACGTGGTTGTGGCCGATCGCCATCGTGGTGAAGCTGAAGGTGACAGCGCCGTTGGCGGACGGACGGAGCACCTTCTTCGTGTTGTCGTCGCTGTTCAGCGTCGCCACGTACTCGACGATGTCGGTCATCGAGCTGCGTGCGGTGAAGGTGGACGAGGTGCCGGCCGCCGTGTCGCCGGTACGGGTCACCGTCGGCCTCGCGCCGTCGACCGAGACGTTCAGCCAGCGCGGGGTGGACAGGGTGCCGTCCGCGCTCCGACTCTGGATCCGCAGGCCGTCGACGCGGGTCTCGGTGGCGGTCCAGACGAGGTCGGCGCTGCCGTCCGGGCGGGCCGGCACTGTGGTCTTCACGACCGGCCGCTCGTCCAGGCCCGAGTACTCCGGCCAGTACAGGTACTCCACGACCTGCGGCGCGCGCGGAGTGAGGTGGATGGTGAGCGAGGAACCGATGGTCACCTCCCCACGCGTGTCGCCGGTGAGGACCGGGGCGTTGTCGACGGTGAAGGAGTAGGCGCGCGGGGCGTGCGCGGTGCCGTCACGGGTGACGCTGTGGACGTGCAGGGTCTGCGGGCCGCCACGGGTCGGGGCGATCATCGCCGTCGCCTTTCCGCTGGCATCGGCCGACACGGTGCCGGACGGCCCGCCCTCGTCGATCCGCCACGCGAAGGACACCGTGCCGGCAAGGGTGGCCCGGAAATCGAACGCGCCCGGCACGCCGACGTTGTAGTTCGGGTTCGGCGTCGACTCCGGATACGCGGCGGAGAAGACCTCCGGTCGGGTCTCCCTGACGTAGAACGTGTGGACCGCCCGCTCGGACCTGTTTCCCGCACGGTCGATGGCGTAGACCGTGAGTGAATGGTGGGAGGCCGCCTTCGGTGTGACAGTGACGACGGCCGGTCCACCGAGCCCGGTGGCGTCCACTGTGGCTTCCTGGTACTCGTCGGGCAGCTCGGCCGAATAGAACGTGTAGAGATAGCTGACGGTGTCGGCCGAGGCCGAGGTCAGCGTGAACGCCCCGGGGACACCGATCGCGCCACCGGGACTGCCGCTGCCGCTGGCGGGGTAGTCGGCGGAGGTGACAGTTGGCGCCGGGCCTCCGCTGCGGTCGATGGTGAAGTGGCAGGTGTCGCTCCACGGTGACGCGTCCGCGCCGTCGAGGACACGCACTTTCCAGGCGTAGGTGACGCCGTCGAGCTGCCGCGACGCGTCCTCAAGTTGGACGTGGACCGTGTCGCTCGTCCCGCCCATCTCGACGAGCCACTGCTGCGGATGTGCCGGGTCGGTGACGTCCCAGACCTGGAAGTCCGCTTGCCGACCGCTCCGGGGCGTACCGCTGTGGGTGCCCTGTAGCGAGACGGCCTGGGCGATACCGAGGCGACTCGGGCTCAGGTACGGCCCCGGGGCGGCGCTGGCGCACTGCTGACCGGCGGTCCTGAGGTCGGTCGGGGCGCTCGCTGCCGCGGTGGCGGTGGCCGAGGTGAGCCCCACCGCCGCGCCGCAGCCGAGCGTGATGGCGACGCCCAGCGACACGATTCGTCGGTGGATGCGTGAAGCGGTCCGCAAACCCTGCCTCCAGTGCCGGCCCCGGCCATGATCAACCGGCAAAGGATCGCACGCCGCGCCCGTTGACGGCAGCCCGTCTTTCCGCCCCCACGAAGATCAGCCGAACGGTTGCGTCGACCGATGTGTCCGCCCGGTGTCAGAGCCAGACCACGATCCCGGTCAGGTCGTTGAGGACCGCTGCCACTCCCGCGCGGATGGCCGACGCGCAGCGCTCGGACGTGAACGACGCCGGGTCGTACGTCGAGGACATGCCGAGCCCCTCCCCCCGGAACGACGCCCCGTCCCAGTCGACGGCGGTGACGTTGTGCGTGGGCTCGGCCAGCTCCGCGCCGACCACGAGGAACTTCTCGTCGAGGTGGTTCGGGGTGACCAGGGCGAGCGCGTCGATGAGATCGTTGCCGGCGCTGACGACGAGGTCCGGACCCATCTCCATCGCCGTGGCGATGCGGGGAACGATGTCGTGCGCGTCCGCGATGGCGGTCGTCCGTAGGTCGACGTGCTCCTCCTCGGCCCACTCCTGTACCGCGCTGACGAGGGCTCTGGTCGGTGTGTCGTCACCGCTGGTGAGCAGGACGACCCGGTAACCCCTCGGCGGGTGGACGCCGGCCCACGAGCCCGGCTGCGGCGTGATCGTCGCTTCCGGCGCGGGCTTCGCGGAGGGGTCGACGAACCCTGGACCGAGAGTGCCGATGGCGCTCGGCGTCGGACGCGGCCGCGCCCAGTCGTCGCCGGAGTCGCAGCCGGCGAGCAGCGCGGCGGTCACGGCCAGCAGGGCAACGGCCCGAAGCGGGGGACGCACGGTGGTCGTCCTTTCGGATGGTGATGGGAAAGCGCGTTGTGCTTCGTATTCCTATCGCAATTTCGGCGGGCGCGAATCGACGGTCGGTCGGTCGGGCTGTTTGTTTCCCGGCGGTTCGTCGCTGTGCGGGTTGCTGTTCACCCGTGCCATGCACCGTGCACTGGCCAACTGAGGGAGTCGTATGTCCGGCCGCATCCGCCGTACCGTTATCGTCGCCGCTGTCGGTTTCGCCGCGGCGGTGGTCCCGTTTCTGGGCGCCGCGCCGGCGTCCGCGCACGGTTTTTCGTCGACCGTTTACAGCACGATCTCGGCGGGAGACGAGGGTCACATCCGCACGGCCGTGGAACTCGAGTACGACCTCCTCGTCGTCTCCGCCGCGGATGCCGGTGACGACGATCCGCTCTTCCGGGCGGGTACCGCCGCCTTCGAGGCGGGTGACGCCGCGGCCCAGGCCGCGGCGCTGACCAGCCACGCCCCGGCGGTGCTCCGCTACGTCTCCGACCGCTTCTCGGTCGCCTCCGGGGGTACGGCCTGCCGGCCGAGCCAGGTGGGGGACGCGACGATCGGCGCTCGCGAGGGCGTGCCGTACGCGGATCTGCTGTTGGACTGGACCTGCCCGGAGAGGAGCGACGCGCACGAGGTGCGCAGCGGTCTCTTCCCGGACCGCGAGGGTTACGTCAAGGGCACCAAGACGATCGTCACCTACGAGATCGACGGTCGCTCCGGCAGCGCGGCGCTGGACGCCGCCCACCCGGCGTTCTCCACCGCCCAGGCGTGGTACGAGCGGTTCGGGGAGTTCTTCCTCCTGGGTGCCGAGCACCTGCTGTCCGGCATCGACCACATCCTGTTCCTGCTGGCGCTCATCGCCGGCTCCCGGCGGCTGCGCGAGATCGTGCTCGCGGCCACCAGCTTCACCGTGGCGCACTCGGTGACGTTCATGCTCGCGGCGCTCGGCCTGGTCGAGGTGCCGGGGAGGGTCGTGGAGCCGGTCATCGCCCTGTCGATCGCCGTCGTCGCCGGTTGGCACCTGTGGGGCATCCGGCGGCGCGGTACGCACGCGGCCGACCTGGACGTGGCTGGGCGCGGACACCTCAGTCTGGACCGGGCCGGCTGGGTCCGCCTCGGCGTGGTGTTCTGCTTCGGCCTCGTGCACGGCCTGGGCTTCGCCGGCGCGTTGGGCATCGACGAGGCGTGGTCGTGGACCCTGCTCTGGTCGCTGCTGGTGTTCAACGTCGGTATCGAGGTCGTTCAGTTGACGATTATCGCTGTCGTCTTTCCGCTGCTTCTCGTGCTGCGCCACCGCGCGCCGAAAGTTGGTGTCTGGGCGACCGGGGCGGTTTCCGCAGCCGTGTCCGTCATGGGGATCGTCTGGTTTGTGCAGCGCATTTCCGGGTCCTGAGTAAGGCTAAGTAGTTCGTGAAGTGCAGTCTTCCGCAAGATCATGTTCATGGTTGGTTCATCGGGCGGCGAAAGCGTGGGTGCGCTTCCCCAGCGTCGGGCGAAGAAACATCCATTCCTCTATTCGAAAAGGGAACAATGTCGATGACATTGAGCACCTCGGCGCGGGCCTCCGGGCTCGTGCGGCGGCGCCTGGTCGCCGGGGTCGCAGCCGGCTTCCTGGGCATGGGCGCGGCCCTCGGCAGTGGCCTGACGGTCACCGCGAGCGCGGCCGAGTCGGCCACGATCAGTAGCGTGATCCTCGGCGTCGGCGCCAACGAGACCCAGCGCATCGTGACCTGGTACTCCTCCGCCGACACCGCGCAGAAGATCCAACTCGCCCCGACCGCCGAGATCGTGAACGGCGAGTTCCCGGCCGGCGCGATCACGTTCGACGCCGTCGGCGCGGCGAACACCTCCACCACCGGCTTCAACCGGCACGCCACGATCAGCAACCTTCGCGAGAACACGGCGTACTCGTACCGGGTCGGCGCGGAGGGCAGTTGGTCCCCGACGTACGCGTTCAAGACGCGGGACTTCGAGGGCGACTACGACTTCCTGTTCTTCGGCGACCCGCAGATCGGCTCGTCCGGCGACCGGCTGAAGGACCAGGCCGGCTGGGAGGACACCCTGAAGGTGGCCACCGCCGCCAACCCGAACGCCGAGCTGCTGGTCTCCGGCGGCGACCACGTCGAGTCCGCCAACGACGAGGGCCAGTGGACCTCGTTCATGGCGCCCGACCAGCTACGGCAGTACCCCGTCGTGGCGACCATCGGTAACCACGACGTCGGCGGCAAGTCGTACGAGCAGCACCACTTCACCCCGAACACCGACCGCACCGCCCCGTACTACGACAACGGGAACCCGGCGGGCACCAAGTCCGGTGGCGACTACTGGTTCGTCTACAAGGACGTGCTGTTCATCGACATCAACAGCAACAGCTACAAACTGCCGACCGACGGCGGCAACGCCGGCGACGCGGCGCACGTCGCGTACATCACCGACGTGGTCAACAAGCACGGCTCCGAGGCCAAGTGGAAGGTGCTCGTCTACCACCACTCCATCTACTCCCCGGCCAGCCACGCGACCGACACCGACAACAAGCAGCGGCGCGAGGACTTCACCACCGCCTTCTCCAACCTCGGCATCGACATGGTGCTCCAGGGCCACGACCACAGCTACTCGCGTAGCTACTCCATCAAGAACGGCCAGAAGGAGAACCCGGCGGAGAAGCCGGGCGCTGCCGACGTGTTCCCCGGCCCCGGTGGCGTCATCTACGTGACCGCCAACTCGGCCTCCGGCTCGAAGTACTACGACATCAAGAAGCCGGACGGCAGCGGCACCGGCATCCGCGGTAACGGGCCGGACCCGCTGGACCCGGACAAGTACTGGTACAACTCGGTGCAGAACCAGGAGCACGTCCGCAGCTACGTCAAGGTGCAGGTGCGCGGCGACAAGCTGGTGCTGGCCAACATTCGCAGCGGCACCTGCGCCGCGCCGAACGCGTCGGTCGAGAACGGCCTCTCCTGCGTCAACACTCCGGAGGGCCAGCCGGTCGGCTCGATCGTCGACAACGTGACGGTGCACCCGTACCACGGTGACGGCCAGGCCATCCAGGTCAACGTGCCGAACCCGGCTCCGGGCGAGTTCGGCTGGACGATCGACGGCTACAACGGTCTGGTGGACCTGGGCACCGCCCAGGAGCGCGACGGAACCTACTTCCAGGCCACCGGCAAGATCAACCCGATCCTGGTGTCGGACAGCCGGCGCTCGCTCGCCCCGTGGTCGATCTCGGCCAACGTCGGCGACTTCTCCGACGCCGAGAAGACCTTCTCCGGCTCCTACCTCGGCTGGACCCCGTACGTGCTCGACACCGGCGCGGGCGCCGAGGCCGGCGCGCCGGTCCTGTCGTCCTACGACGACCAGGGCAAGGGCCTCTCGGTCTCCAGCGCACTGGGCGCTGCCGCCCAGGGCCACCCCCGGGGTGGCGCCAAGCTCGGTGCCGACCTGGATCTGAAGATCCCGGACAGCATCGCGAAGGGCAGCTACCGCACCACCCTCACGATCACCGCGCTGAGCAGCTGACCGTTCCACTCCACCGGGCGGGGTGGGCACCTTCGGGGGCCCGCCCCGCCACCCATGTGACGCTCTCCCAAGATCACCTCAAGGACCCGACATGCAATCGTCCGTAGCGCGCTGGAAGACGCTCGTCCGTACCACAGCACTGTCAGTGCTCGCCGCCGTCGTGGCCGCAGGCGTCGGCGTCGCCCCCGCCACGGCGGCGGAGGGCAACGTCGCCTGGACGGTCCGGACGGCCTCCAACGGCTACGGCGAAGCCCGGTCCAGTTACAGCTACAACGTCAACCCCGGTGGCGCGGTCGAGGACGCCATGGTGGTGGCCAACCGCGGCCCCGCGCCGCTCACCCTCGCGGTGTACGCCGCCGACGGCTTCACCACCGAAGCGGGCCAACTCGACCTGCTGACCACCGACAAGAAGTCCGTGGCGGTCGGCGCCTGGGTGAAGGCGCAGACCGACACCGTGGTGATCCAACCCGGGAAGACAGCCCAGGTCCCCTTCTCGATGAGGGTTCCGGACAATGCCACGCCCGGGGACTACGTCGGCGGCATCCTCACCGCGCTCACCCAGACCGACCAGGCCGAGGGCATCAACGTCGACCGGCGTCTCGGCATCCGGATCAAGCTGCGGGTGGGCGGCGAGCTGAAGCCGAGCCTCGCGATCGATAACCTGCACGTGCGGTACGCCGGCTCGGTCAACCCGTTCGCCAAGGGCGACGCCACCATCACCTACCAGGTCCACAACGTCGGCAACGCCGCCCTGTCCGGGCAGCAGGCGGTCGCGGTCTCCGGGCCGTTCGGCCTGTTGCGGGTACGAGCCGCAGACATCACCGCGCCGCCGGAGCTGCTGCCCGGTGAGCGCTGGACAGTGACCGTGCCGGTGCACGGCGTCGCGCCGACCATCTCGCTGGCCGCGACAGCGACACTGACACCCCTGCTCACCGACGCCTCGGGCTCCACCACCTCGCTCAAGCCGGTCGAGGTCACCGCGCACGGCTGGGCCCTGCCCTGGCTGCTGCTACTCGTGCTCGTCGTGCTGGTCGCCGTGGCCGTCGGGGCGTACCGGTACCACCGCCGTAACCGGACCCAGCGCAAGGCCCGCGAGGACGCCCGCGTCCGTGACGCCGTCGAGCAGGCGCTCCGCGGTCAGCAGCCCCGGACTACCTGACCCCGGCTGCGGTCGGCGCTCGTCGGCGGCGGCCACCGCCCGGCCCGGCCGCGCCAGCAGGTGGTCGTCCGTGTGGGTGAACGGCGCTCGGCCCCGGGCCACGCCCGTTGCCGAGCCGGCATGCTGCGACGGTGACGCCGGCACGGAGGGGGAATCCACATGGTTGACGGGGATCTGCCAGAGCGGATGCAGGCCGCGGCCCTGGACGAGTTCGGCGGGCCGGAGGTGATCACCCTGCGGAAGCTGCCGATCCCCGAGGTCGCCGACGACGAGGTGCTGATCAAGGTCTGGAGCGCGGGCGTCGGGGTGTGGGACGTGTACGAGCGGCAGGGTGTGCTGGTGCCGGAGGGCTCCTCCCTACCGATAGTGCCCGGCTCCGACGGCGCCGGAACCGTGGTCGCGGTCGGCGGCCAGGTGACGGACCTCGCGGTGGGCGACCTGGTCTACGTCTCCGCCGCCACCCGGCCCAAGGGTGGCTTCTACGCCGAGTACGCGGCGGTCCAGGCCCAGTACGCGGCGAAGGTGCCCGACGGGGTACCGGTGGAGCACGCCGGTGCCATGTCCACCGACGCGCTGACCGCGCTCGCCGGACTCGACACGCTCAGCCTGTCGGCCGGCGACTGGCTGCTGGTCTTCGGCGCGAGCGGCGGCCAGGGTCACCTCGCCGTGCAGATGGCCAAGCGGCAAGGACTGAACGTGATCGCGGTGGCGTCCGGCGCGGACGGCGTCGCGCTGGTCACCCGTCTCGGCGCGGACGTGTCCCTCGACGGCCACGGCGACCTGACCGACGTGCT
The DNA here is from genome assembly GCF_029626235.1 of Micromonospora sp. WMMD1120. Taxonomy (NCBI): domain Bacteria; kingdom Bacillati; phylum Actinomycetota; class Actinomycetes; order Micromonosporales; family Micromonosporaceae; genus Micromonospora; species Micromonospora sp. WMMD1120. Next base: position 1,759,752 of record NZ_JARUBO010000005.1, on the reverse strand, counting down.
CGCCCGCATCCGGGAGGCGACGCCGGCCGGGGTGAACGGCATCCTGGCGATGGCCGGCGGCCCGACCCTGGACCGGCTCACCGAGGCGCTCGTCGACGGTGGCGTGGTCGGGTTCGCGCACGGGGTGCGGCCCGAGCCCACCGAGCGACCCGGCGTCGTCGTGCGGGCGTACGACGGGGAGTCGAACCCCCGACAGCTGCGACGCCTCAACGAACTCATCGAGGCCGGCCCGTTCGTCGTGCACGTGGCGGAGACGTTCCCGCTGGGCAGGGTGCGCGAGGCGCACCAGCGCCTGGAGACGTCCTACGCCGGGAAGCTCCTGCTCACTGTGGCCTGAGACCTCAGCTGACGCGCTGCTGCGGCACGCGTACCGAAGCCATGCCGGCGGCGGTCGCGGCCTGGATGCCGAGGTCGGTGTCCTCGAAGACCAGGCAGGACTCCGGCGCCACGCCGAGCTGCTCCGCCGCCAGCAGGAACGCCTCCGGGTCGGGCTTGGCCCGGGTGTAGTCCTCGGCGCAGACCAGCACGTCGAAGCGGTCCAGCAGGCCGAGCGCGTCCAGCGAGGCGGTGACCGCGGCGCGGGTGCTGCCGGAGACGACGGCGAACGGAACCCGCCGGTGCGCGTCGTGGATGTGCTCCAGCACCTCGGGCACGGCGGCCACCTGCGGCAGCAACTCCTGGTAGTAGCTCTCCCGGCGTTCGACGACGGTCGCCACCGGCATGGCCAGGCCCTGCTGCTCGTTCAGGGCGACGATGATGTCGGCGGTCGGTCGCCCACCCCAGGCGTAGAAGAGATCCTCCGGGAACTCGCAGCCCCACTCCTCCAGGGCCCGCTGCCAGGCCACGTAGTGCAAGGGCATGGAGTCGACGATGGTGCCGTCGCAGTCGAACAGGTACGCGGCGAACTGGCCGGAAGGCAGAGGCAGACTCACCCGGGAAGGGTACAGCGCTCACTCGGTCGCGACGGACCTGAGCTGGCGCAGCAGGTGCGCCCGCTCCGGTTCGGTGCCGACCAGCGCCAGCGCGTCGCGGTACGCCTCGGCGGCCTCGTCGTGTCGGCCGAGCCGGCGCAGCAGGTCGGCCCGCGCCGCCGGGTAGGGGTGGTGGCCGCGCAGCCGCGGGTCGTCGGCCAACTCGTCGAGCAGCGCGAGCCCCGCCTGCGGTCCGTCCTGCATGGCCACCGCGGCGGCCCGGTTGAGCGCGACGATCGGCGAGGGGGTCAGCCTCAGCAGCACGTCGTAGAGCGCCACCACCTGCGGCCAGTCGGTGCTGGCCACGTCGGCGGCCTCGTCGTGCAGCGCGGCGATCGCGGCCTGCACCCCGTACGGACCGGGTGCCGGGCCGGTCAACGCGACCACCACCAGGCCCCGGCCCTCCTCGATCATCCGCTGGTCCCACCTGCCCCGGTCCTGCTCGTCGAGGAGCACCAGGGCGCCGTCCGGCCCGGTACGCGCGGCCCGGCGGGCATGGACCAGCAGCATCAGGCCGAGCAACCCGGCGACCTCCCGCTCGGCGGGCAGCAGCCGACGCAGGATCCGGCCCAGCCGGATGGCCTCCTCGGCCAGGTCGATCCGTTGCAGATCCGGGCCGGCGCTGGCGGCGTACCCCTCGGTGAAGACCGAGTAGACGGCCTGGAGCACGGTGGGCAGGCGGTCGGGCAACTCGTCGGCGCCCGGCACCCGGAACGGGATCCGCGCGTCGCGGATCTTCCGTTTCGCCCGGACGAGCCGCTGGGCCATGGTTGCCGGCGGCACCAGGTAGGCCCGCGCGACCTCGCCGGTGGTGAGGCCGGCGAGGAAGCGCAGGGTGAGCGCCCCCCGATCCGGCGCGGCCAGCGCCGGGTGCGCACAGGTGAAGAAGAGGGCCAACCGGTCGTCGGGCAGGTCGCGGTCCGCGTCGGCGGGCGGCGCGGGGTCGGCCCGCTCGGCCTCCGCCCGGAGTACGGCGAGCCGTGTCGCCAGCACCCGGTCGCGGCGCAGCCGGTCGACGGCGCGGCGGCGGGCAGTGGTGAGCAACCACGCGCCCGGTCGACTCGGGACGCCGTCGACCGGCCAGCGCACGAGCGCCGCTTCGATGGCCTCGGACGCGACCTCCTCGGCCAGGTCCAGGTCACCGAAGCGGTGCACGAGCGACGCGAGCAGCCGGCCGCGTTCCTCCCGGAACACCGCCTCCACCGACGACCCGACGGTCGTCCCCTCCACGTCGGGCACTGTCAGACCGGGACGTCGATCTCGGCGATCGGGCGTACCTGGACGGACCCGCCGCCGGTGGCGCCGGGACTGCGGGCCGCCCACTCCAGCGCGGCGTCGAGGTCCGGTACGTCGATGACGTCGTACCCGCCGAGCAGCTCCCGGGTCTCGGCGAACGGCCCGTCGGTGATCGTGCGCTCACCCGCAGGCCCGACCCGCACCGAGGTGCAGGTGGTGAGGTCCTGCAACGGATGCCCGGAGACCCAGATCCCGGCGTCCTTCATCTCCCGGTCGTAGCGGATCCAGTCCTCGACGGCGCACCCGTTCTCCTCGACCTCTCCATCGACCAGCGGACTCATGAACAGCAGCATGTACTTCACGTCTCGACTCCTCTCGGTGCGGCGTCTCGCCGTACAGCATGACGACGAACGGGGGCCACCGATGTCGACACGGCCCGCCCGGTTTTCTCAGATCGAGTGGCGGCGGTCCATCCGACGCTCGTACCAGGTGACCCCGACCAGGAAGGCGGTCAACAGGGCCAACGCCGCCAACGGAGGCAGAGACCGGCCGATCGGCAGAAGAGCCAGCGGCAGCAGCGCCGCGACGACCTGTGTCGGGCCGACCGCGTGCACCGTCAGCCGCCGGAAGACCAGGCGGCTGAGCAGGTAGAGGGCGGTGCCGCCGTAGAGCGCCGTCGCGGCCTCCCAACCCAACCGACCGGGGTGCTCCTCGGTGAGCTGAGTGATCACCTTCTCGATGCCGAGCGCCACATAGATGGCACCGATGATCAGCGGCGAGTGCCCGAGGCCGTACGCGTCGCCGGCGACGCCGGCCCGTCGCTCATCCGGCGCGTCGCCGACAGCCTGCCGCGCGGCGGGCGCCAGCCGGTCGAAGTAGAGCCACCACAGACAGACGGTGCTGGCGAGGCCGAGCAGCGCGGCCAGCACCGCCGCACCGACCGGCGCCATCGTCCGCGTCCCGGTGCCGGCGGAGATCAACGACTCGCCGAGCGCGATGATGAGCACCAGCCCGAACCGCTCGGTGAAGTGGTCCACACTGCGCAGTTGCCACGGCCGGAAGGCGGACGCGATCCGCGCGCCGCCGATGTCCACGACCAACGCGACGATCCAGAGCACCGTCTGGGCCGTGTCGCCGAGCAGTGCGCCGCCGACCAGCGGAAACCACGCCAGGACCACCGGCACCCTGAAGAAGCGCAGCGTCGAGCGCAGCGGCGGGTCGGTCGCGCTCACCCGGAACAGGATCACGAGCTGCACGGCCCGGCCCACCACGTAGGCCAGGGCCACGGTGAGCGGCGCGTCGAACAGCTCCGCGCTCTGCTGCCAGGCCTCCGGCAACACCAGCGCGGCGACGAAGATCGCCGCCATCGCGACAAGGGTCGCCGCCCGGACCAGGCCGACATCGGCCCGGACCAGGTTCCCCACCCAGGTGTACGGACCCCAGGAGTAGAGCAGCAGCAGAAGGAGGATCAGCCCCTGCACCAGGGCGAGCGCGCTCGGAGATCCGGCCATGAACGTGATGACCCGGGTAAGGGCGAAGACGAAGACCAGGTCGAAGAAGATCTCGAACATCGTGGTCCGGTGCGGTGACCCGACCGGTACCGGCCGAATGGCGAGAATCCCCCTCATCCTCGCAGTCTGCGGCACCGGTCGGGCGTCGACCGGTCGATGCGTGACCGATCCCCCGCTCGACGGTCAGGTCGCCGTCGTCGTCGTCCGACGCCTGCTCCGCTCGGCCCGCCGCCGCACCTGCTGGTACGCGCCGGTCAGTCCCATCGCCCGGCGTACCTCCAGAACCGTCTGGCGCACCTCCTGGCGCGTCCGCTCGGTGCCCTCGACGATCAGCCGGTCGACCAGGCCCCGGTCGGCCTCGATCTCGGCGCGACGCTGCCGGATCGGCGCCAGGAACTCCTCCAACGCCACGATCAGGCTTTCCTTCACCTCGACGTCGCCCACCCGGCCGGCCCGGTACCGCCGGGCCAGGTCGCTGACCTCGTCCCGGTCCGGGTTGAACACCTCGTGGTACGCGAAGACCGGGTTGCCCTCCACGGTGCCGGGCACGTCGGCGCGCACCCGCTTCGGGTCGGTATACATGCCGAGCACCTTGCGACGAACCGTCGGCGCGTCGTCGGAGAGGGCGATCGCGTTGCCCCGGCTCTTGCTCATCTTGGCCATGCCGTCCGTGCCCACCAGGCTCGGCGTGTCCGCCGGGATCAGCTCGGGCACCGGAAAGACCGGGCCGTACAGGTGGTTGAACCGTCGGGCGATCTCCCGGGTGACCTCGACGTGCGCGGCATTGTCACGACCGACCGGGACGACCTCCCCCTTCACGCAGAGGATGTCCGCGGCCTGGAGCACCGGGTAACCGAGCAACCCGTACGGCATCTCCTCCTTGCCCGCGTCCCGGGCCATGTCCTTGAGCGAGGGAACCCGTTCCAGCCGGGGCACCGTCACCAGGTTCTGAAGCAGGGTGTTGAGATCGCCGACCTCCGGGATGGCCGACTGGAGGTAGAAGGTGGCCCGTGCCGGGTCGACGCCGGCCGCGAGGATGTCGGTCACCATCTCGCGGGCGTTGCCGGAGACCTGGTCGATGTCCTCGCGACGGTTGCGGGTGGTGAGCATGTGCAGGTCGGCGATGATGAAGAAGCTCTCGTAGCGGTGGTGCAGCCGTACCCGGTTGGCGATGCTGCCGACGTAGTGACCAAGGTGCAGGCGGCCGGTGGGCCGGTCGCCGGTGAGCATTCGTGCGACGGACATGGTGCTGCCTCTCGTACTCAGGTGGTGGGTTGCGCGGGCGCGCGCCGAGAGGGACGGTGCAAGCCCTCTCGGTCAGCGGGGTCGACTCAGCGAGCCGCCCGCCATCGCGCGCCGGCGCGGAACCGCAGACCACCGGCACGGAGGACGTTCAGAAGTTGCTCACGGCTGTCGCCGGAGCCGGCCGGAATGCCGGGCAGGGCGTCGAAGGGGAGGCCGTCGACCAGGTCGACCGCCTCCGACGCGCAGCTGCCCGCCCGGACCATGGCCTCAGATTACCCGCGGAACCCCGCCGGGTGGGGGGAGGTGACTGTCGGTGTAGTAGGCGCCGACGCGTTCCCGGTATTCCGGGTCACCCGCATCCCTGTCGAACGGCGGCGCGTCCTTGATCTCCTGACGGGTACGGTCGACGTGGACGACGCGTTCCTGGTGATCCACCCGCTCCACGGTGCCGGCCGGCAGCAGCACCTTCTGCCCGAAGATCCACGGCCCGGTGTCCACCACCAGGTAGCCGGCGTCCGCCTCGTCGCTGGTCTCGTCGATGGTGCCGACGCGTCCGTCGCTGGCCTGCACCTGGTAGCCCACCAGGTCGACCGGTGTGCCGGGGCCGGGCGCATCCGGACCGTCAGGACCGCCGTCCGGGTCATCCGGCGGGGTGACCGATGGCGTGGCCAGCGTGTATCCGCCAGCGAGGGCGGACGGGTCACGCCAGGCCCAGGGGTTGAACATCGACTGTTGCACGGGGACACCTCCAGGACTCGTCCTCAGCTGTCCCTTCTTCCAGTGCCCGAACCACTGCCCTCGGAAACTGGGTGCGGAAGGTAGGTCGCGCGGCGGCGCCCGCGCTTACCGGCCTGCCCGTGCGGCCGGTCAGGGGCCAGATCCTCCGGCTGCGGGCGCCCGACGGCGGCGCGCCGGGCTTCCGGCACGGCGCCGTCGTCGCCCCGGTCTTCCGGTCCATGATGGGGGCCGCTGACCAGGTGCGCTGGCATACTCGGCTGCCATGGTGCTGTCACGTGCGTGGGCCGTCTTCCTGGTCGGGGTCGGAGTCTGGACCTGGGTGATCTGGCCGAGGTTCGCGGTGGCCATCTGGCAGGACCCGCGCTCCTGGGAGTCCGGCAGGGTTGCCGACGGCGATGCCACCAGCTTCCTGTGGGTGCACGCTCTGCTGATCCTTGCGTCGCTGGCGATCGGCACCGCCGTCGGTGTCCTGGGCGTCCGGGCCTGGTTGGCCGCCCGTCGCGGTCGCGCGTCCTGACCCTGGGTACGACCACCGAACCGAGGCCGCGTTCGCTGAAGTGGGCCTGAGCTGCGAAAACGGCTGATGGCTCGAAATGTGACGGCCGCCTCCACCCCCCGATTTGACGATCAAACCTCCGGACGCGTAACTTTCTCTCTGCCAGCGCGGAACGGGGCAAACAGGACGAAGGTCCTGGAGCGCCAAACCAGGGCTGGCAGCCGGGTCAACCAGGGGTTCGCTCCTGGACGACGCGGTCCGGGCGGGGCTCGCCGGATCGGCCGCAGGCCGATTTGGTGCGGCGCAGCCGACCGGGTAAGGTTGACGACCGGCAGGGCACCGGGCGAGCGTGCGGGACACCGCAGCGGCCGGCCTGCCAAATCCGATCACCTGATGCAGCGGTTCGCTGCTGCGTGAGTGTGTCGGTGCCAACCCGTACGAAGCACGACAGACCGGGACACACCGGTTTGACACGGCAGAGACGGTGAGGTAACGTAGTAAAAGTGCCCGGCGCGAGAGCGGCGGGGATGCGGTAGGGATAGCCCCGGGTTGGGGCCTCACGTGAGTGGGGTTTCGGGTCGGTGTGTGGTTGTTCTTTGAGAACTCAACAGGGTGCTTGTAAAGCCAGTGCCAATTATGATTTATACCCCGGACTGGCCAGTTTTGCTGGTTGGTTGGGATTCCTTTGGCAACATTTGTTTGTTGTCAGGATTGTTTTCCAATTTTTTGTTGGAGAGTTTGATCCTGGCTCAGGACGAACGCTGGCGGCGTGCTTAACACATGCAAGTCGAGCGGAAAGGCCCTTCGGGGTACTCGAGCGGCGAACGGGTGAGTAACACGTGAGCAACCTGCCCCAAGCTTTGGGATAACCCTCGGAAACGGGGGCTAATACCGGATAGGACCTGACCTCGCATGGGGTTGGGTGGAAAGTTTTTCGGCTTGGGATGGGCTCGCGGCCTATCAGCTTGTTGGTGGGGTGATGGCCTACCAAGGCGACGACGGGTAGCCGGCCTGAGAGGGCGACCGGCCACACTGGGACTGAGACACGGCCCAGACTCCTACGGGAGGCAGCAGTGGGGAATATTGCACAATGGGCGGAAGCCTGATGCAGCGACGCCGCGTGAGGGATGACGGCCTTCGGGTTGTAAACCTCTTTCAGCAGGGACGAAGCGGAAGTGACGGTACCTGCAGAAGAAGCACCGGCCAACTACGTGCCAGCAGCCGCGGTAAGACGTAGGGTGCGAGCGTTGTCCGGATTTATTGGGCGTAAAGAGCTCGTAGGCGGCTTGTCGCGTCGACCGTGAAAACTTGGGGCTCAACCCCAAGCCTGCGGTCGATACGGGCAGGCTAGAGTTCGGTAGGGGAGACTGGAATTCCTGGTGTAGCGGTGAAATGCGCAGATATCAGGAGGAACACCGGTGGCGAAGGCGGGTCTCTGGGCCGATACTGACGCTGAGGAGCGAAAGCGTGGGGAGCGAACAGGATTAGATACCCTGGTAGTCCACGCTGTAAACGTTGGGCGCTAGGTGTGGGGGGCCTCTCCGGTTCCCTGTGCCGCAGCTAACGCATTAAGCGCCCCGCCTGGGGAGTACGGCCGCAAGGCTAAAACTCAAAGGAATTGACGGGGGCCCGCACAAGCGGCGGAGCATGCGGATTAATTCGATGCAACGCGAAGAACCTTACCTGGGTTTGACATGGCCGCAAAACTTCCAGAGATGGGAGGTCCTTCGGGGGCGGTCACAGGTGGTGCATGGCTGTCGTCAGCTCGTGTCGTGAGATGTTGGGTTAAGTCCCGCAACGAGCGCAACCCTCGTTCGATGTTGCCAGCGCGTTATGGCGGGGACTCATCGAAGACTGCCGGGGTCAACTCGGAGGAAGGTGGGGATGACGTCAAGTCATCATGCCCCTTATGTCCAGGGCTTCACGCATGCTACAATGGCCGGTACAATGGGCTGCGATACCGTGAGGTGGAGCGAATCCCAAAAAGCCGGTCTCAGTTCGGATCGGGGTCTGCAACTCGACCCCGTGAAGTCGGAGTCGCTAGTAATCGCAGATCAGCAACGCTGCGGTGAATACGTTCCCGGGCCTTGTACACACCGCCCGTCACGTCACGAAAGTCGGCAACACCCGAAGCCGGTGGCCCAACCCTTGTGGAGGGAGCCGTCGAAGGTGGGGCTGGCGATTGGGACGAAGTCGTAACAAGGTAGCCGTACCGGAAGGTGCGGCTGGATCACCTCCTTTCTAAGGAGCACCTTCCGACGAAAGTCGGTAAGGAGCCCGCGATCCGCGAGTGTCGGGTCGGGGTGCTCGATGGCGGAGACACTGGCAAGTTTTTCCTTGGCAACGGCCGGGACGCCTAGTACAGCCATTTCCCTTCGGGGGTGGTGGGAACGGTAATGTTCTGGTGCGGCTGGGGAGGGCGTGAGCACCCTGTTGGGTCCTGAAGGAACAACCGGTGGTTGTTGCTTTCAGAGCCTTGTGGCGAGCGTGTGGCTCGTTGAGGCGCCAGGCATGGCCTGGTCTCGCATACCGCCAACTGGTGTTGGGTTTGGTGTGGGGCTGTGGGGTTGTGGGTTGGTCGTTTGTTGAGAATTGCACAGTGGACGCGAGCATCTTTGTGGTCAAGTTGTCAAGGGCGAACGGTGGATGCCTTGGCACCAGGAGCCGATGAAGGACGTGGGAGGCCGCGATAGGCCTGGGGGAGCTGTCAACCGAGCTGTGATCCCAGGGTGTCCGAATGGGGAAACCTGGCTGGAGTCATGTCCAGTCACCCACACCTGAACACATAGGGTGTGTGGAGGGAACGCGGGGAAGTGAAACATCTCAGTACCCGTAGGAAGAGAAAACAATTTAGTGATTCCGTGAGTAGTGGCGAGCGAAAGCGGATTGAGGCTAAACCGGCTGCGTGTGATACCTGTCAGGGGTTGCGTGGTCGGGGTTGTGGGACCCTGCTGAACAAGCTGACACTTGTTCGAGGAGTTATCAAGTCAGTGGCTAGTCGAACAGTCTGGGAAGGCTGACCGTAGACGGTGAGAGTCCGGTAGGTGAAAGTTGCTGACCTTCTGTGGGTGTTCCCGAGTAGCGGCGGACCCCTGAAATCTGCCGTGAATCTGCCAGGACCACCTGGTAAGCCTAAATACTTCCTGGTGACCGATAGCGGACGAGTACCGTGAGGGAATGGTGAAAAGTACCCCGGGAGGGGAGTGAAATAGTACCTGAAACCGTTCGCCTACAATCCGTCGGAGCCTTGCGGGGTGACGGCGTGCCTTTTGAAGAATGAGCCTGCGAGTTAGTGGCATGTGGCGAGGTTAACCCGTGTGGGGGAGCCGTAGCGAAAGCGAGTCTGAATAGGGCGATTCAGTCGCGTGTCCTAGACCCGAAGCGGAGTGATCTAGCCATGGGCAGGCTGAAGCGCGGGTAAGACCGCGTGGAGGGCCGAACCCACCAACGTTGAAAAGTTGGGGGATGACCTGTGGTTAGGGGTGAAAGGCCAATCAAACTCCGTGATAGCTGGTTCTCCCCGAAATGCATTTAGGTGCAGCGTCGTGTGTTTCTTGCCGGAGGTAGAGCACTGGATGGTCTAGGGGGCCCACAAGCTTACCGAAATCAGCCAAACTCCGAATGCCGGTAAGTGAGAGCGCGGCAGTGAGACTGCGGGGGATAAGCTTCGTAGTCGAGAGGGAAACAGCCCAGATCACCAGCTAAGGCCCCTAAGCGTGTGCTAAGTGGAAAAGGATGTGGGGTCGCATAGACAACCAGGAGGTTGGCTTAGAAGCAGCCACCCTTTAAAGAGTGCGTAATAGCTCACTGGTCAAGTGGTTCCGCGCCGACAATGTAGCGGGGCTCAAGCACACCGCCGAAGCTGTGGCATTCACATTTTAACTTCGCGTGCCCTTGATGGTGCGTGCAGGTGTGTGGATGGGTAGGGGAGCGTCGTGCCGGGGGTGAAGCAGCGGGGTGACCCAGTTGTGGACGCGGCACGAGTGAGAATGCAGGCATGAGTAGCGAAAGAAGGGTGAGAAACCCTTCCGCCGGATGACCAAGGGTTCCAGGGCCAGGCTAATCCGCCCTGGGTGAGTCGGGACCTAAGGCGAGGCCGAGAGGCGTAGTCGATGGACAACGGGTTGATATTCCCGTACCCGCGAAAGAGCGTCCCTGATGAACCTCGTTGTGCTAACCACCCAAACTGACGGATACCTTCGGGTTGATGTTGGGGAGCGTGGGAACCTGGCGGGTAGTAGTCAAGCGATGGGGTGACGCAGGAAGGTAGCTGAGCCCGGCCGGTGGTTGTGCCGGGGTAAGCGTGTAGGCCGTGTTGTAGGCAAATCCGCAACACATGAAGGCTGAGACGTGATGCCGAGCCGATTCAGGTGAAGTCAGTGATCCTATGCTGCCGAGAAAAGCCTCTAGCGAGTTCTGAGCGGCCCGTACCCCAAACCGACACAGGTGGTCAGGTAGAGAATACCGAGGCGATCGGGCGAACTGTGGTTAAGGAACTCGGCAAATTGCCCCCGTAACTTAGGGAGAAGGGGGGCCGGAGACGTGAAGCCCCGCGCGGGTGGAGCGTTGTATGGCCGCAGAGAGCAGGGGGAAGCGACTGTTTACTAAAAACACAGGTCCATGCGAAGAAGTAATTCGATGTATATGGACTGACGCCTGCCCGGTGCTGGAACGTTAAGGGGACCTGTTAGCTCCTTTTGGGGGCGAAGCGGAGAACTTAAGCGCCAGTAAACGGCGGTGGTAACTATAACCATCCTAAGGTAGCGAAATTCCTTGTCGGGTAAGTTCCGACCTGCACGAATGGCGTAACGACTTCCCCACTGTCTCAACCACAGGCCCGGCGAAATTGCAGTACGAGTAAAGATGCTCGTTACGCGCGGCAGGACGGAAAGACCCCGGGACCTTTACTATAGCTTGACATTGGTACTTGAGTTAGCTTGTGTAGGATAGGTGGGAGCCGGTGAAGCTCATACGCCAGTATGGGTGGAGGCAATCTTGAAATACCACTCTGGTTGATTTGGGTATCTAACTTCGGACCGTTATCCGGTTCAGGGACAGTGTCTGGTGGGTAGTTTAACTGGGGCGGTTGCCTCCTAAAGGGTAACGGAGGCGCCCAAAGGTTCCCTCAGCCTGGTTGGCAATCAGGTGTTGAGTGCAAGTACACAAGGGAGCTTGACTGTGAGACTGACAGGTCGAGCAGGGACGAAAGTCGGGACTAGTGATCCGGCACTTGCGAGTGGAAGCGGTGTCGCTCAACGGATAAAAGGTACCCCGGGGATAACAGGCTGATCTTCCCCAAGAGTCCATATCGACGGGATGGTTTGGCACCTCGATGTCGGCTCGTCGCATCCTGGGGCTGTAGCAGGTCCCAAGGGTTGGGCTGTTCGCCCATTAAAGCGGTACGCGAGCTGGGTTTAGAACGTCGTGAGACAGTTCGGTCCCTATCCGCCGTGCGCGTAGGATACTTGAGAAGGGCTGTCCCTAGTACGAGAGGACCGGGACGGACGAACCTCTGGTGTGCCAGTTGTTCTGCCAAGGGCACGGCTGGTTAGCTACGTTCGGAAGGGATAACCGCTGAAAGCATCTAAGCGGGAAGCCTGCTTCAAGATGAGGTATCCCACCCACTTTTGGTGGGGTAAGGCCCCCAGCTAGACGACTGGGTTGATAGGCCGGAAATGTAAGCCCGGTAACGGGTTCAGTTGACCGGTACTAATAGGCCGAGGACTTGACTACTAAGCTGCTACGCGTCCACTGTGCAACTCTGAACGAGCGAACACCCGCGTGATCATGCCGTGGGTTGTTTGATATGTTCATAGTGTTACGGCGGTCATGGCGGAGGGGAAACGCCCGGTTACATTCCGAACCCGGAAGCTAAGCCCTCCAGCGCCGATGGTACTGCACTTGTGAGGGTGTGGGAGAGTAGGACGCCGCCGGACAATCTTCCGAATAAGCCCACCCCGTAAACGGGGTGGGCTTATTCGCGTTTCCCGACCCCCCTGCGGGGCTGCCTTGTAGGCCGCACCGCGGCTACTGAAGGGCTGCCTTGACGGCTGGCGGGGGTTGAGGGGCGGTGATCGACCCCCGGGTTCCGTGGTATCGGGGGTATCCGGTCGGTGGGTAGCCCCGATATCCCGGCACCCCGCTAGCCCGGGGCCGATCCAGCGCAGGCGTACCCGCAGGTTGGCCCTACCCAAGCCCCGGAATGCCCCGACTTCACAAAACCCGAGTCGATCACCAGGGGGTGTGCCCGGACGTCGGCCCTACCCGGCCATCGGGATGCCCCAAGTTCACGAAACCCGAGTCGATCACCGGGGCCTGGCCGGAAGTCAGCCCTACCCGAGCACCGGGACGCCCCGAGTTCACGGAACCCGCGTGGCCAACCTCGGGCTGCGCGGATGTCGGCCCTACCCGAGCACCGGGATGCCCCGAGTTCACGAAACCCGAGTCGATCAGCGCGGCCGTGGCCGGATGTCGGCCCTACCCGGGTGCCGGGATGCCCCGAGTTCACGGAACCCGAGTGGATCAGCGCGGCCGTGGCCGAATGTCGGCCCTACCCGGGGGCCGGGATGCCCCGAGTTCACGAAACCCGAGTGGATCAGCGCGGGCCGTGCCCGGACGTCGGCCCTACCCGGGGGCCGGGATGCCCCGAGTTCACGAAACCCGAGTCGATCAGCGGGGGCGTGGCCGAATGTCGGCCCTACCCGGGGGCCGGGATGCCCGAAGTTCACGAAACCCGGGACGTTCACCGGGCTGGCCGAACCTGACCGGGCGCTTAGGCTCGGGCTGTGGATGAGGTAGTGATCCTGTTGGCGTTCGCGAGCTGCCTGGCGGGCATCCTGTGGAGCCTCTGGTGGCTCGGGGTCCGGGTGCGTCGTCGCGGGATCGGCGGTGAGGTCATGGGCCCGTTCGAGGAGATGTGGCATCCCGCCGCGCACCGGTTCCGGGCCGAGATCCGCGTACACGAGACGCGCCTGGCGCCGGTGCCGCCACAGGGCGGCCGGCGACGCGGCGACGGGCACGGCAGCGGCCCCGCCAGCGGGCACGGCCCCGCCAGCGGGCACGGGCCCACCAGCGGGCAGGACCGCAGGCGAGATGGCGGCAGAGGCCGCGAGTGGACGTCAGGGAGAGTCGGTCCTCAGGAGGGCTTCGGTCCGCAGACGTAGCGGGGCTCCGCGTCGTAGCGCCAGGTGAACTTCTCCCGCTTCACCACGACCCCGCCCTTCTTGATGACCCGGAAGGCGTCCTGGGTGAAGCCGTTGATGCCGTTGGTCTCGATGCACGAGGGGCCGGGCTCCAGGTGGATCTTCTTCGGCGCGGTGATGTTGCGACGGGGGCTGTACTCGGTCTTCACGCTGTCGTAGATCTTCGTGCTCCAGATGGAGACGGTGATCGAGCTGGACGTGTACGAGGTGTCGATGAGGACGCCGTATTCGGTGTTGTTGCGGAACTTGAAGTCCAGGTTCGGCCAGAAGATCGTCGACTCGATCACCGCCGGGTACCTGTCGAACCAGTACGAGTGCGGCTTGTGCTCGACGTCCTCGAGGCCGGCGTAGTAGGTCGCGTTGAACAGCGTGGTGGTGAACTGTGAGGTGCCGCCTCCCACACCGGGCACCAGCTTGCCGTCGAGGATGACCGGCGCGTCGCGGTAGCCCTGGGCGTAGCCGCGTTCGCCGGTGTGCCCGTTGAGGGAGAACGTCTTCCCGGGCAGGACGACGGTGCCGTCCACCTTCTTCGCGATGGTCACTATGTTCTGGCTGCGCGCCGAGGTCAGGCCACCGGTGAAGCGGGTGGTGAAGGTCGACACCCGCTCCTTGATGCCCAGGCCGGCCAGCTTGTCCGCGGTCAGTGTGGGCGGTGTCGTCTTCAGCTCGCCGTTCACCTCGCGGCCGTCCGACTTCGGTAGGACCGCCAGCAGGTCCCGGCTGAGCGCCTCGGTGTCCACCTGCTGCCCGGGGCGCCCCTCGGTGGTGACCGGTCGACCGCCGGAGATGGTCATCGTGGCGTCCTTGGGTGACACCTCGATGGCCTCGAGGTCGTCACCGAGCGCAGCCCGTAGCCGCTTGACGTCCACCGACGGGGTGAGCTTGCCGGTCTTGTCGGCGGTGAACCGCAGACTCTTCGCGATGGCGGCGGGTGGGATCAGCAGTGAGCCCTTGCCGGTGCGCAGGGTGACCGGCGCGGCGACCGCCGGCTTGGCGAACTCGGTGACCAGCCGGTCCAACTCCTCCGGGGTGGTCGCCGGGTGCTTCTCGACCAGCGGCACGGTGATCGGGGTGTTGGCCAGCCAGCCGGCGCGGACCACCTCGGCGGAGCGCTGCGGGTCGAGGGTCAGCCCCGGCTTGGGCGGTACGACGTTCGGCGTGGTGCCCTTGTAGGTGATCGCCGGCATCGTCATGCCCTGGGCCTGCTTGCCGAGCACAGTGCGGAGCGCGTCGTCCAGGCGGGCCACGTCGACTGTCACCACCGGGTCGACGGTGCGGGAGCCGACCAGCCGGCTGACCGGGTGCGCGGACGCCTCCGCCGCTGCCGCGACGGTCGCCGCGACGTCGATGGCCAGCCCGACGTCCTCGGGTTTGATCTCGGCGGTCCGCCCGTCGACCGTCACCTTCAGCGGGGCGGCGAGCTGTGCCGCCCGCTTCTCCAACTCGGCCCGCAGTTGGCGGTCGGCCTCCGCGCGGCTCCGGCCGCCCAGTTCGGTGCCGAGCACCGTGGTGCCACGGGGGACGTCGCCGGCGTACGCCCAGGCGCCGGCGCCCGCGATGGCGGCGACGATGGCGCCGGTGACACCGGTCGCGAGCAGCATCCGGCCCCGGCGCGACCGGCGCGGGCCGTCGTCCGGCTCTCCGGGCGCGGTAGCTGTCACCGGCGCCGCGCCGTCATCCGGCCAGGTGACCGCGGTGACCTGCACCGTGGGCCGGTCGTCGGCGGGGGGATTCTTTTCGCCGTACAGCGTCACTGCAACCTCGATCGCCAGGGTGCTCGGGGAGGCCCTTCCCTCCCGGAGGCACCTACGGTAACCAATGCCGGGCCGTCCTCGTAGGCTGCGCCGGGCCGGCGCTGCTACCGCGTGTCCGTCGGCGTGTCGTGCCGGTCGGGGGGTGCTGCCGGCGGTCGGGCGCCGACGTGGCACGGTGGCCGCGTGGGCACTGCGGAGCGGGTGTTGGCGTACGGCGGCGGATGGCTGGACCGGGCGGGTCCGCTGCGCACCGACGAGACGCGGTTGGCAGCGCTGCTCAGCGAGCCGACGACGGTGCTGCTGCCGATGTGGCGGGACCGGTCGCTGGTGGACGGCGACGGGCCGGTCCGGCTCGGCGCGGAGCGTGCCTCGCTCGTTCGCTCCGCCGCCGGTGAGACTGTCTTCCTTGGGCTGGACGGGGATGTCGCCGTGTTCGCGGCGGACCTGTCCGCGCTTCCCGAGCGGTCCGCCGTGGAGATGGCCGGCGCGGTGCGGTCCGTCGACGTACGGGCGCTCGTCGGGCGGCTGACGCCGGGTGACGCGGCCGTCCAGGCGTACGCCAGGGGTTTGTTGCACTGGCACCGGCAGCAGCGGTTCTGCGGCACCTGCGGCGCGCCGGCGGTGGCCGGCGGCGGTGGGCACCTGCGGACCTGTACCGGCGCGGAGTGCGGACGCCTGCTGTTCCCCCGGATCGAACCCGCGATCATCGTGTTGGTCCAGGCGCCCGGCGGGCCGGGGCGCTGCCTGCTGGCCCGTCACGCGGGCGCTGCGGAGGACGCCTTCTCGACACTCGCCGGCTTCGTCGAGGTCGGTGAGAGCCTGGAGGACGCGGTCCGCAGGGAGATGGCCGAGGAGGCGGGCGTTGTCGTCACCGACGTGGCCTACCAGGGGTCGCAGGCGTGGCCGTTCCCGGCCGGCCTGATGGTCGGCTTCCGGGCCACCGCCGCGTCCGACGAGGTACGTGTCGACGGCGACGAGTTGGTGGAGGCCCGCTGGTTCACCCGGGCGGAGCTACGGGAGCGGGTCGCGTCCGGCCGATCGCTGGGCCGGGTGGACGCTATCGACCACCGTCTCCTGGAGGACTGGCTCGCCGAGGGGTGAGTCGCCGGGCCGTCAGCGCCATGGCCAGTGTGGTGACCACTGCCGTGCCCAGGGCGACGAGGAGAAGCCCGGGGACGGTGCGGGGCCGCACCGTCGCCGTGACGACCACCAGGCCGGCCGTGCCCACCCACAGTGGCGCCGCCGCCCGACGCGCACCGGCGGCGAGGCGGTCGTTGAGCAGCACGAACGTCACCGCGTAGAGCGCGCCGACAGCGGCGAAGAGTGGCGCGTACCGGCCGAGGTGGGCGTAGTCGGGTCCGCCGGCGAGCCGGAAGGCCAGCCCGCCGGCGAGCGTCGAGGCGAGCACCAGCACCACTCCGCACGTCCCGGTCACCAGGAGCGCCACGGTCCGGCTGCGACCGTCGCCGCGGGCGAGGCGCGGCAGGGCCAGGACCGCCGCGACCTGCGGCGCCCAGAGTGCGCCCTTGCTCAGTACGGTGCCGACCGCGTACGCCCCGGCGTCCGCGGCGGGCAGCAGTTGTCGGGCCAGGAGCAGGTCGGCGTAGGAGACGACGAGCATCGCCAGTGTCGCCCCGCAGCCAGCGACGACCTGGGCGACGGTCAGCGGTGGCGCGCCGGACGGTGCGCGCGGAGCGCGGGCGAGCCGGGCCAGCGCCGGTGGGGCGAGCGCGGCGGTGACCGCGCCGACGGTGAGCGCGCCGGTCAGTCCCGCCCCGAACAGCAGGCCGACGATCACGCCGCCGTAGCGGCCGAGGGCGAGGACCGCCATCCCGCTGGCGAGTCGCAGGAAGCGCTGGCCGCCCTGCAACTCGCCGAGGAAACGGGAGGAGAGCACTATCGCCGCCGTGGTGACAGCGAGCAGGGCGGGCACCTCGACCGGGAGGTCGAGGGCGGTGGCCAGCACCGGGGTGGCCAGGAGGAGGCTTCCCGCGCACGCGGCGGCGGTGACCGCGGTGAGCCGCCGGGTGTCGGAGGAGCCGTGTCGTGCGTGGTGCACGGCGACGGCCAGTTGCAGCCCGAGGCCGGGCACGCTGACGATGGCCACCAGGCCGAGGGCGGTGGCGAGCGCGCTGAGGTCGGCCGGGTCGAGCCGCCGGGCGGCCAGCACCGGCACCAGGTAGGCGAGACCGTTGACGAGTACGCCAGCCACCGTGACGCCGATCCCGGCGGCGCCCAGGCTGCCCGTCCGCTCGCCGGAGGCCGTCCGCTGACCGCTCATGTGATCTCGGAGAAGGTGGGCCGCTGCTCGTCGGCCGGCTTGGCCGCCACCGGTTCCGGCCGTGCTGCCACGCTCGGTTGCGGCTCCTCGACAGCCGCCGGGACTGCGGGATTCGCCGGGGCCGGGGTGGTCCGGCGTACGGGTCGGCGGCGGGCGGCGGTGGAGAGCCAGAGAACGCCGAGGGCGACGACGACGGTGAGCTGGAGCAGGGCATCGGTGTTGCGGTCCGCCGCGTCGAGGTAGAGCCAGCCGGCGAGCACGACCAGCGCGCCCGGCAGCCACGTCTCGGCGGCCCGGCTGATCATCCTGGCCCGGCGCGGGTCGGCCAGCCAGGGAAGGCGGCGCGGGCCGGGCACCGCCAGCATGAATCCGGCGGCCACCACGAGGCCGCCGATGAGACCACTCGACAGCACCAGCGCTGCGGCGCCGACGGCCAGCAGCGGCAGCGAGCGGGTGATCCGGCGACGGCCGCGCGGGCCGACGGTGGCCGCGTCACGCCCGCCGGGCTGCCGGGCGGGCAGCACCGCGAGGAGGACCACCACAGCGAGCAGGACGCCGCCGAGGAGGAGCCCGGCCCGGTACGGGGTGTCCGGGGCGAAGCGCAGCACCACCTCCCCGGAGACGCCGGCCGGGAGGACCCAGCCCTGCTGCCACCCGTCCACCACCAGCGGCGCGAGGGTGCGCCCGCCGATGGTCGCCTGCCAGCCGGTGTTGGTGTTCTCCCGGACCGCGAGCACCCGGTCGACGGGGTGGCTGCTCACCCGTACCCGTCGCTCGGTGGTCTGCCACGACCCCACCTCGATGGCGCTGGCGGTGGCCGCCGGGGTCGGCGTGGGCGTCCGGGGCACCAGCGCGACCCGGGTCGGCGCGGCCAGCTGGCTCGGCGTGGTGACGAGCCGGTGCTCGCCGGCGGTGAGGTCGAGCTGCTTCGGCGTGGTCCGGCCGCAGAGCGTCACCGGCATCTCGCGCAGCTCCAGCAGGTCGCGGAGCGTGCCGCGCAGCGCGGTGGTCAGCCGTGCCGCGCCGAGCTGGAGGGTGGGGCCCGACCCGCAGGCCAACGCCACCGGTGTGTCCGGGCGCGGGGCCACGGTGGGCGCTCCGGGCAGCACCGTCACCTCACCGACGGCGACGGGCAGCTTCTCCGCCAACCGCAGTTTGTACGGGTCGGTGCTGGTGGCCGACGGCTTGTCGAGGAACTGGATGGTGATCTCGTCGGTCCGCATCGGCGGGTCCAGGCGGAGCAGGCCGTCGTCACCGAGCAGGCTGCTCCGGAAACCGTCGTCACCGACGACGCGCACGCTGCCGAGGCGGGTGGCCGCCGTCCCGTCGGGGACGGCGAAGCGGAGCCCGGTGATGGTCTGCCGCTTGAGCCACTTGAGGCGCAGGATCGGCGCCTCGTCGTCGGCCGCCGGCGACCAGGCGGTGGCCGGGTTCCCGTCGAGCGCCGCGCCGGCCCGGCCGGTCGGGTCGGGCACCGCTGTCGAGGAGGCGCTGACCTGTGCGGTGAGGCGTAACGGCTGCGCGTCGGTCACCAGCTTGTCGAGGGCCTTGTCCAGCTCCGGGCCGGCGGTCGGCCGCGCCCACAGCCTGGTGTCGTACGCGCCGGAGGCCGGCAGGGCCAGCGTGCGGTCGATGATGGACGCGTCCTCGGAGCCCCGGGCGGCGTCGGTGGAGCAGCGTGGGCGCCCGTCGACGGAGAAGCAGGCCGGTGTGGTGGGCGCCGCCGACACGACGACCGTCGCCGGCCGGTCGGTGGCCGGTGCGGCGGGGAGGACGAGGGTCCGGCTGGTCTCGAGCCCGGGGATCTTGATCTCGGCGATGCCGACCGACCCGTTGCCGAGCGGACGGAGGTCGTACGCGCCGCCGACGGACACCTCGACCTCGCGCGTGACGTGCACGCCGGGCAGGTCGAACACCATGTGGTCGGTGAACTGCTCGATGGTCCGGCTCTCGTAGCCGGCGCTGACCGTCACAGTGGTGGGCAGGGCGTCGGCCTTCAGGTCGAACCACACCTCGACCCGGGTGACCCGGGTGGGGTTGGCGAGGCTGACCTCGACCCACTGCCGGTCGCTCGGGGAGTACGGCGCGGACTGCCAGGAGGTCGCCGGGTCGCCGTCCATCGCCGCGTACGGCTGGTGCTCGGGGCGGGCGCCGCCGGGAGAGTCCACCTGGGAGCGGGCCGTCGACGTGCGGATCGCGCTGATGCCCTCGAAGCGGGCGACGGTGGACCGCTGCTCGCCCCACTCGGGCAGGTAGTCGTGCGCGGGCGCGGGCACCTCGAACGTGTCGTCGGCGGTGAGCGTCTGCGAGGAGTTGTCCCGCAGCCGCCCGAACGACACGTCCTGCCGGCGTAGACCGTCGGTCAGCGCGACCGACCCGGCGGTGCCGGCGGCCGGCGCGTCACCGGCCAGGATCGTCGGGGCCGGGCCGAGTTGCCCCGCGGCGGCGAGGTCGAGAAGTGACTCGGGGCCACCCACCACGGTCGTCACGTCGTCCCGGTCGTACGCGACGACCGGCTCCACCGGCCGGTCGACCCGGTAGACCTCCAGCGCCCGGACGGGCACGTCGAGCCCTCGGTCGCGGAACTCGTCGGGCGACGACGGTCCGCCGCGGAGCGGGCCGAAGGACGTGACCCGGGTCAGCCCCGGTGAGCGTTCCAGCGCCTGGCGGACCACCGCCGGACGGGCCGTGTCGGAGCGGCCGTGGTCGAGGTCGGCGCGAAACAGCACGTGACTGATGCCGGAGCGGGCCAGCAGGTCCGCCAGGCCGGTCGACCCGGCGCCGGTGGCGAGCGTCGACTCGACGGCGTCCAGCAGCCGGATCGTGGTCGGTGGGGTGAAGGGGATGGCGTTGCGGACCGCCCACCGGCTGTCGAGCAGCGGTTGGGTGATCTCGTCGGTGGTGCTGCCCCAGTCGTACGACGGGAAACGCGCCCCGGGCACGACGAGCACCCGCCCGCGTCCGGTGTTCGCGTCGAGCCAGTCGGCGGCCTCGTGCCAGTAGCCGGGCACCTCCTTGACGCTGCCCGGGGTGGCGAGGCCACCGGCGAGCGCCGGCGAGGCGACAGCGGTGACGGCGACCATGGCGACGCCGGCGGTGAGCCAGGCGCGGACGACGGCTCGCGGCCGGTACCGCTCGGGCGCGGTACGGGCCGCCCGGACGACAAGGCCCACCAGGTGCGCCAGGCCCAGGGCCAGGGGCAGGCGGAGCAGGACGTCGAACTTGTGCACGTTGCGCAGCGGGGCGCCGACGCCGTCGAGGAACTCCCGTTGCGGGCCGGCGAGGATGTTCGGTAGGTCGCTGACGTGCCCGAGGCCGACGAGCGCGACGCCGAGCAGCAGGCCGGTGACGAGGAACCGGCGGTGCGGCATCCCGCGCCGGGACAGCCCGAGGACACCGAGGACGGCGACCGCGAGGGTGGCGGCGACCAGCACCGTCTCGTTGGCGAGTCGGGCGCCGGCCGGGATCGTCGGGCCGAAGGGGGAACCCAGGTAGGCGACCCAGTAGGACGCGCCCCGGAGCGTGGTCACCGCGTCGGTGACGCTCGTGGTGTTCCGGGCGGTCTCGATGTAGTCGAGGAACGGTGGGCTGTAGCGCCCGAGGACCAGCAGCGGCACCAACCACCACGCGGTGGCCAGGGCGACCGCGCCGCACCAGGCGGCGATGGCGGTGACCCGTCGGCGTACCGGCTGGAGGGTGGCGAGCCAGAGCAGGGCCAGCGGCACCACAGCGGCCACGGCGGTGGCGTTGACCCCGCCGGCGCAGGCCACGGCGAGGGCCGACCCGGCCACCGCGCGCCGCAGCGGGGCGCCGCGGGCGAGACCGACCAGCGGAATGAGCACCCACGGGGCGACGGCGCTGGGCCACGCCTCCACCGAGGACCAGCCGAGCTGGGTGAGGATGCGGGGAGACAGCGCGAACGCGACAGCGGCGATCATGCGCCCGGCGGGCGTGCCGACGCCGAGCCGGCCGGCCAGGCGCACCGCGCCCAGGTAGGCGACGCAGAAGAGCATCGCCCACCACAGCCGCTGAACCACCCACGGCGCCAGGCCGAGCTCCGACCCGAGCAGGAAGAACGGGCCCATCGGCCAGAGATATCCGTACGCCTGGTTCTGGAGTTGGCCGAACGTTCCGGTCGGGTCCCAGAGGTGCAGCGAGCGGAGCAGCCAGCCGGCCGGATTGACGTTCAGGTCGACCTTGGTGTCCGGGACGACCTGGCCGGGGGCCTGCTGGAACGCGAGGGCGGCGAGCGCGATGCAGATGGTCAGGTGCCGGAACCGCCGGGCGATGTGGCGGGTACGGCGGGAATTCGGGGCGACACCGGCGGCCACCTCTGCGCGCATCCTTGCTCCTGTCTTCGCCGGCCGAACACGCACCGGCAGGCGACGACTGTCGCGCGACGTTGTCCGGACCGGGCACGGACGGGCGACCAGGGGTGCTGCGGTGGCGTTATCGGGAGAACGGCCGTCCCCACGGCGTGTAAGCGTGTGGCAGGCTGCCGACCATGTCAATGCCAGAAGCTGAGGCCGAGACGCATTCGAGAGGCGTCGGAGCCGACGGCGACGGGCCGGGGCCGGTCGGTCGCTGGGTCCGCTCCGACCGGGTCCGCGCGGTGGCGATCACCCTGATCCTCGTCTCGGTCGCCTGGCGTGCGGGTCTCGCCACCCGCGGCTGGTTCTCGCAGGACGAGTTCGTGATCGCCGCCCAGGTTCTCGACACCGGGTTGGAGGCGGACTACCTGCTGCGTACCTTCAACAACCACCTGATGCCCGGCGGCCTGTTGGTGGCGTGGTTGATGGTGCGGGTGGCGGGCTTCGCCACCTGGCCGTGGGTGTTGCTGCTGGCGGTCGGCCAGGCGGCGGTCGGTCTCGCCACCTGGCGGTTGCTGCGGAGTCTGCTGCGCCCGGGCTGGGGGCTGCTCATCCCGCTGTGCCTGTTCGTGTTCAGCCCGCTGACGCTCGAGGTCTCCTCGCTGTGGCTCGTCGGCCTGCTCGTGCTGCCGATGCAGCTGGCCCTGGTGCTGGCGGTGGCGGCCCAGGTGCGGTACGCGCGGACCAGGCGTCCGCGGCACCTCGTGGCGGTCGCGTTCTGGCTGGTTTTCGGCCTGCTCTTCGACACCAAGTCGCTGCTGATCGTGCCGCTGCTGTTCCTGCTGACGGTCTTCCTGTTCACGTCGGGCCGGGCGTGGCGCAGCCTGGTGACCGCGATCCGCCGGTACTGGCCGGCGTGGTTGCTGCTCTCCGCGCTCTCCGTGGCGTACCTGGCGTTGTATCTCACCCGTCCGTCCGGCGAGCTGAACGAACCCACGTCGGTCGGTCAGGTGCTCACCTTCCTCGGTGACCTGGTCGGCGAAACCCTGGTGCCGGGCCTGCTCGGCGGTCCGTGGCGCTGGACGTACGCGGGTGACGGGCCGCCGCTGGTGGACCCGTACGACATCGCCAAGTGGCTGTCCTGGGCGCTGCTGGTGACGCTCGTCGTGGTGACCGTGCGGCGACGCCCCTCGGCCGGGCGAGCCTGGCTGCTGCTCGCCTCCTACCTCGGGATGGTCGCGGCGCTCTTCGCCGTCACCCGGCTCGGCGGGCCGCTCGGCCCACTGGTCGGCGCCGTCCCCCGGTACGTGGCGGACGTGGTGCTGGTCGCCGCGATCTGTGTCGGCGCGGCGCTGCTCGGCACGAGGGACGCCGACGAGGACGAGGTGTCCGCGTGGCCGGTCCCGACCGTCCTGCGCGAGCCGGGGGCGTTCGCTGTCGGTCTGGTCTCGATCATCGTCGTGCTGGCCACCGTCGGGGTGGGCACCCTGTGGAGCACCGCCCGGTTCGGGGACAACTGGAAGACCAAGTACGGGCGGGAGTACCTGGCGACGACGCAGGCCGAGCTGGCCGCCGCGCCGCCGGGCACCGTATTCCTGGACACCGTCGTCCCGGACCGGGTCGTGGCCGGCTACTTCTGGCCGGACAATCTCCAGTCGCACTTCTTCCGGCCGGCCGAGCGGCGACCGACCTTCGTCCAGGAGGCCGCCAAGCCGTCGACGTTCGACGACTTCGGCCGGATCCGTCCGGTGGTGGTGGAGGGGCGCAAGATCATGTCCGGCCCGGTGGCCGGCTGCGGGCACCTGGCGCAGGGCGGTCAGCCGACCCGTATCCCGTTGGACGGTCCGCTGGTGGAGTGGCCGTACGTCGTGCACTTCGGTTACCTCAGCTCGGGCGACTCGACGGCGCTGTTCCGGCTCGGCGACGCCACCCGGGAGATCACCCTGCGGAGCGGGCTGAACGACGTGTTCTTCCTGATCGAGGGGTCCGGGGACGCCGTCGAGGTCACCGTGCGTACGCCGGGGGTCGGGGTGTGCACCCAACTGATCACCGTCGGCCGGGCGGTGCCGGCGCCGTGAATGGTTGAGCGGACCGCCGCCGCTGCCGAGGCCGCTGGGGCCGCTGCCGAGGCCGGGGACCCGCCGGCCCGGTGGACGCGGGACACGCTGCCGCTGTACGCGGTCGCGGCGGTCGTCACGGCGCTGGTGCTGGCCCCGCTGGCGGCACCCGGCTATGCGCTGCTCTACGACATGGTGTTCGTGCCCCGGCAGCCGCTGACCTGGGACCTGGTCGCCCCGGCGCAGAGCCTGCCCCGGGCGGTGCCGATGGACGCGCTGGTCTCGCTCGCCACCCAGGTGGTGCCGGGCTCGCTGCTGCAACGGCTGGTGCTCGTCGGGGCGGTCTTCCTCGCCGCGGTCGGCGCCGGCCGGTTGGTACCGACCGACCGGCGGGCGGTTCGGCTGTTCGCCGCGCTGGCGTACGCGTGGACGCCGTACCTCGCCGAGCGGCTGCTGATCGGGCAGTGGGGGCTGCTGCTCGCGTACGCCGCGCTGCCCTGGTTGGTGCGCGCGGTGCTGGACCTGCGGGCGGGGCGCGACGGCGCTCTCGCCCGGGTGCTGCTCGCCGCCGCTCCCGCCGCGATCACGCCGACCGGCGGGTTGCTGGCGTGGGGGACGGTGCTGCTGCTGGCGCCGGACCGGCGACATCGGCGGCGGTCGGCGCTCGTGGTGGCCGGCGTCGGGGTGCTCAACGCGCCCTGGGTGGTAGCGGCGGTGGTCACCGGCGCGGGTGGTTCCTCGGACCCGGCGGGGGTGGCGGCGTTCGCGGCGCGCGCGGAGAACTGGGCCGGCCCGCTGGTGGCGCTCGCCGGAACCGGAGGGATCTGGAGCTCCCAGGCCACGCCGGACAGTCGGGCCGCGCCGCTGGTGCCGTTCGCGACAGTGGTGCTGCTGGTCCTGGCCGGCGTCGGGGTGGGCCTGCTGCGCCGTCGACTGCCCGGGGGGATGGCGGCGCGCCTGGCGACGCTCGCCGGGGCCGGCTTCCTGCTTGCCGCGCTCGGGGTGCTCCCGGGCGGGGACGTCCTGCTGCGCTGGGCGGTGGTGCACGTGCCGGGTGCGGGCCTGCTGCGTGACGGCCAGAAGTTCCTGGCGCCGTACGCCCTGCTGCTCGTGGTGTGCGCCGCCCTCGGGGCCGAGCGGCTGGTCGCCCGGATCGACCGGGAGGTGGCCGGGATCGTCCTGGTCGGCCTGCTGCTCCTGCCCGTGGCGGTCCTGCCCGACCTCGCGTACGGGGGCGCCGGCCGGCTCCGTCCGGTGAGTTACCCGGCGGACTGGCAGCGCGTCGCCGCGGTGGTCGACGAGGAGCCGGGTGAGGTCCTGGCGCTGCCGCTGAGTGCCTACCGCGCGTACGCCTGGAACCCCGACCGGACCGTCCTGGACCCGGCGCCGCGCTACCTGCCGGGCACCGTCCTGACCGACGACACCCTCCGGGTCGGCGACGTCGCGGTGGCCGGCGAGAATCCGCGCGTCCGCGAGGTACGCCGGGCGCTGGCCGAGGGGCGGCCGGTCTGGACCACCGGCGTGCGCTGGGTCCTGGTGCAGCACCAGGTGCCCGACGACGTGGACCCCCGGCTCCTCGACGGCCTGGTGCGGGTGCACGACGGCCCGTTCCTGACGCTCTACCGCAATCCGGAGATCGTGCCGGGTCCGGTCGCGTCCGGGCCGGCCCGACTGGCTGTGGTGGCGGCGCTCGGTGCCGCCCTTCTGGTGGTCCTGGCTGCCAGCTTTTCGGCGCTACACCGGCGAGCTACCGCGTGGTAACGTCCGCTCGCACGTCTCGCCATTGGAGGATTGGCATGCGTAGAGCTATGACCCTGGTCGTGTCCGGCCTGGTGGCGGCGTTGCTGGGGATCCTGGCCCTCGGCGGGATCTCGGCCGCCGCGACGGCCACCGACGAGGAGGCCGCCAAGGAGGCCAAGACCGTCTCGGAGGCGGCCAAGCGGGCCGGGAAGAAGGACCCGTACGCCCCCGAGGTCTACGGCGTCAGGTAGGACGGCTCGCCCCGCTGCGGCACCGGGCGGGGCGACTCGGCACTCCTCAGCAGGGCCTCGAAGCGTCCACCCGCCATCTGCCAGGTGAAGCTCGCCGCGTGCTCGCGGGCCTGCGCGCCCATCTCCCGTCGCAGCTCGTGCTCGTGCAGGAGCGTGCGCACCTTCCTGAGGTAGTCGTCGACGTCGTCGGCCAGCAGGCCGGTCCGCCCGTCGACGACGGCCTCGGCGACGCCACCCGCTGCCCGGAACGCCACTGTGGGCGTGCCCGCCGAACCCGCCTCGACGATGGTGAGGCCCCAGCCCTCCTTGAGGGACGGCGTCAGGGCCACCCAGGCGGAGGCGAGCAGCCCGGCCTTCTCCTCCTCCGTCACGAAGCCCCGGAAGTCCACCCGGTCGGTGATGCGCAGCTCGTCGGCGAGCTGACGCAGGTGTGCCTCCCACCAGCCCTGCCCGGCGACGACCAGGCGCAGTTGCGGCAGTTCGTCGGCGAGCGCGGCGACGGCCCGCAGCGCCACCTCCACCCGCTTGTGCGGCACCAGCCGGTTCAGTGTCACGAGCAGCGGGAACGGTGCGCGCTCGGCGTCGGTGGGCGCGAGTGTCGGGGTGCCGTTGTGCACCACCGAGACCTGCTCCGGCGGTACGCCGAGGGCGGCCAGCTCACCACGGGTGGCCTCGGAGACGGTGACGTACCGGCACCGCCGGTAGACGCGTACGGCGAGCGACGACTCGATCCACCAGCCGAACCGCGCCGCCCACTGTGGAAGCACCACCGGCCACTGCTCGCGGTGCACGTGGTGGATCAGCTTCACCACCGGCCGGCGTGCCCAGAGCGGAGCGAGGAACGGCAGCCCGTTGCAGACGTCGACGAGGATGTCCGGCCGGCCGCCCCGGCGGTTCGACAGCGGGCCCAGGCCCAGCGCTCCCCCGACGTAGCAGAGCGCAGCCCAGAGGTAGACGGTGTGCCGGCCGCCCCGCCGCACCAGTCGTACGCCCGACTCGTCGACCTCGTCGGCGGGCGCCTCGCTGTGGGCGGCGCAGAAGAGGGTGGCGCGGAAACCGCGCGCCACCAGCTCGGCGGCGATCCGTTCCACGTACACCTCGGAACCGCCGCCCTCGGGGTTTCTGGTGTCTCGCCAGTTGAGGAACAGCACGTGTCCGGGCATGCCGAAGCGACGCTTCACGCGAAGCCTACTCTCAAGTAATTTAGCGACCCGCGTCACATTAGGGGCTGGTGTGCCGGCCGGCAATGCCCCTTTGGGCCAGCGCTGATCGGCGGCGCTACCCGCCGGCCGTGGGCACCGGTGTGGTGGCCGCGACGGTCGGCGGCGCGCTGGTCGGTGCGGCCCCGTCGGCGGTTGGCGGGCCGGACGCCGCGCCACGCCGGGTGGACCGAGGTCGACGCTGCGACCCGAGCAGTTGCAGCGGCCGCTCCACGCCGTAGTAGCTGACCGCGGCGTACACCAGGCCGAAGGCCATGGTGAGGGCGAAGGTGTTCAGCAGCCCGCCGGTGAACAGCGGCCGGTCGTCGAGCAGGTAGATGAGTTCGATGACCAGCGGGTGCCACAGAAACAGCCCGTAGGAGACGGCGCCGAGCCAGCGGGCGGAGCCGCTGCCGAACAGCTCCTTGAGGCGGGTCGGACCGCCGAAGGCCACCGGGATCAGGATCAGCGCCGCGATCGCGAGGTACAGCGCCAGCTTGACCCCGAACTCGGCGGCCGTCGGCCCGGCGAGATCGCGCGGCCCGGCGACCGGCGTCGTCGCGATGGCCATCAGGCCGACCGCCGCGGCCCAGCAGGCGACCGGGGCCGAGGCCAGATCATCGAGTACGCGCAGCGCGGCGGGCGCGGTTCCGGTGCGCAGCGCGACGTGTGCCGCCGCCAGTGCCATGCCGATGCCGAACCAGGCCGCGTACGACGGGAGCCACATGGTGTGCAGAGCGGTGTCGAGCAGACCGATCGCCATCAGGCCGAGCCACCCGGCGGTCAGCAGCACACCCCCGCTGACGATCACCATGGTCCGCACGGGACGCCACGACCGGCCGACGGCGAACACGGCGACGAGCGGCAGGACCAGGTAGAACGTGACCTCGGTGGCGAGACTCCAGGTCTGGCTGAGGCCGTAGCGCAGTTGCGCCGGCTGGTAGATCTGGGTGAGCGTGAGGTGGCGGAGCCAGTCGCCGGCGGACGCCGGACGGTTCTGCGGCAGGACGACGAGGCAGACCACCACCGCCAACCAGTAGGCGGGCAGGATGCGCAGCGCCCGCCGCCAGAGGTAACGCCGGGCGCGGGGCCGGGCCCGGCCCGTCGCGGCGCTCAGCGCCCACGGCCGGAACAGCAGAAATCCGGAGAGTACGAAGAAGATCGCGACGCCGACGTCCAGTCGCGCCAGCCAGCCGCCCCAGGTGGTGTTCATGGTGGTGGCCGTCTGGAACCCCACGTGGTGACCGACCACCGCCACGGCGCCGATCGCGCGCAGCGCGTCGAGGGCGGGGAGTCGATCGCCTACCGAAGGCTCCGAAACTGTTGGCGCGGCGGCTGTGGACATCTGGACATCCAGGGGGTCGCTTTGAAGGTGACCGGGGAGTAACCTCCCGCCATGTTAAGGATCGGGTGCCCCGGACGACAGGTCGTAGGGCGGCAGGTTACAGGAGGATGAGTGAAGCTTCGCGTGGGCGCCGCGCTCTTCGGGCTTGGCGTCTTGTTGCTGGTCTTCGCGGCCGGGCTGCCGTTCTACGTGGCCCCCGCCGTGACCAAGCTGCCCTACGATCTTGAGCCGACGACGTCCGTCGCCGAGGCGAAGAACGCCAGGTTCCTGAAGATCACCCGGGTCGGCGATTCGGTGAGTATCGAGGTCCCGCAGGGCGATCTGGTGTCCAGTGTCGAGGTCATTCCCCAGCCCGACGACACCAAGGACCGACTGCCCGAGGAGCTCAAGGGCGACGCGGTGATCTGGGACGTCTACCAGACGGTTCGGCGCACCGACAACCAGGACGTGGTCAGCCAGTACAGCACGGAGCTCGCGCTCTACCGGATCTCCGGGGCGGCGGCCCCGTGGAAGGAGCAGTGGCTCAACGAGGCTGGCGCGGAGCAGACCCCGGTCGGCAACGTGAAGTACTCCGGGCAGATCTACAAGTTCCCGTTCGGCACGCAGAAGCGGGATTACCAGATCTTCGACCGGGACCTGAAGAAGGCGACCCCGGCGAAGTTCGTCGGCGCCGAGAAGATCAAGGGCATCGAGACGTACCGGTTCGAGCAGCGGATCGAGAACGAGGTGCTGGCCACGCCGGAGAGCAGCCTCCAGACGCTTGTCGGCAAGTTCGCTCCCGGCGCCACGAGTGGTCAGGTCGTCTACAGCAACACCCGTACGGTCTGGGTCGATCCGGTGACCGGTTCCTACGTGAACGTGCGGGAGCAGCAGCGCAAGGAGCTGCGTCCCGACACCGGCACGCCAACTGTGCTGCTGGACGCCGACTTCAACTACACCGACGACACGGTCAGCCGCAGTGTCGAGACGGTCGAGGAGAACCGCACCAAGATCGGCCTGATCAGCTTCTGGGGTCCGATCGCCGCCGGTGTGCTCGGTCTGATCGCCGTCGTCGTCGGCGTGTGGTTGGTGACCCGGCCCAGCGGCAGCGCGGGCGCCACCGCTCGGCACCGCGCCGAGCCGCCGACCCCCGCTCCGGCCGCCGACCCGAGCCCCACCCGGGTCGACCAGGAGCCGGTCCGCGACCCGGACACCGTGGAGCAGCCCAAGCCCCAGCCGGTCGGTGGCCCACTGACCGACGAGATTCCGCCGGCGTCGACCAACTGGAAGTCGGAGCCGACCACGCCGGCCCAGCGTCCGGCATCCGGCGAGGTGGAGCGGCGCTGACGCGCACCGACTGACGTACGACCGAAGGGTGGACCGCACAAGCGGTCCACCCTTCGTGCTGTGCTGCCGCGAGCCGCCTGCTTTACATCTGTTATCTGATTGTAATTGGTCAATGGCTGGTCACTCTGTGCTGGGTAATCGCCCAGGCGATGCCGGCTTTGATGCCATTGAGGGCGATCCAAAAGCGCTATCCCCTGACTCTGGGTGCTGGGGTTGATGCGCCGGGTCCATCGTCTGTTACCGCTTGGTAGCCGGGGGGTTGTGACCCGCGTCGCAGCGGGTGCACCATCGAGGCCGATGGTTACCAGCCGGTAACACTTTGACCGGCCCCGATGGGCCCACCCTTTCCGGACCGCCACTCGCATCGACCCGAGGAGGAACCCGTGCAGGATCGGTTTGACAGTCAGGGTCGTACCCGGTGGCGGCGGTTCGCCGCCATGCTGGTGCCCGCCACGGCCGCGGCCGGGGCCATCCTCTTCGGAATGTCGACCGGCGCGATCGCCTCCGACGTCACGGTCTCCGGGCAGACGTTCAAGATCGGCGCGGATCGCCTGGAGGGCGACGGATTCAAGCAGTACGGCGGCATCGTCCGGGAGAAGGGCAAGGACGGGAAGTCCGGCCAGGCGCACCCCGTCGCGCTGTCCGAGATCAGCAGCGCCGAGCTGTACAGCCTCTGCCAGTCCGTCCGCGCCGACCTGCCGGGCCTGCCGGTGGTGCTCACCATCAACGCCGGTGAGGGCAAGGAGCCCGCCCGCGCCAAGGACCTGTTGATCGCGATGGACTCGTTGAACGGCAACGCGACCTTCACCAACATCAGGATCGGTCGGGACGCCACCGACCTCAACCCGACGGCGCAGGCCGGCTCGTTCGGGCAGAACTCCGACCACGTCACCATCACCGACCTGCGCCAGGTGTCCCGGTACACCACGGCCGCCACGTTCAACCTGGTCGGGCTGCGGCTCAAGGTCAACGTGGGTGACGACGCCAAGGGCAAGGAGTGCTTCTGAGCTGAGCCGTGGCCTGCGGTGCCCACCACCACCGCGGGCCACGGTCCACGCCCCCGTTCCCACTCGGCCAGGAGGAGCACGTGACAACCGCGAACCCGTCCCACGCCCGGTCCGGTCGAGCGGCCGAGGCGTGGCGGCTCTTCCGCCGCTGGCGGCGCAGCCGACCGTTCTGGGGCGGACTGCTCGTCGCCCTCGCCGGCCTGGAGATGTTCGCCTCCACCCGGATGACACTCAACGGTCTCAGCTTCCACAGCGGAGCGACCGGCCTGCTGTCGCTGCTGATCCCGGTCATTCTGGTGACCTGCGGCCTGCTGCTCTGGCTCACCCCGGCGCAGCGACTCTTCTACTCGGTCGTCGCCGCCGTCACCGCTGTCTACTCGCTGATCGGACTGAACCTGGGCGGCTTCTTCGTCGGCCTGTTGCTCGGCATCGTCGGCAGCGCGCTCGCCTTCGCCTGGACGCCGACCCGACCGACCGCACCCGCTGTCGATACGGCCGCCACCGCGTCCGATCCGGCCGCGCCGGAAACCGCTCCGACCGACGTCCAGCCCGATCCGGCCGCGCCCGGCCCGGCGGAGCTTGGCTCGGCCGCGCCCGATCCGGCCGCGCCCGGCCCGCCTCCCGCGCGGGCGGAACGTACCGTCGATCCTCGTGCCTTCGGCATCGCGCTGGTGGCGCTCGGCCTGGCAGCCACGGTCCTGGGCAGCCAGCCCCGAGCCGTGCAGGCCGCGCCGGCCTGCCCGAACCCACCGCGAACCGTCACCCCGTCGCCCAGCCGTGGCGCGACCACGCCGACGCTCACCCCGAGCCCGTCGCGGAGCGGCAACGTGCTCACCGACATCCTGGACGGCATCGGCGACCTGCTCGGCGGCGGGCGCCGCAGCGAGCCCGGCACACCCTCGACGGACCCGACCGCGACGCCCACGGCGCGGCCGTCCGGCACGGCGACGCCCCGGCCGGCCGGCTGTCCACCGGCGACTCCGGGTCGGCCGGCCCCGGGAAGGCCGAGCGGCACGGCGCCGGCCCCGCCGGGGACCGTGCGACCGGGCAAGCCGTTGCCACGCATCGCCGCCGACCCGACGCTGCCGACGGTGGCGCGGACACCGTCCAAACTGACCGGGTCGTCGGTCCGGATGACCGGGCTGCGGTTCGACGGGATCACCGACCTGCACACCGTCAAGGGCGACCTCAGGGTGCTGAAGTTCAGCATGCGCGAGGCGGTGACGGCGGACTTCCTGCTCCGCGCCGACGGCCCGGCCGGCCGCGACCAGCGGTACGCGACCGACCAGCTCACCGTTCGGGGAGACGTGGCGTTCTACGCGACCCGCTTCGTCGGCCGGCTGCTCGGCATCAAGGTCACCCTGACCCCGGACCTGCCGCTGCCGGATGGCCTGCCGGTCACCTCACCCATCCCGATCACGTTCACCGACCCGGTCATCGACCTGGCGTACGTCACCAGCGACACGCTCACCGCCCGGCCGGCGCTGGCGCTCACCCTCGGCTGAGCCACCTGGCTGCGCGCGGCGACGGTGTCGTCGTACCGCGCGCAGCCGTGCCGCGTCAGAGCCGGGCCAGCGCCCGGCGCAGCGGGTCGAGACCCAGCGCGCCCAGGTCCAACGCCTGCCTGTGGAACTCCCGCAGGTCGAAGTCGGCACCCTTGCGGGCCTTGGCGTCCTCGCGGGCCTGGAGCCAGATCCGCTCACCGACCTTGTACGACGGCGCCTGCCCCGGCCAGCCCAGGTAGCGGTTCAACTCGAAACGCAGGTTCTCGTCCGGCACCCGGCAGTGCGCCCGCATGAACTCCCAGCCCAGCTCGGGCGTCCACCGCTCGCCCGGGTGGAAGCCGAAGGGGTTGTCCTTCGGGATCTCCAGCTCCAGGTGCATGCCGATGTCCACGATCACGCGCGCCGCGCGCATCGCCTGGCCGTCGAGCATGCCCAGCTTGTCGCCCGGGTCCTCCAGGTAGCCCAACTCGTCCATCAGCCGCTCCGAGTAGAGCGCCCAGCCCTCGCCATGCCCGGAGACCCAGCAGAGCAGCCGCTGCCACCTGTTGAGCAGGTTGGCCCGGACGGCGGTCTGCGCCACCTGGAGGTGGTGACCCGGCACGCCCTCGTGGTAGACCGTGGTCACCTCACGCCAGGTGGAGAAGTCGCTGATGCCCTGCGGCACCGCCCACCACATCCGGCCCGGGCGGGAGAAGTCCTCACTGGGCCCGGTGTAGTAGATCGCGCCGTCGCTGGTCGGGGCGAGGCAGCACTCGATGCGCCGGACCTGCTCGGGGATGTCGAAGTGGGTGCCGTTCAACTCGGTGATCGCCTTGTCGGCGAGGGCCTGCATCCAGTCCCGGAACGCCTCCTTGCCCTGGATGGTCCGGGCCGGGTCGGCGTCCAGCGCGGCCACCGCCTCGTCGACAGTCGCGCCGGAGCCGGCGATCCGCCCGGCGACGACACGCATCTCCGCCTCCAGGCGGGCCAACTCCGCGAAACCCCAGGCGTACGTCTCGTCCAGGTCGACCTTGGCGCCGAGGAAGTACTGCGAGGCCAACTCGTAGCGTTCCCGGCCGGCGGCCTGCTTGTCCCGACCGTGCGGGGCCATCTCGGTACGCAGGAACTGGCCGAACTCGGCGGTCGCCGCGGTGGCCGCCGCCGCTCCCCGGCGCAGCTCCGAGCCGAGCGTGCCGTCCGCGCCCAACCGCTCGACCAGGCCGTGGAAGAAGTTGTCCCCGGCCGGGTCGACCCAGATGTCGCACTGCTTGGCGACCTCGACGAGCTGCACCTTCGAGCTGACCTCGCCGGCGGCGAGCGCCCGGCGCAACGTGGTCTTGTAGCCGTCGAGCGCGCCCGCGAAGGCGTTGAGCCGGGCGGCGATGTTGGCCTGGTCGTCGCTGGTCGCGGTCGGCATCAGGTCGAACACCATGCGGATCTCGTGCAACCCGCTGGCGATCACGCTGACCTCGCTGGTCACCTCGCCGGCGTCGTAGCGGGCCATCTCCAGGCCGAGGCGCTCCTGCATGGCCTCCTTGGCGGTGCGCTCCGCCTCGGTCTCCGGTTCGGTCACCTCCAACTCGGCGAGCGTCCGGCGGGTGAGGTCCGCGCGCGCCTGGTAACCGTCGGGGGAGAGGTCGTCGAGCTTGTCATCATGGCCGGCGATGCCGACGAAGGTCGCTCCGGTGGGGCTCAACGGCGCCCACTCGGCCACGTATCGGTTGGCGAGTTCATCAATTCGTCCCACGCTGCGACCCTACGTGACCACCCCACCCCCGTGTCGATGACGTTTGGCGTGTTCACGGCACCGATCGGGACGGCTCGCGCCGGTGGAAAACGGGTACGACTCTGTCGTACCCGTACGGCAGAGTGTCAGGGGTGAACACCGATACCACTCCTGACAAAGCGCCGGTCCGTGCCTGGCTGCCGGGTTTCGTCGCCCTGGCCGCGATCTGGGGTTCCAGCTTCCTGTTCATCAAGGTCGGGGTGGCCGAGCTGCACCCGGTCCAGCTCACTCTCTACCGGGTCGTCGCCGGCGCGCTGACGCTCCTGGTGGTCCTCGCCGTCCTGCGCGACCGGCTGCCCCGCGAGCCCCGGGTCTGGGCGCACCTGACCGTGGTCGCCGCGTTCGGCGTCTCCGTGCCGTTCACCCTCTTCGGCTACGGGGAGCAGCGGGTCGAGTCGATGTTGGCCGGCATCTGGAACGCCACCACGCCACTGATCGTGCTGCCGCTGGCCGTGCTCGTCTTCCGTACCGAGCGCCTGACCGTGCGCCGCGCGGTCGGGCTCGGGCTGGGCTTCCTCGGGGTGCTCGTGGTGCTGGGCGTCTGGGAGGGCATCGGTGGGGCGCACTTCACCGGGCAGTTGATGTGCTTCGGTGCCGCCGCCTGCTATGGCGTCGCTATCCCGTACCAGAAGCGTTTCGTCGCCGGCAGCACGCACTCCGGCCTGTCGCTGTCCGCCGCGCAGCTACTCCTCGCCGCCGCGCAACTGGCCATCGTCACCCCGTTCGTCGCCGGCCTGCCGCCGCTGCCGACCGACCTGTCGCCGGGTGTGGTGGCGAGCGTGCTGGCCCTCGGCGCGCTCGGCACCGGGCTCGCCTTCGTGATCAACATGCGCAACATCCGGGTGGCCGGCGCGAGCACCGCGTCCACCGTCACGTACCTGATCCCGATCTTCGCGGTGTTGATCGGCGCGGTGGCGCTCGACGAACGCCTCAACTGGCACCAGCCGGTCGGCGCGTTCGTCGTGCTCCTCGGCGTCGCGGTCTCGCAGGGGATGTTCGGCCGCCGGCGGACCAGCCCGGTGGTCGGCGTCGGCGCCCCTTCCGCCCCCGCCGCCGAGCCCGTTCGTTCCTGACCGGGCACCCGCGCGGCGGTGATCGGGTCAGGAGCGGTCGCGCGTCCAGGCCACCAACTGCTCGGCCGGCCAGGTGTTGACCACCCGGTCCGCGGGGACGCCGCAGCGGGCGGCGCGTTCGCAGCCGAACCGCTGCCAGTCCAGTTGGCCGGGCGCGTGCGCGTCGGTGTTGATGGCGAACCGGCAGCCGGCCTCCAGCGCCCGGCGGATCAGGCGCTTCGGCGGGTCCTGCCGCTCCGGGCGGGAGTTGATCTCGACGGCTTTGTCGTGCTCGGCGCAGGCGGCGAAGACCGCGTCCGCGTCGAAGTCGCTCTCCGCCCGGGTCCGGGCGCGGTGCCCCCTGTCGCCCGGCCCGGTCACCCCGGCCGGCCGCGACGACACCATCCGGCCGGTGACGTGGCCGAGGATGTCCAGGTGCGGGTTGGCGACAGCGGCCACCATGCGCCGGGTCATCTTCGCGCGCTCGTCCTTCAGGCCGCTGTGCACCGAGCCGACCACCACGTCGAGACGGGCCAGCAGCTCCTCGTCCTGGTCCAGCGAACCGTCGGCGAGGATGTCCACCTCGATGCCGGTGAGGATGCGGAAGCCCTCGGGCAGTGCCGCGTTGAGCTGGGCCACGTGGTCGAGCTGCCGACGCAGCCGGTCGGCGGTCAGCCCCCGGGCCACAGTCAGTCGGGGCGAGTGGTCGGTGAGCACCAGGTACTCGTGGCCCAGCTCCACGGCGGCCAACGCCATCTCCTCGATCGGCGAGCCACCGTCGGACCAGTCCGAGTGGGTGTGGCAGTCACCGCGCAGGGCGGTACGCAGCGCGGTGGCCTCGGCGTCGAGGTCGGTGCCCTCGGTCGCCACCAGCCGGCGGAGGTAGACCGGCTCCTCGCCGGTGAGCGACTCGGTGACGCAGCGGGCCGTGACGTCGCCGACGCCGGCCAGCTCGGTGAGTGTGCCGTTGCGGGCGCGTTCGGCCACCTCGTCCGCCGACAGGCCGGCCAGCGCCGTGGCCGCCGACCGGAACGCGCGTACCCGGTAGGTGGCCTCGTTGGCGCGCTCCAGCAGGAACGCGATCCGCCGCAGGTCGGCGATGGGATCCCTCGCGCCGGTCATGTCAGGGCGCCTTCGGGCAGCCGTGCCGGCGCTGCCACTCGGTGACCTCGGCGGCCGGCTCCCGGTTGCCGCCGCGTCGCCAGGAGTCGAGGTACCGCGCCGGCCAGAGCACTCCCCGTCGGATCCACCAGCCGTCCTTCCCCGTGCACGGTGGCGAGATGCCGAAGTGCACGTGACAGACGTTGTTCGCGTTGCCGGTACGCCCGACCTTGCCGAGCTGCTGCCCGGCCCGGACCCGCACCCCGGCCTCGACGCCCTTGCTCACCACGCTCAGGTGCGAGCCGTAGTACCGCACCCCGTCGTCGCCGAGCAGGGAGACCGACAGCCCGCCGTTGTCCGGCCCCTGCGGCCCCCGCTTCGAGTACCTGTCGACCCGGCTCACCTCCAGCACCGTCCCGTCGGTCACCGCGACGAAGGGCTCTCCGCAGTCGGCGAAGAGGTCGGTCGCCGGGTACGCGCCGTGCGTCGGGTGGTAGTCGACGTCGTCGGCGCGTACCGGAAAGACGTGCCGCAGCCCGGCGCGGGGTGCGGTCGCCGACGGCGTGGCCGACGACGGCGCGGGGCGGCTCGGCCCGGTCGTCGGCGGTGCGCTCGTCGGTGACGGCACCTGGTCCGCGGTCGCCCAGATCGCCGGAGGCGTGGTCGCCGCGCCCTCGGCCGGCACCCCCGGCCGGGTGGTCGCGCAGCCGGCGGCCAGCACCGGGGCGAGCAGCAGCAGGATCGGGTACGCCGGACGCGCGCGGCGGCTGATCGTCGGCGAGGACATCCGGTCATCCTGACAGAGCCGGTACGGTGGGCACGAGCGGCACGCGTGAGGGAGGGCAGCGACGGTGACCATCGCCCGACCCGAGCCCGGCCCCGATCCCGGGGCGGTTCGCCCGGTGTCGCGTACCCCGTCGGGGCTCTTTCCGGCCGGGCCCCCGGCCCGCCCCACCTACCGCGAACCGCACCCGGTCACCGGCGGTGGCGTCGCCGCCGGGGGCGGCGCGGCGGCTGGCTGGCTGCTGCTGTTCGGTCTGCTCGGCACCGATGTGGCCAGTTACGCGTGGTGGACGGTGACGGCCGGCCTGCTGGCCTGGCTGGCCGCTGTGGTGCTGGTCCGCCACGGCGACCGGGGGGTGGCCACCGGCGTCGCCATCGTCACGGCGGGTGGCTGGAGCATCGCCGCCGCGGTGGTGGCCGTCCGCTGGGCCACCAGCGGTGACTGGCCGCTCTGGTAACACCGGCGGCGCCCCTCGACGACTGCGCGGCGCCCCTCGACGAATGCGCGGCGTGCCCGATCGGCTGCGGAGCGAACGCCGTCTTGACGTGGCCGTCGAGACTCGGCACTCTCGGCACTATGGCCTGGACCACTCCGCGGCAGGACCCTGATCGCAGCCGCCGCCGCCTGCAGTTGCTGGCCGAGTTGGCGGGCGCCCGTGCCGTCAGCCAGCGCAGCCGACCGCAACGGCAACGCACCGAGCGTCTGCGCCAGCTCATCGCCACCCGTCGTCGGGTTACCGGCTGACCCGACTTTGTCAGGAATGACCCGTCCTTCGGGGCGTTGACGGGTCGCCTGCCGACCCGACCGGCTAACGTGCACGCGTAACGAGTCGACGCTGTGTCGAGGGCTATTGGGGGGACCGTGTCGTACTTCGCTGCGGCAGTGGTGCGTGACGACAGTGGCTGGACCGCCGCCGAGGTCAGCCTGCGTGGCGCCGCCGACATCGACGAGGTCGCCGACCGCCTGCGGGACGTCGACCCGGAGGCCGACGTGTCGCTGCTCTTCGTCGAGGCCGACGACGCGTACCTGGTGATCATGCGTCTCGACGAGGGCGAGGACCTGCGGGTGTTCGGGTCGGACTCCGCGTACGCCGAGGAGTCCCAGCTCGGTTCGCTGCTGGTCGGTGACCTGAAGACCTCGGTCACCGGGCTGGACGGCGACGACGAGCCGCGCCCGGCGAGCAGCGGCGACGACGAGAGCGAACAGCCCGTCGTCGACCCGGAGGCCGACCCGGTCGGCGACGCCGACCTCCTGGCCAATTTGGGCATCTCCGCGCAGAAGCTGCTGACCCTGTGCTCGCACGAGGGGATGCTGCCGGCGGACGTCACCGCCGAGATCTGCCAGGTGCTCGGCTGCGCCGACGAGGTCGAGGAGCTGCGTGAGGTCTGAGCCGGCCGACTCCACCGACCCGTCGTTGGAGTCGATTCGGCCCGGGCAACCGACTCCCGGCGTGGTGGGCCGCGCCGGGCCGGGCGCGCACGAGGGCCTGGCCGAGCTGGGTGAGGTCGGGCGACGGCAGCGGCACGAGCTGTGGATGCGCCGGGCGCTGGAGGTCGCCGTCAGCGGCCCCGCCGACACCACGACGATCGACGACATCCCGGTCGGGGCGGTGCTCTACGGCGCGGACGGCACCGAGTTGGCAGTCGGCCGCAACGAGCGGGAACTGACCGGTGACCCCACCGCGCACGCCGAGGTGCTGGCAGTGCGCCGGGCCGCCGAGCGCGCCGGCAGTTGGCGACTGGACGGCTGCACCCTGGTGGTCACCCTGGAGCCGTGCACCATGTGCGCGGGCGCCCTGGTGCTCGCCCGGGTCTCCACAGTCGTGTTCGGGGCCTGGGAGCCGAAGACCGGCGCGGCCGGCTCGCTCTGGGACGTGCTGCGCGACCGCCGCCTCAACCATCGCCCGGAGGTCTACGGCGGCGTGCTGGAGGCGGAGACCGCGGCGGTGCTGCGCGCGTTCTTCCGCTGAACCTCCGCCGACCCCGGCCGGCTCAGGCTTCCGCCGACCCCGGCCGGCTCAGGCTTCCGCTGCTGAACCCGGCCGGCTCAGGCCGAGGGCAGTGTGACGGTGACCTCCAGCCCGCCACCCTCGCGCGGCCGGGCGGTCACCGTACCGCCGTGTGCCCGGGCCACCGCCCGGACGATGGAGAGCCCCAGGCCGAACCCGCGGCCGCCGCCGACCCGCTCGCCGGAGAGCCGGCGGAACGGCTCGAAGATGGCCTCCACGTCGTAGCCGGGCACCACCGGTCCGGTGTTGCGCACTGTCAGCGTCGAACGGCCGTCGCGCAGCCCGGTGCTCACCCGGACCCAGCCGCCGGACGGCACGTTGTGCCGCAGCGCGTTCTCCACCAGGTTCGTGGTCAGCCGTTCCAGCAGCACCGGGTCGCCGTGGACCAGCGCCGGCGCCAGCTCCCGGGTCACCGTCGGCCCGCCCGCGTCCGGGACGGCCTGGTCCAGCACGTGGTCGGCCAGGTCGGCCAGGTCGACGAGGGAACGGGCGGTCACCTCGTTCTCCGAGTCGGCGAGGGTGAGCAACCCGTCGATCAGCCGTTCGTGCCGCTCGTTGACAGCCAGCAGCGACTCGCCCAGCCGGCGTACGTCCTCGGAGGCGTCGGTCCGGGTGACCGCCAGCTCGATGAGCGACCGGTTCAGCGCCAGCGGCGTACGCAGCTCGTGCGAGGCGTTCGCGACGAAGCGGCGCTGCCCGTCGAAGGAGCGGTCCAACCGTTCCAGCATCTCGTCGAAGGTGTCGGCCAGCTCGCGTACCTCGTCGTGCGGTCCGGGCAGCGAGATCCGCTCGTGCAGACCGCGACCGCCCACCGCGATCCGCCGGGCGGTCCCGGTGATCTGGTGCAGGGGTTGCAGCGCCCGACCGGCGATCAGCCAGCCGAAGGCGATGGCCACCACGGAGACCAGCCCGAGCGCGATCCCACCCTGGGTGAGCAGCGAGTAGAGGGTCTGCTCCCGGGCGTCGTCCTGGGCCTTGTTGACGATGAGGCGGAGCTGTTCGGCCTCGCGGCCGGTGAGTTTCGTCGCCGCCTCGGGAATGATCGGCTTGACGTCGCGCAGCGCGACCCCGAACGGCTGCGCGGTCCGCTGGTCGACGAGCACGTAGGTGACAGCGAGCAGGACCAGCCCGGCGATCAGGAACAGGCCGCCGTAGATCAGGGTGAGCCGGGCCCGCAGCGAGAAGCGCTTCACGGGATCCGGTATCCCACACCGGGAACGGTCTCGACCAACGGCGGTTCGCCCAGCTTGCGGCGCAGCTTCATGACGGTGACCCGGACCACGTTGGTGAACGGGTCGATGTGCTCGTCCCAGGCACGTTCCAGCAACTCCTCGGCGGAGACCACAGCGCCCTCGGCGCGCAGCAGCTCGACCAGCACGGCGAACTCCTTGCGGGACAGCGGCACGTAGCGGCCGTCGCGGTGCACCTCGCGGCGCGCCGGGTCGACGAGCACTCCGGCGCGGGCCAGGGTCGGCGGCGCGGCCCGCCGGGTGCGCCGGCTCAGCGCGTGCACCCGGGCGGAGAGTTCCAGCAGGGCGAACGGCTTGGTCAGGTAGTCGTCCGCGCCGAGCGCCAGCCCGGCCACCCGCTCCCGTACGGCTGCCGCGGCGGTGAGCATCAGCACCCGGGTCTCCCCGCCGCTGTCCACGATCGCCCGGCACACCTCGTCGCCGTGCACCACCGGCAGGTCCCGGTCCAGGACGACCACGTCGTACTCGTTGACGCCGAGTCGTTCCAGCGCCGCGTCGCCGTCGTACGCGACGTCAACCGCGAACGCCTCGCGGCGCAGCCACTCGGCGATGCTCTCGGCGAGCAGGCTCTCGTCCTCGACCACCAGCACCCTCACCCGCCAATAGTGCGTCGGCCCGGATAACGCCGCCGTTAACGCTGGTGGTTACGCCCGGGATACGCCTCTTGTCGTCGACTGACCGGGACGCCCGCCGGTCTCCGCCGGGCGTCCCGGCCGGCGGCCCCGTCGGCCGGTACGCAGTGCCCGGCGAGTGTCGCCGGGCCCGGAGAGAGGCGTGCGATGCGACGAGGACTGTTCGCGCTGCCGCTGCTGCTCGCGTTTGCCGTCGTCGGCTGCGGCCCGGCGGGCGACGAACCGGCGGTGGCGACCGCCGGCGGCGGTGGGACGCAATCGGCGACGGCCAGCCCGGCGGCCCAGCTCAGCGACGACGAACGGCGGCTGAAATTCAGCGGGTGCATGCGGGAGAACGGTGTCGAGGTGCCGGACCCGGAGCCGGGCGGTGACCGGATGTTCCGGTTCGGCGAGAACGCCGACCCGCAGAAGGTGCAGGCGGCCATGGAGAAGTGCCGCCAGTACCTGCCCAACGGTGGGGAGAAGCTCAAGCTCGACCCGGAGCAGGTGGAGCGGCTGCGCCAACTCGCCGTGTGCATGCGGGAGAACGGCGTACCCGAGTTCCCCGACCCGTCGGCGGACGGCGGGTTGCAGTTGCGGCTCGACCAGGTGGACATCAAGGACCCGACGGTGAAGGCGGCGATGGAGAAGTGCCGGCAGTACGCGCCGAAGATCCTCGGGGCCGACCGGTGAGCGCTCGCCGCATCCGGCTCCGGACCGTCGCGCTGACCGTCGCCGTCGTGGTCGCCGCCGCGGCCGGTGTCGCGGCCGCGGTCGGCTTCGGCGGCACCGACCGGGGTACGGCGGCGGCCGGCACCACCCCGCCGGGCACCGCCACCGTCACCCGCCAGACGCTCACCGACGCGCAGGAGGTGGACGGGGAGCTGGGGTACGGCAGCACCCGGACCGCCACCACCCGGCTCGGCGGAACGATCACCGGCCTGCCGGAGACGGGTGCCGTCGTCAAGCGCGGCGGCCGGCTCTACGCGGTCGACGACGACCCTGTGCTGCTGCTCTACGGCACGTTGCCGGCGTACCGGGTGCTCGAACCGGGCGTGGAGGGCAAGGACGTCGCACAGTTCGAACGGAACCTGCGCGCGCTCGGCTATGACGGCTTCACCGTCGACGACGAGTACACCGGCAGCACCGCCGACGCCGTCCGGGAGTGGCAGGAGGATCTCGGGCTGCCGGAGACGGGCCGGGTGGAGCCGGGCCGGATCGTCTACGCCGACGAGGCGGTGCGGGTGGAGGGTCACCAGATGGCGACCGGTGACCTGGCGCAGCCCGGTCAGGCGGTGCTCAGCTACACCGGCACCAGCCGGCTGGTCACCGTGGACCTGGACGCGGACGACCAGCGGCTGGCGAAGAAGGGCGGCGCGGTGCGCGTCGCCCTGCCCGACGGTGAGCCGCTGACCGGGAAGATCGAGTCGGTGCAGACGGTGATCGAGGCCGGGTCGGCCGGCGCGACCGGTCAGTCCGCCGAGGCCCAGACGAAGATCGAGGTGACGGTCTCGCTGACCGACCCGGCGAAGGTGACCGGGTACGACCAGGCGAGCGTGGAGGTCACCTTCACCGCCGCCGAACGCCCGGACGTGCTCACCGTGCCCGTGGCGGCGCTGCTCGCGCTCGCCGAGGGCGGTTACGGGGTCGAGGTGGTCGACGGCGGTCGGAGTCGGATCGTGGCGGTGACCACCGGGCTCTTCGCCGCCGGCCGGGTCGAGGTCGCCGGTCCCGAGATCACCGAGGGCGTGACGGTGGGGGTGCCGGCGTGACCGGTGACGCCGTCGTGCTGGATGGGGTGAGCCGGACCTACCCCGGTGGGGTCGCCGCGCTGCGGGGGGTCTCGTTACGGATCGGGTACGGCGAGCTGGCGGCCATCGTCGGTCCGTCGGGTTCCGGCAAGTCGACGATGCTGAACCTGATCGGCACACTGGACCGCCCTTCCGCCGGCCGGGTACGGATCGACGGGTACGACGTGGCGACCCTGCCGGACCGGCAGCTCTCCGCGCTGCGGGCCCGCCGGATCGGTTTCGTCTTCCAGCAGTTCCACCTGGCCGCCGGCACGCCGGTGCTGGACAACGTGGCCGACGGGCTGCTCTACGCCGGCGTACCGCGAAGGGAGCGGCGGCGGCGCGCGGCGGCGGCGTTGGAACGGGTCGGGTTGGGGCACCGGCTGGACCACCGCCCGCACGAGCTGTCCGGCGGCGAGCGACAGCGGGTGGCGGTGGCCCGTGCGGTGGTCGGCGAGCCGGCGGTCCTGCTCGCCGACGAGCCGACCGGCAACCTCGACTCGGTCGCCGGCGCGGCGGTGCTCGGTCTGCTGCGGGACCTGCACACGGCCGGCACCACGGTCCTGGTGATCACACATGACCGGGAGATCGCCGACGCCCTGCCCCGGCAGGTGCGGATGCGTGACGGCCGGGTGGTGGCCGACACGGCTGCCGGCGGGTACGTCGAGGAGGTGCGCTGATGGCGACCGACACGCGGCTACCACCGGCGCCGGTGGACGCGCCGCCACGGCTGACTCCGGCCCGGCTGGGAGCCGGCGACGTGCTCCGGGTCGGCGGGGTGGGCCTGCGGACCCGGCCGCTGCGGGCGTTCCTGTCCGCGTTGGGCATCGCGATCGGCATCGCCGCGATGGTCGCGGTGGTGGGTATCTCGTCGTCGTCCCGGGCCGACCTGGACCGCACACTGGACCGGTTGGGCACCAACCTGCTGACCGTGGCGCCCGGCAACACGCTCTTCGGTGACGAGGCGAAGCTGCCCGTCGAGTCGGTCGCCATGATCGGTCGGATCGCGCCGGTCACCGACGTGGCAGCGACCGCCCAACTGCCGGACACCCCGGTCTACCGCAGTGACCGCATCCCGTCCGGCGAGACGGGTGGCATCGCCACCCGGGCCGCCCAGCTCGGGCTGCTCGACACGGTCGGCGCGACGGTGCGCAGCGGCACCTGGCTGAACGCGGCCACCGAGCGCTACCCGGCCGTGGTGCTCGGCGACGCCGCCGCCCGACGGCTCGGCCTCGGCGCGGCCGGACCTGACGTACAGGTCCACCTGGGCGGACGCTGGTTCACAGTGGTCGGCATCCTCGCCCCGGCCCCGCTCGCCCCGGAGCTGGACAGCTCGGCGTTCGTCGGCTGGCCGGCGGCGACGGCGTACCTCGGCTTCGACGGGCACCCGACCACCGTCTACACCAGGTCCCGGGAAGCCTCGGTGGAGGCGGTCCGGGACGTGCTCGGCGCGACCGCCAACCCGGAGGCGCCGAACGAGGTGCGGGTCTCCCGGCCGTCGGACGCGCTGGCCGCCGCGGCGGCGACCGACGAGGCGTTCACCGGGCTGCTGCTCGGGTTGGGCGCTGTGGCACTGCTGGTCGGCGGGGTCGGGGTGGCCAACACGATGGTCATCTCGGTGCTCGAACGGCGGGCCGAGATCGGCCTGCGGCGGTCCCTCGGCGCCACCCGGGGACAGGTCCGGACGCAGTTCCTGGCCGAGTCGCTGCTGCTCTCCGCGCTCGGCGGGTCCGGCGGGGTGCTGCTCGGCATCCTGGTCACCACCGGCTACGCCCTCTGGCGGCAGTGGCCGACGGTGGTGCCGGTCTGGGCGATGGCCGGCGGCGTCGGCGCGACAGTGCTGATCGGCGCCCTGGCGGGCCTGTACCCGGCGGTCCGCGCCGCCCGCCTCGCCCCGACCGAGGCGCTGGGCTGACCGTCGTCGGCCGCTCCGCTTCGACAGCGGGCCGCCCCGCCGTCCGAAGGGACGGCGGGGCGGTCGGGTACGGCGGGTCAGGCGACGATCGTGTCCAGGGCGATCTCGACCATCTGGCTGAAGGTCTGCTCGCGCTCCTCCGACGTGGTCTTCTCGCCGGTCTTGATGTGGTCGCTGACGGTCAGCACGGTCAGCGCGCGGGCCTTGAACCGGGCGGCGATCGTGTAGAGGGCCGCCGACTCCATCTCCACCGCCAGCACGCCGTAGTCGGCGAGCGTGTCGTAGAGGTCCGGCCGGTCGGTGTAGAAGGCGTCCGCCGCCAGGATCGGCCCGACGTGCATGGCGATGCCGCGCCGCTCGGCCACCTCGACCGAGGTACGCAGCAGCCCGAAGTCGGCCACCGGGGCGTAGTCGATCA
The DNA here is from genome assembly GCF_029626235.1 of Micromonospora sp. WMMD1120. Classification (NCBI taxonomy): domain Bacteria; kingdom Bacillati; phylum Actinomycetota; class Actinomycetes; order Micromonosporales; family Micromonosporaceae; genus Micromonospora; species Micromonospora sp. WMMD1120. The sequence goes on along the minus strand of NZ_JARUBO010000005.1, from coordinate 1,714,884 downwards.
ACCCGTCGAACCGCATCCGGTTCATGTTCGAGTCGGTGGACGACCCGATCGCCGCCACCACGTCGCGCAGTCGCAGGTCGGTGCTGAGGGCGCCGCAGGAGCCGACCCGGATCAGCGTCTTCACGCCGTACTCGTTGATCAGCTCGTGGGCGTAGATGGAGGCCGACGGCATGCCCATGCCGGAGCCCTGGACGGAAACCTCGACGCCGTTCCAGCGGCCGGTGAAGCCCAGCATGCCCCGAACCGTCGAGTAGCAGGTGGCGCCCTCGAGGTAGGTCTCCGCGATCCACTTGGCCCGCAGCGGGTCGCCCGGCATCAGGACCCGCTCGGCGATCTCGCCCGGCTTCGCGCCGATGTGCGTACTCATGGCAAAGATCCTGCCAGGCCGGCCTGGGCGATACCGGTTCGGCGTCCGAACCAGGGGTCCTGTACCCTCGTCGGCGGTGGCGTGTCCGAGTGGCCTAAGGAGCACGCCTCGAAAGCGTGTGAGGGTTTACGCCCTCCGCGGGTTCAAATCCCGCCGCCACCGCTCGTGAACAGCGAGAACGCCCGGTCGATCCTGACGGATCGGTCGGGCGTTTCGTTTGAGCCGGGGTATGTCGTGCTCCTCTGGTGCGCTTTGTCCTCCCGTGCGCCGTGGAGCCGCGTTTCAGCACGGTCCGGCGCCCTCGTCGAAGAGGCGGCGGGCCCAGTCCGCGTACCCGGCGATGGTCTTCCGGACCGTGCGCCCGTCGTGCAGGAACAGGTACGCGCGGTCGCCGCTGCGGGCCAGCAGCCCGTCCAGGCGGTGTGTCCCCTGTGGAGCGTGCAGCCGGGTCACCTCCGGATAGCGGTCCCACACCTCGTCCACCGGTGAGCCGGCGGTGATGCCCTCCGGTGTCCGCATCGGGTCGCCGACCCAGAGCAGCACCAGCCTGTCCTCCACGAAGACCGGGCTGACCTCGTCGTGGCCGGCGAGCGTCGGCCCGCAGGCGTCCAGGTCGGTACGCAGGATGCCCCGTTCGGTCAACTCGTCCTCGGTGGCGCCGAACTCGATGTTGCGCAGGCCGTTCAGGTCGATGATCTCCACGCTGCCGGCGGGCCGACCGTCCGGGAGGTGCCCGGTCGGCGGTACGCCGCTGCCGGCGATCGAGGCAGCCGTCATCAGCGTGGCAATAAACGCAAATTGTCGCAATTTCATGGAATCCCCCAGTCCCCAACGGAACGGGAGCGTTCAGGTTGCTGCCGTCGGCCGGATTACTGCTTTTCCCAGTCTTCGACCAGCTCATCCCAGTAGTCGGCGCTGAGCCGACGCCGCCCGTGCGCCAACCAGCCGTCGGTGTTGCGCTCCACGTGCAACCCCAACTCGGCGAACGGGTCGATCCACGTCCCGGGCTCCACGCCCAGCCGGACCAGCGCGCCGTTGATCGGCCACTGCTCGCGCGGGGCGTCCAACTCGTCGTCGAAGCGCGGACCCCAGGACAGCGCCCCACCCAGCCACACCGCCGCCGACTGGTAGCCGATGCCACCCGCGAACTCCGCCTCCAGGTACGCCACCGGCCCCGCCTGCGACCACCGGCTGAGGATCTCCACCAGCGCCGACGACAGCACCAGCCCGAAGGGCTGCTCGGCGCTGGGGTCGTCCGGCGCGTAGTCCGGCAGCGCGCCGGTCAGCTCCACCACCAGTTGCGGGGTGACCGGCAGCAACACGAAATCCTGGCGCAGCTCGCCGAGGACCGCGTGGTCGAGGTCCGCGGTGTGCTCGCGCAGCAGTTCGACATCAGCAACCACCGCGCTGAGCTGGTAAGCCATCGCATCCCCCGCCGTCCACAACCTGTGGATAGAACATGTGTACGACGGGTGCGGGCTCGCCGTTCCGCCGGCCCTGGCACCGTACCGCCGGAACACCCGAAGCGTGCTCCCCCCACCCCCCGCCCGGCCGTGCCCGCCCGTTACCTTTTTGATCGTCCCCAGCCGGGGACTCCTCGGTCGCCCGGCCCGGTATGACTTCCTGCCCCTGTCGTTCGGATGATCCGGGGGGTGTTGTCGCCGGGTCGGGTGGCGTCGGTGGACCGCTGATAGGGACACGGCCACCCGTGTTGGGGTAGGTCTCTTCGTAACGTGGCTGCCGGCAGTCCGACGCCTAGACCAGCGGCCGAGGCAGCGACGCGGGTGAGGAGGCGTGGGTGCACGGCGACTACGGCGTGTTCCTCGGGTTGGACGTCGGCAAGGAAGGTCACCACGCGGTCGGACTGGCTCCGGACGGCAAGCGGCTGCACGACGCGCCGTTGCCGAACACTGAGGCCAGGTTGCGGCAGCTGTTCGACAAACTCGGCCGCCACGGCCGGGTCCTGGTCGTAGTCGACCAACCGGCCTCGATCGGCGCCCTGCCGGTCGCGGTGGCTCGGGCGTGCGGGCATCAGGTGGCCTACCTGCCCGGCCTGGCGATGCGCCGCATCGCTGACCTGCACCCCGGTGCGGCGAAGACCGACGCCCGCGACGCCTACGTCATCGCCGACGCGGCCCGCACCCTGCCGCACACGCTGCGGCGGGTCGACGTCGGCGACGAGGCCCTGGCCGAACTGGAAGTCCTGGTCGGTTTCGACGACGACCTCGCCGGCGAAGCCACCCGAGTATCCAACCGCATCCGGGGCCTACTCACCCAGATCCACCCCGCCCTGGAACGCGTTCTCGGCCCGAAAGTGCACCACAAGGCGGTCCTGGAACTGCTGTCACGATGCGGCGGCCCCGCCGGACTCCGCAAAGCCGGCCGCCGCAAAGTCCTCTCGATCGCCGCCGTCCACGCACCCCGCATGGGCGAACGACTCGTCGAGCAGATCATGACCGCCCTCGACGAACAGACCGTCACGGTCCCCGGCACGACAGCGGCGGAGACGATCCTGCCCCGCCTCGCCGACAGCCTCCGCGACGTTCTCCGCCAGCGCGACCAAATCGCTGGCGAGGTCGAGAGGATCCTTGATGCGCACCCTCTTGCCCCGGTCCTGACCTCGATGCCCGGCATCGGCGTCAGGACCGCAGCCCGGATCCTGCTCGAAGTCGGCGACGGCACCGCCTTCGCCACGCCCGGCCACCTCGCCGCCTACGCCGGCCTCGCCCCCGTCACCCGACGATCCGGAAGCAGCATCCGCGGCGAACATCCACCCCGAGGCGGCAACAAAAACCTCAAACGCGCGTTCTTCCTCGCCGCGTTCGCCTCCCTCGCCGACCCCACCAGCCGCGCCTACTACGACCGCAAACGAGCCGAGGGCAAACGTCACAACGCCGCCCTCATCTGCCTCGCCCGACGCCGCTGCGACGTCCTGTTCGCCATGCTCCGCGACAAGATCCCCTACCAACCACGCCCCACCAGCCCCGTCCCCGCTTGACGAAACCCATAGGGACACCCCCCGGCCCCGCGCTCTCACCGCGCCCCGCGCCCGCGCTCTCACCGCGCCCCGCCCCCCGCGTCGCGCTCTCACCGCGCCCCGCCCCCCGCGCTCGCGCTCTAACCGCGCCCCGCGTCCGTGCCCTTACCGCGCCCCGCGCCCCCGCCCTTGCCCGCGATCTTGCACTTGCGGAGGTCGATTCGGGGCATAATTCCTGTTTGTCACGACATGAAGTGCAAGATCGCCGCTGTTCTCGGGAGATCTTGGACAGTTTCCGTTCGCGCAGGACGAAAAGTGTCCAAGATTTCATCGGGCGGGCCGCGCTGTGGGGGCGTAGCCGCCCTCGGGGCTTCCGTGGGCGCAGGGCCCCGCGCGGGAAGCGAGCATCCGCTGGGGCCCAGGCGTGATGGTTGGGGCATCGCGTTCGAGATCGGGCGGCGCGCTCGGGATCGGGGCGGCGCGCTCGGGCTCGCGATCGGGCTCGGGCTCGGGCTCGCGATCGGGCTCGGGCTTTCAGCGTCGCGGCGGTTGGTACCGCGCCGGTCGTGCCGGTGGTCGAACCCGTCCGGCCGGCAGTGTCTCGCCAGGTCAGGCGGGCCGGGCGACCTGACCGACGAACGCGCGCCAGGCCGCCGGGGCGAAGGTGAGCGTCGGGCCGGTCGGGTCCTTGGAATCGCGGACGGCCACCACGCCGGGCAGGTTGTCGGCGACCTCGACACAGTTGCCGCCGTTGCCGCTGCTGCGGCTGCTCTTGCGCCACCGGGCGCCGTTCAGCTCCATGAGTTCGCCACCTCCGTGATCAGATCGACCGACTGCCGGTGGGACAGCGCCTCCCCGCGCACGTTCTCCCACGCCGCCATCATGGCCGCGATGTCCTCCGGGTCGCTAGCCACTTGTCCCTGGAGTTGGTTGTCCAGATAGCCGGCGGCCCGGTGGTCGTGGCTGTGCGCGATCACGAACGGCCCGTTCAAGCCGGCATAAGCCCCGACAGTGGCGGGCACGACGTGCACCCGGATGTGCGGCTCGGCGCACGCCGCCGCCACCGCCAGCAGTTGCTCGCGCATGGTCGGCCCGCCGCCCACGGGGCGACGGATGACCGCCTCGTCGACGACCGCCGTGAACTGCGGAGGGTCGTCCCGCTTGAGCACGCCCTGCCGGCCGAGCCGGACCGTGAGATGCCGCTCGATCTCACCACGGGGGATCAGGCCCGCGCCGCTCAACACCGCACGGGCGTACGCCTCGGTCTGGAGCAACCCCGGCAGGACGGTCGACTCATATGAGCGCAGCGACACCGCCTCCCGCTCGATCTCCTGCCAGGGACGGAACCAGATGGGGTCACGACGTCTTGAAGTGTCCGGCCAGATGTCCGACACGTCCTTGTGGAGGGCTTCCGCCGCCGCCAGTCGGTGCCGAGGATGCGGGATGCGCCCCTCGCTCAGCCATCGCCCCACGGTCTTCGGGTCGACGCCGACGACCTCGGCGAGGGATTCGGTGGTGTGCCCGGTGTCGCTCAGCGCCACCCGGAGTGCGTCGTTCATGACCCCTCCATCGGATGTCCTGGATATCCGAGAACCATATCGTTACGCGGTGTATCTGCCCGGTAACGCGGCCGAGTGTTATCCACAGAAGACGGCGTGACCGGTGGAGGCGCAGAAGCCCGGCGGTCGACGTCAGTCCGGGCGTCGTCCCGACGGGGAGGCGGGACGGCGCCCGTCCAGCGCTGAAGGAGACCTGCCATGCCCCGCCGCCGGCACCGGGACCACCGCCCGACCCGTCCCACCTGGCGCTGCGCGGCGTGCGGCATCGCCTGGCCCTGTTCGGCGGCGAAACTGCGCCTGCTCGGGGAGTACCGGCACGATCGGGTGGCGTTGGCCGTCTACCTGGCGACCCTCCTGGCCGAGGCCGGCGAACACCTCACCACCGTCGACCCGGTCCGACTGGCCGAACGCTTCCTCGCCTGGACCCGAGCCCGAGGCTGACCGCCCGTCCCCTGTCTCGCCGCCGCCGGTCCCGTGCCTCGTGGCCGCCCGTCCCCTGTCTCGTCGCCGCCCGTCCCGTGCCTCGCCGCCGCCCGTCCCGTGCCTCGCCGCACCGGTGCTTCCGAGGCAGAACGGTCGCCCGCGCCCCATATTCGGGGCAGCTCTACAGGCGGGTTGGAAGGGACGCGGCACCCGACCGGTCAGGGGTGTCGGAACGCCACGTCGATTCAGGGGTGTCGGAACGCCACGTCGATGTCGCGGCGGCGTTCGGCGAAGCGAAGCGACCATCGCGTCCCGACGAGCATGTCCCGGTCGGCGTCGACGCCCACCGCCGGCACCGTCTGAGGTGGACCATCTCGGAAGGTCGCTCGTGTTAACCTCCCCTCAGCCAGGCATGATCACCCTGACCGGCCGAGGGGACACGTGACAGCCGAGGTTCCACACGCGGGTGGGTTGCTGGACCCGGGCGGCGCGATGGATCGGCTCGCCGAGTGGAAGGGTCGCCTCGACCAGTTGGCGACCGCTACCGACGCGATGAGTGACCGGATGCGGGATCTGCGGGTCACCGTCGCCGACGGCAACGGGCTGGCCGAGGTGACCGTCGACTCCACCGGCGCGCTTGTCGACCTACAGCTCGGCCAGCGCATCCAGCGGGTGGCACCCGATGTCGTCGCCAGGACGATCATGAGCACGATCGCCCTGGCCAAGCGGCAACTGGCCGACAGGGCCCAGGAGATCATCGGCGACACGTTAGGACCCGACTCGCCGACCGGCCAGGCGATGGCCGAGCGCATCGGGCAACGCCTGCGGGACGATCCGGCGGTGGGCGGCCCGGACGAGCAGCCCGGCCGGTGGTGACCGGGTGAGCGGCGGCTTCGAGGTCGACGCCGACCAGATCCGTCAGCACGCCCGCAACATCGAAGCGCTGCGCGCCCGGTTCGCCGCGGTCAAGGCGGCCAGCGCGCACATCACCCAGGACGACGCGGCGTACGGGCTGCTGTGTGGGTGGATCGCCGGGGTGCTCGAGGGTCGACACACCCGGCAGGACGAGCTGATCGCCTACGCCGAGGAGAACCTGGCCCTGGTGGTGGAGGGCCTCGGCACCACCGCCGACAACTACGACAACGCCGACCTGGAGTCCGACAACACGATCCGCAAGGTCGGCAGTCAACTGGACGCGTCATGACCGACGCCTCGCTCATCGCGGACGTCCACTCGACCCGCAAGCCCTGGACCGGCGCGGCGGCCGCGGACAGCTTCCAGGGTCTGGTCGACGCCATCCGCAGCGAGGGCTGGGTCGACGACCTGCTCGCCGGCGCGGCGTTCGGCGTCGAGGCCGTCGCGACGGTCATGGACCCGTTCAGCGCCCTGCTCGCGAACGGGCTGGGCTGGGCGATGGAATACTTCGAGCCGCTGCGCGAGATCCTGGACCAGCTCACCGGCATGCCGGACCGGGTCACCGCGCACGCGGCCACCTGGAACAACATGGCCGCCGAGCTGGAGAGCATGGCCGCCGACCTGAAGTCGCACCTCGCTGTAGACCTGCCGGGGTGGCAGGGGCGGGCCGCCACCGCGTACCAGGCGTTGATGGCGCACAACGTCACCGGGATCGACTCGCTGAGCGGCGTCTCCGCCGCGATGGCCGCCGCGACCCAGGCGGCCGGGAACCTGGTGGCGTTCACCCGGGACATCGTCCGCGACCTCATCGCCGACCTGGTGGCGCGCGTCATCGTGTGGGCCGTCGAGGCGATCTTCGTGGTCACGATTCCGGTGATCGCCACGCAGATCGTCGCGGCCGTGGTCAAGTGGGCGGGGCGCATCCTCACCTACGTCGCCGCGCTGATCGCGAGCCTGACCAATCTCACCAAGTTGCTGAACGGCTAGGCCCCGACGATGGCGAAACCCAAGACGCCCCCCGGTGGGCACGGCGACGGCGAGACGCCGCCGCGCCCCGGTGACGGTGACGGCGACATCCCGGGTCAGCGACGCCGCAGCTCCAACGAGGTGCCCGACACCGTCACGGGCGGACAGGACTTCGCCTCCGGAGAGCTGAAGCTCGGCCGGCCCGGTGGTGACTCCGGTGACGCGCCGGGCCGCCCGCCCGGCGGGGACGACGGCTACCAGAGCCCGAAGCCCGGCACCCCGGAGTACGACCGGCGACTGGAAGAGCTGGCCGCCGACCCGGCCCACAACGGTGCCATCAGCGCGAAGTCCCGGATCGAGGCCGAGGTCGGGCTCGCGGCGGAGGCCGACGGAAAGATTCCCGGACCGATTCGTCGGGCCGAACTCGACAACTCGGATCCGGCCTTCCAGAAGGACCAGGGCGAGTTCTTCGATGCCAACGGGGACAACTGGGACGTCAAGTCGCCGAACGATCTGTTCCCCGCCGGGCGGCGGGCCGGTGAGCCCATGCCCGAGGGAATGAAGGGTCGTTACGATGGCGAGGAGTTCGAGCAGAAACTCGCCGACGAGGTCGCCGGTGGCCAGAACGTCATTCTCAACACCCGCAGCCTGTCGCCGAGCGCGTTGGCCGATCTCAGGGCGCGGGTCGCTGGTCGACCGGAGTGGGACGGCAAGGTGGTGTTCGACAAATGAGTAAGTACAAGCGGACCAGCGGCGACGTGCTCCGCTGGCCGGACAGCCCGGACGCGCGGGAAGCGCTGGAGGAGTGGTTCGCCGACGCGTCCCCCGGGGCGTACCTGTCGGGTGATTTTCTCGATTTTCGCGGGGCGGACCTCAGCCGGCTCGACCTGGCCGGCGCCTATCTCGCCAATTCCCAGTTGCCCGGCGTGCGATTCGAGGAGGCCAACCTCGGCGACGCCAACCTGAGCAACGCCGAGGTGCCGGGAGCGGATTTCTCCTTCGCCGACCTGGCCAAGGCGGAATTGGTCGGTTGCGCGGCCGAGCGGGCGGTTTTCCGTTCGGCGCGACTGTTCGCGGTGCAGCTCGACGACGCCGTTCTGGCCGGGGCGGATCTCCGTCACGCCATCCTCAACTCCGCGAAGCTCTACCGGACCGATCTGCGCGGCGCGAACCTCGAGCTGGCCAGCCTGCGCTGGTGCACGCTGGGCAGCACCACAATGCCGACGGTGCTGACCGACGCCCGCATGGCCGGCTGCCAGTTCGAGGGCGCCAAGGGCGCTGTCGTCGGGCCGGTGTTCGTCGACGAGGAGGCGACCCGGTCGGTGGGTGGCGCCGAGCTGGAGGCGTGGTTCTCGGCGCGGGGCGCGGAGGCCGTCCAGGTGGTCGGCTGACCCCCGCGCAGACGACTCAGGGCCGGTCCCCGTTTCGGGGCCGGCCCTGTCGTTCGTGCTGCTCAGGCGAGCGGAGGATACGAGATTCGAACTCGTGAGGGTGTTAACCCAACACGCTTTCCAAGCGTGCGCCCTAGGCCTCTAGGCGAATCCTCCGCGAGCCAGGATACAGGCCCCGCTCGGCCGGGCCACCCCACCACCCCCCGAAGATCGACCGGCGGTCGGGTAGGCTTGGCGGCACCTCCCGTGCGGCGGTATCTCGTGAACCTCCCCAGGGCCGGAAGGCAGCAAGGATAAGCGAGCTCTGCCGGGTGCACGGGAGGCCTTTCTGTCTGTGGGCCGGTTGATCCACTCGTCTTCCCCTGATGTCGGGGCTTCCCGGGCGCGCGGATGCCCCGGTTCTCACGAAGCTGAGTTGATCGACTCAGCCGGCCGGGGTGGTGGGTGGTCACCCGCGCCCGACCGGCGCAGAATGGCTCGGTCGAGAGGAGGCGGGACGAGTGACGCTGGCGCTCTACCGCAAGTACCGGCCGCGTACCTTCGCTGAGGTCATCGGCCAGGAGCACGTGACCGAGCCGTTGTCGCAGGCGCTGCGCAGCGGGCGGCTCAACCACGCCTACCTCTTCTCCGGCCCGCGCGGCTGCGGCAAGACGTCCAGTGCCCGCATTCTGGCCCGCTCGCTCAACTGTGAGCAGGGCCCCACCCCCGAGCCGTGCGGCAAGTGCGAGTCCTGCCGCTCGCTGGCCACCGACGGCGCCGGCTCGATCGACGTGATCGAGATCGACGCGGCCAGCCACGGCGGTGTCGACGACGCCCGCGAGCTGCGCGAGCGCGCCTTCTTCGCGCCGGCCAACAGTCGCTTCAAGATCTACGTGATCGACGAGGCGCACATGGTCTCGACCCAGGGCTTCAACGCCCTGCTCAAACTGGTCGAGGAGCCCCCGGAGTACGTCAAGTTCATCTTCGCCACCACCGAGCCGGAGAAGGTCCTCGGCACGATCCGGTCGCGGACCCACCACTACCCGTTCCGGCTGATCCCGCCGAAGGTGCTCCGCCCGTACCTCGAACAGCTCACCCAGGCGGAGGGCGTCGCCGTCGAGCCGGCGGTGTTCCCGCTGGTCGTCCGCGCGGGTGGTGGCAGCGCCCGGGACAGCCTCTCCGTGCTCGACCAGCTCATCGCCGGCGCCGGCCCGGAGGGGGTCAGCTACGCGCGGGCCGCCGCCCTGCTCGGGGTCACCGACTCGGCGCTGATCGACGAGATGTGCGACGCGTTGGCCGCCGGGGACGGCGCCGCCGCGTACGCCACCGTGGACCGGGTGGCCGAGGCCGGGCACGATCCGCGCCGGTTCGCGTCCGACCTGTTGGAGCGGCTGCGCGACCTGATCGTCCTCCAGCAGGTGCCGGACGCCGCCGCGAAGGGCCTGATCGACGGCCCGGCCGACCAGATCGAGCGGATGGCCGCGCAGGCCGCGCAGCTCGGCCCGGGCACGCTCTCCCGCTGCGCCGACATCGTGCACGACGGCCTGGTGGAGATGCGTGGCACCACGGCGCCCCGCCTGCTGCTGGAACTGATCTGCGCCCGGATGCTGCTGCCCGGCGCGGACGACTCCACCGGCGGCCTGCTCCAGCGCCTGGAGCGGATGGAACGTCGGCTCACACTGGCCGGCACCGACGCGCCGTCGGCCGCCGCCGGCTCCGCGCCGACCGCCGCCACACCGGGGGTACGCCCACAGCACGCCGCTCCGGTCCCGGCTGCCGCAGCCCCGAAGCCCGCCAACGCTCCGACCTCCGCCCCGCCGTGGGACGTCGACCCGCCCGCGTCCCCGGTATCGGGCGCTCCGACCTCGGGTGTTCCGGTCCGGGGTGCTTCGGTCACCGCCGACTCGCCGATCCCGGCGTCGCCCGGCGCGTCGGCGACTCCGGCGTCGGCTGCCGGCCTGGCGGGCATGGGCTCGACCGGCTCCGGTTCGGCGGACGGCTCGACGGCCGCGCGCCGGGTGGTGCCGCCGTCGGCGGTGCTTCCCGACCCGGCCACGCCCGCGCCACCCCGACCGGGTGCGCCGGCCGCCGCGCTGGACGCGGTGGCTGTCCGCCGGGCCTGGCCCGACGTGGTCGGCAAGGTCAACCGGACCAACAAGCGGATCGCCGCCCTGATGCGTGACGCGGTGGTCCGCGAACTCGACGGCGACCTGCTGGTGCTGACGGTGAAGTCCACGGTGCTGGCCAAGATGATGGCCGACCACGCCGCCGTGCTCACCGACGCGCTCTACGAGGAGTTGGGCGGGCGTTGGCAGATCCGGTGCGAGGTGGCCGGCGAGCGCGGTGGTGTCGCGCCGTCCGGGGCGCAGCGCACGCCGACCCGCCCGGCGGCTCCGGACGCGTCGCCGCCGCCGGTCAGCCCGACGAGCGCCCCGCCCACCGCGCCCCGCTCGACCGATGCGCCCGGAGCCAGGACCGCGTCCGGCTCCCCCGTCGCCGCGCCGACGGCGAGCGGTCCCGTTGAGGGCCGGGGGCCCGCGCCGGCGGCGAGCGGTCCCGTTGGTGGCCGGGGGCCCGCGCCGGCGGCGAGCGGTCCCGTTGGTGGCCGGGGGCCCGCGCCGGCGGCGAGCGGTCCCGGTGGCGGCCGGGGGCCCGCGCCGGCGGCGACGGATGACGAGGACGACTGGCCGGAGGCGGCGCGGCCGGGTGGCGGCGCCCCCGCCGCCCGGCCGACGGAGGACGAGGACTGGCCGGAGGCCGCCCGCCCCGGCGGCACGGCGGCCGGGAACGAGCCGGGTCCGGGTGGCTCCGAGCCGACGCCGACCAGCACGAACGGTAGTGCCGCGCACAGCGGCGGCGGCAACCCCGCTCCTGCCGCCCGGCAGCCGGCGGCAGCCGGTGGCGCACCGGTGAGCAGCGCCATCGCCGCGGCTCGCGCGGCGGCGGCGGGGCGCGGTGCGCGTACCGGAGCGGCAGCCCGGCCCATCGCGGACGCCGAGTGGGCCGGCGAGCCGCCCTACGACCCGGACTTCGACGGCCCGCGCGGTGGTCGGCCCGGTGGCGCCGCCGTGGCGGCGACACCTGCCTACGAGGGTTTCGACCCGGGCGACGAGCCGTTGGACGAGGTCATCGACGAGAAGACCGCCCGGGAGTCCAGCGAGGAGCAGGCGGTGCGGCTGCTCCGGGAGACCTTCGGCGCCGAGAAGATCAACGAGGTCGACGCTCGTTAGTTCGGCACCATCGACCGGGCGCGACCCCGGTGGCAGGCCGGCCTCTCGGCGAGCAGGACGCCGAGGCAGCAGGCCCAGATCGGGAAGGGCAGCACCGCGACCCGTTCCATGCCGCCGACCCCGAGACCGAGGCCCTGCTGGGCGAAGAACAGCACCGTCCCGGTCAGCGCGACGAGCCCGGCGCTGAGGGTGAGCGGTCGCCACCGGCCGAGCGTGGTGGTGCGCGGCGCGAAGCCGGCGAGCAGCAGGCCGACGTTCCCCACGCCCATGATCAGTAGTGCGCCGAGGACGTGCCGGTTCTCGTCGACGTCGGCCGGGTAGAGGGCGACCAGGGCGAGACCACCGGTGGCCGCCAGCAGGAGGGTCTGCGCCGTGCGCACCACCCCTCCGCGACCGAGGAGCCGCCAGGTCAGCAGGAGCCCGGCGGCGAGCAGCACGGCGGTGGCCAGTGTCGCGGCGTTCATCAGCGGGTGCCAGGGCGAGCACACGTAGCGGGGTCGGGTGGTGTCCCAGACGCCGCAGTGGGCGTTGCCGAGGTCGCTGATGTTGTGGACGGCCCAGCTGTAGGTCGGCTCGCGCCACCGCAGGCCGGTGACGAGGCTGGCGGCGAGGAAGAGAGGTACGGCCGCGACCCAGCACAGCGCGCCGACCCGGCCGGTGGGGTTGAGGTTCATACCGTCGAGCAGACCAGTGCGGCGGGCTCCGGCGCACTACCAGCAGCCGCCCGATTCGGGTAGGGGTAGCCGTACCCGGACACTGCGGTCCGGCCCCGGCGTGGTCGGACGCACCGGGCGGGGCGGGGTCGGTCCCAGCGGATAGGCTGATCGGCGGTCGAGCAGACGAGTGCGAGAAGGAGCCATCCCGTGCGCCCAGGTGGACAGCCCAACATGCAGCAGATGCTGAAGCAGGCGCAGAAGATGCAGCAGCAGATCGCCGCCGCCCAGGCCGAGCTGGCCGAGGCCGAGCTGACCGGCACCGCCGGTGGCGGGTTGGTCACCGCTACCGTCTCCGGCGCCGGCGAGCTGAAGGCCATCAAGATCGACCCGAAGGCCGTCGACCCGGACGACGTGGAGACGCTCGAGGACCTGGTCGTCGCGGCGGTGCACAACGCCGCCGAGGCGGCCCGGGAGCTGACCGAGCGCAAGATGGGCCCGGTCGCCGGTGGCATGGGCGGCCTCGGCCTGCCCGGTTTCTGAGCCAACAGATGTACGAGGGTGCCATCCAGGATCTGATCGACGAGCTGGGTCGGCTGCCGGGCGTGGGTCCGAAGAGCGCCCAGCGGATCGCGTTCCACGTCCTGTCGGCGGACCCGGCCGACGTCAACCGGCTGGCCGGCGCGCTGCGCAAGGTCAAGGAGCTGGTGCGGTTCTGCACCACCTGCTACAACGTCGCCGAGTCCGAGCAGTGCCGGATCTGCCGCGACCCGCGCCGCACCGACGAGGTGCTGTGCGTGGTGGAGGAGCCCAAGGACGTGGTGGCGATCGAGCGGACGGGTGAGTTCCGGGGCCGCTATCACGTGCTGGGCGGCGCGATCAATCCGCTGGAGGGGATCGGCCCGGACAATCTGCGCATCCGGGAGCTGCTGATCCGGCTCGGCGGCGGTGGGGTGCGGGAGTTGATCCTGGCCACCGACCCGAACACCGAGGGCGAGGCGACAGCCACCTACCTGGCGCTGATGGTGAAGCCGATGGGCATCTCGGTGACCCGGCTGGCCAGTGGGCTGCCGGTCGGCGGCGACCTGGAGTACGCCGACGAGATCACCCTGGGCCGGGCCTTCGAGGGCCGCCGCGCGGTCTGATCCCTTGTCTGCAACCGATGGCCGGCATCCTCGTGGGTGCCGGCCATCGCGTCGTCACTGCCCGGAATTGATCTGACACTTGATCCCTCATCGGGGCTGTTCGACGTAACAGTTTGGCATCGCGGGTGCGGATTGATCGGTTTGAAGGGCCGTTTGCCTTCGAATCGAAAGCCAAACGACGTTTGAGGCACGATCCGATACCAACCATCCACCCGGCGGTTTCCGGGTGGACATCGCGAGAGCTATGGTCACCGCCATCGGTGACCCCTGTCACCACGTTGTCCGTACCCCCAAGGACGAGGTGAAGCACACATGCGTGCACCCAGGCCGAAGGTCGCCATCGCGGCCGTCGCGGTCGCGGCCCTCGCGGTAGCAGGCTGCGCCGAGAGCAACCGCGGCGACAAATCCGGTGATAGCAAGAAGGACACCCTCGTCTTCGGCGTCGCCGGAGACCCGAAGGTGCTCGACCCGAGCTTCGCCAGCGACGGTGAGTCGCTGCGCGTGGCGCGTCAGGTCTTCGAGACCCTGGTTCGGCCGGAGGAGGGTGGCACGAAGATCAGCCCCGGGCTGGCCGAGTCCTGGACGCCGGACGCCGCCGGCACCACCTGGACCTTCAAGCTCCGCTCCGGAGTGAAGTTCCACGACGGGACCGACTTCAACGCCGAGGCCGTCTGCGCCAACTTCGACCGCTGGTACAACGCCAAGGGCCTCATGCAGAGCCCGGACGTGACCGCGTACTGGCAGGACGTCATGGGCGGCTTCGCCAAGAACGAGAACGCGGAGCTGCCGCCGAGCCTCTTCAAGTCCTGCGCCGCCAAGGACGCCACCACTGTGGACCTGTCCTTCACCCGGGTCTCCAGCAAGGTGCCGGCCGCGCTGATGCTCCCCTCGTTCGGCATGCACAGCCCGAAGGCGCTGCAGGAGTTCGACGCCAGCAACGTGGGCGGTACCGCCGAGGACATCAAGTACCCGGCGTACGCGACGGCGCACCCGACCGGCACCGGCCCGTTCAAGTTCAAGTCCTGGGACGTCGCCAACAAGACGCTGACCCTGGAGCGCAACGACGACTACGCGGGCGCCAAGGCCAAGCTGAAGACCCTCATCTTCAAGACGATCTCGGACGAGAACGCCCGCAAGCAGGCGCTGCGCTCCGGTGACATCCAGGGCTACGACCTGGTCGGCCCGGCCGACGTCGAGCCGCTGAAGTCCGAGGGCTTCAACGTGCTCACCCGCCCGGCGTTCAACGTGCTCTACCTGGCGATCAACCAGAAGGGCAACCCGAAGCTCGCCGACATCCGCGTACGGCAGGCCATCGCGTACGCCCTGAACCGTCAGCAGCTGGTCACCTCCAAGCTGCCGCCGGGCGCGAAGGTCGCCGACAACTTCATGCCGGACACCGTCGAGGGCTGGAACGGTGACGTCACCAAGTACAGCTACGACCCGGCCAAGGCGAAGGCGCTGCTGGCCGAGGCGGGCGCGTCGAACCTGACGCTGAAGTTCCACTACCCGACCGAGGTCACCCGGCCGTACATGCCGAACCCGAAGGACATCTTCGAGCTGCTCTCGGCGGACCTCAAGGCCGTCGGCATCACCGTCGAGGCGATCCCGCTGAAGTGGAGCCCGGACTACCTGAACGCCACCACGTCGGGCAGCAAGCACGACATCCACTTCCTGGGCTGGACCGGTGACTACGGCGACGCCTACAACTTCATCGGCACCTTCTTCGACCGGCCGAAGGACGAGTGGGGCTTCAACAACAAGGCCCTGTTCGACCAGTTCAAGGACGCGGACACCACCGCCGACATCGCGGCCCGGACGGAGAAGTACAAGGCCCTGAACAAGTCCGTGATGGACTTCCTGCCCGGTGTGCCGATCTCGCACTCGCCCCCGGCGATCGTGTTCGGCAAGGACGTGACCGGCGTCAAGGCCAGCCCGGTCACCGACGAGCGGTACGCCACCGCCGAGTTCAAGTAAGTCCTGATCTGACGCAGCAAGGAACGCGGGCGGGCGCTGTCCACAGCGCCCGCCCGCAACCCTCCGCACCCCTTCGAGGCCGCCGTGTTCCGGTTCATCGTCAGACGCCTGCTTCAGCTGATACCCACGCTGTTCGGGCTCTCCCTCCTGCTCTTCATCTGGCTCCGCCGGCTTCCCGGCGGCCCCGAGACCGCCATCCTCGGCGAGCGCGGCACGCCGGAGATGCGTGCCGCCATCCGCCGCAACATGGGGCTCGACGAGCCCATCCTGGTCCAGTACGGCCGGTTCGTCCGTCGGATGATCAAACTCGATCTGGGCACCTCGACCTCCACCAAGCGGGCGGTCACCACGGAGTTCATCGAGCGCTTCCCCGGCACCGTCGAGCTGACCATCACTGCGATGATCATCGCGATCGGGGTCGGCATCCCGCTGGGTTACCTGGCCGCCCGTCGGCGCGGCCGATTCCTGGACCACGCGTCGGTCGGCGGCTCGCTGATCGGCATCTGCATCCCGGTCTTCTTCCTGGGCTACGTGCTCAAGGCGATCTTCTCGGAGAACCTGCACTGGTTCCCGTCCAGTGGTCGGCAGGACCCGACGCTCGGAGCGACCCGGATCACCAACTTCTTCGTCCTCGACGGGTTGATGACCCGTGAGTGGGACGCCGCGGCCGACGCGCTCTGGCACCTGGTGCTGCCGGCCATCGCGCTGGCCAGCATTCCGCTGGCGATCATCGTGCGGATCACCCGGGCGAGCGTGCTGGAGGTCCTCAACGAGGACTTCGTCCGCACCGCCGAGGCGAAGGGCCTGACCGAGCAGACGGTCCGCCGCCGCCACGTGCTGCGCAACGCGATGCTGCCGGTGGCCACCTCGATCGGCCTGCTCGCCGGTGGCCTGCTCTCCGGCGCCGTGCTGACCGAGACCGTCTTCGCCTTCAGCGGCATCGGAGCGTTCGTCGCCGAGGCCATCGGCCAGCGCGACTATCCGGTGCTGATGGGCTTCATCCTGATCATCGCGGTGGTGTACGTGCTGGTGAACCTGCTGGTCGACCTCTCCTACAGCTTCATCGACCCGAGGGTGAGGGTGCGATGACACTCACCCCGGGCAAGAAGCGCGAGAAGATCGACCGGCTCTCCGAGCTGGCCGCCCGTGACGACGAGCGCGGCGTCAGCCTCTGGCAGGAGGCGTTCCGCCGACTCCGGAGCAACCCGGCCGCGATCGTCGGCGCGGTCATCCTGGCGCTCTTCCTGCTGGTCGCGATAATCGGGCCGTTCCTCGTGCCGTACGGGCCGACCGACACGATCGGCATCCGCGAGGGCCTGATCAAGCCGGGTGTCATCCCCGGACCGGACGGTGACCACTGGTTCGGGTACGACCACCAGGGCCGGGACGAGTTCAGCCGGATGATCGTGGGGGCCCGACAGACCCTGCTGGTCGGTGTGGTCTCCACCCTCATCGGTCTGGCGATCGGCGCGTTGATCGGTGGCATCTCGGGTGCCGCGGCCGGTCTCGGCGGCCGGTGGGGGCGCTGGGTCGACACCACCCTGATGCGCTTCATAGACATGCTGCTGGCGATGCCGAGCCTGCTGCTGGCGGTGAGCATCGCCGCCCTGCTCGGGGCCAGCCTGACCACCGTGATGATCGCGGTCGGCGTGGTCTCGGTGCCGGTCTTCGCCCGGCTGCTGCGCGGTTCGATGATCTCCCAGGCCAACAGCGACTACGTGCTGGCGGCCACCTCGCTCGGTGTGAAGAAGTCGAAGATCGCGCTGACCCACGTGGTGCCGAACTCGCTGGCCCCGGTGATCGTGCAGGCCACGCTGACCCTGGCCACCGCGATCATCGAGGCCGCGGCGCTGTCCTTCCTCGGCCTGGGCAACCCGGACACCGCCGTGCCGGAGTGGGGCGTCATGCTCGCCGACGCGCAGCAGTACCTCGGCATCCGGCCGTCGCTGGCGATCTACCCGGCCGTCGCGATCATCATCACCGCGCTCGGCTTCACCCTGCTCGGTGAGGCGATGCGTGAGGCCCTCGACCCGAAGCTGCGGAAGTAGGCCCCTTCATGTGTGAAGCGCGAGGAGTGAGCTTGCGAGCCCCGCAGTCGCGAACGAAGGCCGTCATGTGTGAAGCGCGAGGAGTGAGCTTGCGAGCCCCGCAGTCGCGAACGAAGGCCGTCATGTGTGAAGCGCGAGGAGTGAGCTTGCGAGCCCCGCAGTCGCGAACGGAAGGCCAGTGATGGCACTGCTCGAAGTTGATGATCTCTCCGTCACGTTCGCGCGGCGCGGCCAGCGGGCCGTGCACGCCGTCGACGGGGTGTCCTTCTCGGTCGACGCCGGTGAGGTGGTCGGCCTGGTCGGCGAGTCCGGCTGTGGCAAGAGCGTCACCTCGCTGGCGATCATGGGTCTGCTGCCGAAGCAGCCGGGCCTGCGGGTCGGCGGCAAGGCCGTCTTCGACGGCACCGACCTGCTCCAGCTCGACGACCGGTCGCGGCGGGACATCCGCGGCCGGGACATCGCCATGATCTTCCAGGATCCGCTCTCCTCGCTGAACCCGGTGATCCCGATCGGGTTGCAGGTGACCGAGGTGCTGACCCGGCACCGGGGGATGAAGGGCGCGGCCGCGGCGAAGGAGGCGGCGGAGTTGCTGGACCGGGTCGGTATCCCCGACCCGAGGCGGCGGCTGAAGGAGTACCCGCACCAGCTCTCCGGTGGGATGCGCCAGCGTGCGCTCATCGCCATGGCGGTGGCCTGCCAGCCTCGGCTGCTGATCGCCGACGAGCCGACCACCGCGCTGGACGTCACCATCCAGGCGCAGATCCTGGAACTGCTCAAGGAACTGGTCCGGGACTCCGGCACCGCACTGCTGATGATCACCCACGACCTGGGTGTGGTGGCCGGCATGTGCGACACCGTCAACGTGCTCTACGGCGGTCGGGTGGTGGAGACGGCCCGTCGCCGTCCGCTGTTCCGCCAGCCGCGGCACCCGTACACGGTGGGTCTGCTCGGCTCGGTGCCCCGGCTCGACGCTGGGCGGGGCGAGAAGCTCAGCCCGATCCCCGGTTCGGTCCGCGACCTGCTGCCCTGG
The DNA here is from genome assembly GCF_029626235.1 of Micromonospora sp. WMMD1120. NCBI lineage: Bacteria > Bacillati > Actinomycetota > Actinomycetes > Micromonosporales > Micromonosporaceae > Micromonospora > Micromonospora sp. WMMD1120. Next base: position 1,696,227 of record NZ_JARUBO010000005.1, on the reverse strand, counting down.
CCGGAGGGCTGTGCCTTCGCCCCGCGCTGCGCCCGTCGGACCGACGAGTGCGTGGGTGAGCCGCCGGAGTTGGTGCAGGCACACGACGGACGTAGCTACCGGTGCGTCAACCCGGAGCCGGTGCCCGGCACGGTGCCCGCACCGCGCGAGGAGGAGCCAGCGTGAGCGAGAACGACACGCTCGTCGAGGTACGCGACCTGAAGGTGCACTTTCCGATCAAGCGGGGTGTGCTGTTCGACAGGGTGGTCGGCCATGTGAAGGCCGTCGACGGGGTGGACCTCAGCATTCCGAGGGGCAAGACGTACGGCCTGGTCGGCGAGTCCGGCTGTGGCAAGTCCACGCTGGGTCGGGCGTTGCTCCAGCTCACCCCGCCGACCGCCGGCGAGGTCGAGTTCGACGGCGTCGAGCTGACCACGTTGCCGGCCGGCAAGCTGCGCGGCATGCGTCGGCGGATGCAGATGATCTTCCAGGACCCGATGTCCAGCCTCGATCCCCGGCAGAACGTCGAGTCGATCCTGACCGAGGGGATGCAGACCCACGGGATCGGGGCCGACCGCACCGAACGTCGCCGGATCATCGGCGAGACCCTGGACGCGGTGGGGTTGCCCCGGTGGGCGCTGTCCCGCTACCCGCACGAGTTCTCCGGTGGCCAGCGGCAGCGCATCGGCATCGCCCGCGCGCTCGTGCTCGGGCCGGAGCTGATTGTCGCCGACGAACCGGTGTCCGCGCTCGACGTCTCGATCCAGGCGCAGGTGGTCAACCTGCTCGACGAACTCCAGGACAGCCTCGGGCTGACCTACCTGGTGATCGCACACGACCTCGCGGTGGTCCGGCACATCTCCGACACCGTCGGCGTGATGTACCTGGGCGCGCTGGTCGAGGAGGCGCCGAGCGACAGGCTCTACACCGAGCCGCTGCACCCGTACACCAGGGCGTTGATGTCCGCGGTGCCGGTGCCGGACCCGGACGTGGAGGACCGCCGGGAGCGCATCCTGCTCGCCGGTGACCTGCCGTCGCCGGCCAACCCGCCGTCCGGCTGCCGTTTCCACACACGGTGCCCCTGGTCGCAGCCCACCCGCTGCGCCGACGAACGACCCGTGTTGCGGGAGATCGGCGTCAGCCGGGTGGCGTGCCACTGGGCCGAGCAGATCGCCAGCGGTGAGCTACGACCGCACCAGACCAGCGCGCAGGTCGTCCGCCCCGAGGCCGAGGGGGACGAGCCGGCGGTCGTCTCCGCCCCCACCGAGCCCGGCTCGTACGTCTGACCAGGCCCGCTCGCCCCGACCAGCGGCCGGGGCGAGCGCGGCCGGCCGATCGACGGTTCAGCCCTCGGGTCGGTTCAGCAGACCCACCGCGATGCCGTGCACCGCGTCCACCGCCGCCGGGTCGGTCAGCGCGACCGAGCCGCCGGTCACCGCGTACCACTCGTCCGCGTCCTTGTACTGCACCCGCAGGGTGACCTTGCCGTCGGCGTACTCGGTGCGCAGGGTCAGGTCGCCGGTGACCACGCCCACCTCGTCGGTCATCACCCCGCCGGGGCCGGGCACGATGTCCGCGGTGCGACTCTGCGGGCCGGTCGCGCCGCCGGAATCGGCCACCATGCCGGCACCCGGCACGGCGGCGGCGGTCTCGGCGGAGCCGTCCGCGGTCATGCCGGCGGCGGCCGGGGCGGGTTCCGCGCCCGCCGTGGCGCCTGTCGCCGCTTCCTCGCTCATCAACAGCCCTCCAGCATGTCGGTCAGGGCGGCCTTCTCGGCAGCGGTCACCGTCAGCTTCCAGTAGTGCTTCACCGTCACCCAGTCCTTGGCGTACTGGCACCAGTAGGACCGGTCCGCCGGCTTCCACTGGGACGGGTCCTGGTCACCCTTTGCCCGGTTGGAGGCGGCGGAAACCGCGAAGAGCTGCGGACGGGTGGTGTCGTTGGCGAAATCACCGCGCTTCGTGTTGTCCCACTCGTCGGCGCCCGAGCGCCACGCGTTGGCCAACGGCACCATGTGGTCGATGTCCACGTCGGAGGGATCGGAGAAGCTGCGACCGTCGTACACGCTCTCCCAGCGGCCGCCGACGACGTTGCATCCGGACAGCTTCACGTCCTTGCCGTCGCGTTGGAGGATGCTGTCCCGGACGTCGCAGTTCTTGCCGGTGTCCCGCCAGTGCGGGAAGCGCTCCCTGCTGTAGCCCCTCATCGAGCCGGCGGCGGCGACCGTCAGCTCACTGAGCTGCTGCGCGGCGTCGCCGCCACCGCTCGGCGGTGATGCGCCCGGCTCGTCCTGCGGAGGGACGCAACCGGCCACGCCGAGCGCCAGCGCCGCGGTGAGCGCGGCCACCGCCGCTCGCGGTCCTGATCTGGTACGCACAGACGACACCTCTCCAGCTTGGGGGCTCCCGGCGATTGCGCACAGTACCCGGGTATGGTTTCGGCGTTTCGTGGCGTCTCCCGCATGACGCAAGGAAGATTGGTGGGATGACCGCACCCGTACCGGCGTCCACCCTCCGGATGGGCACCGCCGCCGGGCGGGGCACCCTGCTCGCCGCCGTGCTCGCCTCCGGCATGGTCTTCCTGGACAGCACCGTCGTCAACGTGGCGCTGCCGAAGCTCGGGCAGGACCTCGGCGCGAACGTCTCCGACCTCCAGTGGACCATCAACGGCTATCTACTCATGCTCGCGGCGTTCGTGCTACTCGGCGGCGCGCTCGGGGACCGTTTCGGCAGGCGGCGGGTCTTCCTCCTCGGCGTGCTCTGGTTCACCGCCGCCTCGGTGCTGTGCGGGCTCGCCCAGGGCACCGGCTGGCTGATCGCCGCCCGCTTCCTCCAGGGCGCCGGTGGCGCGTTGCTCACCCCCGGGTCGCTGTCGGTGCTCCAGGCCAGTTTCCATCCGGACGACCGGGGCCGGGCCATCGGCGCGTGGGCCGGGCTGTCCGGGGTGTCCACGGCGCTGGGTCCGTTCATCGGGGGTTGGTTGATCGACGCGCTCTCCTGGCGCTGGATCTTCTTCCTCAACGTGCCGATCGCCGTGCTCGTGGTGCTGGCCGCGCTGCGCTGGGTGCCGGAGAGCCGGGACGAGAGCGCCTCGCGGACCGCCGGGCCGGGACAGACCCGACGCCGCTTCGACGTGGCCGGCGCCCTGCTCGGAGCGCTCGCCCTCGCCGGCATCACCTACGCCCTGATCGACGCGCCGGCGCGCGGGTTCGACTCGGTCGAGGTGCTGGTCGCCGCGGTGGTCGGGGTGCTGTCCGCGGTGGCCTTCGTGCTGCTGGAACGGCGGCGCGGCGACACGGCGATGCTGCCCACCGGGCTGTTCGGCAGTCGGCTCTTCTCGGTGTTGAACATCTTCACGGTGGTCGTCTACGCGGCGCTCGGCGGCTTCACCTTCTTCTTTGCCGTCTACCTGCAGAACGTGGTCGGGTGGTCGGCCTTCCGCACCGGCATCGCGCTGCTGCCGATGACGCTGCTGTTGTTGGTCGGGTCGGCCCGGTCCGGCGCCCTGTCGGCGCGGATCGGCCCCCGCCTCCAGTTGACGGTCGGGCCGGTGCTCGCCGCGGTCGGTCTGCTGCTGCTGCGCGGCGTCGGGCCGGGCGCGTCGTACTGGCGGGACGTGCTGCCCGGGGTGCTGCTCTTCGGCATCGGGCTGACCCTGGTCGTGGCACCGCTCACCGCGTCCGTGCTGGCCGCCGTGCAGGACCGGTTCTCCGGGGTGGCCAGCGGCTTCAACAACGCCGCGTCCCGGGCCGGCGGCCTGCTCGCGGTGGCCGCGCTGCCCCTGCTGGTGGGCCTCTCCGGTGGCGGGTACGAGCAGAAGACCGAACTGACCGACGCGTTCCGGAGCGCTATGGAGTGGTGCGCCGGGCTGCTCGTCGTCGGCGCGGTCCTGGCCCTCGTGCTGATCCACCGACCGAACCGGGAGGCGCCGCCGTCCCAGCCCTGTCACTCGCTGCCCGCCGCCACACCACCGGCCCGGCGGAAATAGGGAAGGGCCCCCGAACGGAGGCCCTTCCGATCAGCTCTCAGCTCGCGCGGGCCCGGTTGACGGCGCTGGTGACCGCCCTGATCGACGCGGTGACGATGTTGGCGTCGGTGCCGACACCCCAGACCGTCTTCCCGTCCACCTCGCACTCCACGTACGCGGCGGCCTGCGCGTCACCGCCGGAGGAGAGCGCGTGCTCGTGGTAGTCGAGCACCCGGACGCCCACCCCGACCGAGACGAGCGCGTTGACGTACGCGTCGATCGGGCCGTTGCCGACCGCGGCCAGCGACCGCCGGTCGGCGCCCACCCCGACCTCGGCCTCGATCTCCACCTTGCCGTCGGCGGTGCCGATGGTGTAGCCGTGCAGCCGGACCGCCGGGTCGGGCTGGTGGTCGAGCAGGTAGTGGGTAGCGAAGATCTCCCACATGGCGCGCGGGTCGACCTCGCCACCGTTGTGGTCGGTGACCTGCTGCACCACACCGGAGAACTCGATCTGGAGCCGGCGCGGCAGGTCCAGCTGGTACTCGCTCTTCATGATGTACGCGACGCCGCCCTTGCCGGACTGCGAGTTGACCCGGATGACCGCCTCGTAGGTGCGGCCCAGGTCCTTCGGGTCGATCGGCAGGTACGGCACCGCCCAGGTGTGCTCGTCCACCGGCACGCCGGCTGCCTCCGCGTCGGCGGCGAGCGCGTCGAAGCCCTTCTTGATGGCGTCCTGGTGGGAGCCGGAGAAGGCGGTGTAGACCAGGTCACCCGCGTACGGGTGGCGCTCGTGCACGGGGAGCTGGTTGCAGTATTCGACGGCGCGCCGGATCTCGTCGATGTTCGAGAAGTCGATCATCGGATCGATGCCCTGCGAGAAGATGTTGAGCCCCAGGGTCACCAGGTCGACGTTGCCGGTGCGCTCACCGTTGCCGAACAGGCAGCCCTCGATGCGGTCCGCGCCGGCGAGCAGGCCCAGCTCGGCGGCGGCGACCCCGGTGCCCCGGTCGTTGTGCGGGTGCAGGCTGAGCACCACGCTGTCCCGCCGCGGCAGGTGCCTGTGCATCCACTCGATCGAGTCGGCGTACACGTTGGGGGTGGCCATCTCCACGGTGGCCGGCAGGTTGATGATCAGCGGCCGGTCCGGGGTCGGGTCGATCACGTCGATGACCCGGGAGCAGACCTCCAGCGCGTACTCCAGCTCGGTGCCCGTGTACGACTCCGGCGAGTACTCGTAGTAGATGTCCGTGTCCGGGGTGTGGATCTCCGCGTACTTCTGGCAGAGCCGCGCGCCGGTGGTGGCGATGTCGGCGATGCCGTCCTTGTCCAGGCCGAAGACCACCCGCCGCTGGAGGGTGGAGGTCGAGTTGTAGAAGTGCACGATGGCGCGCTTCGCGCCGCGCAGCGACTCGAACGTCCTGTCGATCAGGTGCTCCCGGCACTGCGTGAGCACCTGGATGGTGACGTCGTCCGGGATCATGTCCTGTTCGATGAGCTGCCGGACGAAGTCGAAGTCGGTCTGGCTGGCGGACGGGAAGCCGACCTCGATCTCCTTGTAACCCATCTGCACCAGCAGTTGGAACATCCGGCGCTTGCGCTCCGGCGACATCGGGTCGATCAGGGCCTGGTTGCCGTCGCGCAGGTCGACGGCGCACCAGCGCGGGGCCGCCTGGATGGTGCGGGTGGGCCAGGTGCGGTCGGGCAGCTCGACCCGGATCTGCTCCTGGTACGGCTGGTAGCGGTGGTACGGCATCCGGCTCGGGCGCTGCCGGGCGATCGGATCAGATTCGGCGTCGGTGACAGGTTGAGCCATCTCAGAGTGCTCCCTGGAACATGTGGCGTCAGCAGATCGGAAGGTGTCGGCGAGATGCCGGGCGACGGTGCGCGGCGGTGCCGAGGGGAAGCTCAGATGTGCTGGACGGCGCGATGCGACTCCGCGACGAGGTGCCGGCCGGTCAGGCCTCGTCGCGGCGGCTAAGGAGAACGAGCGCCTGCCACATGACCAGGTCACCCTACGTGATGAACCTGGGTGTGGAAAGGCCGGTCCGGACTATGGGATCGATGTCCTTGTCGGCTCCGGGGCCTGGGAACCCAGCCTCGGGGTCCGTCCGGCCCAGGCCACGGCGGGCACGATCGCCGCTGCGACCAGCACGAAGATCGCTGCCGTCGGTAACCAACCCCAGCCGCCGGTGGTCACGCCGAGCGCGGTCAGTCCCGCCGGAGCGATCAGGTACTGCACCTGGGAGCCGAGCCGGAACGCCCCCACGTACGCGCCGCGCTGGTCGGCCGGCGGCCGAGCGGGTCCGACCGCTGGTGGAGCTGGCGTGGGCTGGCGCTGAATCCCTCCGTGTTCTCCAACCGGCGGGTGCTGTGGAACCTCCTGGAGGACTCGGTGCCGGTCGGGGCGTACCCCGTTCGTGCGGTGGGAACGCTCTGGGAGGCGACCGGGGCGCCGGCCGGCGACCCGCTGGCACGGGTGATCAGCCCTGGCCGGGCCGCGCTGCTGCACCTGCTCGACGCCGCGACCACCACCACCACCGGCCTGGCCCGACTCACCGGGATGTCCGCCGGGAACGTCTCCCAGCACCTGGCCGCGCTGCACGCCGCCGGCCTGGTCCACCGGTCCCGCGAGGGTCGGCACGTCCTCTACCGCAACACCGACGCGGCGAAGGTCCTGCTCCGGGCGAGTCAGGGCGGATGACCCGCCGAAAGGATCAGGGCGTTCCCGCGCTCGGGCTGTCCGACGGGTCCGGCGTCGGCGGTGCCGCGGTGTCGAGTGGTTCCGCGTCCACCACCACCGCGCCGGCCAGTTGCACGGTGGCCGGCGCCGGGCCGGGCGGCGCGGCCAGCCGCAGCGCCCCGGCCCCGGTCCGGACGCCGGTCGGTGTGCCGTCGGTGTCGTAGCAGTAGATGCCCACGTCCAGCGGGGCGTTCAGCGACGCCGAGGTGGAGTCCACCGAGTAGCAGGTGCCGGTCACGCCCTCGGGCGCGTCGGCCTGCGCCACCGCCAGCGGCGCCCGCCGGTCGGTGAGCACGTCCAGCCAGTCGGTGAGCGGGTGCTGGACCCGAGGGTCCGACCGGCGGGGGATCGTGTCGTCCCGGTCGCCCAGGCGGACGCAACGGGCCGGGTCCGGATGGCCGCTCGACGGCAGGGCGCACTGGAACAGGCCGTCGGTCGTGCTGGCCATCGAGACGTCGACGGTGCCGCCCAGCGCGCCCCCGGGCACGTCGACCCGCCAACTGCCATCGTTCGCGCTGGTGAAGACGAGGGTGCGGTCCGGTTGGTCGGCCTGGCTGTAGACGTACTGGGCGACCATGTGGCGGTCCTGGGCGGCGGCCGCCAGCGCGGCCAGCTCCTCCCGCGCCGCGTCCACCTCGACCGTTCCGGGATCGGCCGGTGGCGGTGCCGGAGGCTGCGCGGTGGAGCAGGCGACCAGGAACGCCGGCAGGGCGAGGGCGAGCGGCCCGAGCACACGGCCGGTCGGGCGGAGGAGGACGGGCACCGGCCCATTCTGGCGGGTGCGGGCGGCCGGCGGGGTCGACGCGTGCCGTGCTCGCTCCGGCGTGTCGGGCGACGCCGTTCCGCGTACCCTCCGACCTGGTGGGACCGGCCGGGCGGGCCGGATCGTGGGATCACCTGACCCGGCCTCGCCGCCCGCCGGATACCCTCAAGGGGTCTGACACGCGCCGCCGGCCCCGGTTCCGGCGGCGTCGGCACGCTCAGGGTCACTGGGAGGGAGTGCACCGTCGTGGCACTCGTGGTGCAGAAGTACGGCGGGTCCTCCGTCGCCAACGCCGAGCGGATCAAGCGGGTGGCCGAGCGCATCGTCGCTGCCCGCAAGGCCGGCGACGACGTGGTGGTGGTGGTCTCCGCCATGGGGGACACCACCGACGAACTGCTCGACCTGGCCAACCAGGTCAGCCCGCTGCCGCCGGGCCGCGAGCTGGACATGTTGCTCACCGCCGGGGAGCGGATCTCCATGGCGCTGCTCGCCATGGCCATCCACAACCTGGGGTACGAGGCCCGCTCGTTCACCGGCTCGCAGGCCGGCGTGATCACCACCTCGGTGCACGGCCGTGCCCGGATCATCGACGTCACCCCCGGGCGGCTCAAGGGCGCGCTCGACGAGGGCTCGGTGGTCATCGTGGCCGGCTTCCAGGGCGTTTCACAGGACACCAAGGACGTCACCACGCTGGGCCGCGGTGGCTCGGACACCACCGCCGTGGCGCTCGCTGCCGCCCTGCACGCCGACGTCTGCGAGATCTACACCGACGTGGACGGCATCTTCACCGCCGACCCGCGGATCGTGCCGAACGCCCGGCACATCGAGCAGATCACCTACGAGGAGACGCTGGAGCTGGCCGCGTGCGGCGCGAAGGTCCTGCACCTGCGTAGCGTGGAATACGCCCGACGGGCGGGGTTGCCGATCCACGTCCGTTCGTCATACTCGACCAACACCGGCACGCTGGTCACCGGATCGATGGAGGACCCTTCCGTGGAGCAGGCACTGATCACCGGGGTCGCGCACGACCGTAGCGAGGCCAAGATCACGATCGTCGGCGTGCCCGACGAGCCGGGTGCCGCCGCGCGGATCTTCGACACCGTCGCGGGCGCCGAGATCAACATCGACATGATCGTCCAGAACGTCTCCACCGAGGGCACCGGTCGCACGGACATCTCGTTCACCCTGCCCAAGGCCGACGGCCCGACCGCCATGGCCGCGCTCAGCAAGATCCAGGAGCCGGTCAAGTTCAAGGGCCTGCTCTACGACGACCACGTCGGCAAGGTCTCACTGATCGGCGCCGGCATGCGCTCGCACCCCGGCGTGGCCGCCGGCTTCTTCGCCGCGCTCGGCGCGGCCGGGGTCAACATCGAGATGATCTCCACCTCGGAGATCCGGGTCTCCGTGGTCTGCCGGGACACCGACCTCGACGCCGCTGTCCGCGCCATCCACGACGCGTTCGAGTTGGGCGGCGATACCGAAGCCGTGGTCTACGCGGGGACGGGTAGGTAACACCCGTGTCGGCGCTGCCCACCCTCGCCGTGGTCGGAGCGACAGGAGCCGTCGGCACGGTGATGTGTGAGCTGCTCACCGGCCGGCGCAACGTCTGGGGCGAGATCCGCCTGCTGGCCTCCGAGCGGTCGGTCGGTCGCCGGGTGCGTTGCCGGGGTGAGGAACTCGTCGTCCAGGCGCTGACCCCCGAGGCGTTCGACGGGGTCGACGTGGCCATGTTCGACGTCCCCGACGAGGTCTCGGCCGAGTGGGCGCCGATCGCCGTCTCCCGGGGCGCTATCGCCGTCGACAACTCCGGCGCGTTCCGGATGGATCGGGACGTCCCGCTGGTCGTACCGGAGATCAACCCCGACCAGGTCCGCAACCGGCCCCGGGGCATCATCGCCAACGCCAACTGCACCACCCTCGCGATGATCATCGCGGTCGCGCCGCTGCACCGCGAGTACGGCCTACGCGAACTGGTGCTCGCCTCCTACCAGGCGGTCTCCGGCGCCGGACAATCCGGCGTCGACATCCTGCACGACCAGCTCACCAAGGTCGCCGGCGATCGGGCGCTCGGCTCACGGACCGGCGACGTACGCCAGGCGGTCGGCGACGACCTGGGCCCGTTCCCCGCGCCGCTGGCGCTCAACGTGGTGCCCTGGGCCGGCTCCCCGGCGGACAGCGGCTGGTCGTCGGAAGAGATGAAGATTCGCAACGAGTCCCGGAAGATCCTCGGTCTGCCCGATCTCAAGGTGTCCGCCACCTGCGTCCGGGTGCCGGTGGTCACCGCCCACTCGGTGGCCGTGCACGCGGTCTTCGCCACCGAGGTCGACGCCGAGGGCGCCCGCGAGGCGCTCCGCAACGCGCCCGGCGTGATCCTGGTCGACGACCCCGCCGCCGGGGAGTTCCCGATGCCGATCGACGCGGTCGGCACCGACCCGTCCTGGGTCGGCCGGATCCGCCGCGCCCTGGACGACCCCAGGGCTCTCGACTTCTTCGTCACCGGCGACAACCTCCGCAAGGGCGCGGCCCTCAACACCGCCCAGATAGCCGAGCTCCTAGCCAAAGAACTCCAAACCCCCTAACCCCACCCCCCGGCCCCCGGCCCGGGCCCCCGGCCCCCGGCCCGGTTGATCATGAAGTTATGGCCAATCGGCTCGGCGTGTCCTGGCAATAACTTCATGATCAACGGAGAACAGGGCAGGGCAGGGAGGGCGGGGCTGGGCTGGGGCGGGGGTTAGGCGGCGGAGAGGCGTACGCCGTCGCGGCCGTGGCGCTTCACCGCGTAGAGGGCCTGGTCGGCTCGCTTGAGGGCGCGGTCGGGGGATTCGCCGGGACGGGGCAGCGCCACACCCACACTGATCGTGCGTCCGATCCGCCGGGCAGCCTCGGTCAGGCGCTCGGCGATCCGGACCGCCTCCTCCGGGCGGCTCACCTCGATCACCGCGACGAACTCGTCGCCGCCGATCCGGTACAGCTCGTCGCCGTGCCGCAACGCCGCCTCCAGGGCCCGCGCCAGCCCGACCAGCACCCGGTCGCCGGCCTGGTGGCCGTACGTGTCGTTGACGGTCTTGAAGCCGTCCACGTCGATGGCCAGCAGCGCCGTACGCCCGGGGGTGGCCGCTGCGATCCGCTGCCCGAACGGGCCGGTGTGCCGCAACCCGGTGAGCGGGTCCGAGCTGGCCTGCTCCCGCAGTCGGGTCAGCGTGCGCAGCCGGTCGATGCTGGTCCAGGCCTGCCCGGCGAGCAGTTCCATGAGGCTGACGGTGGTCGGGTCCGGGCGCAGGGCGCGCTCGTCGGCTACCAGCAGGACGCCACCGGCCTCCGCCGGACCGACCGGCACGGCGACCAGCGTGTGCACACCCGCCCGGATCAGCGGTCGGTAGTCGGCGGTCGGGGGGTGCCCCGCTTCGCCCAGCGTGTAGCCGGCCCCGTACCGGTGGGCGCGGTCGACAATCCGGTCCAGTGCGACCGGGCCGGCCTTGGCCAGTTCGGCGCGGAGTCGGAGCTCCAGTCCGTCGGGCGCCGCCGGGGGTGGGCCGAGCTGACCGCCGAGCACCAGCACCGCTGTGGAGAGGGTGGAGACCTCCCGGGCGGCGTCGGCGGCCACGCCCAACACCTCCCCCTCGGTCGGGGCGGAGGAGAGTGCCGCGGCGTGCCGGAGCAGCTTCTCGCTGCGGGTCTCGGCGGGTGGGCCACCGAGCGCGGCGATGCGCGAGCCGAGCCGGTCGGCCAGCCGCTGCGCGACCTCACACCACGATGCCAGATCGGTCGACTCGCTCCACTGGAGGTCGAGGACACCGATCGCCCGGCCCGCCGGGTCCAGCACCGGCACGCACAGCTCGGCGGTCACGTCCGGGCGTACCGGTAGGTAGTCCGGGTCGGCGGTGACGTCCGGGACGACGGCGGCCACGCCGGTCGCGTGCACGCGACCGACGATGCCGGTGCGCGCCGGCACCGTGGCGAAGACCTGCCAGGCACCGGTCGCCGCGACGCAGCGCAGGCGGTCATGGACCGCGAGCAGCACCGAGATGGTCGCCGGGGTGTGCCGGGACAGCGCGGTGACCGTCCACCGACAGGCCTCCAGCGCACTCGACGCCATCGGCAGGCGGACGGTGACGTCACGGATGACTCGCTGATGATCCACTCGCACGTCGTTCCAGGTAGGGGAGGGGCCCGGCCAGCGCCGAGCCGCGCGATCAAGCGTACTCACGGCGGCGAGGGCCCGATCATCCTTCGTACACACGTGCTATCCACAGGCTGTGGACGCAGCCTGTGGGCGGTTGGCCGGCGTTAGCGTGGAGGCTCCCGCCGGTGAGGAGGCGACGGCGTGCTGGTCTGGTATGTCGCGTACGGCTCGAACATGCACGCCGCCCGGCTCGCCTGGTACATCGGGGGTGGCTGCCCACCCGGTGGCAGGCGGACGTACCCCGGTTGCCGTGACCGCCGCCCGCCGAGCCGTTCGGTCCCGGTGTCGCTGCCCGGTGGCATCTATTTCGCCGGTGAGTCCCGGGCCTGGACCGGCGGGATGGCCTTCTACGACCCGGACCTGCCGGACGAGGCCGCCGCCCGCGCCTACCTGGTCACGGTGGAGCAGTTCACCGACATCGCGGCCCAGGAGATGTACCGGCCGGTTGACCTGGCCGAGGCGACCGGCGCGGCCATCGAGGTGGCCGTCGCCGAGGGGAGGGCCACGCTCGGCCCCGGACGGTACGAGACGTTGGTCTGTCCGGGCGGCCACGACGGCGTTCCGCTGCTCACCTTCACCGCCCCCGAGGGAATGTCCGCCGCGCGGTGCCGGCCACCCGCGCCGATCTACCTCGGCATGATCGCTCGCGGGCTGTACGAGTCGCACGGCTGGCCCGCAGGGCGGATCACCACCTATCTGGCGGCGCGACCCGGCGTGCCGGACGGCTGGACCCCGGAGGCGGTCGCGACCCTGGTCACCGAGGCGCTGGCCGGCGCTTGACCGGCACGCCAGCCGGCCGCGCCCGGTGGACGTCGGTCGTGGGCGCGGCTCGGCCGCATCCGTTGGTGCCGGCGCGAGCAGGATGCTGTCCGGCGCGCCGCCGCGAAACGGCCGTCGCCGACGGTCCGGGCGTACCCGCAGCTCCGATGCTCTGCTCGGGTCGACCGGCCGGCGTCCGAATGAGAGGCTGTCGGTGGGCGGCCATCCTCCCCCGCCGCCAACCGCGACCCTTCCGACGGCGCCCGTCGGCGGCCCGGTCGACCCATCGGCCGGACGGCGCAGGCGCCGATTCTCACGAGGAGATCCATGTTCATAACCGGGATGCGGCGGGCCGGCATCGGCCTGACCGCGCTCGCGGTGGCCGCCCTCGGCGCGGTCGCCAGCAGCCCCGAGCAGGCCGACGCGCGACCGAAGCCGGTCGACGTCACCCTGCTGGCCCTCAACGACTTCCACGGCAACCTCGAACCGCCGAGCGGGTCCAGCGGCACCATCGCCGGACAGGCGGCGGGTGGCGTCGAGTTCCTGTCCACGCACCTGGCCGAGCTGCGCGCCGCCGCCAAGAAGAAGAACACCATCACCGTCGCCGCCGGTGACCTGATCGGAGCGTCCCCGCTGCTCTCGGCGGCTTTCCACGACGAGCCGACCATCGAGGCGCTGAGCATGGCCGGGCTGGACTACGCCAGCGTCGGCAACCACGAGTTCGACGAGGGCGCCGCCGAGCTGCTGCGCATGCAGAACGGTGGCTGCCACCCGGTGGACGGCTGCGCCGACGGCACCCCGTTCAAGGGCGCCGGCTTCCAGTACCTCTCCGCGAACGCCTTCAAGACCGCGACCGGCAAGCCGCTGATGGCGCCGTACGCGATCCACAGGGTGCAGGGCGTCAAGGTCGGCTTCATCGGCATGACCCTGGAGGGCACCCCGCAGATCGTCAGCCAGCAGGGGGTCGCCGGCCTCGGCTTCGCCGACGAGGCGGACACCGCCAACAGGTACGCCCGTGAGCTGCGCCGCAAGGGCGTGGAGGCGATCGTCGTCCTGCTGCACGAGGGCGGCACCCAGGCCGCGACCGGTGGGATCAACGACTGCGTCGGCATGACCGGACCCATCGTGGACATCGCCAACCGGATGGACCCGTCGATCGACGTGGTGGTCAGCGGGCACACCCACCAGGCGTACAACTGCGACATCAACGGCAAGCTGGTCACCAGCGCCAGCTCCTTCGGTCGCCTGGTCACCGACATCGACCTCAAGATCGATCGTCGTAGCGGTGACGTGCTCTCCGCCGCCGCGAACAACGTCGTGGTCACCCGGGACGTGGCGAAGGACCCGAAGCAGACCGAGCTGATCAACCGCTACAAGACGGTGCTCGGCCCGGTCGCCGGCCGCCAGGTCGGGGTGACCAACGAGGCGATCACCCGGAGCCAGGAAACCCTCTTCGGTACGAGTCTGGGCGAGTCGCCGCTGGGCAACCTGATCGCCGACGCGCAGCTCGCCGCCACCGACGACGAGGAGGGCGCCGTCGCCGCCTTCATGAACCCGGGCGGGGTCCGGGCCGACCTCGACGCCGGCCCGGTCACCTACGAGGAGGCGTTCACGGTGCAGCCGTTCGCCAACAACCTGGTGACGTTGGACCTGACCGGCGCGCAGCTGTACTGCGTGCTGGAGCAGCAGTTCGTCACGAACCGGACGCTGTACCCGTCGGCGACGGTCGGCTACGTCGTCGACCCGAACGGCACCACCGGCACGGCCGCCGACCCGTGCGCCGGCACCCGCGTGGTCCGGGGCAGCCTCACCCTGGGCGGCACCACTGTCGACACCGCCGCCACCTACCGGGTGACGGTGAACAACTTCCTGGCCGGCGGCGGTGACGGCTTCACCGCCCTCACCGGCGGGACCAACCCGGTCACCGGCCAGATCGACCTGGACGCCTTCGTGAACTACCTGACCGCCCAGTCCCCGGTCTCCGCACCGACGCTGGACCGGATCCGCACCACCGCCGAGGTCCCCACCGCCTGACGGCCGACCCGCGACGACCGGGCCCCGGAGCGCGCGCTCCGGGGCCCGAGCCGTTCCCGGGACCCGTCCCGGCTGGTGGTTTTCCGTCCTGCGCGAGCGGGTCAGGTGGGGGTCGGGACCGGCTCGGGGGATTGGGGTGCAGGTGTCGTCCTGCCGTCCTGCTGGGCGGTGAGCAGGCGGCGCAGGGAGAGCGCGACGAACGAGGCGACCAGGCAGCCGCCGACCACTGTGGCCACCCAGACCTTGCCATCGGCCACACCGATGAGCGGGCCGGCGGTGACCGGGCCGATCACCCCGCTGATTCCGAAGATCATCGAACTCATCGCGTTGTACCTGCCGCGTAGTTCGTCGGTGGCCAGCGCGTTGGTCAGTGCCGGCATCACCGGTGACAGCATCGTCTCGCCGAAGCCGAAGATCGCCGAGCAGGCCACCACGCACAGCGCGCCCAGCACGGCGCCGCCGGTGCTGACCAGGTCGGCCGCGCCGAGGACCAGCCAGGCGGTGGCGAACACCGCCCCGACCACGGCGAGTGCGGCGGTGCGGCTGCGGCCCTCGATGCGACGGATGACCAGGAGTTGGGCGAGCACGATCATCACCGTGTTGGCGGCGAGCGCCCAGGCCACCACCCGTGGGCTCACCTCGGCGACCCGCACGGCGTACGCGGCGAAGCCGACCTCGATCTGGGCGTACCCACAGGTGGTGAGGATCATCGCGAAGATCACCAGGCGGCGGAACGGGCGGTCGCCGAGCACTGTCAGGTAGCCACCCGGTGACGATTGGTCGGCGGCCCGACGGGTGCCGAGCCGGTGCCCGACACCCGGCAGGGTGAGCAGGATCACGGCGGGCATCAGGTAGCTCACCGCGTCCAGCAGGTAGATCGTCTGGAAGGTGCCCGGTCGGTCGGTGTCGATGATCGCGCCGGAGGTCATACCGCCGATGCCGATGCCGAGGTTGAGCAGCGCGAAGTTCAACCCGAAGACGCGCTGCCGCTCACCGTCGTCGGTCAGCGAGGCGAGGATGGTGTTCTGCCCGGACCAGATCGCCGAGCTGCCCACCGCGACCACCGTCATCACCGCGAACGCGGAGGCACTCGAGTCGACCAGGGCCAGCGAGCCGGTGCCCACCGCCTCGATCACCAGGCACGGCAGCACCACCCGGCGGGCCCCGAACCTGTCGATCAGCGTCCCGCCCAGCGGCGACAGGGCCAGGGTGACCGCGCCGTACCAACCGATGACCAGGCCGGCGCGGGTGTCGGTGAGGCCGCGTACGTCGGTGAAATAGATGAAGAGGAAGGGCAGTGTGAGGCCACGCCCGATCGCCGAGAGCAGGGTGCCGACGAGGAGCCGGCGAGCCTCCGGACGGCGGGGCAGGGCGCGACGCAGCATGACCGCATTCTGTTCGTCAGGTGCGACAACGCGCGAACCGTTTACCGAGCCGCCGGGCTGTCGGAGGGCTCTGCCATGCTGGCCCGGTGAGCGTGACCTGGCGACATCTGCCCGCACCCGCCCGCGAGATCGCCGACGCCGCCAGCGACGCGGTGGAGGCCGCGAAGACCCAGGACCCGGAGGGGTACGAGGCGGCCGCCGGCCGGCTCGCCACCGCCGAACGTTCCGGGCTGGTGCTCGGCGCCGTGGTGCGGCTGCTGCTCGAGGAGAGCCACCCGGACGGGCTGGACAGCCACGACGTACGCCAGGTGTTGCAGCGGTGCGTGCGCGCGGCGGCAGCCTGGCGGCCGGACGTCGACCCGCACGTCGTGCTGGTGCTGCTGGCCGGGGCTCTCGGGGTCTACGACAGCGGCGAGGACGACTCCCCGCCGGACCCGGCCGCGCTCGCCCGGCACGCCCCACTGCTCGTGGCCGACCTGTTGACGGTGACGGGTCGACCGGTCGACGGCTATCTGAGCGCGGCGTTCGCCGAGATCGAGCGCACCGAACGGCACGACTGACCGGCTCCGACCGAACGGCCGAGGGTGTCGACCGATCGGAGCTGATCAAACCGACGAACGAACGTTACGCTCCCTCTCGCATGATCGACTTGCACGGGGGTGCTCGATGGACAGACGGATGGTGGCGCGGCTCGCTGTCGTACCACTGATGGGTGGTGCGGCCCTGGTGGGGCTGGCGGCGCCCGCGGTGGCGGCGGCCCCGACGCCGGTCGCGCGAGCCGCGGCCGGTCCGGCGAACGAGCTGTACGTGAGCCAGAAATACTGTTCGGCGACAGCCGACGGCAGCGAAGATGCGCCGTTCTGCACGATCTCGGCCGCCGCGGCGGTGGTCCAGCCCGGCCAGACGGTGCTGGTGCAGCCGGGCAACTATCCCGAGAACGTCACCTTCACCCGGTCCGGCACGGAGACCGCGCCCATCACGTTCCGGGCGGTGAACGCGTTCTCCGGTTGGGTCTATGTGGGCCGCACCAACGGGTCGAACGTCACCGGGACGATCCTGTCCCTCAGCCAGGTCCACGACGTGGTCGTGGACGGCTTCGTGGTGCAGGGGCAGAGTGCGAGCGCGTCGCCCGCCGTGGTGATCGACGGCTCGTCCCGGGTCACGCTGAACGGGATCGCCGCGCAACAGACGAAGGTGCCGGCGGCGGTACGGGTGGGCGGTGCCTCCCGGGACGTGACGATCAGCCGGAACTGGCTGGTCAACATCAACGACACCGGTAACGCCGCGCTGGTTGTCGAGGGCGCCGCTACCGGCACCACTGTCGTCGCCAACCAGGTCGTCGCCGGGCGGATCGGGATCACCGACGCGCCTGGCAGCACCGTCACCAACAACACGGTGACGGCGGCCTGCGGGCCCGGCATCGACGTCGCGGGCGCCTCGCCCGACGCCGTCATCGAGAACAACATCGTCAAGCCGCTGAGCAAGCAAACGGCTTTGTGCAGCGTGCCGGTCACCGACGCCGCCGTCTCGGTCTCGTCGGCGTCCCTGCCGAGCGTGGCGGACTACAACCTGATCGACCCCACGGCGGGTGTCGCCCCGTACGCCTGGGCCGGCACCACGCACGCCACCATCGAGGCGTTCCACGCCGCCACCGGGCAGGGCGGGCACGACATCTCCGCCGACCCGCAGCTGGACGTCCAGCGCGGCGGGATGCGGAGTTACCTTCCCCTGAAGCCCGGCTCACCGGCGATCGACTCGGGCAACGCCTCGGCGCGGGGCGTGCCGGCAACCGACATGGTGGGCAATTCGCACCTCGACGACCCGCAGGTGACGAACACCGGCACCGGCAACGGGTTCCACGACCGTGGCGCGGTCGAGCGGGTCGGTGGCTTCGTCTGGAGCGTCGCACCGTTCCGGCAGACCAGGGGCGGTGGGCCACTGGACGGAACCGCTCGCAGCACCAGCCGGTCGACCTGGCCGTCCGACGGCCCCGTGGGCACCTTCACCTACAAGTTCAGCGATTCGCGGTTCTACCGGGTCAGCCAGTCGGCCGAGGAGACCCACCGGTTCCGCCGGGCGGGCCGGGCCTGCGCCTACATCCGCGCGAACGTCTCCGGTAACCGTGAGGAGGTCGGCTCCTACACCACGCTCTGCACCGTTCTGGGCGCGCACTACACGCCCGTGTCACCGACCCGGCTGCTGGACACCCGCAACGCGGTCGGAGTGGGTACGCGGACGCCGATCCCCGCCAACTCCGACGTGGTGCTGCCGCTCAGCGACATCGGCGGAGTGCCGGTCGCGCGGATCAGCGCCGTGGTGCTCAACGTGACGGTGACCGAGCCGACGACGTCCGGCTTCCTGACCGTCTATCCGGACGGCACGGGAACTCCGAGCGCGTCGAACGTCAACTTCGTGGCCCGGGAGACGGTGCCGAACCTGGTGACCGTCCCGGTGGAGAACGGAAAGATCCGGATCAGGAACAGCAGCGGCGGCACGGTGCACGTGATCGCCGACCTTCAGGGTCAGTACAGCGCGGAGGGTCAGGGTTTCACCGCCCTCAACCCGCAGCGGGCGCTCGACACCCGTACCTCAGGTGGAGCGTTGTCGCCGAACACCACCCGCCAGCTGGACCTCGGCCGGCAGCTCCCGGCGGATGCCACCGCCGTCGTCCTCAACGTCACGGTGACCGCGCCGACGACGAGCGGCGTCCTGAAGGTCTTCCCCGCCGGTGCTCCGGTGCCGGCCGCCTCGAACCTGAACTTCGTCGCCGGGCAGAGCATCCCGAACCTGGTGACCGTCCCGGTGGTAGGCGGCAAGGTGGACATCCACAACGCGAGTTCCGGCAGCACGCACGTGATCGCGGACGTGGCCGGCTACTTCGGCCCGGACGGTGAGTTGACCTACGTGCCGAACTCCCCGGTCCGCATCGCCGACACCCGCGCCGACGCGAGCCGGGGCAACCACCCCCTCAACCCGCGCGAGTCGATCAACGTCTGGGCCGACTTCGCGGCCGGCGCCAACTGCTCCTGCCCGGGTGTGACGGCGTTGGTGGCGAACCTGACCGTCACCGCTCCGACCACCGCGGGCGTGCTGACCGCCTACCCGACCGACCAGGCACGGCCATCGGCGTCGAACGTCAACTTCGTTGCCGGGGAGACCGCTTCCAACCTCGCCATCGTCGGGACGGCTGGCGGCACCACGCTCTACAACAACAGCTCGGGCACCACCCACGCCATCGTCGACCAGGCGGGTGTCTTCATCACGCCGCTGTACTGACGGCGGTCGCGTTCGAGTTTGCCACGGGCACGGTACGCCACTCACAACCTTTCTCACGGGGGCGATTCATGAACCTTCGACGGCGGGCGCCGCTTGCGCTCGTACCACTGATCGGCGGCGCGGCCCTGGTGGTCCCGACGGTGCCTGCGGTGGCGGCGCCCGCGCCGGTCACCGTCGCGGCGGCGGCCGGCGGCGAGCTGCATGTCAGCGAGCAGTGGTGCCCGAGCAACGGTGACGGCAGCGAGCAGCGGCCGTTCTGCACCATCTCCGCGGCGGCGGCGGTGGCCGGTCCCGGGCAGACGGTGCTCATCCACCCGGGGGAGTACCGGGAGAACGTGCGGTTCACCCGGTCCGGCACCCAGTCGGCGCCGATCACCTTCCGGGCGGTGAACGTCAAGTGGCAGATGGCGCGGGTCGGCAACTTCGACACCACCTCGGTGACCGGTGTCGTCCTCGACCTCACCAGCGTGCACGATGTGACGGTGCAGGGCCTTGTCGTCTTCGGGGCCAACCTCGCCGACGCCGTGACGGTGCGGGACTCCCAGCGGGTTCGTGTCGACAAGCTCACGATCCACAACGGCCTCGGTAGCCCCACCGGCGTACGGATCAGCGGTCGGTCCGACGCGGTGACTCTCAGCCGGAGCGTCATCCGCGCCGCACAGGTGTCATCCGTGTCCATCGAGCCCGGCGTCACCGCTACGACGGTCACCGCCAACCAGTTCGACAAGTCCGGTCTCGTCGCGACGGACGCCAGCGGCCTGACCGTCACCGGCAACACCGTCTACGTCGACTGTCGGCGAGGCATCGATGTGGCGGGCGACTCCCCGGGCACGTCGATCCGGAACAACATCGTCGTCACCGCCAGCCAACGGACGCGCTGCGCCACCCCGGCGAACGCCACGGGCATCCGGGTGTCCGCCGCGTCGGTGCCGGGAAGTAGCACCGACTACAACCTGATCGAACCGCTCAGCGGCGGTGCGCCCTACGACTGGGCGGGCATCGAGTACCCGGACCTCAACGCCTTCGTGACGGCGACGGGACAGGCCACGCACGACCTGGCGGCCGACCCGAAGCTCACCTGGACCAACGCGCTGCACCGTGACTACCTCTTCACCCAGGGCGGGTCGCCGGCTCGGGACTCCGCCGACGCCACCGCCGCCGGTGTGCTGGACACCGACCTGCTCGACGCGTCCTTCGCCGACGATCCGGGCGTGCCGAACACCGGCACCGGCAGCGGTTTCCGCGACCGGGGCGCGGCGGAGGCATTCCCGACCGTTACGGAGGAGCCGCTGCGTGTCGACCGCAAGGTGGGCGGCGGACCGTTCGACATCGTGGCGCGGGCCGGCTGGCGCCAGACCTGGCCGGTCGAGCGGGAGCGGGCCACGTACGCGTACTACGTCGACGGCGAGCGTTTCTGGCGGGTGACCGATGCCCCGGTTGCGGAGTTCACGGTGCGACGGGCCGGGGACGCCTGCGTCCAGGTGCAGATCACCCTGTCCGACTTCCGCAACCCCGCTGGTGCCGACCAGCGGATCTGCACCCAGGTCGGAGCGCGCTACGTGCCGATCACGCCGACCCGACTGCTGGACACCCGGGCGCCGATCGGTGTGTCCGCCCCGGGTCCGGTACCCGGTTCCGGAGTGATCGAACTGCCGATCGGCATCATCGGTGGCGTCCAGGCCGCGGACATCAGCGCCGTCGTGCTCAACGTGACGGTGACCCAGCCGACCTCCGCCGGTTTCATCAGCGCCTATCCGGGTGGTGACTTCAGCGACGCGTCCAGCGTCAACTTCGTGGCCGGCGAGACGGTGCCGAACCAGGTCACGGTTCCTGTCCGCAATGGTTCGGTGATGTTCCGCAATGCGGGCTCGGGCACCGTTCACCTGATCGCCGACCTCCAGGGCTTCTACGCCGCGAGCGGGTCCGGCTTCGCGTCGACGCCGCCGACGCGGGTCCTCGACACCCGCGACGGCGGGGGAGCCCCGATGCCGGGCAAGAGCACCCGGACCCTCGACCTCTCCGGCCGGATCCCCGCCAACGCAACCGCCGCCGTGCTCTCCGTGGCGGTCACCGCACCGACCACCAGCGGCGTGCTGACCATCTACCCGGCCGGCTCGACGGCACCTGTCGCGTCCAGCCTCAACTTCGTCGCCGGACAGACGATTCCCAACCTGGTCACCGTGCCCGTGCGGAACGGCGAGGTCAACATCTTCAACAACAGCTCCGGCACCACCCACGTCATCGCGGACCTGGCCGGTTGGTTCAGCCCGCAGGCCACCCAGACGTTCGTGCCGATGACGCCGAAGCGGATCGTCGACTCCCGGTCCAGCCTCGGACTGCCCGGTCGCACCCCGGCCCCGCTCACCGCCCGGGAAACCGTCCGGTTCGCGCCGTTGCCCAGCGAGGCGATCTGCAACCCGGCCTGCCCCGCCCCCACCGCACTGCTGGGCAACGTGACGGTCACCGCGCCGACCACGGCGGGCGTGCTCACCCTCCACCCCGGCGGCGGGCAGCGGCCCACCGCCTCGAACGTCAACTTCGTCGCCGGCGAGACGGCGTCAAACGCCGCGGTGGTCGCCGTGGGCTCCGGCGTCGACCTCTTCCACAACAGCGGGGGTACGTCGCACGTCATCGTCGACCAGGCCGGCTACTTCATCGCCGCCGCGTCCTGACCGGACTCTCCGCCCTCAGATCCACCTACCATGAGGAATCCTGCATGAGTCAATCTGTGCTGGCGCGCTTCGCGCTCGTACCACTCACCGTCGCCGCGGGCCTGGCGGTTCCGGCGGCGTCGGCCGCCGCGGCGGCCCCCCTGCCGACCGCCGCCCCGGCCGCCGCCGTGACCGAGTGGTACGTCGACTCGGCCAACTGCCTCAACCACGGTAACGGCAGCGCCACCAGCCCGTTCTGCACCATCTCCCAGGCTGCGGAGGTGGTGCGGGCGGGCCAGACGGTCCTGGTCCGGCCCGGTGACTACCGGGAGTCGGTGGTGATCAGCAGCTCGGGGACCGCTGACGCGCCCGTCACCTTTCGGGCGCTCAACGGGCCGGGTCGAAGCGCCACTGTGGTCAAGGTGGGCAAGCGACGCGGCGCCAACGGCAACGAGAACGCCTTCACCGTGCGTGGCGTCCACGACGTGGTCCTCGACGGCTTCCTGGCGTACGGCGAGGGTACGGCCGAGGCGGTCCTCGTCGACGGCTCCTCCCGGATCACGGTGAACCGCCTGGTGGCCTCGGACTACGACGCCCCGGCGGCGGTCCGGATCACCGGCGGGTCCGAGAACGTCACGGTGAGCCGGGGCGCCTTCCGGCCCGGCGGGGGCCTGCTTGTCGACCCGGGGGTACGT
Organism: Micromonospora sp. WMMD1120; assembly: GCF_029626235.1. Taxonomy (NCBI): domain Bacteria; kingdom Bacillati; phylum Actinomycetota; class Actinomycetes; order Micromonosporales; family Micromonosporaceae; genus Micromonospora; species Micromonospora sp. WMMD1120. Next base: position 1,673,796 of record NZ_JARUBO010000005.1, on the reverse strand, counting down.
GGTGCGCTGGTGACCGCGAGCACCTTCACCCAGAGCGGCATCACGGTGCGGGACGCGCCCGGCACGAAGATCGTCGGCAACACGGTGGAGACCGACTGCACCTTCGGCGTGGACGTGGCCGGCACCTCTCCGGGCACGTCGATCCGGAACAACATCCTGGAGACCTCCACCGGCGCGCTCAACGACGGGGTGGCGTGCGAGGTGCCGGCGGAGGCGACCGCCATCTCCGTCTCGGCCGAGAGCGTTCCGCAGACCGTGGCGGACCACAACCTGATCGAGCCGGCCAGCGGGGGCCCGCTCTACCGGTGGGGTGGCACCGAGTACGCCAGCCTGCCGGCGTTCGTCGCCGCCACCGGCAACGGCACGCACGACATCGCGGCCACCCCGTGGCTGGTGTCGACGGACGCCTACGACCGTCCGTACTACGAGATCGCCCGGAACTCGCCCGCCGTCGACTCGGCCGACGCCACCGCCGAGGGCGTCTCTCGAACCGACCTGTTGGACAACCCGCACACCGACGATCCGGCGACGCCCAACACCGGCAGCGGCTCGGGCTACCACGACCGGGGCGCCGTCGAGGCCCAGGGCCCGGTGACGATCAACGAGCGGCCGATCCGGCGGAAGGCGGGTGGCACACCGCTCGACGTGACCGCCGAACTCTCCGTCACCACCGCCTGGCCCACCGACGGTCCGTTGGGCAAGGTGTCGCGCAACTGGAGCGACGAAACCAACCGTCGGGTGCTGCCGGTGGGGTCGGAGGAGCACCGCTTCGGCCGCGCCGGCAGGGTCTGCGAGACCCACCAGGTCAGCCTCGACGACTTCCGGAAGGCCCGGCAGAACCCCGTGACGACCTGCACCGTGCTGGGTGCCGCCTACACGCCGCTGGCACCGCGGCGGGTGCTCGACACCCGCACCGGGATCGGTGGGTACCCGACAGTGCCCATCCCGCCCAAGGCGGCCGTCACGGTCTCGTTCTCCGCGCTCAACGGGGTGCCGGAGCAGGACATCAGCGCCGTCGTGTTGAACGTGACGGCGACCCAGCCGACCACCGCCGGGTTCCTCCAGGTCTATCCCACGGGTGGTCCGGCGGACATCTCGAGTGTCAACTTCGTCGCCGGTGAGACGGTGCCGAACCTGGTCACCGTGCCGGTGCTGAAGGAGCGGTCGGTGGTGATCGTCAACAACTCCGGCGGCACCACGCACGTCGTCGCCGACCTGCAGGGCTACTACTCGGCGAGCGGCTCGGGCTTCCGGTCGGTCGAACCGACGCGGGTCCTGGACACCCGCGCGGCCGGCAGTTCGGCGTTGGCCCCGAACTCCGGTCGGACGCTGGACCTGTCCGCGCGGGTTCCGGCCGCCGCGACCGCCGTGGTGCTCAACGTGACGGTGACCGCGCCGACGACCAGTGGGGTGCTCACCGTGCACCCGTACGGCACCGCGGTGCCGACGGCGTCGAACCTGAACTTCGTGGCCGGGCAGACCATCCCGAACCTGGTGCTGGTGCCTGTGGTCAACGGCAAGGTGGCCATCCAGAACGTCAGCTCCGGGCGTACCCATGTGGTTGCCGACCTCTCCGGATGGTTCGGTGCGGGGGCCACGAACGTCTTCGTGCCGTTCGGCCCGCGCCGCATCCAGGACAGCCGGGGGGAGGCCGGCGAAGGGTGGCCGCAGGGACCGGTCACCAACGCGGGTGTTCCGGTCCACTACTTCGACTCGTCCAGCGGCACGGCGCAGAAGCCGACGGCGGTGGTGGCGAACCTGACCGTCACCGCGCCGACCAGGGCGGGCGTGCTCACCGCCTACCCGAACGGGACGGTCCAGCCGACCGCGTCGAACGTCAACTTCGTCGCCGGTGAGACCGCCTCGAACCACGCCATCGTGGGCGTGGGAACGGACCAGAACATCGTGCTGTTCAACAACAGCTCCGGGTCCATCCACACGATCGTCGACCAGGCGGGCTACTTCATCGACGGCGCGTCCTGACCCGACGGTCCCGGTACGGCCGTTCATCGCCCTGTCGGTGGACGGCCGTACCGTCCGGCCCGCGCTGTACGCCGCCATACGTTTCCTGACCTACTGGAAGACCCACTCCTGACCGAGGATGGTTGATGAGGACTCCTGTACTGGCGCGGATCGCGCTCGTACCGCTCACCGTCGGCGCGGGCCTGGTGCTCCCGGCGGGACCCGCGTCGGCGGTGGCCCCCGGTGCCGCCGTCGCGCAGGCGCCGGTCGCAGCCGCCGCCGAGTTGCACGTCAGCAACACGCACTGCACGGCGGCCGGCGACGGCAGCCTGGCTGCCCCCTTCTGCACCATCTCGGCCGCCGCCGCGGTGGCCGGACCCGGCCAGACCGTCCTGGTCCACCCCGGAGTCGAGTACCGGGAGTCGGTGGTGATCAGCCGCTCGGGGACCGAGGGGGCACCGATCACCTTCCGGGCGGTGAACGCGCCGGCTGACGGTGCCACCGTCGTCAAGGTGGGCAAGCGACGTGGGCCCGACGGCAACGAGAGCGCCTTCACCCTGCGTGGTGTCCATGACGTGGTCCTCGACGGCTTCCGGGCAGCCGGCGAGGGCACTGTCGAGGCGGTCGTCGTCGACGGCTCAACCCGGATCACCCTCGATCGGCTGGTCGTCAGCGACTACGCGGCTCCGGGACGGGTCCGGATCACCGGTGCCTCCGTGGACGTCACGGTGAGTCGTGGTGCCTTCGTGGGCGGTAACGGTCTGGTGGTGGACCCGGGTGTGCGCGGCGCCCTGGTGACGGCCAGCACCCTCGGTGGGATCACGGTGCGGGACGCGCCGGGCACGAAGATCGTCGGCAACACGCTGATGACCGACTGCACTGTGGCGGTGGACGTTGCCGGTGCTTCACCAGGCGTGTCGATCCGGAACAACATCCTGGAGACCGCCGCCGGCCCGTTCGACGATCCGCAGCGGTGCCTGGTGCCGTCGCGGGCGACCGCCGTCGCCGTCTCGCCCGAGAGCGTCGCGCAGACCGTTGCGGACTACAACCTGATCGAGCCGGCCAGCGGCGGTCCGCTCTACCGATGGGGTGGCACCGAGTACACGAGCCTGCCCGGGTTCGTCGCCGCCACCGGAAACGGCACCCACGACATCGCCGCGAATCCCCAGCTGACGTCGGTGCCGACGTACGAGCGGCCGTACACCCAGATCGCCCCGACCTCACCCGGGGTCGACTCGGCCGACGCCAGCGCCGATGGCGTCTCCCGTACCGACCTGCTGGACAACCCGCACAGTGACGCCCCGGAGGTCCCCAACACGGGCACCGGATCGGGCTATCACGACCGGGGCGCCGTCGAGGTGCAGGGGCCGGCGACGGTCACCGAGGTTCCGGTCCGACGCAGGGCCGGTGGCAGTCCCTTCGACGTGACCGTCGGCCTCTCCGTCACCACCGCCTGGCCGACCGACGGGCCGTTGGGCAAGGTTTCCCGCAAGTGGAGCGACGAGCCGTTCCGGCGGATCGCTCCGGTCGGGCCGGAGGACCACAGCGTCCGCCGGGCCGGCAGTGCCTGCGAGACCCATCAGGTGAGCTTCACCGACTTCCGCTGGACCTACGGAGCTGACAAGACCAGCTGCACGGTGGTCGGCGCCGCCTACACGGCTCTGACACCACAGCGGGTGCTGGACACCCGTGCGGCACTCGGAGTGCCGGGCAGGGTGCCCATCCCGGCGAACACCGAGGTCGTGCTGGCGCTGCCGCAGATCAACGGGCTGCCGGCCGCGGACATCAGCGCTGTCGTCCTGAACGTGACAGCGACCGCGCCGACCACAGCGGGGTTCCTGCGGGTCTACCCGGACGGCACCACGCTGCCGGAGGCGTCGACAGTCAACTTCGTACCGGGCGAGACGGTGCCGAACCTGGTCACCGTGCCGATGTCCAACGGCAACCTGCGTGTCCGCAACACCGCCAGCGGTACGGTGCACGTCGTTGCCGACCTTCAGGGTTACTACTCGGCGGGCGGTTCGGGGTTCCGCTCGGTCGCGCCGGTGCGGGTGTTGGACACGCGTGCGGCGGGTGGTTCGGCGTTCGCTCCGCACACGGGTCGGACGTTGGATCTGTCTGGTCGGGTTCCGTCGGGGGCGACGGCGGTGGTGCTGAATGTGACGGTGACCGAGCCGACGACCAGTGGGGTGTTGACTGTTCATCCGTTCGGTACGGCGGTGCCGACGGCGTCGAATCTGAACTTCGTGGCGGGACAGACCATTCCGAACCTGGTGATGGTGCCGGTTGTCGGTGGGAAGGTGGCCATCCAGAACGTCAGTTCGGGGCGTACCCATGTGGTTGCCGACCTTGCTGGTTGGTTCGGTGCGGGCGCCGCTGACACCTTCGTGCCGTTCGGTCCGACCCGGATCTACGACACCCGGGACGGCGAGGGACCCCTCGGGTCCGACGGCTGGGGGGCGCTGACCGTGCCCTTCCTCGATCCCAGGAGCGACAAGAGCGCGCCCCGGCCGACCGCGCTGGTGGCGAACCTGACCGTCACCGCGCCGACCAAGGCTGGCGTCCTCACCATCTACCCGAACGGATCGGACCGGCCGACCGCGTCCAACGTCAACTACGTCGCCGGTGAGACCGCCAGCAACCACGCCATCGTTGGCGTCGGCGAATACGGGCTCGTCGTGCTGTACAACAACACATCCGGCAACTCCCACGTGATCATCGACCAGGCGGGCTACTTCATCGCCGCGCCGTCCTGATCCGAGTAGCCGCCAGCCGGCGTCCACCCGCAGTCGCGGGTGGGCGCCGGCTCCACGTTGTGCGTTTGGCGGCACACGAGTAGCTGAACGTTTGTATAGGCTGCCCGCGCCAGGTTTTCGATATCAACGGGGGCTGTCGATGAGAAGAAGGCTGTTGTCACTGGCGGTGGTGCCGATAGTTGGTGGGGTCGGTCTGGTCGGGCCCGCCACCCAGGCCGCGGCCGCGCCGGTCGCCGCGCCGGCGGTGGCAGCTTCCGAGGTGTACGTCAGCGAGCGCGACTGCAAGCCGGCTGGCGACGGCAGCGAGGCGGCGCCCTACTGCACCATCACCGCCGCCCTGGCGGTGGCCCAGCCGGGTCAGACGGTGCTCGTGCAGCCAGGCGAGTACGCCGAGAAGGTGACGATCACCCGGTCCGGCACGGAATCCGCGCCGATCACCGTGCGTGCTGTCAACACGTCGCGTGGCCTTGTCCGTCTCGGCCACTACACGATCAGCGGCACACCGCTGACGATCTCCGGCGTGCACGACGTCGTGGTCGAGGGCTTCACGCTCACCAGCCGTGGCGACGCGGCACCGGTGCTGATCAGCGGCGCCCAGCGGGTCACAGTGGACGGTATCGCCACTGCCGTTGGCGCCTTCCCCGCCGTCCGGGTGACCGGCTCGTCCAGCGCCGTCACGGTCAGCCGGGGCTGGTTCTCCAGCCCAGGCGCCGGTGCCACCGGCGTGGCCGTCGAGGCGGGCGTGTCCGGCGCGGTGATCACCGCCAGCACCTTCTTCAAGACCCGGATAGCCGTGACGGACGCCCCCGGAGCCCGGGTCACCGGCAACACCGTGGTGACCGACTGCGCGACCGGAATCGTGCTGGCCGGTGCATCGACCGGCGCGAGCATCCGGAACAACATCCTGCGTACCGGCGCCGGTTCGGTACCGGCACCGCAACCCTGCGCCGACCCGACGGGCGCGCCCGCGATCTCGGTCTCCGCCGCCGCCACCGACGGCGCCGAGGCCGACTACAACCTGGTCGATCCGGCCAGTGGCGGGGCTGTGTACCGGTGGGGTGACACCGATCACGCCGACCTGGCGTCGTTCCGGGCGTCCACCGGGCAGGGCAGCCACGACATCCTCTCCCCGGCCCTGCTCGGCGAGAAGCTGGGCACCGATCGTGGCTGGTTCCCGCCGACCGCCGCGTCGCCGGCGATCGACTCCGCCGACGCCGAGGCGCCCGGCAGCACCCGTACCGACCTGCTGGACAACGCGCACGCCGACTCGCCCACCGTGCCCAACACCGGCACGGGCAACGGCTATCACGACCGGGGCGCCGTCGAACTCCAGGGCGGCCGTACGGTGACCGGGGAGGGGGTCCAGAGCAAGCCCGGCGGATCCTCGCTGGACTTCACCGCGCCCCTGACGGTGAGTCACGCATGGTCCACCGACGGTCCGGTCGGCAAGGTTGCCCGCCGCCTCAGCGGCGACCGGTTCTACCGGGTCGGCCCGATCGTGCCGGTCGACGGGCAGCTCAGGCGTGCTGGCTCGGCCTGTGTGGACAACGACATCAGGTTCGACAACTTCCGGGTGCTCCCGGAGTTCGTGGGCGGGCCGCTGGGGAACTGCGCGGTCCTGGGCGCGATGTTCACCCCGGTGGCACCGACCCGGCTCCTGGACACCCGTGCCGCCGTCGGCATCAGCACCACGGTTCCGATCGCGGCCAACTCCGAGATCGTCCTGCCGGTCATGTCCATCAACGGTGTGTCGGCCGCCAACGTCACTGCCGTCGTGCTGAACGTGACGGCCACCCAGCCGACCACCGCCGGATACCTCACCGTCTACCCGGACGGCACCGCCGTCCCCCAGGCGTCGAGCGTCAACTTCGTCGCCGGTGAGACAGTGCCGAACCTGGCGACGGTGCCGATGTCCAACGGCAACCTGCGGATCCGGAACAGCGCCGGCGGGACGGTGCACGTCGTCGTCGACCTCCAGGGCTTCTACTCCGGCACGGGTGACGGCTTCACGCCGATGCCGCCGACCCGGGTGCTGGACAGCCGGGCCAACGGGGGTGCGCCGGTCCCGGCGAACAGCTACCGGGTGCTGGACCTGTCCGGGCGGGTGCCGTCGGGTGCCAAGGCCGTCGTGCTGAACGTGACGGCCACCCAGCCGACGGCGAACGGCGTCCTCACCGTCTACCCGGCCGGCTCGTCGGTGCCGACCGCGTCCAACCTGAACTTCGTCGCCGGTCAGACCATCCCCAACCTGGTGACCGTGCCGGTGGTGAACGGCCGGCTCGTCATCCTCAACAACAGTTCCGGCACCACCCACGTGCTCGCGGACCTGGCCGGCTGGTACGGCACCGGCGCCACCGACGGCTTCGTTCCGTACGGTCCCCGGCGGATCCTCGACACCCGGTCCGGGGCCAGCGGCAGCGCCCTGCCCCAGTTCTCGTCGGTCGACCTGATGGTGCCGTTCCTCGACCCGAACGGTAACGACAGGACGCCGAAACCGACCGCGCTGGTGGCCAACCTGACGGTCACCGGGCCGACCGCTCCGGGCCTACTCACCGCACAACCCAAGGGTGAGACGCCGTCGACCGTCTCGAACGTGAACTTCGTGGCCGGCGAGACGGCGTCGAACGCCGCAGTGGTCCGCGTGGGTGCCAGCGGGTACGTGACGCTGACCAACAACAGCGGTGGCAGCACCCACGTGATCGTCGACCAGGCCGGTCACTTCATCACCACCACCCCCTGACCAACTGATTCAATCCGGAGCCGGCACCGTCTGACGGTGCCGGCTCCAGATGTTCGGGGCGGCGCCACTACCGTGCACGGGCCGCACGGGGAGTTGACCCCACCCCGGTGGGCCTGGCCGTGCGGCGCGCCGAACGCAGCACCGGTGACGCGGACCACGTCGTGCTGGGAACGCACATCGTGGTCCGCGACTGCGGGGAAACCGTTCGTGAAACGGGTCTGACGACCCCGGCGCTCAGGTGATCGAGTTGTAGATCGGAATGAAACCCAGGCTCGCCCCGGTCGAGGAGAACACCTCGACCTTGCGGATCACCGTGCCCGGCCGGGACGCGGTGGCGCTGTTGCCCACGCCGATACCGCCCGCAGCGAGCATCTTGCCGGTGGCCTTGATCGTGCCGACCGTGGAGATCTCCGCGTTCCCGGTCCGCTGCATGATGACTGCGTCGGCGGGTGCGTACCAGTCGACTGCGGCCTCGACGTTGTTCCAGGCGACGGTGGCCGCTGTCGCGCCCGGGATGACAGTGTCGTTCACCGTCTCGACCGGCTTCACCCAGATCGCCGGCCGGGTCGGGTCGTCCTGGCGGCAGTGGTTGCCGACGACGACCGCGTGGTGCGTGCCCCGGTTGAGCGCGATGCATGTCGACTCGCGCTTGTTGTGTACTCGGTTGCCCGTGATGGTGACGTCCGTGGCGTACAGGATGTTGATGTTGCCAAAGTTGTCCAGCAGCGTGTTGCCGGTGATCGCCACGCCGTGCGCACGAAGCTTCTGCGCTTCCGGCACGTTGTCGGACGGCTTCTCCAGATGCTTGCGCTGCCCGTCGATCTCGATGCCACGAAGTACACAGCCGGTGACGGTGTTGTCGGCGACGACGAGGTTCCTCAGCGACTGGGTGTAGATGCCGGACTGGCCGCAGTCGGTGATGGTGTTGCCGGAGACCACTGTGCGGTCCGAGCCGGCCAGCACGTTGATGCCGTCGTAGTAGTCGGAGCTCGGCTGCCATGGACCCCGCTTGGCCTCGTCGGTGGACCACCAGTCCATCGCCACATGGTTGCCGATGATCCGGATGTCGCGGCCGTTGACCGAGATGCCCTGCCGCGTGCCCTCGATGACGCAGCCGGTGATCAGCACGTCGTCGGAGGCGCCCGGCGGATCGTCGAAGACCGAGATGCCGGTGTATCGCACGTTGATCACCCGGACGCCGCGGATGGCGCATCGGTTCGCCTGGGCCAGCAACAGACCGTTGTAGACCTGGGTGCGGTCGGTGTCGCGGATAGTCAGGTCCTCGATGGTGACCTCACGCACGTCGGTGAGGCGCAGTACCGTGCTGATGTGGGAGGCGGTCGGCTTCGCACCGGTTAGCGCGAGCGTCGCCCCGTTGCCGGCGATCGTCGCGTTGGCGTACCCGGTGAGGCTTATCTCCTCGCTGACCCGGAACACCCGCCCCGGCGGAAAGTACACGCTCTTGTGTGGGACCGTTCCAGTCGCGGCGTTCAGCGCCGCCTGAATCTTCGTCGTATCGTCGGCGACCCCGTCACCGACCGCACCGTGGTCGAGGACCGAGACCCATCCCTCGTCCCCAGGAGCCGCCTGGGCCGCCGTCGGCGCCATGGCCACGGCGCCGACGGCGGTCGCACCGCCTACCACCGCGGCCCGTAACGCGTTTCGCCTGCTGAGCATGTCCGTCACGCGGCACAGGGTAGCGAGGATCAGCAGCGCGCGAGGTCCCGTCCGTGTGGGCCCCGGGACACTTCAGACGGCGCCGGGCTGGTCCCAGACCATGTCACCCCAGCCGACCTGGATCATGCCGCCCTGTCACCCGCCCGTCCGTCCATGGACGGAACAGCTAGATCGTGTCGGCAACCGCAAAGGGCCAGGTGAGATGTCCTCTCACCTGGCCCTGCTGCCTCTGGTCGGGGTGGCCGGATTCGAACCGACGACCTCTTCGTCCCGAACGAAGCGCGCTACCAAGCTGCGCCACACCCCGAGGCGTGCCGACAAATAGTAGCCCACCCGCTCCGATGGTCAAACTCGGTACCCCCGCCGCCCGCCGGCCCCAAACCGCCGCCGCGCCCCGCGCCCCGCGCTGCGCGCGCCCCGCGCTGCGCGCTGCGCGCGCCCCGCGCCCCGCGCCGCCCGCGCCCTGCGCGGCCCGCCGTCAAGATCCGCACAACTTCAGGGATGTAGTGCCCTCGCCGCGCGCTGAGGCCACTAAATCAGGGAAACTGCGCGATCTTGGAGCCGCGCGCCGAGCCGCGCGCTGCCCGCGCGACGTCGGACCGGGGCCGCGCCGCGGACCGGGGCCGCGCCGCGGACCGGGGCCGCGCCGCGCGTGGTCAGCGGGGGATCAGGGTGAGGATGCTGGCCTCCGGGGGACAGGCGAAGCGGACCGGGGCCGTCGGGTGGGTGCCGAGGCCGGCGGAGACGTGCAGCCAGGAGTCCGAGCCCGGCCACCGGTGCAGGCCACGCGCCATCGAGCGGGGCAGGCCGCAGTTGGTCACGAGGGCGCCGTAGCCCGGCACGCACACCTGGCCACCGTGGGTGTGCCCGGCCAGCAGCAGCCCGAAGCCGTCCGCGGCCATCTGGTCGAGCACCCGTGGCTCGGGGGAGTGCGTCACCGCGATGGACAGGTCGGCCGAGGAGGAGACCGCCCCGGCCACTGACGGGTAGTCGTCCCGCTCGATGTGCGGGTCGTCGACCCCGACCAGGTCGACCTGCCGGCCGCCGGCCTTCAGCGTCGTCCGGGCGTTGTTGAGGTCGGCCCAGCCGGCGCCGGTGAAGACCTGGCGCAGCTCCTCGTAGGGCAGCTCGACGCCCTCGGTGTACTCCCGGTCGGGCAGGAAGTAGGTGAACGGGTTCTTCAGCACCGGCCCGGTGTAGTCGTTCGAGCCGAACACGAACGCGCCCGGGTAGTCCAGCAGCGGTTGCAGCGCACGCAGCACGCCGGGCACCGCGCCCGGGTGGGCCATGTTGTCGCCGGTCACCACCACCAGGTCGGGGTCGAGGGCGGCCAACGACGCCACCCAGCGTTGCTTGCGCGCCTGGCCGGGCATCATGTGCAGGTCCGACAGGTGCAGCACGCGCAGCGGTTCGGCGTCGGCCGGGAGCACCGGCACATCGAACCGCCGCACTGTGAACATGTTGCGCTCGACGAGCGACGCGTACGCGAGGGTGGCCGCGCCGACCGCGGCGGTTCCGGCGGCGAGCCGGAATAGTGTGCGCTTTCGCATGGCGTTCAGGGTAGTTTGACCGTCCATGAGCACGCTGAAGGACCGCCTCACCGCCGACATGCGTTCCGCGCTCAAGGCGCGCGACGAGCTGACCACCTCCACGCTGCGGATGGCCCTGGCCGCCGTCGGCACCGCCGAGGTCGCCGGCAAGGCCAAGCGCGAGCTCACCGACGACGAGGTGCTCGCGGTGCTGACCAAGGAGGCCAAGAAGCGTCGGGAGGCGGCCACCGCCTTCGCCGACGCCGGCCGCGCCGAGCAGGCCGCGAAGGAGGCCGCCGAGGGTGAGGTGCTGGACCGCTACCTGCCCCGGCAGCTCTCCGACGCCGAGCTGACCGAGCTGGTGTCGGGGGCGCTCGCCGCGGGCGGCTTCACCGGGAAGGCCCAGATGGGCCCGGCCATGAAGGCGGCCCAGGCCGCGGTGGCCGGCCAGGCCGAGGGTGGCCGGGTGGCCGCCGAGGTACGCCGACAGCTCGGTCTCTGACCGAGCAGACGCGCGGCACGGCCGGGTAGCCGCACACCTGGGTCGGCGGAACGTCGTACCCGCCGCAGGGTCCGGACAGCCGAACGGGCGGGCACCCGAGGAGGGTGCCCGCCCGTTGGTGTCCTGTCCGTCGGCTCAGCCGCCCGGGCGTCCGCCGGGACGGCCGGGCGGGTTGCCGGGCTGGTTGCCCGGCGGGGTGCCGTCGGTGTTGCCCGGCGTGCCGCCGCCGCTGCTCACCTGGATGGTGACCACACCACCCTTGATGGTGCGGCCGTCCGGGCTGGTGCCGGCGGCGTCGCCCGCCTTGCAGGAGGAGGGCACCCGGGCGCTGGAGACGACCGGCTCGAAGCCGGCGCCCTTGAGCCGGGACTTCGCCTGGTCCACCGACACGCACTTGACGTCGGGGATGCTGCGCTGGTCGCCCTCGGAGATCTTCTGACCGGGCGGCTCGAAGTTGATCCGGGGCTTGTTCTTCATGGCGTCCCGCAGTGTCTCGTAGACCGGCGGGTTGATGCCGTCCTTCTCGGCGTGCTTCATCTTGACGTTCGTCTGCGGCCAGTCCGGGTCGGCCATGATGCCGGCCACCGAGTACTGCTTGGTCATCGCGACCAGGGCGGCGGTCTTCTCCGAGTCGGTGGTGCCGGACTTGCCGGCCACCGGCGCGTCGACGATGCCCTTCACCACGGCCGCGGTACGGCTGCCGCCGCACTTGCTGGTCCGGGAGTTGTCGCCGACCGGGCAGCGGGCGGCATCCACGGTGGCGCGGGCCACCTCGGTGCTGAACCGCTTCTCGCAGCGCGGGTTGGCGATGTCCAGCTTCTTGCCCTCCGGGTCCTTGATCTCCTGCACCGGGATCGGCTCGCAGTACTTGCCGTCCGCCGCGAAGGTCGCGTACGCGTTGGCCAGGTCGAGCGGGGTGGTGGAGGAGACACCCAGGGTGAAGGCGCCCCACTGGTGGGCGGCCTCCTTGGTGGCGGCGAACTTGGCGTCGTTGCTCGCCCGGAACTGGATGCCGGCGCGCTTGGCGACGTCCACCACGTTCTCCGCGCCGACCTGCTGCTGCAGCGGGACGAAGAAGGTGTTTGTCGACTGGGCGAACGCGGACCAGATGTTCTGCACGCCGCCGGCCTTCAGGCCGGAGTTGGTCGGGCAGTAGAAGTGGGTGCCCTTGCAGGCGGCCGGGCTGCTGCTGTCGATGATGTATTCCGACTTGAACTGCTGCGGCGCGTTGAAGGTGTAGCTGAGCGGGATGCCCTTCTCCGCCGCGGCGGCGATCGTGAAGAGCTTGAAGGTCGAGCCGGCCTGGTAACCGGTGATGCCGTCACCGCCGGTGAGCAGCGGGTTGACGGTCGCCGGGTAGTTGCCCCGGATCTTCTTCTTGCTCTTCGCCGGGTCGCTGGAGAGCTTGTTCTTCGGGTTCTTCGGGTCGTCCAGCTTGAACTGCCTGTTGACCGCGAGCGCCCGGACCCGGCCGGTGCCCGGCTCGACCACCGCGACCATCGCGGCTTCCTTGCTGTTGATGCTCTTGGCCTTGCGGACCGCCTTGTCCGCGCCGCGCTGCGCCTGGACGTCGAGCGACGTCACGACGGTGTAGCCACCGCTCTTGAGCCGCCGCTCCCGGTCGTACGTGGTCGAGCCGAACGTCTCCTGCTGCATCCACCAGCGGTAGAAGTAGTCGCAGAAGAAGCCCCACTCGTTGACGTTCGCCGAGACGCAGCCGTTGGGGGTGCGCTTGTCCTTCACCTTCAGCTCGACGGCCTTGGCGGCGTCCGCCTCCTGCTGGGTGATGGCCTTGATGTCGACCATGTTCTGGATGACGTAGTTGCGCCGCTCCAGCGCGAGCGGGTAGCCCGCCTCGGTGGTCGGGTTGTTCGTCGTCGGCGCCTTGACCATGCCGGCGAGCAGCGCCGCTTCCTCGATCTTGAGCTTGCTCGGCGGCTTGCCGAAGTAGACCTGGCTGGCGGCGTAGATGCCGTACGCGCCGTTGCCGAACGAGGCGAGGTTGAGGTAGCGGGTGAGGATCTCGTCCTTGGAGAACTCCTTGTCGACCTGGAGGGCCAGCCGCATCTCGCGGAGCTTGCGGGCACTGGTGTCCTCGGTCGCCGCGACCACGTCGGCCGGGTGGGTGGCCGAGTAGGCGATGGCCAGCCGGACGTACTGCATGGTCAGCGTCGAGGCGCCCTGCCGGCCGGCGCCCTCGTTCTGGTTGTTGACGAACGCGCGGGCGACACCGTTGATGTCGACACCGTTGTGCTTGTAGAAGTCGTGGTCCTCGGCCGCGATGATGGCCTTCTGCATGTAGGGCGAGATGTCGGCGAGTTTGACGTCGCGCCGGTTCTCGTCGTACATCGTCGCGAGCGGCGTCTTGCCGTCGGACGCCAGCAGGTAGCTGATCTGCGGCGCGCGGGCCACTGTCAACTCCGTGGGCAGTGCGCCGAATGTCTCGGCGCCGGCCTTCGCGGCCAGGCCGGACATCGCTACCGCGGGGAAGGCCGCCGCAGCGACCACCACGCCGGCCAACAGGCCACACACGAGCAGCGATGCGGCGTTGGTCAGCACATTGTGGTCACGTTTCCGCATCCAGGTCACCTCGACAGGGTACGCGAGTAGGGAACGAGGGGCGCTGGGGCGTTCTTTCCCCATTTCCTGCGCGCGCTGCCCTCGTTGTGCTAAACGCACGACCCCCGGTGCTCGGTTGCGTGTGACAGGGCGTGAGTCTCCCCGAATCGGGGAGGTGGCGCAGCGTTATCGCCGACCTTCTCGGGGTAACCGGCGGTCGAAGGCCCGGGAAGCCGGGAGTGTCCGGAATGATGGATTTTGCCGACAACGTTGCGTAATCAGTCGACTACAGAGCATGATGGGGGCGGCGACAGCGCCACATGTCGTCCGCGCCGCCTTGGGGAAGGCGGGCCGGGCGATCGGGGGGAATTGCCGGCTGACGTGCATCGACGAGGTCGGTAGGTACTGCAAGGGGGGACGTGTACACATGGGCATGATCACTGACTGGCCGTCGCTGGCGGCGTGTCAGAACGGGGACCCGGACGCGTTGTTCGTACAGGGCGCCGAACAGAACGTGGCCAAGCGGATCTGCCGGAGCTGCCCAGTTCGGTACGAGTGCCTGGCCGACGCGCTGGACAACCGGATCGAGTTCGGTGTGTGGGGTGGCATGACCGAACGCGAGCGGCGGGCGCTGTTGCGTCGTCACCCGCAGGTCACGAGCTGGCGCAAGATGTTCGAAGCCGCGATGAAGAAGAACAGCAAGGACAAGGCCGCCAAGGACAAGATCCTGGTCAGCGCGACCAACTGAGGCCGGTCACGACCGGCTGATCGCTTCACCGATCGTCCGTAGCCCGTCGACGTCGTGCACGTCGGCGGGCTGCGCCGTCACCGACACCGCCGGCACCGCCGGAAACGCCTCGGTGAACCGCGCGGCCACCTGCTGCTCGCGTACCGCCTGGCGGGCCAGCGTCGCGTGCGCCCGCAGCACCTCGGCGGCGGCCTCGTGCCCACCCAGCTCGGTCAGCCGGTCCGCGGCGGCCCGGCTCCGCTCGGCGTCCAGGCCGGGGACGGTCGGGCGGTGCACCCGGTTGAGCACCAGGCCGGCCAGCGGCATCCGTTCGTCGCGCAGCCGGCCCGCGAAGTAGGCGGCCTCCCGGACCGCGTCCGGCTCCGGCGCCGCGACCAGGAGGAACGCCGTCTCCCGCGCCTGCAGGATGCGGTACGTCTGCTCGGCGCGCTGCCGGAAGCCGCCGAACATCGAGTCCAGCGCGGCCACGAAGCCGGACAGGTCGGTGAGCAGTTGCGCGCCGAGCACCTTCTGCACCACCTTCGAGAACATCCCGAACGAGGCGGTGACCAGGCTGAACATGCTCCGGCCCCCGCTGCGCGCCGGCGCCAGCAGCAGCCGCAGCATGCGCCCGTCGAGGAAACGGGAGAGCCGGGCCGGCGCGTCCAGGAAGTCGAGCGCCGAGCGGGACGGCGGCGTGTCCACCACGATCAGGTCCCACTCGCCCCGGGCGTGCAGCTGGCCCAGCTTCTCCATCGCCATGTATTCCTGCGTGCCGGCGAAGGTCGAACTCATCGCCTGGTAGAACGGGTTCGCGAAGATCTCCGCGGCCTTCGCCGGATCGGTGTGTTGCAGCACCACGTCGTCGAAGGTGCGCTTCATGTCCAGCATCATGGCGTGCAACTCGCCGCCGGTGCCCTCGACGTCGAGGCCCTTGACCTGGCGGGGCGTGTTGTCGAGCTCGTTCAGGCCCAGCGACTGGGCCAGCCGGCGGGCCGGGTCGATGGTGAGCACCACCGTGCGCCGGCCGTGGTGCTCGGCGGCCCGCAGCGCCAACGCCGCGGCGGTGGTCGTCTTCCCCACCCCGCCCGCGCCGCAGCACACCACGATCCGTACGCCTGGGTCGGCGAGAATCTGGTCGACGTCCAGCTGCGGCGCCGCGTCTTCGGAAGGCACCAATCGAGCGTATCGGGCCGGTAGGGGCGCGTGCCCGTGCTGCGCTCAGGTGTGAGTCATTCGGCGCGGAGGAGGGCCTCGGCCAGCGTCGCGAGCCCGGCCCGGTCCACCCCGTCCGGCAACAACGGCAGCTCGGTCATCGGCAACCCCAACTCCACCAGGTCCGCGCGGAGCGAGTCCTCCAGCTCGCGGCGGATCAGTTGGTCCCGCGCCTCGTCGTGCAGGCCGGCCACGACGTCCCGATCGGCCGGCAGGCCGGCGGCGACCAGCCCGCGCTCCAGCTCGGCGGTGGTGACCGACCGGCCGGCGGGCAGCGGAGGCCGGACGCCGTTGACGAGCACCCGGCCGATGCCGAAGCCGAGCGCGGTCAGGTCGGCGATCGCGTCCACCGTCTCCTGGACCGGCATCTCCTCCAACAGGGTGACCACGTGCACCGCGGTGATCGGGGATCGCAGCAGCGCGGCGACCCCCTCGCTCTGGGTCTTGATCGGGCCCACCTTGGCCAGTCGGGCCGTCTCCGCCGTCACGTTCAGGAAGCGGCCGATCCGTCCGGTGGGCGGGGCGTCCAGCACCACCGCGTCGTACGCGCGCTGCTGCCCCGAGGTGCGGGTGGTCGCCTCCTTCACCTTGCCGGTCAGCAGCACGTCCCGCAGGCCCGGCGCGATGGTGGTGGCGAAGTCGATGGCGCCGAGCTTGCGCAGTGCCCGGCCGGCCGCGCCCAGCTTGTAGAACATGTCGAGGTACTCGAGCAGCGCCTCCTCGGCGTCCACCGCGAGCGCGTGCACCTCCCCGCCGTCCGGGGCGTCGGTGAGGTGCCGCTCCTCGTAGGGCAGCGGGTCGATGCCGAACAACTGGGCGATGCCCTGCCGTCCCTCGACCTCGACCAGCAGGGTGCGCCGACCGCCGGTGGCGAGGGCGAGAGCCAGGGCCGCCGCCACGCTGGTCTTGCCGGTGCCGCCCTTGCCGGTCACCACGTGGAGGCGGGCCGGCCATCCGGTGCCGGTCGACTCGGCCGGCTGCTGCGCTGCACACACCAGTCGAGCCTATCCAGGCTGGGCGGTCAGGCGACCTCGCAGACCCACCAACCGGTCTTCTGGATCACCGTGAAGCGCAGATCCTGGTCGGCCACCTTCTCGTCGGCGGTGGTCATGGTGAGCCGGGTGGAGACGGTGGCCCGGTCCCCGGTCTGGTTGTCCACCTTCGGGGTGGTCCACCGGAATCGGGGGTTCTGGTAGGTGGAGGCGTACTTCCGTACCTCGGCGACCTTCGCGGCGATCTTGTCGTCGTCGCGGGAGGCGGCGCAGACGCGACTGGCCGCCTTCGTCGCGTCGCGATCCTTGTAGACCGCGGTAAGGAACTCGTCCACGGCGACCGCCGGCTCCTTCGCGCCCTCGCCGGTCTCGGCGTTGCGCAGGGTCAGGAACGCCACCACGCCGCCGCCGACGCAGAGAACCATGATCACGGCCAGGGCGATCACAGCGATCAGCAGCCCGCGCTTCTTCTGCGGTGCGGCGGTGCCCCCGTACGGCGGGTAGGGCGGCGGCGCCGGTGGGATGGCGGTGGGGTCCGGGGCGCCCGGCTGCGGTGCTCCGCCCGGGGCGTCACCGCCGTCCGGCCGGGAGCTGACCGGCTGCCCGGGGAAGGCCGGCTGCCCGGGGGCCGGCTGGGTGGGGACGGCGGGTTGGACGGGGACGGTCGGCGGGGTGGACTGCGGCGGCTCGGCGGGGGACGCGGGGAGGGCGAGTTGTCCGGGCCGCGCAGCGGAGGGCGGCTGGTCGGTGACCGGTGTGCCGGGCTGACCGGAATCGGGCAGGGTCGGCGGGTGCGTGGGTGCGCCGGCCTGGTCGCCGCTGGGCGGTTGGGTCATGTCTTTCCCCCGGGGGGTGCGACGCCCGCCGCCACCGGGGGCGTCGAGCGTGATCGAGCGGGCGGCCGGGCGCTGCGCGACCGTCCGACCGGAAGGGTAGCGGTCGATGAGCGAACCGGTCTCGCCGCTGCCGCGCGGTGCCAGCCGCGATCCGGTCGGTGATACCGCCACCAGCCTCGGTGTCAGGACGCTGACCTGCGGTGTGTCGCATATGTGACTTTTGGTGACGCCCTGTGCGCGTCCTGTGGCGGGACTGCGCCCGCACACCTACCTTCGTCCGGGTGCGGGGGGCCGGAACGGACGATCGGTTCCGGACGGAAGCATGAACCAGGCGGTACGACCGGAGGCAGTGCATGCGCGACGCGGACAACATCCCTCGCACCCCGTTTCCGACGAACGACCGGCCGCGCCGGCCCGGATCGGTGGTCGAGACCGGCGGGCCGGCCGGCGGTCAGCCGATCAACGAACGGTCGTACCGACGGATGCCGGAGCAGGTGGACGCGGTCCGGGCGCCGACCCCGCCCGCCGAACGGGCCCGCGACGACGACGAGCCCGGTTTCGTCATCCACCTGCCGATCCGGGTGCCGACGCTGGCGGCGGCGACGGTGCTGGCCGGGCGGGTGGCGGTGTCCCTGGGCTTCCTGCCCGAGCTGGACGCGGGCGAGACCACGGTGTCCAACGCCGACGACCAGAACAACAGGCACCGGGTCTTCTGCGACCTTTTGCTGCCCGACCGCTCCCGCTGCCCCCAGGGTTACGAGCACGACGGTCTCTGCGGGGAGCTGCCGGCCGCGCCGGAGCAGCGCCCCGCACCTCGTCCGGCCAGCGGACCGTAGGCTGTCCCTCGAACAATTCCGCACCGAGAGGGAGCCCTTCAGCGATGCAGAAGTGGGAATACTCCACGGTCCCGCTGCTGGTCCACGCGACCAAGCAGATCCTCGACAACTGGGGCGAGGACGGCTGGGAGCTTGTCGCCGTGGTCCCCGGGCCGAACCCGGACCAACTGGTCGCCTACCTGAAGCGACCGAAGGCATGAGCAACGGCCCGCACGCGAAGCTCGCCGAGCTGGGGTTCGAGCTGCCCGAGGTCGTGCCCCCGGTGGCCAGCTACGTGCCGGCCGTTCAGTCCGGGCAGCACGTGTACGTCTCCGGTCAGTTGCCCATCGCCGAGGGCAGGTTGCTCGCCACCGGCAAGGTCGGCGCCGGGGTCTCGGCCGACCAGGCGAAGGACCTGGCCCAGCGGTGCGCGCTCAACGCGTTGGCCGCTGTCGACTCGCTCGTCGGCCTGGAGAACGTGGTCAAGATCGTCAAGGTGACCGGTTTCGTGGCCTCCGCCCCCGGCTTCACCGGTCAGCCCGCCGTCATCAACGGCGCCTCCGACCTGTTCGGCACCGTGTTCGGCGAGGCCGGCCGGCACGCGCGCAGCGCCGTGGGCGTGGCCGAGCTTCCGCTGGACGCCCCGGTGGAGATCGAGCTGATCGTCGAGGTCGCCTGACCCGACCCCCTCACACACTCGCGATCTTGCACTTTCTGTCCGGAGAAAAGCCCTGAACAGGGACGAATCAGGGACCGAAAGTGCAAGATCGCGGAGGGTGGCGGGCGGGGTCGTACGATCGCAGCCATGAGCGGGCACGTGACGGGGGCGGTGGCGGCGCTTGCCGACGAACTGCCGGCCTGGGTGACACTTGTGCGTGCGCCCAACCCGGGGCCGATGACTCTCGACGGCACCAACACCTGGGTGCTGCGCGCCCCCACGGCGGAGCACGCCATCGTGGTCGACCCGGGGCCGGCCGACGAGGGGCACCTGAACCAGATCGCCGGGCACGGCCCCATCGGGCTGATCCTGATCACCCACGGGCACCCCGACCACACCGAGGGCGCGGCGCGGCTCAGCGCGCTGCTCGGCGGTGTGCACGTCCTCGCCGTCGACCCGGCACACACCATCGGCGGCACGCCACTGACCCAGCCCGGCGAGCAACTCGGCGGCTTCGGCCTGGACATCCACCTGCTGAACACCCCCGGGCACACCGCCGACTCGGTCTGCTTCCTCGTCGAGCACGGCGACGAGCGGGTGGTGCTGACCGGTGACACCATCCTCGGCCGGGGCACGACGGTGGTCGCCCATCCGGACGGGCACCTCGGGGACTACCTGAACAGCCTCGAACTGCTCTCCGCGTACCAGAAGACCCCGGCGTTGCCGGGTCACGGCCCGGCGCTGGCCGACTGCGCCGCCGCCGCGCTCTTCTACCTGGCCCACCGCCGGGCCCGGCTCGACCAGGTCCGGGCGGCGGTCGCCGCCGGCGCGCACACCCCCGCCGAGGTGGTGGCGGTGGTCTACGCGGACGTGGACCGCTCGCTGTGGTGGGCGGCCGAATGGTCGGTCCGTGCCCAGTTGGAGTATCTGGGCGTCGGCACCGGGGAATCCGCGACCGGGGTCAGTGGGTTGGAGCACACGTGACCTGCCCCGTGTGCGGAACCGTCGCCGTTCCCGGCGCGCGGTTCTGCCACAACTGCGGCGCCGCGTTGCCGGCCGCCGCCACGTTGCCGGCGGCCGAGCGTCGGGTGGTCACCGTTCTCTTCGGCGACCTCTCCGAGTTCACCTCCTGGTCGGAGGACCTCGACCCGGAGCGCGTCGGCGCTGTCACGGACCGGGTGCTCGCCGCGCTCGCCGGCGCGGTGAAGACCTTCGGCGGGCACGTCGACAAGCTCACCGGCGACGGCATCATGGCGGTCTTCGGCGCGCCGGTCGCGCACGAGGACGACGCCGAGCGTGCCGTCCGGGCGGCCCTGTCGATGCAGCGCGCGGTGCGCCGGGTGCTCGACGACGAGCGGGGCGGCGGGGCGCCGCTCGGGCTGCGGGTGGGGCTGAACACCGGCGACGTCATCGCCGGCATCCAGGCCGCCATCGAGTACACGGTCATCGGCGACACGGTGAACACCGCCGCCCGGCTCGCCGACGCCGCCGCCGTCGGCGCCGTCTACGCCGGCGCCCGCACCGCCGCCGCCACCCGGCACGTGTCCTCGTGGCGGGCGCTGCGCCCGTTGCGGCTCAAGGGCAAGCGGGAGCCGGTCGAGGCGTACGAGCTGCTGGGTCTGCTGGACGCGCCGGGCACCCGCTCCGGGCTGGGTGACGAGGCGCCGTACGTCGGTCGGGAGACCGAGATCGGCCGGGTCGCCGGCCGGCTCGCCGAGGTGATCGACCAGGGCGACCCGCGGGTGCTGCTGATGACCGCCGAGGCGGGGATCGGCAAGTCCCGGTTCGCCGCCGAGGTGGAACGGCTCGCCGCCGGGTACGACGTGGGCGCCGGCCGGTACGCCGCGCACACCGGCGCCCGGGTGCTGTCGGTGCGCTGTGCCGCGTTCGGCGAGCGGCGGCGGCTCGCGCCCCTGGCCGACCTGGTACGTGCCGCCGTCGGCCTGCCCAGCGACGCCTCCACCGCGTTGACCCGCCCGGCTGTGGAGGAGCGGCTGCGGCGGTTGGAGCAGCGTCTCGCCCGCTCCGCCGGCACGACAGCGCCGATCGCCACGGAGCAGCTCCTCGCCCTGCTGGGTTACGCGGAACTCCCCGCGCACGTCGGCACCGACAGCGGCGAGTGGGGCGGGACGGGCACCCCGGCCGCCGACGCCGAGGTGGTGCCCAACGCGGTCGCCGACCTGCTCAGCGGGCTCGCCTCGGAGGCGCCGCTGGTGATCGTGGTGGACGACCTGCACGACGCCACCGCCGAGACGATCAGCGCCCTCGGGCTGACCCTGTCCCGGCTCACCGGCCCGGTGCTGGTGCTGCTGCTCGGCCGTCCCGAGCTGGTGCGTACCGCCGGGGCGCTGACCCGGGTCGCGGACGCAGAGGTGCACGCCCTGCCGCCGCTGCGCGGTGCCGACGCCGCACGGCTGCTCACCAGCTACCTCGGCGGTGGCAAGCTGCCCCCGGCCGACGCCGACCGTCTGCTCGCCACCGCCCAGGGCAACCCGTTCTACCTGGCCGAACTGGTCACCCTGCTGATCGAGCGCGGGGCGCTCACGACCGACTCGGTGCGTGCCGCCGAGTCGGCGCGCTCCGCCCGCGCGTCCGGGGACCGGCCCGGCTTCACCGAGCGGGAGCAGGGCGCGTCGGTCGGCTGGCGGCTGGTGCCGGGGTCACTCGGCAGTCGGCTGCTCTCCCGCGACCTCGCCGCCGTGCTCGCGGCCCGCATCGACGCGTTGCCGCCGGACGCCCGCTCGGTGCTGCGCGACGCCGCGGTCATCGGCGACACGGTCCCGGCCGGGGCGCTGGAGGCCATGCGTGAGCAGCGTTCCGGCCGGGACGGCCGACCGTCGGCGGTGGTCGCCGTGGAGCTCGAACGGGCGGTGGAGGAGCTGCTGCAACGCCGGATGCTGCACCGCACCCGCACCGGTTACGCGTTCGCGACACCGCTGATGCGCGAGGCCGCGTACGCCGGGGTGAGCAAGGCGGAGCTGGCCGAACGGCACGCCGCGTTGGCCCGCTGGGCGGCGCCGGCGGACGGGACGGACGTCAGCACCGTCGGCGGCTTCACCGACGAGGCGCGGGACGACTTCGTGGCCACCCACGTCGAGCGGGCCGCCACACTCGCCGACGCGGTGAAGCTGCGCCCGGACGCGCCGGCCCGCGCCGTGGTGCCGCTCGGCGTCGCCGCGCTCGGCCGGGCCGCCCGCCGGTCGCTCTCCGCCGGGGAGCCGGTCCTTGCCGTCGAGTACGCCGAGCGCGCCAACGAGCTGGCCCGCGACGGGGTGCCGGCCGCCGACCGGGTGGTGCACGCCCGGGCGTTGCTCCAGGTCGGCCGGGTCGCCGACGCGTTGGCGTACGCCGAGAAGATCGCCGCGAACGCGGGCGACGGCGCCACCCGGGCCAGCGCCCTGCTGCTGGCGGGGCAGGCCCAGGAGACCCTCGGTGACCAGGGTCGGGCGGTGACCGCCTGGCAGGAGGCGTTGCAGGTGGCCACCGACGGTCACCTGCCGGTGCAGCGCGCCACCGCGATGCGCCGGCTCGGCATGGCCGACTTCGTGGCCGGGCGGCTCAGTCAGGCGAGCAGCCGGTTGGCCGCCGCGTACCAGGTCAGCCTCAGCGCCCAGGACCGGCGCGGGCAGGCGTGGTCGTTGCAGAACCTGGCCTGGGTGACCACCACCCGGGGTGACTTCGCCGGCACGGACGCGGTGCTCGGCCGGGCCGCCCGGCTATTCGCCGAGCTGAAGGACCCGTACGGGCGGGCCTGGCTGCGCGGCACCACGGCGTTCGCCCGGCTGCTCGCCGGCCGACTGCGCGAGGCGTGTCGGATGGCGCAGGTGTTCCTGCCCTTCGGTGAGCGGGTCGGCGAGGCGTGGGCGGTGGGCACGTTACGCGCGGTGGCGGCGTTCGCCACCGCCGAGCTGGGTGACCTGGCCGAGGCGGACCGGGAGGCCCGGCGGGCGTACCGGGAGTTCGCCGCCGCCTCGGACGACTGGGGGCGTGGCTTCGCCCTGGTGGTGCGGGCGGTGGTGGCGCGCGGGCTGGGCGAGCCGGAGCACGCGGCCGACCTGCTCACCGACGCCCTGGCGTACGCCCAGCGGACCTCGCACCCGCTGCTCACCGGGATGGCCGGCACGCTACGGGGTTTCGTCGCTCTGGACCTGAACGACTGCGAGACGGCCGAGCGGGCCGCGCGCACCGTGTTGACCACTGTGGAACCGCACAACCCGCAGGCCCCGGCGCAGGTGGCGCCACGGGTGCTACTGGCCACGGCCCGGCTGGCCGCCGGCGATCCGGCGACCGCCGTGGGGTTGCTCGCCCCGGTGGCCACTGCCGCCGCGAACGGCCCCTCGCTGCTCTTCTCCCGCCGCCAGACGATGGCCCAGTACGCTGCGGCACTGCTCGCGCACGGCCAGCGGGAGCAGGCGTTGGACTGGGCCCGGCGGGCGGTCACCGCACCGGCCGAGGACGTACGCAGCCAGGTGATCGCGGCGAGCGTGCTGGCCGAGGCGTTGGCGGCGTGCGGTCAGCCGGGCGAGGCCCGGTCCTGCGCCCAGGAGGCGGTCCGCCTGGCGTACGCGACGGAGCAGCGCAGCGAACGAGCCGCCGCCGAAGCCCTCGCCGCCCGCCTAAAACCCCCGGCCTAACCCCCGGCCCGGCCCGGCCCGGCCCGGCCCATCCGGCCCGGCGCAGTTGATCATGAAGTTATTGCCCTCCGCATCGGCGTGTCGAGGCAATAACTTCATGATCAACGGGCTAGGTGGGGTGGGGGCAGGGGGGTAGGGGGCAGGTTTGGCGGTTCTGGGGATGTGGTTGACGGGGCGACGGGCTAGCGTGTCAGGACCGTGTGCCGGTCCACAGTGGTGATCGGCGCGCCGTTTCGGGGAGGCCGTTCATGAAGCTGCCGCGATCCATCGCGGGCTGGACCATCGCGGTCTTCGGCGTGCTGGCGTTGGCGATGGGAGCGGTCGGGCTGCTCTGGCCGGAGGCGCAGCTACGCATGCTCGGCTTCGAGGTGCCGGAGACGAGGGCCGTCGGTGACCACACCGGGACGTTCCTGCTGGCGTCCTCGATGGCGGCGTTCAACATGGGTGTCTACTACCTGCTCGCCACCGTCACCGAGTGGCGGGCGTTCTACCGGTTCACGGTGGTCTTCCGGTTGGTCACGTTCACCGTCTTCACCATCGCGGTGCTCGCCGACATCGCCCCCGACCGGTTCTTCGGGGTCGCGGCCTGGGAGGGGCTGGGGGCCGTGGCGACCGCGATCGGTCTGCGACTCGACGCCCGCCGGGGCGCGCCGGCCGGCGGTGTCGCGTCGACCGACGGTGCCGCAGCGGCCACCGCCACCACCGGGGAGGGTACCGGCTCCGCCGGGGCCGCCTCGGCGGACGCGGTGCGCTGAGCCATCGGTCGGGTTGGGTATTTTCGAGCGGTGACCGACACCCCGACCGGCGGCGTGCCAGTGCCGATCGTGCCCGGCCTGACCGATTTGCGGGTCTTTGCCCGGGGCGGGTACGCGACCGTCTACCAGGCGACCCAGATCTCCGTGGATCGCGAGGTCGCGGTCAAGGTGGAGAACCGGACGCTGGACAGCGAGCGGGACCAGGCCCGTTTCCTGCGTGAGGCACGGGCGGCCGGCCGGATGTCGTCGCACCCGCACGTGGTGGACCTCTTCGACGTCGGGGTCACCGTCGACCAGCACCCCTACCTGATCATGGAACTCTGCGACGGCTCGTACGCCGAACGCATGCGTACCTCGCCGCTCGGCCCGGTGGAGGCCCGCGACCTCGGCATCAAGATCGCGGACGCGCTGGCCCACTCGCACGCCGCCGGGGTGCTGCACCGGGACGTGAAGCCGGCCAACATCCTCTACTCGAACTTCAACTCGGCGGTGCTCGCCGACTTCGGGCTGGCCGTCCTCGCCGAGCACCGGGACGCCTCGGTCACCCTGGAGGTGCTCACCCCGGCGTACGCGCCGCCGGAGATGTTCAACCACAGCCCGCCCTCACCGGCCGTCGACGTGTACGCGCTCTGCGCCACCCTCTACGCGGTGATGCACGGTCGGCCGCCGCGCTGGCAGTCCGAGCGCAACCCCAGCCTGATCACGGTGCTGGAGATGTTCAACCAACCGCTGCCCGGCCTGCCCGGCGTGCCGGACGAGCTGATCGACGTGCTGCGCGTCGGGATGGCCAACGACCCGGGCGAGCGCCCCTCCGCCCTGGAGTTGCACGACCTGCTCGCGAACCTGCCGTTCGGCTCACCGGCGAAACCGGTCAGCGGCGCCCCGATCAGCGGCGCCCCGATCAGCGGCGCCCCGATCAGTGGCGCCCCGATCAGCGGCGCTTCGGTCAGCGGTGGCGGGGTGGGCAGCCAACCGGTGAGGGGTGGCGCGGCCCTCGCCGGCCCGTACGCGGCCAGCCAGCCGACGCCCCGACCGCCCATCGAGGACACCCAGCGGACCGTCCCCGCCGGCCGGCGCTGGCGGCGGTGGCTCTTCGGCGGCGCCGGGGTGCTCGCGCTCGCCGCCTCCGCGACCGCGGGAGCATGGGTCGCCGACCGGGCGCCTCCGCCCACCCCGAGCCCATCGATCACCCAGCTCGGCGCGCCGGCGACCGGCCCGCTGCCCGGCTGCGCCACCGGGGCCGGCCTGCCCACCGCCCTGCCCGAGGGTGCCCGGTGCCAGCCCGAGCTGGAATGTTTCGGTCCGGTACGGATCCGGGGCAGCCGCGCCGAGGCGGCTCGACTGCCCTGCGCCGGCCGGCACACCTGGGAGACGTACGCCGAGGGGATCCTGCCGGTGTCGCTGATCGGCGCCGACTACGACGAGGTGGTCGCCGCCGAGCCGGTACGGCAGGTGTGCAGCGCCACGACGTTCCGGTTGACCACCGGGATCACCAAGGCGACCGGCTGGCACCTGGAGGTGCTACCGCCGGTCGAGGGCAGCATCGACCGCACCTACCGCTGCCTGGCGGGGCGGGGCGTGGACGCCCTCACCGCCCCCACGCTCACCGGCCGCTGAGCGGCGGGGCGTGGACGCCCTCACCGCCCTCACCGCCCCCACGCTCACCGGCCGCTGAGGCCGTTCGTCCCGCGTCGCCGGTCACGCACCGCACGCAAGGCGTCCCGGCTGTCGAGGGCTTCGAGCGTGTCGGCGTCGATCCCGTACGGCATCAGCTCGGGCGGCCCGGCGGCGGCCGAGCGGTCGACCGGCTCCGGACTGTCGCCCTGCCGAGCGGCCGAGAAGGCGACGCCAGCCACCATGGTCAGCAGTACGCAGAGCAGCGCGAGGACCACACCGAGAAGGTCCTGTCGGCGCCACACGACCAGCATGACCAGCGGTGCGAGGGCGGCCAGCGCCGCCAGCACCGCCACCGTCCGCGCATCGGGTCTGGACAATCGACTCACCCGTCCAGCATGTCGCGACGGGGCTGGCTGTCAACCGCAGAGGCGACCGGCGCGCCGATCCGCGTTGATCGATTGGCCGCCCGGAAGTGACCGATCGGCGCGCCACGGAGTGGACCGGAACCGCTACTCTCGGTATCCCGCAGGCCGTTCCGTCAGCGAGGTCGCCAATGAACGTACACAGTTTCCGGTCCCGGCTCCGTGCGGTAGCGACGACGCTGGCGGTCGCCCTGACCCTCGTCCTGGCCGCCGCCGCCGGATGCGACAGCCGGCAGGAGCCGGAGCTGCCGTCCGTGCAGGAGAAACTGCGCGAGTCGCACATCTACGGTCAGGCCAAGCTGCGTATCGGTGTCGCCACCAACGAGCCGTTGATGGGCGAGTTGCGCAACGGCCAGCACGTCGGCTTCGACGTCGAGATCGGCAGGTACATCGCCGCCTCCCTCGGGTTCGAGGGGGACCAGCGGCTGGAGTTCGTCTCGGTGGCCACCGAGGACCGGATCCCGGCGCTCCAGGGCGGCACCGTCGACCTGGTGGTGTCCAGCTTCTCGATCACCGAGGAGCGCAAGAAGCTGGTCAGCTTCGCCGGCCCGTACTTCGTCACCACCCAGGAGGTGATGGTCGCGGCCCGGCTCAAGGATCAGATCCGCACCATCGAGGACCTGCGTAACCCGGCCTACCGGGTGTGCACCAGCGGTGGTTCCACCACCGAGGCGGAGCTGGAGAAACACCAGGTCAAGACGTTCGTGGTCAAGGACGTGGGTGACTGCGTCGACGGCATCCGCAAGGGCCGGTACGACGCGGTCAGCTCCGACGAGTCGATCCTCGCCGGATTCCTGGCCAGCTATCCCAAGGACTTCGAGATCGTGGACATGCCGTTCGGCACCAGCGAACTGCTCGGCATCGGCGTGCCGATCGGCGACCCCGCGCTGCGGGACCTTGTCGCCTACTTCCTGCAGAAGAGCTACGAGCAGGGTCGGGACGGCGAGGCGAGCCCCTGGCAGACCGCGTACAACCGGACCCTGGGCCCCTGGTTGAAGGCCGAGAAGCGCCAGCCCCAGCCGCTGGAGGTGCCGAAGCTCGTCGACTTCGACGACAAGGCGCCGGCGAAGTGAGCGCGGCACCGACCGCGACCGGCGGCGACGGGCCAGTCCCGCCGCCGCGTACGTCGGCCCCCGCCGACGACGCCGTCGCGCCGACCGCCGTGGACGGCGTGGCCTGGCCGGAGGGTGTGCCGGCCGTCGAACCCGCCGCGCCGGTCGTCGCCGACGTGGAGCCCGGACGGGTGCGGTGGGACCCGGCCGAGCGACGGGCCCGTGCCAGCCAGTCGTTCTGGACGGCGGTCGTGGGCGTACCGGCGATCTTCTCCGTGCTCCGCCTCGGCGTGGAGGCCGGCGGTGAGCTCCAGACCACGCTGCTGCTGGTGGCGAACGTCGGACCGGTCAACCTGCTGGCCGGCTTCCTGACCACTGCGGCCCGGCTACTCTCGACCGGCATGGTCGCCGTCTTCGCGCTCGGCGCGGTGCTGGCCGTCAGCGCGGACCGGCTTCCGGCGGGCAGCCGTCGCCGGCCGCTCTTCGCCCGCTGGGCCGACATCACCCCGGCCTGGGTGGTGCTGGCCAGCTTCCTGCTCGCCCTGATCACCTGGCCGCTGCTCTACCTCCCGTTGCTGCTGCCGGCGTTCGTTGCCGCGTTCCAGCTCCGGCCCTCGCGACTGCACGACCAGGTGATCCCCCGGTTGCTGATGATCGCCGCGTTGCTCGCCGGGTACGCCTGGCTGCTGCTGCCCACGATGCGCGAGGCCAACAAGCAGGACGAGTGGCTGGTGCTGACGCTGATCGTGGTGCCGCCGGTGCTGGCGCTCTTCGTCGCGGGGCCGCTGCCGGGCCTGGTGATCCGGCCGCTGGCGTCGCTGACCGAGGTGGCGGTGCTGGTCACGCTGGTCTGGGCCGCGGTGCCGGTGATCAGCACACCGGTGCTGCCGTTGACAGTCACCACTGTCGGCCCGGAGGGTGGGCCCACAGAGGACGTACGCGGGCACGTGGTGACCACCGACGACGTCAACATGGTGATCCTCCAGGAGCGGGGCGGCGTGCGTTACGTCCCGGTCGGTCTGGTCCGGGCCCAGGTGCTCTGCCCGAGCGAGGAGGAGCTGCCCCGCCACCAGCTACGCATCCACGACTTCCACGTCGAGGACTCGCTGCTGGAGGGGATGGGGCGGCGGGTCCGTCCCGTCCACCGCATCGACGCCGCCTGCCGGGCCCCGGCCTGACAGCCGGGCCGTCAGTACGACTTGTCCTGCCCGAGGACGTGCTGGGCCACGAAGTTGAGGATCATCTCCCGGCTGACCGGGGCGATCCGGCCGGCCCGGACCGCGCCGAGCAGGGTGGCCACCCCGTACTCGGTGGTCATGCCGGCCCCGCCGAGCGCCTGGACGGCGGTGTCCACGGCGAGCGCGGCGGCCTCCCCGGACGCGTACTTGGCCATGTTGCCGGCCACCCCGGCCTCCAGGTCCCGGCCGGCGTCATAGAGGGTGGCCGCCTTCTGGATCATCAGCCGGGCCAGCTCCACCTGGACCGCCGCGTGCGCCAGCGGGTGCGACACGCCCTGGTGGGAGCCGATGCTGCGGCCACCCCAGACCTTCCGGGTGGCGGTGTACTCGCTGGCCCGCTCGATGGCGTACCGGCCGGTGCCGGCGCCCATCGCGGCCACCGTGATCCGTTCCGGGTTCAGCCCGGAGAAGAGCGCCGGCAGGCCGGCGTCCAGCGACGCACCGACCAGCGCGTCGGCGGGCACCCGCACGTCGTCCAGGTAGAGCAGGAACTGGTTCTCCGGGGACAGGATCTCCATGTCCAGCTTGGAGCGGGTCAGCCCGGCCGCGTCGGTGGGCACCAGGAACAGCGCGGGCTTGAGCTTTCCGGTGGAGGAGTCCTCGGTTCGGGCCACCACCAGCACGTGGCCGGCCTCGTCGACGCCGGAGATGTAGCACTTGCGGCCGTTCAGCAGCCAGCCGTCGCCCTCCCGGCGGGCCACGGTGCCGAGCCGGTGGAAGTTGGAACCGGCCTCCGGCTCGGTGATCGCGAAGACGATCTTCTGAGAGCCGTCGGCGAGGCCGGGGAGATGCCGTTTGCGCTGCTCCTCGGTGCCGTGCCGGGTGAGCACCGTCGCCGCGATGGCGGGGGAGACCACCAGCAGCAGCAACGGACACCCGGCCGCGGCCAACTCCTCGCAGACGATGGCCAGCTCGGTGATGCCACCGCCCCCGCCGCCGTACTCGGTGGGGATGTTGACCCCCAGGTAGCCGAGCCGTCCCGCCTCGGCCCACAGCTCGGTGGTGTGCTCGCCGGCCTTCGCCTTCGCCACGAAGTAACCGTGACCGTACCGGCGGCCGAGCGCCCGCACGGCGTCGCGCAACTGATCCTGCTCGGGGGTGAGGTCGAAGGTCATTGCGGGTCCTCCTCGA
Organism: Micromonospora sp. WMMD1120; assembly: GCF_029626235.1. Taxonomy (NCBI): domain Bacteria; kingdom Bacillati; phylum Actinomycetota; class Actinomycetes; order Micromonosporales; family Micromonosporaceae; genus Micromonospora; species Micromonospora sp. WMMD1120. Next base: position 1,643,979 of record NZ_JARUBO010000005.1, on the reverse strand, counting down.
TAACGGCCAGCACGGCGCCGGTCCGCACCTGACCGCCGGTCGGCACCGGCAGCTCGGCGACCACGCCGTCGATCGGGGCGAGCACGGGATGTTCCAGCTTCATCGCTTCCAGCGTGAGCAGCGGGTCGCCGGCCGCGACCCGCTGGCCGACCTGGACGTGCACCCGGGTCACCGCGCCGGGCAGCGGCGCGAGCAGCGACCCGGCCGGCACGGCCGTGCCGGGTGGCGGGAGGCGCGGCAGCTCGGCCAGGGCCGCCGCCCCGTCCGGGCCGTCCACGAAGACCTCCGACCCCACCCGGTGTACGCGGTACGCGTGGCGAACCCCGTCGACGTCGAGCACCACCCGGTCCGGGGCGGCCTCGACCAGCCCCACGGTGGGCGCTACCGCCGGATCAGCGGCGTCGGAATCGGTCGGCCCGGTCGCGGCGCCCCCGGCCGTGCTGGACCACTCGGCGAGCCGGCCGCCACGGTCCAGCCGGTAGCGGACCTCGATCTCCTCGCCGTCCGGGCCGGTGAAGCGGGCGACCTGCGCGACGGCGGGCACGTTGCGCCAGCCCGACGGCAGGCCGCCCAGCACCGGTGCGGTCGCCCGCCGGTGCGCGGCGCCGGCCAGCGCGGCGGCGAGAGCGGTGAGCGGGACCTGGTCAGCGGGGAGGAGCGGGGCGAGGACGTCGGGGTGCCGGTCCAGGAAGCCGGTGTCGATGTCCACGGCGCCGAAGTCGGCGCTGCGCAGCACCCGGACCAGCGCGTCCCGGTTGGTGGTCACCCCGTGCAGCTCGGCCCCGGCCAACGCGCCGGACAGCAGCCGGGTCGCCTCCGCCCGGGTACGTCCCCAGGCGACCAGCTTGGCCAGCATCGAGTCGTAGTGCGCCCCGACCACCGAGCCGTCCACCACACCCGAGTCGAGCCGCAGGCCCGGCCCGGCCAGCCCGGCGAACGCCGTCGCCACACCCGGCACCGTGAACCGGTGCAGCGTGCCGGTGACCGGTCGCCAACCCGCCGTCGCGTCCTCCGCGCACAGGCGTACCTCGATGGCGTGGCCGGTGCTCGCCGGCAGCGCCGCCGGCAGCGGCTCACCCTCGACCACGAGCAGTTGCAGCGCCACCAGGTCCAGCCCGGTGCACAGCTCGGTGACCGGGTGCTCCACCTGGAGCCGGGTGTTCATCTCCAGGAAGAAGACCTCACCGGTCGGGGCCAGCAGGAACTCCACGGTGCCCGCGCCCAGGTAGTCGACGGCCCGACCGGCGGCCACGGCCGCCTCGTGCAACGCCGTCCGCACCGGCTCCGGCACGACCGCCGGGGCCTCCTCGACGATCTTCTGATGGCGACGCTGGATCGAGCACTCCCGGTCGCCGAGGGCCACCACCCGACCATGGGCGTCACCGAAGATCTGCACCTCCACATGCCGGCCGCGTTCGACGTACCGCTCGATGAAGACAGTGCCGTCACCGAACGCCGCAGCCGCCTCGCGGCGCGCGGAGGCGACGGCCTCGGCGAGCCCGGCGGCGTCCCGGACGATCCGCATGCCCCGCCCGCCACCGCCGGCGGACGCCTTCACCAGCACCGGGAAGGCGGTGACCTGCTCGGTGTCGGTCCAGCTCGGCAGCATCGGCACACCCGCCTCGGCGAGCAGCACCTTCGCGGCCAGCTTGTCGCCCATCACGGCGATCACCTTGGCCGGCGGACCGACCCAGGTCAGCCCGGCGTCGGTCACCGCCGCCGCGAACTCGGCGTTCTCGGCGAGGAAGCCGTAGCCCGGATGGACCGCGTCCGCGCCGCCGCGCCGGGCCGCGTCCAGAATCAGGTCCATCCGCAGGTACGTCTCGGCCGGAGTGGCCCCCGGCAGCCGGACCGCCCGGTCGGCCTCGGCGACGAAGGGCGCGGCGGCGTCGGCGTCCGAGTGCACGGCCACCGTCTCCACACCGAGCGCCCGGCAGGTCGCGAAGATCCGGCGGGCGATCTCGCCCCGGTTGGCGACCAGAAGTCGTGAGATCACAGCAGCTCCTACATCCGGAAGACGCCGAAGCCGTCGGCGCCCTTCACCGGTCCGTTGTGGATCGCCGACAGGCAGAGCCCGAGGACGGTACGGGTGTCCCGGGGGTCGATCACCCCGTCGTCGTAGAGCCGCCCGGAGAGGAACAGCGCCCCCGACTGCGACTCGATCTGCTGCTCGACCATCATCCGCATCGCCGCGTCGGACTCCTCGTCGTAGTCGCGACCCCGCGCGGCGGCGGCCTGCCGGGCCACGATGGAGAGCACGCCGGCGAGCTGCGCCGGGCCCATCACCGCCGACTTCGCGTTCGGCCAGGTGAACAGGAACCTCGGCTCGTACGCCCGACCGCACATCCCGTAGTTGCCGGCCCCGTACGAGGCGCCCAGGTTCACCGTCAGGTGCGGCACCGTCGAGTTCGACACCGCGTTGATCATCAGGGCGCCGTGCTTGATGATGCCGCGCTGCTCGTACTCGGTGCCGACCATGTAGCCGGTGGTGTTCTGCAGGAAGATCAACGGTGTGTCGGACGCGTTGGCGAGCTGGATGAACTGGGCGGCCTTCTGCGCCTCCGCGCTGAACAGCACCCCCCGGGCGTTCGCCAGCACCCCCACCGGGTAACCGTGCAGCTCGCCCCAGCCGGTGACCAGCGCGTCCCCGTACGCCGGCTTGAACTCGTCGAAGTCGCTGCCGTCGAGGACCCGGGCCAGCACCGCGCGCGGATCGAACGGCACCTTCAGGTCGGCGCTGGTGATGCCGAGCAGCTCCTCCGGGTCGTACGTGGGCGGCTGCGGCACCGCCGTACGCGGCGACGGGCCCTGCTTGCGCCAGTTCAACCGGCGTACGCACTGCCGGGCCAACCGGATGCCGTCCCGCTCGTCCTCGGCCAGGTAGTCGGCGAGCCCGGACGTGCCGGCGTGCATCGCCGCGCCGCCCAGCGACTCGTCGTCGGTGACCTCGCCGGTCGCCATCCTCACCAGCGGTGGCCCGGCCAGGTAGACCTGCGACCGGTCCCGGATCATGATCACGTGGTCGGACATTCCCGGCACGTACGCCCCACCGGCGGTGGCGTTGCCGAACACCACGCTGACGGTGGGGATGCCGGCCGCCGAGAGCCGGGTCAGGTCCCGGAACACCCGACCGCCCGGGATGAAGATCTCCGCCTGGGTGGGCAGGTCCGCCCCGGCCGACTCGACCAGGTTGACCATGGGAAGCCGGTTGGCCAGCGCGATCTCGCCCGCCCGCCGGGTCTTCGCGAGCGACCACGGATTGACCGCGCCGCCGCGTACCGTCGGGTCGTTGGCGACGATCAGGCACTCCACGCCCTCGACCACCCCGATGCCGGTGACCACGCTGGCCCCCACCGGGAAGTCGGTGCCGAACGCGGCGACCGGCGACAGCTCCAGGAACGGGCTGTCCGCGTCCACCAGCAGCTCGATCCGCTCCCGGGGGAGCAGCTTGCCGCGGGCGTGATGCCGGCTCACGTACTTCTCGCCGCCGCTGGCCCGAGCCTGGTCCAGCGCGGACTCCAGCTCGGCCAGCCGCTCCAGCAGGGCCGCCCGGTTCGCCAGGTACGCGGGCGCGGACGGGTCGATGCCGCTCTCCAAAATGCTCACCGTGCCTCCCTCGTTCGCGACTGCGGGGCTTGCAAACCCGGCGCACTCCTCGCGCTCACAGGCCGATGCCCTTCGCGATGATCTCGTTCATGATCTCGGTGGTGCCGCCGCCGATGCCGAGGATCCGCGCGTCGCGGTAGTGCCGCTCCACCTCGGCGTCGCGCAGGTAGCCGAAACCGCCGTGCAGCTGCAACGCCTGGTCGACGACGTGGTCGCAGGCGGCCACCGCCACGTTCTTGGCCATCGCCACCTCGGTCACCACCGGCTCGCCGGCGGCGACCCGGGCCGCCACCTCGTGCACGTACGACCGGGCCGCCTCGGCCCGGGTGTGCATCTCGGCCAGCCGGTGCCGGATCAACTGCCGGCTGGCCAGTGGACGTCCGAACGTCTCCCGGTCCCGGCACCACCGCACCGCCAGCTCGACACAGCGCTGCGCGGTCGCGTACGCCTGGGTGGCCAGCGAGAGCCGTTCCGTCGCGAACTGCTGCATGATCGCGAGGAAGCCGGTGTTCTCCGCCCCGATCCGGTTGGCCACCGGCACCCGCACGTCGACGAAGGACAGCTCGGCGGTGTCCGAGCAGTGCCAGCCCAGCTTGTCCAGCCGGCGGCCCACAGTGAACCCGGGTAGCCCCTTGTCGATGACCAGCAGGGTGAGCGCGCCGCTGCCGGGGAAGTTGGTACAGACCGCCGTGGTCACGAAATCGGCCCGGTGCCCACTGGTGATGTACGTCTTCGACCCGTTCACCACGTAGTGGTCGCCGTCCCGGCGGGCGCAGGTGCGGATGCCGGCCACGTCCGAACCGCCGTCCGGCTCGGTGATGGCCAGCGCCCCGATCATCGTGCCGGCCAGCGTGGGCCGGACGTACCGCTCGATCAGGTCGTCGTCGCTCGCCGCGACCAGGTGCGGCACCGCGATGCCGTGCGTGAACAGGGCGGCCACCAGTCCGGACGAGCCGCCGGAGCGGATCAGCTCCTCGGTCATGATGATCGAGTCGAGCAGGCTCCCACCACTGCCACCGACCGACTCGGGGAAGCCGATGCCGAGCAGGCCGAGCTTCGCGGCCGTCGCGTGCAGCGCCCGGGGTACCTCGCCGGCCCGCTCCCATTCGCTCAGGTGGGGCAGCACCTCCCGGGTCACGAACGCACGCGTCAGCTCCCGCAGTTGCCGCCGCTCCGGCGTGTCGACGATGCTCATGGCAGCACCTCGACCGGCAGGTCGACGACCCGGGCGCGGAGCAGCTCGCCGAGCGCCTTGGCCTGGGGGTCGAACCGGGTGGACGCCGCGACCCCCGCGCCGAGCAGGCCCTCGACCACGAAGTTGACAGCGCGCAGGTTCGGCAACTCGTAGCGCCGCACCGTCAGCGGGGCGGTCTCCGGCAGCAGCTCGGCCAGCCGCTCGACAGTCAACCAGGCGCGCAGCCACGCGTACCCGGCGTTGGAACGCGCCCAGACGCCGAGATTGGCGTCCCCGCCCTTGTCCCCGGAGCGCGCGCCGACCACCTGGCCGAGCGCGCCCCGGCGGGTTGGTCCGTCGACAGCCGCGTCGCCGCCCGGGTCCGTCTCGTCCGGCGCGACGGCCGCGGTACGCGTCGGCGGGGCGATCGGCACCCGTTCGCCACCGGGCAGCATTGCCACGTGCGCCACCGCGTCCTGCGGCGTCGCCTCGGCGGTGAACACGCCGTACGGTGTCGCGTCGCCCGGCACCGTGGTCAGCGTGCAACCCGGGTACGAGGCCAGCGCCAGCTCCACAGCGGCGGCCGAGAACGCCCGTCCGGCCCGCGCCCGGTCACCGTCGCGCAGGTGTACGTGCAGCAGCGCGCTCGCCGCCTCGGTGTCCACCGCGTCCGGGTGGTCGGTCCGGGCCAGTACGCACTCCAGCCCGTCAGCGCCCACCGCCTCCTCGATCTGGCCCCGGACCAGTGCCGCCTTCGCCTCGATGTCCAGGCCGCACAGGACGAACGTCATCGAGTTGCGGAAGCCGCCGAGGTTGTTGACGCCCACCTTGAGGGTGGCCGGCGGCGGCGTGCCCCGGACGCCGGAGACCCGCACCCGGTCCGGCCCGTCGGGGCTCAACGTCACGGTGTCCAGTCGGGTCACCACGTCCGGCCCCAGGTACGCCGGCCCGCCGATCTCGTAGAGCAGTTGCGCGGTGACCGTCTCCACGGTGACCGCGCCGCCGGTGCCCGGATGCTTGGTGAGCACCGACGAGCCGTCGGCGTACACCTCGGCGATCGGGAAGCCGGGCCGGTGCCCACCGTCGGGCAGCTCGGTGAAGAAGCTGAAGTTGCCGCCGGTGACCTGTGCCCCGCACTCGACGAGGTGCCCCGCCACGGTGGCTCCGGCCAGTTCGTCGAGGTCGTCGCGGCCCCACCCGTAGCGGGCGATGGCCGGGCCGACCACCAGCGACGCGTCGGTGACCCGCCCGGTGACCACCACGTCCGCACCCGCGCCGAGGCAGGCGGCGATCCCGAACGCGCCGAGGTACGCGTTGGCGCTCAACGCGTCCGGTCGCTGGATCGCGTCGCCCTCCACGTGCCCGACCCGGACCGGCAGGCCGAGCCGGTCGGCGAGCTTCTCGATGGCAGAGGCCAGGCCGGCCGGGTTCAACCCGCCGGCGTTCGTCACGATCCGCACCCCGCGGTCGAGGGCGGTGCCGAGACACGTCTCCAGTTGCCGCAGGAACGTCTTCGCGTAGCCCAGGTCGGGGTCCCGCAGGCGGTCCCGGGCGAGAATCAGCATGGTCAACTCGGCCAGGTAGTCGCCGGTCAGCACGTCCAGCTCGCCACCGTCGAGCATCTCCCGCCACGCTGTGAAACGGTCGCCGTAGAAGCCGGAGGCGTTACCGACGCGGATCACGCGCGTACCCCGCTCGGGCCCGTCGGTTCGCGGCCGGCGCCGGGCGGCCCGGCGAACGCCTGCGCCACGTCGAGCCATTCGTCGGCTACCGGTCCGGTGGCGACCAGGGCGAGGTCCGCGCGGTGCCGGCGCTGGGTGACCAGCAGGCAGAAGTCCCGGGCCGGCCCGGTGAGCCGGTCGGCGGCCTCCGCCGGACCCCACACCCACGTGTCGCCGCCCGGTCCGACCAGCTCCACCCGGACCGGCGTGGTTGGCGCCACCCGGCCGTGCGCGACGAAACCGTGCCCGAGGGTACGGACGCCGAGGTGCGCCACGTGCCGGAGCCGGTCGCTGTCCGCAGGGATCACGCCGAGCGCGTCGGCGACGTCGACGCCGTGCGCCCAGGTCTCCATGATCCGGGCGGTCGCCATCGAGGTGGCCGACATCCGGGTGCCGTACCAGGGCAGCTTCTCTCCGGACGGGACGGCGGCCAGCGCGTCGACGAGCGCGGTCCGGCCGTCCCGCCAGCGGGCGAGCAACTCGGCCGGTGGGGCGAGGAAGTGCTCGGCGCCGACGTCGACGAGTCGGGTCACGTCCGGTGCGCTGGTCACCGTCGCGTAGAACGCCTCGGGGTCGGCGGCGCTCAGCAGCGCGACGTGGTCGGTCCACGCGAGGTGGGCGATCTGGTGCGCGATGCTCCAACGCGGCGCGGGGGTCGGTGTGGCCCAGCCGGCGGCGGGCAGAGTGGCCACCAGATCGTCCAGGTGGGCGGACTCGTCGGCCAGGTCGGTGAGCAGGTCGCTGAGGTCGACCATGGTGCCTCCGGTCGGTGGTGGCCGCTGCGGCCGGCGGTCAGGGCGTGAGCAGTGTGGTGAGCTGACGCTTCCAGGTGGTCAGGAGGGCGGTGCGGCGTGCCGAGTCGTCGCTGAGCAGGTTGGCCACCCCGAGCCCGCGCATCAGGTCGAGGGTGGCCTGCACCGCCTCGCGCACGCCGGGGCGGCCTTCGTCGACCCCGAGCAGCGCGACGGTGAGCCGGTGCATCTCCCGACCGACCGTCGCCTCGAGCGGAACCAGGGCGTCCCGGAGTTCCCGGTCGGTACGCGCGGCGACCCAGAGTTCGAGCGCGGCCACGAACAGCGGCCCGGTGAACGCCACGGCGAGCAGGTCGATCACCCGGTCCAGTCGCTGCGGACCGGCCGGCAACGCCTCGGCCTCGGAGCGCAGCTCATCGGCGCGCCGTTCGGCCAGGTGGCCCACGGCGGCAGTCACCAGCGCCGCCTTGGTCGGGTAGTGATGCAGTTGGGCCCCCCGGGACACGCCGGCGCGGGCGGCGACCACAGTGGTCGTGGTGCCGGACCACCCGTGCTCGATCAGGCAGTCGACGGTCGCCTCCAGCAGTCGGGCCTGGGTGGCGCGACTGCGCTCCTGCTGTGGGACACGCGTCGATGCGGGGGACACGCGAACAGCGTGCGGCCTCAGAAACAAACAGTCAAGCTTGACTTTTTTTTGGGACCGGTCCCGGTGCCCTCGCCGCCGTGGGCGGTGCTGCCGTGGGTGGTGCCGCGCTGGGCAGTGCTCCGGCGGGCGGTGCTCCGGCGGGCGGTGCGGCTGGGCGGCGCTCCGGCGGGCGGTGCTGCGGTGAGCCCCTGTCGAGCTGCCCAGTGAGCGGGGCAGGCCCAGCGCACCGTACTGGTCAACCAGCCTTGTTCGGACGCCCCCGGGTCGATGCGCTTCACCGGGCCGGGTCGGGCCGGGCCGGGTCGGGCCGGGCCGGGCGGTGGCCGGGATGCCGTCGGGGGCATGAGCGTGGTTTCGTGCCCCACATCTGGGGCAGCTCTACAGGCCGCGAACTGGTAAGCGCGGGGCACCAACAGGCGCGCGCCGGCCCGACAAGACCCACTCACCCCGCTGCCAGCCGTCGATTCCGCGCTCGCCGCGCCGCCACGGCGACTCGGAAACGGGGGCGTGGGCGCTCAGCGGCCGTCGCGTGGGCCGAAGACGGCCAGCGCGTCGGCGTCGCTGTGCTGCGAGCGCAGGTACTCGTCCGCCCAGGCGGCGGCGTCCGGGAAGGTCGACTCGGCGGCCACCCGGGCGCACGCCGCGTCCACGTCGAAGGCGGTGCGGCGCAGCTGGACGCCCGGCCCGAGCAGCGCCCACCACGCGCCCGCGCCCCCGTACGGCATGCCGACGCTGCCCGGGTTGACCACCAGGCGTCGGTTCACCAGTCGGGTGAAGGGCATGTGCGTGTGGCCGCAGACCACCGTGGTGACCTCGGCGGGAAGGCCCTCGAACACCTCCGCCCAGCGCCCTAGCCGCGAGTCGACGAGCACCACCTCCTCGTCACGGAGCTGGCCGGCGGCCCAGTTCGACACCTCGATCGAGGCGGGTCGCCCGGCGCGGGCCTCGACCAGCTCGCGGTCCGCGTTGCCACCCACCCAGCACACCCGGTCACCGAGGCCGCTGAGCACGTCCAGCACCTCTACCGGCTGCGGGCCGGCCGCGATGTCGCCGGTGAGCACGATCAGGTCGGCGGCGGTGACGTCCGGGTCGGCCAGCACGGCCTCCAACGCCGGAAGCGCGCCATGGACGTCGGAGAGCACCGCAACCCGGTTCAGCATGGGCCCACCCTCACCGCTTCGGCGCAGCGGAACCAGTGTTTTCTGCGCAGGGCAGACGAAACGTCCCCGCCGTCCGTCGGTGACGGATGGCGGGGACGGGACGTACCGCTCAGACGCGGGCGCGGCGGGCCAGGCGCTCCGGGTCCAGGATGATGATGCTCTTGCCGTCCAGCCGCAGCCAGCCGCGCGAGGCGAAGTCGGCGAGGGCCTTGTTGACGGTCTCCCGTGAGGCGCCGACGAGCTGGGCGATCTCCTCCTGGGTGAGGTCGTGGGTCACCCGCAGGACGCCACCGTCGCGGGTGCCGAACCGGCCCGCCATCTGGAGCAGGTTCTTGGCGACCCGACCCGGCACGTCCGTGAAGATCAGGTCGGCGAGCGAGTCGTTGGTCCGGCGCAGCCGCCGGGCCAGCACCCGGAGCAACTGCTCGGCGATCTCCGGCCGGTTGTTCAGCCACGGCCGGAGCGCCTGCTTACGCAGCCGCACCAGGCGGGTGTCGGTCACCGCCGTGGCGGTCGCCGTACGCGGGCCCGGGTCGAAGAGCGACAGCTCGCCCACCATGTCCGACGGACCCATGACAGCGATCAGGTTCTGTCGGCCGTCCGCCGCGCGGCGGCCAACCTTGATTTTCCCGGACAGCAGGATGTAGAGGCTGTCACCGGGCTCGCCCTCATTGAAGACGATCTCGCCCTTGCGGACCTCGATCGTCTCCATCTCCTTGGCGAGCGCCTCGGCAGCTTCCGGGTCGACACCCTGGAAGATCCCGCTGCGGGCCAGTACCTCGTCCATTGCGCACCTCCGGTTGCGCGTGCCGTCCGTCGGCCGGGGCCGCCGTCCGCTGATCCCCTCGCGCGCCGCCAAGTCTAGGCGCACGTGAGCATGAATCAGAGGTGGCCCCTGGAATCGTGATCGGTGGGCGTAACCTGCCCGACGTGCTGAGCGAGCCGATTCTGACCAGCCGGGCCGAGGGCGGGCAGGGCGTCCCACTGCTCGTCTGGCGTGCGGACGTACCAGTGCGGGCGGTCAGCAGCGGCCCGCTCGGCGGAGGGATCGGAACCCGGCACTGGGTGCTGAACGCGACAGTCCCCATGTCGTACGACCGGGAGGACCCCGCCGCGCACCTGGCCGCGCTCGCCGCCGACCTGACCCTCGACGGGCCCGGGGTCGGCCTGCTGACCGGCGTCGACGTGAGCGAGGTCGTGGCGCGGACCGACACCGGGGTGCGCGCCTGGGCGACGGTCGGGCTCGGCACGCCGGTGCCGGCCGCCGCGCCGGCCGCGCTCGCGCCGCGCGTCGGCACCGTCAACATCGTGGTGTACGTGCCGGCCCGGCTCGCCGACAGCGCGCTGGTCAACGCGGTGGCCACCGCGACCGAGGCGAAGAGTCAGGCGATCGCCGAGCTGGGGCTGCCGGGCACCGGCACCCCGACCGACGCGGTCACCGTGCTCTGCCCGGTGGACGGGCCGGAGGCGGCGTACGGTGGGCCGCGCTCGACCTGGGGCGGCCCGCTCGCCCGGGCGGTGCACGCCTCGGTGCTGGCCGGGGGCGCCCGGCCGGTGGTGCCCTGGTCCGACCAGGTCAGCAGCGGAAAATCCACCCGATCGGCTGGGGTCGGCGCGTTTAACGACCGGTAGGGTCGCGGGCGATGTACGCTTCCGCCCCTCCCGCGTCCCGCCCGCGTCGCCGCGTCCCCCTCGGCCTCGCGGCGCTGCTGGCTGCTCTTCTGGTCGCCGGCTGCGCCGACTCCGGTGGCGCGGACCCCGTCTGGCAGCCCGGCGCCGGGGGCGGTGGCACCGGCGCGCCGGTCTCCACGGCCGGCCCGAAGGCCACCGGCTCGGACGACTCCGGTCAGGGCGGGGCGATCTCGCTCTCCGCCACCGGCGACATCATCATGGGCAACGCGCCGAGCCGACTGCCGGCCGCCGGCGGTAAGGGCTTCTTCGAGTCGGTGACCGGGGCGCTCAAGGCCGACCTGGTGATGGGCAACCTGGAGGAGCCGTTGACGGTGGACACCGGCACCGGCAAGTGCGGGGCCAACTCCACCCGCTGCTTCCAGTTCCGGGCCCCGCCGGAGTACGCCGCGCACCTGCGCGACGCCGGCTTCGACGTGCTCAACCAGGCCAACAACCACGGCTACGACTACGGGCCGAAGGGCTACGAGAACACCCAGAAGGCCCTCCAGAAGTACGACCTGGAGCACACCGGGGCACCGGACGAGATCACCGTTGTCGACGTCAAGGGCGTCAAGGTCGCGGTGGCCGGCTTCTCGTCGTACGTCTGGTCCAACAGCCTTGTCGACATCGCCGAGGCCAAGACGGTGGTGGCCAAGGCGGCCACCATGGCGGATCTCGTCGTGGTGCAGGTGCACATGGGCGGCGAGGGAGCGGACAAGACCCGGGTGAAGCCGGGCACCGAGATGTTCCTGGGCGAGAACCGGGGCGACCCGGTGAAGTTCTCGCACGCGATGATCGACGCGGGCGCCGACCTGATCGTCGGGCACGGCCCGCACGTGCTGCGCGGAATGGAGTTCTACCGGGGGCGGCTGATCGCGTACAGCCTGGGCAACTTCGCCGGCGGCGGCAACTCGCTGAGCAACGCCGGGCGGCTCGGCTGGGGCGGGGTGCTGAAGGTGTCGCTCAAGCCGGACGGCAGCTGGGCCGGTGGCTCGTTCACCTCGACGTACATGAACTCGGCCGGCAAGCCGACGATGGACCCGGACGACCGGGGTCTGGGGCTGGTCACCGAGCTGAGCCGCGCCGACTTCCCCAAGGGTGGCGCCCGGTTCGACGGCCAGGGCAGGATCTCGCCGCCGACCGGCGGCTGACCCGGCGAGGGCTGTCCGGGGCGCGACGTAGGCTGACCGTCGTGACCAGTAGCCCTCCCGGTGCCAGCGAGACCGACCTCGGGCGCAAACGCCGTGCCCGCAAGATCGGCCGGGTGCTGGCCGAGACGCATCCCGACGCGCACTGTGAGCTGAACCACAGCAGTCCGCTGGAGTTGGCCGTCGCCACCATTCTCTCCGCGCAGTGCACCGACAAGAAGGTCAACGAGGTCACCCCCAAGCTCTTCGCCCGCTACCCGAGCGCCGCCGCGTACGCCGGGGCCGACCGGGGCGAGATGGAGGAGCTGATCCGGCCCACCGGCTTCTACCGCAACAAGACGGACTCACTGCTCAAGCTCGGCCAGGCCCTGGTGGACCGGTACGACGGCGCTGTCCCCGGCCGGCTCGCCGACCTGGTCACCCTGCCCGGCATCGGCCGCAAGACCGCCAACGTGATCCTCGGCAACGCCTTCGACGTCCCGGGGATCACCGTCGACACGCACTTCCAGCGGCTGGTGCACAGGTGGCGGCTCACCGCCGAAAGCGACCCGGTCAAGATCGAGCACGCGGTCGGCGCGCTGTACGAGAAGCGCGACTGGACGATGCTCTCGCACCGGATCATCTTCCACGGTCGACGGGTCTGTCACGCCCGCAAGCCGGCCTGCGGCGCGTGCACGCTCGCCAAGCTCTGCCCCTCGTACGGCACCGGGCCGACCGAGCCGGCCGCCGCCGCGAAGCTGCTCAAGGGGCCCCGCGCCCGCGACCTCGCGGTGGCCGCCGGGGTCGACCCGGAACTGGTGCCCGCCCAGGCGGTCGCCGCGGAGGTGCCGTGAAACGCCCGCTCACCCTCCTGGTCCTCCCGCTGCTGCTGGCCGCCGTCGGCTGCACCAGCGACCCGGCCGACGATCAACCGACTTCCCGGCCGGCCGCCGCCGAGCGCCCGTCGCCGTTCCGGGACTGCGCCACGCTGACCACGCCGCCCGCGTCTCCCGACACGTCCGGTGCTGGCACCGCGTCCCCCGGCGCGACGGCCTCCGGTGGGCAGGCGCTGCCGGCACTGACGCTGTCCTGCTTCACCGGCGGCGCTCCGGTCGCGCTCGCGGACGTGGCAGGGCCGGCGGTCATCAACGTGTGGGCGTCCTGGTGCCCGCCGTGCCGCAAGGAGCTGCCCGCCTTCCAGCGGCTGAGCGAGCGGGCCGCCGGCCAGCTCCAGGTCGTCGGGGTCAACAGCCGGGACAGCCGCAGCGGTGCCCAGTCCATCGGCGAGGATTTCGGCGTGCGATTCCCGATCCTTGTCGACCAGGGGGAGGCGCTGCAACGCGAGCTGAGGCGCAACGCCATCCCATTGACCCTCTTCGTCGACGCCGACGGTCGGGTCCGGCACATCGACGCCACCGGCGCGCTCGACGACGCCCAGCTCAGCAAGCTGGTCCGCCAGCACCTCGGCCTCACGGTGACCGTGTGACCCGCCGACCACCCGAGTGGATCGAGCCGTTGCTGACCCGGCTCGGCACCGCCCGCGCCGAGGACTTCACCCGGCTGACCACTCCGTCCGAGGGCGGTCGGGAGAGCGCGGTGCTCGTGCTGCTCGGCGAGCAGCCCGGCGCGGGCCCGGACGTGCTGGTCCTGCAACGCGCGGCCACCCTGCGCAACCACGCCGGCCAGCCGGCCTTTCCCGGGGGTGCGGCCGACCCGGAGGACGCCGACGCCCGAGCCACCGCCCTGCGCGAGGCCAACGAGGAGGTCGGCCTCGACCCGACCAGCGTGACGGTGCTGGCCGAGCTGCCCAAGCTGTGGATTCCGGTCAGTGACTTCGTGGTCACGCCGGTGCTGGCCTGGTGGCACGACCCGCACCCGGTGCACCCCCGCGAACCGGCCGAGGTGGCGCACGTCGCCCGCCTGCCGGTCAGCGAACTCGTCGATCCGGCCAACCGGCTCCGGGTCCGGCACCCCAGCGGCTGGATCGGGCCGGCGTTCTCGGCCCGCGGGATGCTCGTCTGGGGCTTCACCGCCGGGGTGCTCTCCACCCTGCTGGAAATGGGCGGCTGGGCCCGTCCGTGGTCGCGTAGCCGGGTCGTGGAGCTTCCGCCGACCGGGGCGACCCCGGCACCGTCGGCCGGCACCGACGACGCCGACGAGACCGCCTTGCGCTGACCGCGCGGTCACCATCCGCAAGCGATGGTCATCTGGCGGGCGCACTGCCCGTACGCTTGACCCGTGTCCGTCGTGGATCTCGTCCTGCTGCTGCTCATGCTCGTGTTCGCGATCAGCGGATACCGCCAGGGCTTCGTCATCGGCGTCACGTCGCTGTCCGGCTTCTTCCTCGGCCTGCTGCTGGGTCTCCAGCTCGGGCCGTTGTTCGCCAGGCAGTTCGCGGACGCCGGCACCCGTGTGCTGATCTCGCTGGTGGCGATCTTCGGGCTGGCGGTGGTGGGCCAGGCGCTGGCCGGCTGGCTCGGTTCGCACCTGCGCAAGACGATCACCAGCGACGTGGGCAGACGGGTCGACGACGTCGGCGGGGCGCTGGTCTCGCTCTTCGCGGTGCTTCTGCTCGCATGGCTCGTGGCGGTGCCGCTCGGCTCGTCCTCGGTGCCCTGGCTCGCCGCGTCGGTCCGTAACAGCGCGTTGATCACGGTGGTCAACCGGGTCCTGCCCGAGCAGGCCCACCAGTTGTCCACAGCCCTGGAGGACACCGTCGACACCGACGGCTTCCCGGACGTCTTCGGTGACCTCGCGCCGACCCGGGCCCGGCAGGTCGATCCGCCGGACCCGGCGCTGGCCGGCTCACAGGTGGTGGTCAACGGTCAACAGTCGGTCGTCAAGGTGCTCGGTTCCGCGCCGAGCTGTTCCCGCCGCATCGAGGGCTCCGGCTTCGTCTACGCCGACGACCGGGTGATGACCAACGCGCACGTCGTCGCCGGCACCCGGTCGGTCGCCGTCGAGCTGGGCGGCGAACGGTACGACGGCAAGGTGGTCGTCTACGACCCGAACCGGGACCTGGCCGTGCTGCTGGTGCCCGGGCTGCCCGGCCCGTCCCTGCGGTTCGCCGCCGGCAACGCGGGCAGCGGCTCGGACGCGATCGTGCTCGGGTTCCCGCTCGACGGTCCGTACAACGCGCAGTCGGCGCGTATCCGCGACGTTGACCGGATCAAGGGCCCGGACATCTACTCCGAGAACGACGTCACCCGGGAGATCTACACGATCCGGGCGCTGGTCCGCAGCGGCAACTCCGGTGGTCCGCTGCTCTCCGCCAACGGCCTGGTGCTCGGAGTGATCTTCGCGGCGGCGTCCGACGACCCGAACACGGGCTTCGCGGTGACCGCAGCCGAGGCCCGCCCGGTGGCCCTGGCCGGCGCCGAGCGCAACCGGCAGGTGGCCACCGGCGAGTGCACCTGAGCGGCGCGCCGGGTCAGCTCGGGCTCGGCATGGCGGGCCGCCGGACGCTCGGCAGCTTCGCCCGGCCCCACCGCACGCTTCGGTCCAGCACGGCGCGAGCCATGATCGCGACGCAGGTGCCGCCGTTGAGGAACGAGGCCACCACGTCGCTCGGGTGGTGCATCCCCCGGT
This sequence comes from Micromonospora sp. WMMD1120, assembly GCF_029626235.1. NCBI lineage: Bacteria > Bacillati > Actinomycetota > Actinomycetes > Micromonosporales > Micromonosporaceae > Micromonospora > Micromonospora sp. WMMD1120. Next base: position 1,628,534 of record NZ_JARUBO010000005.1, on the reverse strand, counting down.
ACATGCGGGTCAGCGCCACCCCCAGCGGCACCAGCAGCAGCGCCCACCAGGCGACCTTCGCGCCGGTGCTGCGCGCCCGCAGCGCCATCAGCACGGCGATCCCGACGTAGAGCGCGACGGCCGCCGAGGTGTGCCCGGACGGGAAGCTCGACGTGGGCGGCGAGACGTCCATGTGCTCCACCGCCGGCCGTCGCCTGTCGATCGCGATCGTGGTCAGCAGGAACACCAGCGCCTGGGCGGTCACCGCGGCGCACAGGAACAGCGGCTCCCGCCAGCGCTTGAGCCAGAGTCGTAGCGCCAACGCCACCAGCACGGTGACGACCACGATCATCTGGGTGCTGGCCAGCGTGCTGAACACCAGCGAGACGTTGTTCCACTCGCCGGTGCGGTCGGCGGCCAACTCCCGGTTGACCGCGTCCTCCACCGTGAACGGCCAGGTCCGGGCGAACACCCGGGTCACCAGCACCCCGAGCAGCACCATGACGCCGAACAGCACTGACACCGGCAGCAGCACGCGCCGGACGATCTGGACCATGGTGTCGGACATGCGTGCGCCAGTACCCAACCGGCGTCGCCGGCACGCCTCAGGCCGCCCCCGGCTGCCGTTCGACCTCGGGGGCGAGGCCGTCGCGGGTCGGCCGGACCGGCCGGCGGCCGGTGTGCGCCCGCCAACTGGTGAACGCGGCGGTGGTCGCCGCGACCACCGCCACCCCGAGCAGCCAGCCGCCCAGCACGTCGCTGGTGAAGTGCACGCCGAGCGCCACCCGGCTGAGTCCGGTCACGACGGTGAGCAGCACTGCGCCGACCCAGAGCGCCGCCCGCCCCAGCCCCCGCCCGGCGTACGGGAGGAGCACCAGCAGCAGCACCCCGGCGGCCAGTGTGGCGTTGAGCGCGTGCCCGGAGGGGAACGAGTAACCGGCGGCCCGTGCCACCGGGTCCAGCAACTCCGGCCGGTCCCGGCCGACGAGCAGCTTGAGCAGCGGCCCGATGAGCCCGCCAACGATCATGGTGGTGGCCGCCCAGAGAGCCAGTCGGCGGGCGCCCCGACGCACCAGCCAGACCACCAGCAGCACCGCGACGGCCCGCAGCGGCATCGGCGCGAACACCTCGGTCCAGATCCGCATCAGCACCACCCAGGCCGGATGGTCCTGCGCATAGCTGTGCAGCGCGTCGGTGACCGCGTTGTCCAGCCGGCGCAGCGGCGCCCACGCGCCGAGCACCAGCAACGTGAGCAGCGCGAAGGGCACCAGAATCAGGAACGCCGCCGCCGCGGCCACTGTCAGCCGCAGCCCCAGCGCGTGGTCCGGGTCGAGCCGGCGGCGCCGCCAGGACGGCCGGCCGGCGGGGGCGGGAGAGAGCGGACGACGCGTACGCATCTGTCGGTTCTACCCGACCCGGACGCCGATCAGACCTTCCGGGGACACCCGGTCAACGAATCCGGCGTCGCAGACGACGGGCCAGGAGGGCGGCGCCGCCGAGCAGGCCGACGAGGAGCACGACGGCGGTCCAGAGCTGCTTCGGCGCGGACGGGTCCTGACCGCCGGCCGCCCGAGCCGTCCACTGGCTCTGCTGGTGGGGCGCGGAGAGACCGAGCGGGTCGCTACCGGCTCCGGCCACCGGGTTGTCGTCGGCGGTGCCGGGCGCCGGACCGAACCCGGTGACCCCGGGCGAGGTCTGGTCGTCCAACGGGTTGACGGTCACCGGCGGCACGTCAGCGGTGAGCGCGGCCACCGGGTCGACCACGCCGTACCCGAAACGGTCGTCGCGCCCGGTCGGGCCGATGTCCCGGGCGGTGGCCAGCAACCGGTTGACCACCTCGCCGGCAGGCATCTGCGGGTAGCGGGACCGGACCAGCGCGGCGGTGGCCGTCACCAGCGGTGCGGCGAAACTGGTGCCCTGGACGCGCCAGTACCCACCGGGCGGCTTGGCCCCCACCAGTCCGCTGGCCGGAGCGGTGAGCACCGTCGCCCGGCCGGTGATCGACCCGGACCAGAGGTTGTCGCTGCTGCGTTCGAGGCCGGCGACCGCGATGACACCCGGCTCGCGGGCCGGGTACCACACCTGGGTGCTGCTGGAGGTGGCCAGGTTGCCGGTGCACGCGATCACCACCACGTCCCGGACGAACGCGTAGTCGAGAGCCGCCGCCAGGGCCGGGCTGTCGCCGCTGCCGCCCAGCGACAGGTTGATCACGCGAGCGCCGTTGTCGACGGCCCAACGAACCCCCTGGGCGACGATCAGCGCGTCGTCGTAGCGGTTGTCCTTGTCGAGCACCCGGACCGGCAGGATCCGGGCGTCCGGCGCCAGGCCGACGACGCCGCGCTTGTCGTCGTTGCGGCCGGCGATCAGGCCGGCGACAGTGGTGCCGTGGCCCACCGGGTCCGGGCCCGGCCCGCCCTCGGGGCCGACCAGGTCCCGGCCGGGCAGCACCTGCCCGACCAGGTCGGGATGCGTGCCGTCCACCCCGGAGTCCACCACGGCGACGGTCACCCCCCGGCCGGTCGAGGTGCGCCAGGCCGTCTCGGCCCGCAGCTCGTCGAGTTGCCACTGCTCGTCGCGGACCTGGTCGGTGCGGGCGACGGCGTCACCGGGCGCGAACGCCATCGGCATGCCGGCGAGCTGACCACCGCCGGTGGGCGCGGCGGTGGGCGCGGCTGCGGCGGTGGGGGTCACGACGGCGAGCGCCGCGGCCACACCGAGCAGCGCCCGGCCGGTCGCTCGACGGGCCGTCGACGGACCGCTGTGCCGCACCCGAGTCACATCCTCAGCCATTCATCCCGACGGAACCATGACGATCGGAGATTACCGGTTTTCCCACCAGTCACGGGAAGAACTGGCGAGTCAGGTCAGGATGGCGGTAGTTGTGCGAGCTGAACGAGGCGTACGCCCTCCCGCCTGGTGACCAGCCGACCACGCCCCGGTGGCAGCGGGCCGGGCCGCACCGACCCGACGAGCGCGCCCTCCTCGGGGCTGCCCGCCATCACCAGACCGGAGGTGGACAACTCCCGCAGTCGCTGCACGATCGGCTCGTACTGGGCCCGGCCCGCGCCACCGGAGCGGCGGGCCAGCACCAGGTGCAGTCCGATGTCCCGGGCGTGCGGCAGGTGCTCCTCCAGCGCCCGCAACGGGTTCGCCGGCCCCGCCGCCACCAGGTCGTAATCGTCCACCAGCACGAACAGCTCCGGCCCCGACCACCAGGAGCGGTCCCGCAGCTGCTGCGGCGTGACCTCCGGCCCGGGCGCCCGTCGCTCCAGGTAACCCGCCGCCGACTCGATCAGGTCGGTGGTGTGCGCGGCAGCGGTGCCGTACCCGATCAGATGCGGCGTCTCGATGGCGCCGAGCAGGCTGCGTCGGTAGTCGACGAGGATCACCCGGGCCTGCTCGGGCGTGAACCGGGTGACGATCGACGTGGCCAGCGCGCGCAGGAACGAGGACTTGCCGCACTCCGAGTCGCCGAAGACCACGAAGTGCGGCTCGGTGGCGAAGTCGAGCAGCACCGGACGCAGGTCCGCCTCCGCGACACCGATCGGTAGTCGCAGCCCGGTCGTCGCGGCGAGGTCCAGATCGGCGTACGGCAGCACCGGCGGGAGCAGTCGCACCCAGGGCGCCGGTGCGCCCGCCCACCCCTCGGCGGCGCGCTTGACCAGGTCGGCGGTGTCCGCACCGGCGGTGCCGAGCTGCGGCAGCGCGGTGAGGAAGTGCAGGCTCTCGGCCGTCACCCCCCGGCCGGGGCGCTCCGGCACGTTCGCCGCCGCACGTCTGGCCACCAGCGAGTCGGCCGGGTCGCCGAGGCGCAACTCCAGCCGGGAGCCGAACAGGTCCCGGATCGCCGGACGGAAGTCCAGCCAGCGCAGCGCGGTGGCGACCACGTGCACGCCGTACGACAGACCCCGGGTGGCCAGGTCGGTGACCAGCGGCTCCAGGTCGTCGTACTCGCTGCGCAGGGTGCTCCAACCGTCGATCACCAGGAACACGTCACCGAACGGATCACCGCCCGGCTGCCCGGCCGCCGCCGCCCGCCGCTGCCGGTACGCGGCCATCGACTCCACACCCGACTCCGCGAAGCGGCGTTCCCGGTCGGCCAGCACCGTGGTCATCTCGCCGACGGTCCGTCGTACGGCGGTCGGGTCGGCGCGGCCGGTCACCCCGCCCACGTGCGGGAGATCGCGCAGCGCGGCCAGCCCGCCACCGCCGAAGTCCAGGCAGTAGACCTGCACCTCGGCCGGTGTGTGGGTGAGCGCCAGCGCGCACACCAGCGTCCGCAGCGCTGTGGACTTGCCGCTCTGCGGCGCGCCCACCACCGCGACGTGCCCGGCCGCGCCGTCCAGCGCCAGCCAGAGGAGGTCACGGCGTTGCTCCAACGGCCTGTCCACCAGGGCGAGCGGCACGCCGAGCGCGCCGTGCAGCTCCGGGTTGCCGACGGTGAGCCCGCGCTTCGGGTCCACCTCGACCGGGCCGAGGAGTTCGTCGAGGGCCGGCGGCTGCCCGAGCGGCGGAAGCCAGACCTGGTGCGCCGGGGGGCCCTGCCCGACGAGCCGGTCGACCAGAAGGTCGAGCAGCGTCTCCCGGGCCTCGTCCTCGGCCGGGGTGGGCGCCGCCGGGACCGCCGGCTCGGGCACCGGCACGACGTGGGTGGTGAACGTGAGCAGCCGGGCGTTCCCCTCCGCGACGCCGCCGCCGGTCGCGGCCCGCCGGCGGACGGCGCCGGAGACGTACGCGGCCTTGAACCGGACCAGCGGGTCGGTGCCGGCGCGCAGGTAGCCGTGGCCCGGCGAGCGGGGCAGCTCGTGCGCGTCCGCCACCCCCAGCACGGTGCGGGACTCCAGCGCGGAGAAGGTGCGCAACCCGATCCGGTACGACAGGTGCGTGTCCAACCCGCGCAGCCGCCCCTCCTCCAACCGCTGGCTGGCCAGCAACAGGTGTACGCCCAGCGAGCGGCCCAGCCGGCCGATCTGCACGAACAGGTCGATGAAGTCGGGCTTGGCGGAGAGCAGCTCGGAGAACTCGTCGCAGATCAGCAGGAGCGACGGCAGCGGGGCGAGCGGGCTGCCCGCCGAGCGGGCCCGCTCGTAGTCGCGCACGCTGGCGAAGTTGCCGGCGCGCCGCAGCAACTCCTGGCGGCGGACCAGCTCGCCGTTGATGGCGTCCACCATCCGGTCGACCAGGGGCAACGCGTCGGCCAGATTGGTGATCACGGCAGCGGTGTGCGGCAGCCTGTCGAACGAGGCGAAGGTGGCGCCGCCCTTGAAGTCGACGAGCACGAAGTTGAGCTGCTCGGAGCTGTGCGTGGCGGCGAGCCCGAGCACCAGCGTGCGGAGCAGCTCGGACTTTCCGGAACCGGTCGCCCCGATCAACAGGCCGTGCGGGCCCATCCCGTCCTGGGCGGACTCCTTCAGGTCCAGTTCGATCGCCCCGCCGTCCGCGCCCACCCCGATCGGCACCCGCAGCCGGTCCCGTGCCGAGCGTGGCAACCAGCCCTGTTCCGCTGTGAAACTCTCCGGGTCACCGAGACCGAGCAACTCGGGGAGGCCCAGGTCGGCCTGGAGCGGCGCGTCCGGGCCGCGGGCCGCGCCGGCGAGCCGCAGCGGCGCCAACCGGCGGGCCACCGCCTCCGCGTCGGCCAGCTCCAACTGGTCGGCGGTGCCCACCTCGGCGTGCCCGTCCGACGAGAACGAGTGCAGCCGACGGCCGTGCAGCTCCAGCAGCAGCGCGTACCGGTCCAGCAGGCGGGGCGGTGGGGTGTCCAGGTCCAGCACGGTGACCGCGTCGATGCCGCCGTCACCGGTCAGGTCACTCGCGCCGGTGAGGTCCCCGCCGTCGAGGACCACCACCACGTGCGGGCCGTCGGTGGCCGGGCCGGTCGGGCTGAACCGCGACCGGCTGGCCAGCACGTCCGCCAGCAGCGCCTCCAGTTCGGCGGCGGAGCTGGTGACCAGGCGTACCGGCCCGAGCGCGTCGGTGCGGCCGGGGTGGTGGGCGTGCGGGAGCCACTTCACCCACTCCCAGCGGGCGCGGCGCTCCGGCCCCGCGCACACCGCGACGAGCAGTTCGTCGGGGGCGTGGAAGACCGCCAGTTGGGTCAGCACGGCCCGGACCAGCGCCTGCGCCGCCGGGTCACCGGTGGGCGGACCGCCGGCGGTCGCGGTGGTCGCGCCGGCGCGGCCGGCCGGCCGCACGTGCACCCGGGCGAAGCTGCGCAACGACAGCGCCACCGGCAGGTCCGGCACCACGGAGTACGTGTCCAGGAAGCGGCGCAGCGCGCCGGCGGTCATCGGCTCCAGCTCCTCCAGCGGGCGGGTGACCGGCGGGACGAGCGGCGTGGCCAGGGTCTGTGGCCCGACGGCGACGCGGACCACCGCGAAGTCCGGGTCGGCGGGGCGTCGTTCCCAGACCCGGTGGCTGTCCACCGTCGACCAGAGCCCGCCCGGGTCCGGGTGCCGGTAGTAGAGCCCGGCCCGCTGCTGCCCGGCCGTGCGCCGGACCCGCCGACGCAGCGTGGCCAGGTGGCGCAGGTACTCCCGGCGCGCGGCCATCATCTCGGACTTCTTCGGGGTCCCGGAGGCGCTGCCCCAGGAGGTCACCAGCATCGCCAACGAGGACAGGCCGAACATCCCACCCACGACGTACGAGTAGGCGCCACCGCCCCGACCGAACATCATCGCCATCGCCACGGTGCCACCCAGCATGGGCAGCAGCATGAACATCTGCTGCCATCGCCCGCCGGCCACCACAGGGATCTCCGGTGGCGCCTCCACCGCCAACTCACCGCCGGGAATCTCCGGTGCCGGTCGACGCGGCGGGCGCTTGATGACGACGGTGGACACGCGCCCTCCTGACAGCGCTGGGTAACCCGAGCCTGGCTCATCGTAGGTAAAGTCCTGTCGTCCGCGCAGCCTCCGATCCCAGTCGATATGGAGACCAGTCGATGACAACCGGCTTGGCCCGCGTCACCATCAGCGCGCCGCAACGACGGGTGGACGTCGCCCTGCCGGAGCAGACGCCCCTGGCCGAACTGCTGCCGGACGTGCTCCGGCACGCCGGGGTCGGGCTGGCCGACGACGGTGAGCAGCACGGCGGTTGGGTGCTTCGCCGTACCGACGGCGCGCCGCTGGTGACGGCCCAGGCGCTGCTGCCGCAGGGGGTCCGCGACGGCGAGGTGCTGCACCTCGTGCCGGCCCGCGCCCACTGGCCCGAGCTGGAGTACGACGACGTCATCGAGGCGATCGCCGACGGCGCCCGCCGCCGCGGTGGGGCCTGGTCACCCACCGCCACCCGGGCGGCCGGTCTGGCCGGCGCCGCCGTGCCGCTCGCCGTCGGGCTGCTCGCGCTGTTCGCCGGTGGTCCGGCGCACCGCAACGGTTGGCTGGCGGCCGCCGCCGTGGCGCTGGTGCTCACCGTGGCCGGCACGGTCTTCTCCCGCGCCAACGGCGACGGCGCCGCCGGGGCGACGCTCGGCGGCTACGCGCTGCCCTACGCCTTCACTGCCGGCGCGCTCGCGGTCGGCTCCGGCGACCCGGTCGGACCGTTCGGCCCGGCCCGCTGGGTGGGCGCTCCCGAGCTGCTGGCCGGTTCGGTCGCGCTGCTGCTGGTGGCGCTGATCGGTCTGCTCGGCGTGGCCAGCCGGCTGCGGGTCTTCGTCGCCGGTGTCACGGTCGGGCTGGTCGGCGTCGGCGCCGCGCTCGGCGGGCTGCTGATGACCCCGTCCGGCACGGCGGCGGTGCTGCTCAGCGCGCTGGTGTTCGCCATCGGCGTGATCCCGCTGCTGGCGATCCGGCTCGGCAAGCTGCCGCTACCGCCGATCACGCTGCCGACCTCGACTCCGACGGAGGCGCCGGAGCGGCCCCGGGACCTGCCGCAGCGGAGCCGGGTGCACGCCGCGGTGATCCGTACCGAGGAGATCCTGACCGGGATGCTGATCGGGCACGCGCTGCTGGCGGTGGCCGCTGCTGTCGTTCTCGGGGTCTCGGGCGCGACGGCTGGCCGGGTGCTGGTGGCGGTCACCTCGGCCGTGCTGCTGCTGCGGTCGCGGCTGTTCGTGGCGGTGCGGCACCGGGTGCCGACGGTGCTCGCCGGGCTCGCCGGCTACGCGGTGCTGGGTGCCGTACTGGTCGGCCGGGCCGACGACGCCGGACGGTTGACGCTGGTCCTGGGCGGCACGGCGTTGGCCCTGGTGACGGTCGCCGCCGGCACCGGGTACGCCCGGCGGCCCGTCTCGCCGTACCTGGGCAGGGTCGCGGACCTCACCGACACGGCCCTGGTGGTGGCGGTGGTGCCGATCGCCTGCGCGGTGCTCGACCTGTACGACAAAGCCCGAGGGCTGCTCGGTTGAGCGGCCCCCGGGCCCGGTGCGTCAGATGCCGTCAGTGGGTGGATTCGCCGCGTGCCTCGGCCTCCCGGGCCCGCCGGTAGGAGGCCTGGATCTCGGCCTCGGCCTCGACGCGGCCGACCCAGGTCGCGCCCTCCACCGACTTGCCGGGCTCCAGGTCCTTGTAGACCTCGAAGAAGTGCTGGATCTCCAGGCGGTCGAACTCGCCCAGGTGGTGGATGTCGCGCAGGTGCTCCTGCCGGGGGTCCTCGTAGGGCACGCAGAGGACCTTGTCGTCCCCGCCCTTCTCGTCGGTCATCCGGAACATGCCGATGGTGCGGCAGCGGATCAGGCAGCCCGGGAAGGTCGGCTCGGGGACCAGCACCAGGGCGTCCAGCGGGTCGCCGTCCTCGCCGAGGGTGCCCTCGATGAACCCGTAGTCGGCCGGGTACTGGGTGGACGTGAAGAGGGTGCGGTCCAGCCGGATCCGGCCGGTCGCGTGGTCCACCTCGTACTTGTTTCGGTGACCCTTGGGGATCTCAACCGTCACGTCGAAATCCATCTGCACGCTCCCTCGTCTGCCCACGCTGGCTTACGGAAACAATGGCGGCCCTCGGACAGGTCAAATGCCCACCCGCCGACTCCGGCCGCCGCATAGTCTTCGGACCGAAGTAGTGTCACCCAAGCCGATTTTCGCTGGGGGAGGAGGGGGTCGTGGGGAGGGAAGATTCACACTACCGTCCGGACAGGGGCTCCGCGCCCGGTACCGGACGATCCGGCTCGGGAAGCGCCAAGGGGCGGGTCCCGGTGCCGGGGGCGCACCTTCCGAAAACCCCCGAGCCGGCCGGCGCGGCACCGGAGACGGTGCCCGAGCGGCCCCCGCCACTGCCCTGGCGCCCACCGACCGACCCGCACAACGTCCCGTCCGGCCCGAACACCGGTCGTTTTCCCACTGTCGGTGCGGGAAGCGCCAGCGTGCCGGTCAGCCCCGCGCCCGGTCGGGCAGTTCCCGGCTCCGCCGGCGTCCCCCCGGTGGGTCCGCCGATCTCCGCGTTGCCCGCGCCCGCCGGCGCCGCGCCGACGCCCGTTCCCGCCGCGCCCCGCCGCCGCGGGCGGCTGGCGGTGGTGCTGGCGGCCGTGCTCGTGCTGGTGCTCGCCAGCGTCGGTGTCTTCATCGCCCGACCCGGCCCGGTCGCCGGGTGGTTGGGTGACGACGCCGGGTCCGCGCCGAACGCCGCCGGCGCGACAGCGGACCCGGCGCCGGGGGACGTGCTGGCGGGCCCGGACCCGAACGCCCCGATGCCCAGCCCGGACGGGGTGCGCGCCGCCCTCGACCCGCTGGTGGGCACCGCCGCGCTGGGGCCCCGGGTGAACGTCTCGGTGGCCGATGTGATCTCCGGCCAGACGCTGTTCGCGAAGGGGGCGGACAACGGCACGGTGCCCGCCTCGGTCACCAAGCTGGCGACGGCGGTGACGGTGCTGGCCGCCCGGGGGCCCGGTCACCGGATTCCCACCCGTGCGGTGGCCGGCGCGAAGCCCGGTGAGGTGGTGATCGTCGGGGGTGGAGATCCGACCCTGGCGATCGACAAGAAGGGCTACTACACCGGCGCGGCCCGCCTCGACGACCTGGCCGCCCAGGTCCGCACCGCACTCGGCGGTACCGCCCCGACGAGCGTGACTGTCGACGGGTCGGTCTACTCCGGCCCGGTCTACGGCCCCGGCTGGGACGACGACATCCCCACCGGCGGCTCCGGCGGAGCGATCACCGCGTTGATGACCGACGGCGCCCGCAAGGACCCGAGCGTCGGGCCCGGGGCGGCCCTGCGGTTCACCGATCCGGACCTCGCCGCCGGCAGGTCGTTCGCCCGGCTGCTCGGGGTGCCGACCGAGACCGTGAAGCGGGGTACCGCCCCGGTTGCCGCCCAGGCCGCCGGGGGCGCGACCTCGGCGCCCGGCGCCGAACTCGGTGTGGTGCAGTCCCCGCCGCTGATCCGGCTGGTCGACGTGATGATCAGCGAGAGTGACAACCTGGTGGCCGAGGCGCTAGCCCGGCAGGTCGCGTTGGCCCGCAACCAGCCGGCCTCCTTCGACGGCGGTGCCGCCGCGATGGACGCCGAGGTGGCCGAGCTGGGTCTGCCGGCCGACGAGATCACCGTCTCCGACGGCAGCGGCCTGTCCCGCCGCAACCGGATCAGCCCGTCACTGCTGACCGATCTGATCCGGCTGGCCGCCAGCCCGGACCATCCGGAGCTTGCCGGCGTCTTCGGCGGCCTGCCGGTGGGCGGTTGGTCCGGCACGCTCGGCGAGCGCTACGGCACCGCCGCCGGCACCGCCGCAGGGGCGGGCAGCGTCCGGGCCAAGACCGGCACCCTGACCGGCGTGCACTCCATCGCGGGCCTCGTCACGACCGCCGACGGCCGGTTGTTGACCTTCGCGGTGCTCACCGACAAGGTGCCCGGCGGTAAGGAGACCGCCCAACCCGCCCTGGACCGGATCACCTCCGCGCTCGCCACCTGCGGCTGCGGCTGACCCGCGGCGACGGCCCCCGCGAACGGCCACCACCGTCGATCGCCGGATGCGAGCCCGGGCCGGGGTGTCGCGGCGCGGGTACGGTGGGTCCATGGCGCAGTTCGTGGACTGGGATCTGGCCGCCGCCACCGCGGGGGCGTTGAGCAAGTCGGGCCCCCGCGTGTCGTACGCCGAGGCCACCGACGTGGTCGGCGATCTGCGCCGGCTGACCGACGAGGCGGCCGGACACGTGGCCGACTACACCGGGCTGCGGGCGCAGGTGGCGCATCCGCCGGTGCGGGTGGTCGACCGCAGGGACTGGGCCGCGACGAACATCGCCGGCCTCCGCGAGGTGATCACGCCGCTGATGAGCCGGCTCTCCGGCGACAAGCAGCCGGGCGCGTTGACCGAGGCGATCGGGTCCCGGCTGACCGGCGTGCAGGCCGGAACGGTGCTGGCCTACCTCTCCGGCCGGGTGCTCGGCCAGTACGAGGTCTTCTCGGCCGACCCGGGCCAACTGCTGCTGGTGGCGCCGAACATCGTCGAGGTCGAGCGGAAGCTCGGCGCCGACCCCCGGGACTTCCGGCTCTGGGTGTGCCTGCACGAGGTCACCCACCGCACCCAGTTCACCGCCGTGCCGTGGATGCGGGCCTACTTCCTCAGCGAGGTGCAGGCGTTCGTCGACGCCTCGTCCAGTGGGAGTGAGCACCTGGTCGAGCGGCTGCGGCGCGGGGTGGCCACGCTCTCCGACGCGGTCCGCGACCCGGAGAGCCGCACCAGCGTGCTGGACATCGTGCAGACCCCGGCGCAGCGGGCCGTGCTGGACCGGCTCACCGCGCTGATGACCCTGCTGGAGGGGCACGCCGAGTTCGTCATGGACGGCGTGGGCCCGGCGGTGATCCCGAGCGTGGAGCGGATCCGGGCGTCGTTCAACAGGCGTCGGGAGGCGGGCAACCCCCTGGAGAAGGCGATCCGCCGGCTGCTCGGCGTGGACGTCAAGATGCGCCAGTACGCCGAGGGTCGCAAGTTCGTGCACGGTGTCGTCGAGCGGGTCGGCATGGAGGGCTTCAACTCGATCTTCGGCTCGCCGCTCACCCTGCCCCGGCTGTCGGAGCTGGGCGACCCGGACGCGTGGGTCGCACGGGTGCACGGCCCGGCCGGCACCTTCCCGACCGCTGGCTGACCACCCGCCAGTGGCCGCGCTCGCCCCACCGGTGGCCGCGATCCGGGTGGCCGTGCGCCGCGCGTTGGCCGGTCTGCCGTCCGCCGGTCCGGTGCTCGTCGCCTGCTCCGGCGGCGCCGATTCGCTCGCCCTGGCGGCGGCCACCGTGTTCGTGGCGCCCCGGTTGGGCCGTGCCGCCGCGCTCGTCAGCGTCGACCACGGCCTGCAGGCCGGTTCGGCCGAGCGCGCCGAGGCCGTGGCGAGCTGGGCTCGCGAGGTCGGCTTCGCGTCGGCGACGGCGGTACGGGTGGCGGTGGCCGGGCGTCCCGGCGGGCCGGAGGCGGCCGCCCGCGCTGCCCGTTACGAGGCGTTGAGCGCTGTGGCCCGGCAGCGGCACGCGGTGGCGGTGCTGACCGGGCACACCCGCGACGACCAGGCGGAGACGGTGCTGCTCGCGCTCGCCCGGGGCGCCGGCCCGCGCGGGCTGGCGGGGATGCCGGCCCAACGGGACCTGGACGGGGTGCCGCTGCTGCGTCCGTTACTGGACATCGATCGGGAGCAGACCCGGGCCGCGTGTGCCGCGCTCGGGTTGGAGCCGTGGCAGGACCCGCACAACACCGACCCGTCGTACGCCCGGTCGAGGGTGCGGGCCGACCTGCTGCCGGCGCTGGTGCGGGCGCTCGGGCCCGGCGTGGTGGACAACCTGGCGCGTACCGCCCGGTTGGTGGCCGCCGACAACGCCGCGCTCGACGATGTGGCGGAGGCGGCGCTGGCGGCGGCGCGGCACCCCGACGGCGGGCTCTCGGTGCCGGTGCTGCTCGGCCTGGTCCCGGCGGTGCGTGGCCGGGTGCTGCACTCCTGGGCCCGGGAGCTGGGGGCCGCGCCGGGCGCGTTGTCGCACCGCCACGTCGACGCCCTGGACGCCCTGGTCACCGCCTGGCGCGGTCAGGGCCCGGCGGACCTGCCGGGCGGTGTCCGGGTGTTCCGCGGGGCCGACCGGTTGGCGCTTGTCACGCCGGGCTGAGCGCCCTGGTCAACCGCTGTGCGCCCGGTCCCGGAAGGTCGTCCGGTAGCTGTGTGGGGTGGCCCCGACCCGGCGGCTGAAGTGGTGCCGGAGCGCTGCCGCGTCGCCGAAGCCGGACTGGTCGGCCACCGCCTCCACGCTCAGCGGCGTCTCCTCCAGCAGTCGTCGGGCGAGCAGCACCCGCTGGTTGGTGAGCCAGTCGTGCGGGGTGGTGCCGGTCTCGGCGCGGAACCGCCGGGCGAACGTCCGTGGCGCCATGCCGGCGCGGGCGGCCAACTCCTCCACCGTGATCGTCCGGTCCAGGTGACCCATCAGCCACTCGAGCACCGGCTCCAGGGTGGGCGCCTCGGGCGCCTTGGGGATGGGCGCCTCGACGTACTGGGACTGGCCGCCGTCGCGGTGCGGTGGGACCACCATCCGCCGGGCCAGCCGGGTCGCGGTGGCCGAGCCGTGCTCCTGGCGGATCAGGTGCAGGCAGGCGTCGATGCCGGCCGCCGTGCCGGCGCTGGTGAGCAGCCGGCCGTCGTGGACGTAGAGCGAGTTGCACCGGACCCGCGCACGCGGGTGGCGACGTTGCAGCTCGTCCACGTGCCGCCAGTGGGTGGTGCACTCCCGGTCGTCGAGCAGGCCGGCCTCGCCGAGCAGGAACGCCCCGGAGCAGACGCTGAACAGGTGCGCGCCGCGTGCGTCGGCCCGGCGCAGCGCGTCGAGGACCGGGCCGGGCACCGTGGTGCCCTGACTGTGCGCGGGGACGGCGACCAGGTCGGCCTCGTCGACCGGGCCCAGGTCGGCGTGCGGCGTGAGGTGGAAGCCCGATGAGGTACGCACCGGAGCGCCGTCCGGGCTGCACAGCTGGAAGCGGTAGCCGGGGAAGCCGTCAGCGGTGCGGTCGGTGCCGAAGACCTCGGCCAGCACGCCGAGCTCGAAGGGGGCGACCTGGTCGAGGACGATGACGGCGATGGATCGCAGCATGTGACGAGGGTAACCCGACAGGTGGCAGTAAATCGATGGCCGATGGCATTCCTGCCACTGTCCGGGCGGTTGGAGTGGGCGCAGACTGTTCTCAGTCCGGTGCGCACCGGCGGCGAAACCGACAGCAACCATGCGAAAGTGAGCGCCGCCATGGAGTTCCTGTTCCTCCTCCTGTTCCTCGTCCTGCTCGCTGCCGCCTCGGCGGCCGGGCTCACCGCTGACAGCCACGACTCGGCGGACTGGAAGCCGAGCGATGACGGTCGCCGATGGCGTTCCCGTACCAACTGATGTGATTGGCATAATTCGCGTAGAAAATCCTCGGGGGGACCGCGCCAAAAGGTGCGGCCCCGCCGACGGAGGCCGGCGGACGTACGGCAGGCTAGGAGTCATGGCTGACGGCTCCTGGTACGACGCCGACATCGACCACGTGATCATCTCCGAGGCGCAGATCCGCGAGAAGACAGCGGAGCTGGCCAAGCAGGTCTCCGCCGACTACGCCCACGTGGGCGACGGGCTCCTGCTGGTGTGCGTCCTCAAGGGCGCGGTGATGTTCATGGCGGACTTCGCCCGGGCGCTGGGCCGCAACGGTCCCCCGGCGGAGCTGGACTTCATGGCCATCTCCTCCTACGGCCAGGGCACCACCTCCTCCGGCGTGGTGCGCATCCTCAAGGACCTGGACCGGGACATCGCCGGCCGGCACGTGGTGGTCGTCGAGGACATCGTCGACTCCGGGCTCACGCTGTCCTGGCTGCTGCGTTACCTCGAGTCGCGGTCGGCGGCGAGCGTCGAGGTCGTCGCGCTGTTCCGTAAGCCGGACGCGGTCAAGGTGCCGGTCCCGGTGAAGTACGTCGGCTTCGACATCCCCACCGAGTTCGTGGTCGGGTACGGCCTGGACTTCGGCGAGCGCTACCGGGAGCTGCCGTACGTCGGGGTGCTCAAGCCCGAGGTGTACGCCCGCTCCTGACCTCCCTCGGCCCGGTCGGGCGGTTCGTCCGGCCGCGCGCGGTCGACCCGTATCGGCATTCGTCAAGCCGACGTTCAGCGCACTCTCAGCGAATGCGGTTACCGTGGAGCACGGTGGTGCGGAGGAAACTCCGCGCTCGACCCCCTCGACCGCGTGACCGGGCGTTCGGGTGGCCGAGCCGGACTCCCCGCCACGCCGGTCCCAACCCGGACCCGCCGTACGCGTCGCGGGGCTGGTGGGCCTGCCCATGGTGTGTGCCGTCGATGTCGGAGGCGCGCCGGGCGCGGGGCTCGCCGGCTCACTCCTCGCGTACCCGGGCTTTCGATTGTGCACGACTGCGGGGCTCGCAAGCTCACTCCTCGCGTACACGGTGTACCGTCGAATGACCGCGGCGCGGCAGTTTTCGCGCCTCGGGGTCGAGGCCGGCCCGCACGGCGGCTCCGGCCGCCGCTCGACGCGGCGACATCATCAGACGGTCAGGATGTCGATCAGGAGGATGCGGGCGCTCCGGCGCTCGACAACAGTATGGAACGTACGCGTTTCTTCCGCCGACCGGTGGTCTGGATCATCCTGGTCATCCTCGGCGCCGTTGTGCTCAGTCAGTTGTTCACCGCTGGTCCCAGCTACCACCGGGTGGACACTTCCGTTGCGCTCGACCAGCTGCACACCGCCAAGATCAATAAGGTCGTCTTCCAGGACAAGGAGCAGACGGTCCAACTGGACCTCGCCCAGAAGACGAAGTTCGGCAAGACCGAGACCGACAGGATCGAGGCGCAGTTCCCCTACCAGGCCGGCGACCAGGTCTGGAACGAGGTGCTGGACGCCAAGGCGGCCAACCGGGTCACCGGCCCGGCCGACGTCAAGGTCTCCTCGGACAGCATCTGGGTGAGCCTGCTGGTCAACCTGCTGCCGATCGCGCTGCTCGTGCTCCTGCTGCTGTTCTTCATGTCGCAGATGCAGGGCGGCGGCTCCCGGGTGCTCAACTTCGGCAAGTCCAAGGCCAAGATGATCACCAAGGACACCCCGAAGACGACCTTCGCGGACGTCGCGGGTGCCGAGGAGGCCGTCGAGGAGCTGCACGAGATCAAGGACTTCCTGCAGAACCCCGCGAAGTACCAGGCCCTCGGCGCCAAGATCCCGAAGGGTGTGCTGCTGTTCGGCCCGCCCGGTACGGGTAAGACGCTGCTGGCCCGCGCGGTCGCCGGCGAGGCAGGGGTGCCCTTCTACTCCATCTCCGGCTCGGACTTCGTGGAGATGTTCGTCGGTGTCGGCGCCAGCCGGGTCCGCGACCTGTTCGAGCAGGCCAAGACCAACGCTCCGGCGATCGTCTTCGTCGACGAGATCGACGCCGTCGGTCGGCACCGCGGCGCCGGCATGGGCGGCGGTCACGACGAGCGCGAGCAGACCCTCAACCAGCTGCTCGTCGAGATGGACGGCTTCGACACCAAGGGCGGGGTCATCCTGATCGCCGCCACCAACCGGCCGGACATCCTCGACCCGGCGCTGCTGCGCCCGGGCCGGTTCGACAGGCAGATCCCGGTGGACGCCCCCGACATGGAGGGCCGCAAGGCCATCCTGCGGGTGCACGCCAAGGGCAAGCCGTTCACGCCCGACGTCGACCTCGACTCGGTGGCACGGCGGACCCCGGGCTTCAGCGGCGCCGACCTGGCCAATGTGATCAACGAGTCGGCCCTGCTCACCGCCCGTAAGGACCAGCGGGCGATCACCAACGACTCGCTTGAAGAGTCGATCGACAGGGTGATCGCCGGTCCGCAGCGCCGGACCCGGGTGATGAGCGACCAGGAGAAGAAGATCACCGCGTACCACGAGGGTGGGCACGCGCTGGTCGCCTGGGCGCTGCCGCACGCCGCGCCGGTGCACAAGGTGACGATCCTGTCCCGTGGCCGCTCGCTGGGCCACACCCTGGTGCTCCCCACCGAGGACAAGTACACCCAGACCCGCGCCGAGATGATCGACACCCTGGCGTACGCGCTGGGCGGTCGGGCCGCCGAGGAGCTGGTCTTCCACGAGCCGACCACCGGCGCCGGCAACGACATCGAGAAGGCCACCCAGCTGGCCCGCGCGATGATCACGCAGTACGGCATGAGCTCCAAGCTCGGCGCGATCAAGTACGGCACCAGCGGGGACGAGCCGTTCCTCGGCCGCAACATGGGCCACGAGCGGGACTACTCGGACTCCGTCGCCGCCGAGATCGACGGCGAGATGCGGGCCCTGATCGAGCTGGCGCACGACGAGGCCTGGGAGATCCTGGTGGAATACCGGGACGTCCTGGACAACATCGTGCTCGAGCTGATGGAGAAGGAAACCCTCTCCACCGCCGACATGGCCCGGATCTGCTCCCGGGTGGTCAAGCGCCCGCCGCTGGCCCCGTACAACGGCTTCGGCAAGCGCCAGCCGTCCACCGAGCCGCCCGTGCTCACCCCTGCGGAGAAGGACGCGCTCAAGGCGCAGGCCCAGGCCGACGGCGCGCAGGCGTCCGTCGGTGGCGGGTCGCCGTCCAGCAACAACTCGGACGGTACGCACTGAGCAGCAACGACCCGACGGCCAGCTCCCCCCACCGGGAGCTGGCCGTCTCCGCGACCGAACCCGACGGCGACGACGAGCTGGACTACGTGGCCGCGCGGCTGATCAGCGGCAAGCTGACCGGCCGCCCCGTCGAGGACGCTGTCGACCTCGGCCGCATCGAGAAGGCCGTCCGCGAGATCCTGATCGCCGTCGGCGAGGACCCGGACCGCGACGGCCTCCAGCAGACCCCGGCCCGGGTGGCCCGCGCGTACGCCGAACTCTTCGCCGGGTTGCGGGTCGACCCGGCCCAGGTGCTCAGCACCACCTTCGAGGCCAACCACGAAGAGCTGGTGATCGTCCGGGACATCGACGTGATGAGCCTCTGCGAGCACCACCTGCTGCCGTTCCGGGGCAGCGCGCACATCGGTTACATCCCCGGTCCCGACGGGCGCATCACCGGCCTCTCCAAGCTGGCCCGACTGGTCGAGGTCTTCGCCCGCCGGCCCCAGGTGCAGGAGCGGCTCACCTCGCAGGTCGCCGACCTGCTGATGAGCAAACTCGAACCACGCGGCGTCGTCGTCGTGCTGAAGTGCGAGCACATGTGCATGGCGATGCGCGGCATCCAGAAGTCCGGCGCCAAGACGATCACCTCGGCCGTCCGCGGCATCCTGCAAACCGACTCCAAGTCGCGGGCCGAGGCGATGGCCCTGATCATTCCCCGCTGACACCGACGCACCACGGCCGGCCGACTCCCACCGGGAGCGGCCGGCCGATCCATGTCCGCGACCATCCGGCCCGGTCAGTCCGCGTCGTTCCGCTGCGCGCCCCGCTTCGGTCGGCCCGGCCCGGTCAGTCCGCGTCGTTCCGCTGCGCGCCCGGGTCGGTCAGCCCGGCCCGGTCAGCCAGCGAGCAGGGCGAGCAGCAGGCCCGCGGTGGCCAGCACCGCCGGCACGAGGCACACCAACGCGCCGAAGCGCACGGTGCGGTCCAGCCGCTCGTCAGGACCGACCCGGAACAACCGCCCGATGCCCAGCCAACCGGCGACGAACGCGACCGCCGGCATCGGCAGACCGCAGATCAGCGCCGCCACGGTGGCCGGTCCCACCCCCGTCGCCGCGTACACCGCAAGCTGGATCAGTGGCACCAGCAGCGCGAACGGCCCGTACACCAGGAAGTTGCGGGCTCGCGCGGGCCACGACCCGGGCCGGAGCCGGCCGCGCGCGGCCAGGGCCGCGTCCGCCGCCTCGGCCCGCCCACGCGCGGCCCGCAGCGCCGCCAGCACGGCCGCCGGACCACCCGACATCGACCGGGCCGCCTCGGTCACCTCCGGCGGCGAGGGCACCAGAGAGATCGCGGGTACGCCCAACTCGCGCAGCCGGTCCTGCTGGGTCGCCAGCCCGGTGCGAACCACAGTCAGCTCCTCGCGGGCCGCCTCCGCCGACCGGGCCTGCTCACCGGCCGCCGTGGCGGCGCCGCGGCGTACCCCGTCAAGCTGTCGGGCCGCGGCCAGATACTCCGCCCACGCCGTGGCCGGCTCGACAGCCGCCGGCCGGGCGGCCCGCTGCCGGCCCGGCCCGGCCACCGCCGCGTGCGGACTCACCTCGGCACCCTCCACGCCCCCCACCCGGTCACCCGGCCTCGTCGGCGAACGGCACCAGGATCGTTCCCCGCTCGTCCGGACCGTCCCAGAGCACCGCCCGGTCGGGGCGGGCGTGCCACTCCACCGGCCGCCCGAAGACCGCGCCGAGCTGGGCGACCGGCACGTCCAGCACGACCACGGCGGAGAGCTTGTCGACCTCACCCGCCGGTTCGAGCAGCGCGGCGAACGGCGGCACGGCACGCCACCAACCCAGCAGGTGCCGCCCCGCCGGCGGCCCGTCCCGGAGCAACAACCGCAGCCGGTCCACCGGCAGCTCCCGGGGGCCCGGCCGGTCCAGGCCGAAGACCACCAGATAGGTCGGCAGCTCGGCGGCCGTGTCCGCGAGCAGCGTCGGCAGATCCACCAGTTCGGCCGGATGGCGGGTCGCCAGCTCGGCCGTCAGCGCCTGCGCCAGCGCCCGGGAGCCCGGGTCCGGGGCGGCCACCAGGAAGCGCGCGGTGCCCGGCGCGTGATGGGCCGAGGTGCTCCGGGCGGCGGTCGCCAACAGCCCTCCGGCCGCCGTGCCCGAGCCCAGCACCGCGAGGTTGCGCCCCGCCGCCGGCCCCAACGGCACGGCCACCGTCGAACGGGCCACATCCACCGCGCGCCCCAGCAGCGCGGCCGGCCCGTGCGCCTGCCCGGCCAGGGCCGCCCGGTGACGCGGATCGTTGCCCAGCAGCGGTCGGGCGTAACCGGCGAAGACCACCGGTGGCGCCGACCCGGCCGGTCGGGCCGCCCACAACTCGTGCCGCAGCCCCTCCACCACCTCCGGGTGGTCCTGCGGATCGGGGTGACGGATCAGGCGTTCGTGACCACGGATCGCGCCCCGGGGGCCGCCCAACCCGCCTGCGGTGTTCACCACCGCGCTGCCCACCGGCAGACCGGCGGCCGAGTCGTTCGTCGGCTCCAGCACCGGGCCCCCGCCCGGAAGCGCCACCCGCACCGGGAACTGCCCGAGCACCGAATCCCGGTGACCGGCATCCGCTCGCGAACCCAACCCCAGCTCGCCAGCGCCGGCCAACACCAGGTGCACGCCGTACGCCCGGCCGGCCCGCGCCAGACCGTCCAACTGCGAGGCCACCTCGGTGGCCAACCGGTCCCGCTCCGCGAACAGCAGCGGCACGTTGTCCACCACACACACGATCCGAGGCAGCGGCTGGTGCTGCCGCAGCTCCGCGAAGCGCTGTCCGCCGGCCCGCGCCGCGGCCTCCGCCCGGCGCCGCACCTCGGCCGTCAACTGGTCGAGCAGGTCCCGGACGTACTCCCGGTCGGCGGCCATCGCGGCCGCGCGCACCTGCGGAACCCACGACCGGTCCCGCTCGGTCTGTAGGAACTCCACGAAGGACTCACCGTCGCCCAGGTCCGCCAGGTACAGCGCCAGCTCGTCCGGGCCGTACCGGGCCGCGAGCCCGAGCAGGGCGGTGGTCAGGAACGCCGCGCGACCCGCCGACGACCGGCCGCTGACCAGCCAGTGTGGGGTCAACTCGCTGAAACCCAGCGGCACCGACCGCCCTCCGGCGTCACCGACCGCTGACGTCAACCCGTCCGCCGAATCCGACTCCCACAGCCGTTCGCCAGTCGGCGGCAGCAGGTCGCTCAGCGCCAACCGGCTACCCGCCTCCACCTGCTCGGCCAGGCGCCGACAGACCGCGTCGACCAGGTCGGCCGGTGGATCCGGCTCGACGAAGACCGGCGAGTTCAGGCCGCCCGGCCCAGTCGACCCCGGGCTGGCGAAGGACGCTCCCGGCGGGTCGCCGAGCAGCGCGTACGCATTGCGCAACGCCACGGCGGTGGTGCGCGGCAACGGCGCCCGCGCAGAGTACGGGCCGGCCGGCGGCCAGCCCGCCACCACCAGGTGCAACCCCGCAGCCGGCCCCTGCTCGGCCAACGCCTCGAGCCGGGCCAGATCGCTCGGCCCGGCCGACTCCGGCAGTGCGGCCACCACCAGCAACAGCGTGCGATCGTGTCGCCGCCGGCCACTCGCCCCCGGGGTGACCCACTGCTCCGCCTCGGTCAGCACCGCCCGTAGGCCCGTCACGTCCACGGCCGGCGGCGGCAACAGGCCGGCATCAGCGAGCACGCCGAACGGCGTCAGGACCGACCCCGTGGCATCCACCGCGCGGACCAGCAGGGCACCCGCCGGGGCCGCACCCAACAACCGCAGGAGCACGGCCCGGAGCAGACCCGCCACCCGGGGCTCGCGGGCGTCGACATCCACGCTGAGGTGACCGGTGCCGACAAGCGGCACCAACGCGGGAAAGCGAGCGTCGTCCAGAGGTGCCGCGGTGCCCACCCGAACGAACCGCGGTGGGCTGTCACCCGCCGGACAGTTGACGGTCAGCGTGTCCAGCGCCGCCCCCGACCAACCTGGGGCCAACGACGCCGCAGCAGCCCGCAGGCGGTCAGCCACCTCGTACTGGCGGCGCTGATCGGCCGGGGCCGGGCGGGTCTCGTCCAGAATCCCGGCAGCAGCCGCCGCGACTGCCGCCGCCCGGCGGTGCAGGGCAGCGGCGCGGTTCGTGCGTGCCTTCGGACCGGCCACCGCGTCCACCCCCTCTGTCCGAGGTTGGCAACCCCTCCCCGAGCAGAGACGGTATCCCAGCCGGGGGCGCTCCTCCGGGAGGTGCCTCGGCGCTGCGCCGGTGTTGTCGCGGATGTTACCGCTGGGGAGGGGTCCGTCACGATCCGCTGGACTTGAGGCATTGGCTCCGGGGCGTCCAGCCGATAACGTCAGGAGGTGGAATCAGTGCAGCCCCCCGCCGGTTCCCAGGTCTCCCGCGTACCGGCCCAACGGCCCCCGGGCGAGCAACTGCCGCCGGCCGTCCCGACGCCGGTGCCGCAGCCGCCGCGCCCTCGAATGCGGACTGTGCTCATCGTCGTCGCCGGGGTGCTGGCGCTTGTCACCGCGGGCGCGGCCATCACGGGCTACGTGTTGTACGACCGCGCGTCGACTCCGGACCGCAGTACACCGGACGTGGCAGTAATCAGCTACCTCCAGGCAGCGCTTGTCAACCATGATTCCAACCGAGCGAAGTTATTTACCTGCGACGGCGGGATTCCGGCGCTTGACGAGTTTGCTGGTGACCTAGCCAGGCGAGAAGACGAACTGGGCGTCTCGTTTTCGATCAACATCGAAGACGTCGCCGTGTCTGAAGCCGGCACTTCCGGCGCCTCTGTGATCGCCGTTATTAGGCGAAGTGCCACGATCGATGGTATTCAACAGAGCTTGGCGGACACGTGGCGATTCGATCTCAAGGATAAAGATGGTTGGCGCGTCTGCGCCGGCTCTAGAATCGGCTAACCCTCACTCAATCCACAGTAAATGAACCGGGACCTCTAGAGTATTGGGCGACTGACCACGCCAAGCCCACCGGTACCACTCCACCTCCGGGGTGATCCGCACGCAGATGTCACCCTCGGCGCCTGAGTAGGTTTCGGTCACCGCTCGAAGGTCACGATGCTCGACGCCGTCCTCGACGTGCACCACCCGTCGTCCGGCAACGGCGTCAGCCTCGAAGACGGGTGTGGGGGGCCGGTGTGCCGGGCCGTCCAGCGAGACCAGCCGAATACCGGTGTCCCGAGGCGTCTCCGTCCCTGGTCGGTCCCCGACCGTCTCCACCCAGACCCGCTCCACCGGCACCAGAGGCGCGAACACCTCGACCTGATCGGCCTCGGCCCGGTACCACTCGTGCTCCGGAATCACCGGCACGTAGGTCCGGGCGCTCTGTACCACCCGATCGTCGGCGCGCAGGTCGCCGCGCCAGCCCAAACCCGGCAGCCCGACGAGCACGCGTCGGCCGCGCAACTCCACCCGTTCCGTAGCGGGAACGATGGCCAGCGGACGAGGCGGCCGGGGAGCCCAGTCCGGCTGGTCGGCGAACGGGTCGGGCAAGGGTCCGGTCATTTCCCCGGTGGCCTCACTCAGCGGCGCGTAGCGGGGCACCCCGCTGACGCATGAACGGAACCGGGTTCACCGCTCCGGACGCGTTACGGTCGTTGCGGATATGCACCTCGAAGTGCAGATGCGGGCCGGAGGAGTTGCCACTACTTCCGACCTTTCCGATCACCTCGCCAGCCGCCACCATCTGGTTTCTCTTGACGAAGGGCTGAACCACCATGTGGCAGTATCGGGTGATGTAGCCGCCAGCGTGCAGCATGTCGACGAACCAGCCGCAGCCCTTCTTGCCGGGGAAACCGTCCACGTTGCAGTCCTGTCGGCCCCGGTAGTCCTCGTCGCAGGTGGATACCAGCACACGGCCGGCTGCCGCCGCGCGGATCTCGGTGCCCTTGGCCGCGGCGATGTCGACGCCGTTGTGCCCTGGGCGGCTGGCGGTGCGGAATCCCGAGCCGACCCCGCCGGGGATCGGGGCGGTCCAGCCGGAGGCGGCGATCTCACCTCCTTCGGCCGCGTCGCACAGCGCATCGCCGTCGATCTCGACGATCCGCGCGGCGCCACCGGAGAGCGCATTCACGATCCGGCTGGCCAGTTCCTCGTGCTTGGCGTAGGCATCCGGGTATGCGCTGATCTGCACCCGCTGGGCGACAGCAGTCAGCGGCCGGCGCTGCCAGTTCCCGACCTGGACGAGCTTTTCGTAGAATTTCCGAGCCGTGTATGCGGGAGTCAGCCGCTGAGCGACGGTCCCCCAACCGGGTCGTTGCTGGAACAGGCCCAGCGAGTCGTGGTCCGCGCCGACACCCTCGTGGGGCAGACGTAGGGATTCGGGCACACGCCGGTTCGCCAGGTTCCGCAGGGCGGACTCCTGCATGGCCGTCGACACCGCGATCACCCAGCCTCGCGAGGGCACTCCCATGTCCTGGCCGACCTTGACGATGATGGCGGCATTGCGGATCTGCGCGTCACCGTACTCGGAGAAGCGCGGCAAGTCGCCAGCGACGTCCACCGGTCGGACCGGCCCACACTCCATACCCGCCAGCGTGTTGGGGGTCTCGCCGTCGTCGCCGCCCAGCCCGCTGAGAAAGAAGGCCGCGGTACCGCCGGTACAGCACAGCAGGAGCAGAATTCCGGTGAGTGCTGCGGCGATCACGCCGCGTCGAACTGGCCTGCGGCGGGGTGCGGCGCTTCCGGTGTCTCTCACGGCCTCTCCCAGTCCAGCACGTCGACAAGCCAACCGCCGTTGGCGCTGACCAACTCCAGCCGGAGCTGGCCGGCGTCCAGGGGGAGCAGCAACTCGACGAACGTCTCGGTCCGCTCGCGCATGGTGGGCGGGCCGGTGACCTTCTCGGCGGGCACGCTCTCGGGCTCGACGCCGGCCAACTTGTCACGCAGCGCTGGTGTGGAAAGCGGCCGCAGACCCGCCTGCCATTCTTCGGTGGTCATGCCGGGACGACCCAGCCAGGCCAGAGCGAAACGGTCGGCGGTCTGTTCGGGTGTGCGGGCACCGGGAGATGTCACCGGCACCGCCGGTGTCGCGCTGCTCAGCACACCGTCGTCACCGGTCGTCGGGTCCACGGTGGTGATCGGCTGGTTCGGACGGCTGCTCAAGCCGTCACCTGGATCGAGCGGGCCGGAGATCAGCCGGGCTGTCCCGAGCACGCCGAGGACGAGTACCGCGATGACCAGCGCCACACCCAGCCGGGACCGCAGCGCCCGGGTGAAGACAAACTCCAGAGCCCGTCGCATCACCGTCACCGTGCCTCTGAGCGCACCCGAGGTCCAGTGCGATCCGGTGCACGTTCAGCGGAACCCGGTCGGTAGACCACGAACGACGGGTTCTCCGCCGGCACATCCGGCTCGGTCCAGGTGGCCGGCTGTCGCCGCCGGGGTCGGGGTGCGACCGGCCGGCCGCCGCCTCTGGACTCCTCGGCCGGTACCTCGTCCGACCGTTCCTGCCCGTCAGGGCGTACGCCGTCCGCGCGCCGGCCCTCGGCTGCTGCCGTCGGCACCGGCACCGGCACCGGATCCTCACGACGCGCCTCCGGGCGTAGCCGGGTCTGTTCGGTGCCAGGGGACCGCCGTCGCCCACCCACCGGCTCGAGAGTGCCGCCCGGCTCCGCCACGTCCAGTCGCGCCGCCGTCCGCATGTCCCGGAAGAACCGGCGATGCCAGGAACCGGCCGAGCTGACCGCTTCGCTGCTGTCCTTACCGCCAAGTTGGGTGATCCGCCGATACGGCCGCAGCAACAACCAGCCGACCACGCCACAGAGCCAGACCAGCACCACCTGCAGCCAGCCAGGCATTGTGGTGGTATTCATGATCAAGTCAACGGCGAATAGGTAAATGGCGGCACCGGTGCCGAAGATGGCGATGTTGAACAGCGCAGCGACCACAGCGTTCGCTAGCCGCCGCAGGCCGGCGCTGGCAGGCCGTAGCAGACCGACGGTGCCCAGGATGGGTGCCGCGATCACCGCCCACCGGAAGATCAGAAAACCTAGTAGGACCAGCAGTGATGCGGTCAGGTCAAACATCGCGAAAAGCACGGCCGCCAGCACGGCGATGAACCCTGCGCCGATTCGGTCCATATCCCGCACACCTTGGAGGTATTCGTATGCCTCGGGATCCTCGTCCTTGATTTGTTGCGCCACCCGCGCCCACTGCTGCTGCTTGGCTTTGATTGTTGCATCCCGAGATGCAGAGCTGACGCGCATGGATTTCGCTTCGCCCCAGGTGAGGGATTTAGCATCGTACAGGGCTGGGCCGTACTTCTGTGCCGTCTCGCTGTCGGCGGAGCCAAGCACCCCGCGGAGCCAGTTTCGGTAAAGCATCGTTTCCGTTGCGGTATCGCTGGCTCGGACGGCGGGAGTGCGGAGATCCTTGCAGCGGTCCGGATCGATGCACCGTCCTGGGTCCGGCTCCTTTGCCTGCGGGCCCACGGCGTCGTGCACCACGCCGAGGCTGGTGACAAGTGCGCCGTCGGCTATATTTGCCGACTTTACTGGCCAGGCGGCAAGTGCCGTTACAGCAACCATCACCAAGAGCGCCCAGCCCGCGGTGGTCATCGCGTTGCTCATGTCGGACTGGCGGGACCGCCAGAGCAGATAGAGGCCCACGATGCACAGAGTGACAATGCCAAAGACGCTAAAGACTTTTTGGTAGACGGATTTAGTCGCCTGCTCAACCAGCGGGTCCGCCCAACCCCACATGGAGCCGGGGTCCCAGGCGCGCTCTCGCAGCGCGTTCGATGCACCGATGATTGCCGTAGCGGCCATGAATTCGCCATTGGCGATCGTGGTCGTGAACTTGTAGTCCGGGTGAAGCACACTCGATGCGCATCCACCGTCTACGTCATAGGTGTTGTAGCTGTAGCCCCCGTAGCCATAGAGACTGTATCGGCCGGCGATCCCATTCGCTGCCTCCGCCGGTGGGGCGGCGGCAAACCATCCGGCGAGGCCCGAATCTGGTGTACCCGGTGTCGGCGCGTTACGGCACTTGATCTCGTCTTCGCTGACGGCCTGGAGCTTCTGTACGCAGGCGCGGAAGTCGGCCTGCCATTCGGCAGTGGTACAGAGGTCCGCGCGGGCCTGGGCGGCCGGCGGTGCGGCGGCCGCGGCCTCCGCGCCGATCAGCGGCCAGGTGAGACTGGCCCCGGCCAGTACGCCGAGGGCGAGCAGGAACGACGTGATCCTCGCCCGAACCCTCGCCATGTCACGCCTCCAGATCCGGCAGAGGGATGCTCGGCAGGACTCCGGCCGCGGCGGCGATCGCGGCGGGCGTCGTGTCGAGGTGGTCCAGCAGCCCGTCGACGTACGAGACGTCTACGCGGACCTTCTGCACCCGCCCGTCGACGTCGCGCATCACGAACTCGCGGAAGCCGAGGCGGGAGGCGGAGTTGGTGTCGGCGGCCGAGAGTGACGCGAGCGTCGCCTCGTACCCGTCGTCGACCGGCACCCGCAGCAGCCGTAGCGCTTCGGAGGCGATCTCGGTGTCCTCGGCGATGCGGCCGACGAAGACGGTGGAGACGAGGTTCTGCACGTCGAGGCCGAGGATGTCGCGGGGGTTCTGGGAGGCGACGAGTGCGGCGAGGTTCCACTTCCGGGAGTCGCGGGCGAGTCGGACGAGGAAGGATCGCCCGGAACGCCAACCCTCCATGAAGTGCGCCTCGTCCAGGCCGACCAGCTTCCGGGACGACATGGAGCCGCCGTAGCAGCGTCGAACGGCGAGCCGGTGAGCGGTGTGCAGCATCGGCAGGGCGAGCGCCTCCTCGGCCGACCAGTACTCCCGCTCGATCTTCAGGTCGGGCAGTCGCAGCCCGGCCATCGTGATCACGGTGAGCGCGGCGTCGGCGCCGAGCAGCCCTTCCGGTGGCCGACCGAAGAAGAGCATGGCCAGTGGCATCTCGGCGGTGTCCAGCAGCAGGTTCGCCAGTTCCTTGCCGGCGTCGTCGTCGAGCCGCCCGAGGCAGCTCACCACGTCGTCCAGGGTGGACGTTTCCTCGGCGGGGACCTGGCGGACCGCGTGCCGGAACAGGGTGGCGGTGGACGCCTCCCTGGCGACCTGCGGCGGCACGAGCATCATGCAGATGTCCTGCACGAGCATCCGCCGCTCGGCCCGGGCGTTGGAGACCGCGATCTCGAACTCGCGGTCTCCGGCGGCCCCGGTGCCGAACTCGCTGCGCAGCGGTGTCGGAATGAGCGAGTAGGGCGCGAGCGTGCCGTGCTCCGAGCCGGTCAGGTTCAAGACCCGGGAGTACGGCCGCAGCTCCGGCATCGCGCAGAGCCGGGCCAGCGGACCGGACGGGTCGAGCAGGGTCACCTGAACGCCCCGGCGGGCGGCCAGGTAGCCCAGCGCGCCGAGCAGTGTCGACTTGCCACCGCCCGGCTCGGCGACGAAGACCGCGAGCCCGGAGCGTTCCCGGACCTCCATGGGGAAGTGCAGGTCGAGGAAGACCGGGCGACGGCAGGTGCCGGCGGTCCGGCCGATCAGGTCACCGCGTCGGTCGCCCACGTTCGACGCGGCCTGGGGGAGCGCCGCCGCGAGCAGCGGCACCGGCATGCGTCGGACGTAACCGGTGTTGGCGATCGGCTCGCCCGGGATGAACTCGCGGGCCAGCCAGTCCTGGTTCTTCGGGTGCTGCAGGGAGATGCGCAGCTCCCGGGAGTAGAGCTGGATGAGCCGGCGTGCGCGTTCCAGGCACTCTTCCCTGGTACGGCCGCCGACCGCGATCCGGTGCCAGCCGTGCGCGCGGGCCGAGTCGACAGGCAGGCCGGTGGTCATCTCGTCCCCGATGACCAGGGCGCGCTTGGCGAGTCGCTCCAGCTCCGGCGGTGCGTCGATGCCGTGCTCGGCGTAGTCGAGCTGTTGTGAGCGGATCATCCGCAGCCGGTGTTCGAGATTGCGGAAGGAGTCGCCCGAGCCGAGGATGTCGACGCGGGTGGAGATCTCCATCGGCCAGGGCAGCCGCTCGTGGAAGTGCAGCCAGGGCTCGTGCCGCTCCGGGATCTCCAGGGGCTCCATCCGGCCGACCGCGAGCACTGCGACGTGCCGCTCCTCGCCGGTCATCCGGTTGACCAGCTTGACCGTGGAGCCGTACGGGGTGCGGTAGCGCTCGACCTGCTCGGTCAGGGCCAGCAGGTCCCCACGTTCCCAGCGCCCGTCGGTGACCGGGGAGAGTGTGCCGGGCGGCGCCATGCACAACGCCACCGAACGGTAGAGCAGCCATTCGAGCTCCTGGGCGGTCACCCGCCGGCCGCGCATGCCGAACGCGCCGAGCACCTCGTCGAACTGTTCGACGGTGCGGCCCAGCTTGCGGCGTTCGCCCTCGGCGGTGCCCCGGCCGAAGGTGCGCAGTAGACGCTCGGTGAGCGAGTCGCCGAGGGACCGCCGGGCGAAGGTGACGCCCAGGTAGGTCTGCCCCTCCGCGTGGTTGACGGCCATCAGGTGTCGCTGGGCGGCGACCAGGTGGTCGGCCCAGCCGGTGGTGCCGGGCACGTCCGCGAGCGGAGCGGCGGTGTTGGCGTCGATGGTGCGTGCCCACTCGTCGGCCGGGAAGGGCCGCGTGGTGCGGCGCAGGTGCAGCCGGAAGCCGGCCAGGCCGGCGTACTGCTCGGAGATCGCCGACAGCAGCGCCTCGCGTTCGGCGTCCGGTCGGAACGCCCAGCGGACCTCGGGCAGCCAATACCACGCGGTGACGGTGTTCGGAGTGAAGGTCAGGTGACCGGCGATCTCGGTGATGGCCAGCTCGACCGACGGGTCCCGGTCGCCGAACTTGATCTTCGGGGCCCGGACCCGGGTCGGCTGGATCGGCCGGTCCTGCCGCTTCGCCGCGCGCTGCCGGGGTGCGGCCACCTCTTTGCCGGCGCTCTTCGTCCGCTGCGAACCGGCGGCGCGGCGCGGCGGCGGCTCCAGTGCGGGCCGGTCGGCCGGCGGGGCGATCGGGGTCCGGTTGGTTGGCGCGGTAGGCGCGTCCGCCGCGGCGGGTGGTTGCTCCGCCGGGGTCGTCGGCCGGGCGGTCGGTGTCGCGGGCCGGCCCGGTTCGGTCGGCCGGTCGGGCGTGCCGCCCGGCGCCCGCCTCGCGTCGGTGGCCGGGCGGGCCGGCACGGGTTCGTCGGCCGGCTCGGGTTGGCGCGGTGGCAGCCGGTCACCGGCCTGCCGGGGCGGCCGGGCTTCGCTGGGCGGGTGCGTGCTGGTGCGCCGCTCGCCGGCTGAGGGCCGGTCGTCGGGAGTCCACTGTGGTTCCAGCTGTGGCGTCGCGCGGGTCGCCGCCGCCGGGCCGTTGGGTGGCGGCGACTGCTGCGGGATCGCCTGCTGCTCGCGCGTGCTCGGGCCGGCGGTGACGGCTCGCGCCGTGCCGGGTCGCGCACCTCCGAACAGGTCCAGGAAGGGGGAGTCGATGTCGGCGTTCTCGCCGGCCGACACGGTGGTGGGCTCGGCGGGTGGCGTCCGACGGGTAACCGGTCGGGGCGGCTGGAACACGCCGACCGCGCCGTGGCCGGGTGACGTGACGAGCGCGGGGTCGAGCGCCACCTCGTCCTCGTCCTCGGTGTAGTCGAACGAGTGCGCACGGTGACCAGTCGGTGCGGGCGGGCGACCGGCCGGGGAGCCCGGCGTGGCGGAGCGGCTCATGCGACCGCCTCGGTGACTGGCGGCAGGCCCCTGCCCGCGCCCTGCGACGGACCGATCGACGTACGCCCGGTCATGCCAGCTCCTCCCGGATCCTGATCCGGCTGCCGACCAGGCGCGGGTCGCGCTGCTCGACCGCCGGCTCCCGGGTGCGTCGCCAGTCGGTCAGCGCGGTGCGGATGACCACCCGCGCCGGCCGATCGGGGTCGACGTGCCGGAAGATGAACGACGTGGTCACGATGGCGAGCGCGATCTCCCAGGCGGGGAAGAGCTCGACCTTCAACGTGAACAGCCAGTGGATGAACATGTAGAGGGGGACCAGCAGCATGAAGAGCCCGTACTGGGCGTACGGCAGGTGGACCGGAAGGGTGTAGCCGGGCGGCCCGAGGTAGACCAGGCGGGCCCGGTAGATGTCGTCGTCGGTGCGCAGCCGCATCTGGTGACCGCGCCTATTCGAAGATCAGGTCGATCAGATAATCGCCGACGAAGAAGAGTGTTGCCGCGCCCGCGATGAAGGCGAGACCGACGATGGCGATGGCGGAGCTGGTCAGCACCTTGGAGATCTCACCGCGGCTGGCGCGGCCGATGAAGATGACGCCCAGGACGGCGAGCAGGATCGGCGCGATCTTGCTGGCGAAGAAGGTGACGACACCGTTGGTGTCGATCCCCTTCGGTGCCGGCTCCGCGAGTGGAGTCGACGCCAGGGTGGAGAGCGCGTGGGCGACGCCGGACGACGCCGTCTCCATGAGCTCGAAGGCGATCACTGGAACCTCCCCATAGCGCGGCCGGCGATGCCGCGGCGGTGCAATAGGCAAGCCTTGCGGGAAAAGTGCTCCACAGGGCATGGCGTTCTTGACCCTGTGTTCGTTACTCACCACAGAGGGTGGCGAGATTTGGGCGGTTTTCCCCCGCTTCGGCCCTCCCTCCAAGCTTCGCCGTCTCCATGCTGGCCAATTCCAAAGCGTACGGCCCGCCCCGGATTGCGACAAGCCGCGAAGGGGCTGCCTGACGCTGCTCGAATGTCCGATCGTACACGTGTTCTAATGGCCATGTCAGGGGCGGTGTCCGGGCTCGACCCGGGCCGGCGGACGCCGCTGTCCGGACCGGTACGGTCTAGTCGTGACCGATCTGGTGCGGGCTGCGGGCCCGGTGGTGATGGGCGTCCTCAACGTCACGCCGGACTCCTTCTCCGACGGCGGACGGTACGCCGACCTGGATGCCGCCGTCGGACACGGCGTCCGTCTGCGGGACGAGGGCGCACACCTCGTCGACATCGGCGGCGAGTCGACCCGCCCGGGCGCCGAACGCATCGACGCCGTGACCGAGATCGACAGGGTGTTGCCTGTCGTCCGCGAGCTGACCGCCGCCGGCGTCGCGGTCAGCATCGACACCAGCCGCGCCCGGGTGGCGGAGGCCGCCCTGGCTGCCGGGGCGGCCGTCGTCAACGACGTCTCCGGCGGGCTGGCCGACCCGGACATGGCCCGCGTGGTCCGCGACGCCCGCTGCCCGTGGGTGCTGATGCACTGGCGTGGGCACTCGCGCGCCATGCGTGACCTGGCCGTCTACACCGACGTGGTGGCCGACGTCCGGGCCGAGCTGGCCCAACGGATCGACGCGGCGTTGGCCGCCGGGGTGGCCGCCGACCGCCTGGTCGTCGATCCGGGGCTCGGCTTCGCCAAGACGGCCACGCACAACTGGGAGCTCAGCGCCCGCCTGCCGGAACTGCTGGACCTCGGTTACCCGCTGCTCTTCGGCGCCAGCCGCAAGTCGTACCTCGGAAGGCTGCTGGCCGCACCCGACGGCGCCCCACGGCCGACCGCCGGGCGGGAGGCCGCCACCGTGGCGACGAGCGTGCTGGCGGTCGCCGCGGGCGCCTGGGGTGTCCGCGTGCACGACGTGCGGGCCACCGTCGACGCGCTCGCGGTGTGGACGGCTACCGGCAGCCCTCGCCTGGCCACCGGCCCGCGCGGGCACGGGCAGGAGGCGCAGTCATGAGCACGGACCGGATTCACCTGACCGGCCTGCGGGCGCGCGGCCGGCACGGGGTGTACGACTTCGAACGCGAACAGGGGCAGGACTTCGTCGTCGACGCCGTCCTGGAGTTGGACCTGGCGCCCGCTGCGGCCAGCGACGACGTCACCGCCACCGTGCACTACGGCGAGTTGGCCGAACGCCTGGTCGCGGTGGTGACCGGTGAGCCGGTCAACCTGATCGAGACCCTGGCGGACCGGCTCCTCGCGGTGTGCCTCGCCGACCAGCGGGTCGACACGGCCACGATCACCGTGCACAAGCCGGAGGCGCCGGTGCCGCACACGTTCACCGACGTGGCAGTCACCATGACCCGGACGCGTGCCCGGTGACCCGCGCCGTCCTCTCGCTCGGCAGCAACCTGGGCGACCGCCTGGACAACCTGCGCACGGCGGTCGCCACCCTCGGTGACGCCGTGCGCGTCCTCTCCGGGGTGTACGAGACTCCACCGTGGGGCGACGCCGACCAGCCCGCGTACCTCAACGCCGTGGTGCTCGTCGAGGACGAGACCGCGACCCCGCGCGACTGGCTGGAGCGGGCCCGCGACGCGGAGCGCGCGGCGGGTCGGGTGCGTGACCCGCTGCGGCGGTTCGGGCCGCGCACCCTCGACGTGGACGTGATCGCGGTCTGGGGCGACGACGGCGAACCGGTGCTCAGCGACGAGGAGGAGTTGACCCTGCCGCACCCCCGCGCGCACCTGCGGGCCTTCGTGCTGCGGCCGTGGATCGACATCCAGCCGTACGGTCGGCTGCCCGGTCACGGCTGGCTGACCGACCTGCTGACCAGCGGCCCGGCGGCGGACGACGCGTTGGAACTGCGTCCCCGGCCGGAGTTGGCGTTAGAGTCGACGGCATGACCGAGCGGAACGGGCCGGCATGACGCAGGCGAGGCCCTCACCACCGGGCGGGTCGGGCCCGGACCGGTCCCGGATGGGCCCCACCCGCATCTCGACCCTGCTCGTGGCCGGCCTGGCCGCGGCGGCGGTGGCCTGGCTGCTGATCAGCAGCTTCTACTACAGCGGCATTCCCCGCCTGCCCTGGCTACCGGTGGTGACGCTGGCCGGCCTCGCCGTGCTCGAGGCGTACGCGGCGGTCAACACCCGGGGCCGGATCGAACGCAAGCCCGGCCGGGACCCGGTCAACCCGCTGATGGTCGCCCGGTTCGTGGTCCTGGCCAAGGCGTCGGCGTTGGCCGCCGCGATCTTCGCCGGCTTCTACGCGGGGCTCACCGGCTGGCTGTTCGTCGAGACCACCCGCGCGGCGCTGGACGACCGGCCCGCCGCGGGCGGCGGCCTGCTCGCCTCGCTGGCCCTGGTCGGCGCTGCGCTCTGGCTGGAGCGGTCCTGCCGGGTGCCGGAGCGCCCGGACGACGAGCGCGAGCCGGACTCGCGGGAGAGCCGCCCCGGCCAGCGCTGACCAGGGGGTTACGCCCGGCTGCGGGCGCGGGTACGGTGCCTGCGATCGGAGAGCGAGGGCCGCCCGAGGTCCGTCCGCACGCTGGACCTGGGCCGGCCACTGGGGAGGGCGGCGTCATGGGGTACGAAGAAGCGGGCCGGGACCGGTCGGCCGAGACCTCGTCCGGGGTGCCGGCCGCCGTTCTGGAGAACGTCTTCGACGACCCCAGTCAGGGTGAGCCCGGCCGGGACCGGGTCGGTGTGCATCTTGGCTGGGAGCTGCTGCTGCTGGTGGGGGTGGCGGCGGTGGGCTGGCTGCTCTGGCAGGAGGACCCGGCCGCCGTGCGCGACGGCAACCTGCGCACCCTGCTGATCGACGCGGTCGGCCTGGGATTGCTCGCCCTGGCCGCCGGCGTGAGTCTGCGGGCGGCGGCGCCCAACCTGGCGGTCGGCCCGGTCGCCGTGGCGGCCGCGCTGCACTACGCCGAGCAGGGCGATCGCGGTCTGCCAGCGTCGGTCGGGCCGGCCGTGGCGGCGGCCGCGGTGGGTGGCCTCGCCCTGGCGCTGGCGGTGGTGCTCCTGCACGTGCCGGGTTGGGCCGCCAGCCTGGCCGGCGCGGCCGGGGTGGTGGTGTTCATCGAACGCCGGTCCGCGCCGGTGCTGGTGCAGGGCGACTACGACCCGGGGCGCAGCGCCGGGTACCTGTTCGCCGGCTTCGCCGCGGTGGCCGTCCTCGGTGGGTTGTTCGGCGCGATCCGGGCGATCCGCCGGCTGGTCGGCCGCTACCGGCCGGTGGCCGACCCGGCCCGTCGTCGGGGCGTGGTCGCCGCCGTCGTCGCCGCCGTGGCGCTCGTCGTCTCGACGGTCCTGGCGGCCCTCGCCGGCGTGCTGCTCGCCGCAAACGATCCCGGCCCGGTGGCGCCCACCTCCGGGTTGGACTGGACGGTGCTGGCGATCGGCGTCGCCCTGCTCGCCGGCACCAGCGCGTACGGGCGGCGGGGCGGCGTGTTCGGCACGCTGCTGGCGGTCAGCCTGGTCGCCGTCTTCCAGGTCTACGCGTCGGAGCGCGGATGGACGTTGAGCAACTGGGTGGTCGGCGGGGCCGCGCTCGGTGCCGGCCTGCTGGTCACCCGGCTGGTCGAGACGTTCGGTCGGCCCCGGACGGGCAGCATCGACAGCCCTGAGCCGGTCAGCGACGGCACGATCAGCGCGGGGTGGACCAGACCGCAGCCGCAGCCGGTCGAGAACTGGCCTCCCGCGCTGCCCACCCAGGCCGCGCCGCAACCGGTCGATCCGTGGCGGGACCCGCGGTGGGAGGACAGCCCTCGCCGGTGGGACACCGACGAACGGTGACCCGCGTCGCGCCGCGTCCGCCGAGCCGGGGCTGATCTCGACAGTTAGGCTCGGCGACATGACCGACACACCTGCCGCCACCCCCGGCGGAACCTCCTTCTCCGAGCTTGACGCGCTGTCCACCGAGGAGCTGCGGGAGCGGGCGTTCGCCCTGGCCCGGGAGCGGCGTGACGTGGGGTTCTACTGGTCGGTGCTGCGGCACCTGCCGAACGCGGACGAGGCCACGGTGCTGGACGGCGCGCCGAACTCGATCGGCCCCACCATCGACGAGGCCAACGCGCTGTGGCGCGAGCTGACCGGTCACGGGTACGAGGAGTCGGCGCCGCTGCTGCGGGCCGCCTTCATCGACTACCTGATGAAGCACTGAGCCGCTCGGGGCAGCCCAGGTCCGCGCGAGCCACCGGTTCGAGGTCTGGGCGGATCACGTCGTTCCTGCACCGCTCGGGCCCGGTGAGCCGTTACGGCACGGCCGCCGGCACCGGCGCCCTGGCGGTGCTGCTGCTAGTCGGCATCTGCGGCAGTCCGGCGTACACCGGTTGGGCGCAGGGTCAGACCGAACCGGCGTCGGCCGGCGCCTACTACGCGCGCCTGCTCGCCTGGCCGGCCTGGCTGCTCGACGCGGACGGGCGGCCCGGCGGATTGTTCGCCGCCGACCTGCGGGCCGTGCTGCTCGTGGTGCTCGCGGTGGCGCTGCTCTATCTTCTGCCCGCCGCCCAGGTGGCCCGGGTGCCGGGCCCGGTCAGCCAGTTCTTCTCCGGTTGGGCCGCGTACGTGCTGGCCGCCGGGCTCGCCGGGCTGCTGGCGACGGCGCTCGGCCCGGCGGCGTCGCTGCTGGCCGCCCTACAGGCCGCCAGCGCCGGCGCCGGCTACGGCTTCCTCACCGGGTGGATCATCGGCACCGCCAGCCTGGGCGGTCGCGCCTGACCAGACCGGGCGCGACCGCCGTCGGTGGCCGGGTCAGCGGGGCGTGCGACCGAGGTCGAGGAGGCGCTGCCGGCTGAGCGCTCCCACCGGCCGGCCCGACTCGGTCACGACGAGCCGGTCCCGACCCGAGGTGAGCAGGACCGCGAGCGCGTCGTACGCGGAGTTGCCCAGTGCGACGGTGGGCAGGTCGGCTGCGGCGTCCCTGGGCACCGGCTCCAGCGACTGCCGGTCCAGGGGAGTGACCACCAGTCGGCGGATGCCCCGGTCGGCGCCGACGAACTCGCTGACGAACGGGGTGGCGGGTGTGCCGAGCAGGGCGGCCGGCGTGTCGTACTGCTCCAGGTGGCCGCCCGCGGAGAGCACCGCGATCCGGTCACCCAGCCGGACCGCCTCGTCAAGGTCGTGGGTGACCAGCACGATCGTCTTGCGGACCTCGGCCTGGAGGCGGAGGAACTCCTCCTGGAGGCGGGCCCGGACGATCGGGTCGACGGCGGAGAACGGCTCGTCCATCAACAGCACCACCGGATCGGCGGCGAGCGCGCGGGCCACGCCGACGCGTTGCCGCTGACCGCCGGACAGCTCCTGCGGGTAGCGCCCGCCGAACTCGGACGGGTCCAGCCCGACCAGGTCGAGCAGCTCGTCGACCCGGGTCCGGGTCTTGCCCTTCGGCCACCGCAGCAGGCCCGGCACCGTGGCGACGTTGGCCCGGACGGTCTGGTGTGGAAAGAGACCGACGTTCTGGATCACGTAGCCGATCCGGCGGCGCAACGACACCGGGTCCACGTCGGTGACGTCCTCGTCGCCGAGCATGATGCGGCCGCCGGTCGGTTCGATCAGCCGATTGATCATGCGTAACACCGTCGACTTGCCGCAGCCGGACGGGCCGATCAGCACCACCAGCTCACCGGCCCGGACGTCAAGGCTCAGGTCCCGGACGGCCTCGGTGCCGTTCGGGTAGCGCTTCTGGATCCCCTGTAACGAGATCGACGCGGCGCGAGGGGATCGGGCCACGTCGGTGGCCTCCGGGGTAACGTCCACGTATGTCCTTCCGCCTGAGCTACCGGGACGACCCGGGTAACCCCTGGTTCTCCTGGCAGTACGTGCGGGACAACTCTGACACGATCCTCGCCGCGGTGCGTGAACACGCCACCCTCACCGGGCGGGCGGTGTTGATCGCGGTGTTGATCGCGCTGCCGTTGGCGGTGCTGGCGTACTGGGTCCGCCCGCTCGCCGGCCCGATCCTCGCCGTCAGCGGGGTGGTGTACACCATCCCGTCCCTGGCGCTCTTCGCGTTCATCGCCCCCTACCTCGGCACCGGGACGACCACTGTGCTCGTCGGCCTGGTCCTCTACGCGCTGCTGCTGATCGTGCGCAACGCGGTGGCGGGCCTCAACCAGGTGCCGCCGGAGGTCCGTGAGGCCGCCGAGGGCATGGGGTACGGCCGGTGGGGCCGACTGTTCCGGATCGACCTGCCGCTGGCGCTGCCCGGCATCGTGACCGGCGTACGCCTGGCGACCGTCTCGACAGTGGCGTTGGTCACGGTCGGGGTCGTCGTCGGGCACGGCGGCCTCGGTCAGTTGATCTTCGCGGGCTTCCAGAACAACCTCTACAAGGCCGAGATCATGACCGCGACCCTGCTCTGCGTGGCGCTCGCTGTGCTGCTCGACCTGCTGCTCATCCTGGTCGCCCGACTGGTGACCCCGTGGTCCACCCGGAGGGCGCGGTGACAGTCGTGGAGAACCCGATCAGTCAGGCCGTCGTCTGGATCAACGACCCGTTGAACTGGACGAACCCGGGCGGCCTGCTGGACCGGCTCGGCGAACACCTGACGATCTCCGCCCTGGCGGTGGCGCTCGGCTGCCTGGTGGCCTGGCCGCTCGGCCTCTGGCTGGGCCACATCGGTCGGGGCGGCGGCCTTGTGGTGCTGGTGTCCAACGCCACACTGGCCATCCCCACGCTGGCGCTGCTGACCATCCTTCCGGTGGTGTTCGCCAGCGGTTTCGGCAAGACGCCGGTGGTGGTGGCGCTGGCGGTCTTCGCCGTGCCGCCGTTGCTGGCGAACGCGTACACCGGGGTGCGGCAGGTGGACCCGGAGGCCCGGGACGCGGCCCTCGGCATGGGCCTGTCCGGTGGTCAACTGCTGCGCCGGGTGGAGCTGCCCCTCGCGGTGCCCTATCTCGCGGCCGGATTCCGGACCGCCGCCGTGCAGGTGATCGCCACCGCGGCGCTCGCCTCGTTCGTCAACGGCGGCGGCCTCGGCCAGATCATCCGGACCGGGTTCGGTCTGGGCATCGCTGCCGGTGGCGGGCAGATCGTCGCGGGCGGTGTGCTGGTGGCCGGCCTGGCCCTGCTCGCCGAGGTGGTCCTCGGCGGCGTCGAACGAATGGTCACCCCGCGACCGCTGCGGCGCGGACGGCAACGTCTGGGCCGGCCCCGACCGGCCGACGCCACCGGCAACGCCTGACCCGTCCGGGTGAGCCCGGCGTCGAGCGGACGGCCCACGCCGGTCCGGTCGGTGACGATGTGGTGACGAAGTCCACCTCAGGTTGTCGGTCGGTTGCGGAGCATGTTGGGTGGATATTCGCGGGCGGCCAAGAGTCAGGATCGCCCGTCGGACACGCGGCCGGCCCGAGACGGGTCGCGCCGGGACACGGAAGGCGGGCGGCACATGCGCGCACGTACACGTCTGGCGATCGGGGCGGTCAGCGCCATCGCCGGAGCAGCACTTCTCACCGGTTGCGGTGACGCCGGCTCGTCCGGCACCGACGCACCCGAGCCGAACGCCTCCGGCGCCGGGTGCGCGCCGGTCGCCGGGCAGCAGCTCATCGCGTTGCAGGACGACAAGAAGCTGCAGAACTCCGACAACGTCATTCCCGCCGTCAACAGCAAGGCGGCCAACCCGCAGCTGATCGCCGCGCTGGACAAGGTCTCCGCGGCGCTCGACACCCCGAAGCTGATCCAGCTCAACAAGGCGGTGAACGACGAGCGCAAGACCGCCAAGGTGGCCGCCGAGGAGTTCGCGTCCGCCAACAACCTGACGGCCGGCATCGCCAAGGGCCCCGGCGGTGACATCACCGTCGGCGCCGGCAACTTCGCCGAGAGCCAGATCCTCGGCGAGCTGTACCGGATCGCGCTCACCGCCGCCGGCTACCAGGTCAAGGTGCAGCAGATCGGCAACCGGGAGCTCTACGAGCCCGCCCTGGAGAAGGGCGAGGTCCAGGTCGTCCCGGAGTACGCGGCGACGATGGCCGAGTTCCTCAACACGAAGGCCAACGGTCAGAACGCCCAGCCGGTCTCCTCGCCGGACATCAACACGACGGTGACCGCGCTGAAGGCCCAGGGCGACAAGGTCGGCATCACCTTCGGCGCTCCGGCCGCCGCGCAGGACCAGAACGCCTTCGCGGTGACCCAGGCCTTCGCCGACAAGTACGGCGTGCGGACCCTCTCCGAGCTGGCCGCCAAGTGCTCCGGCAGCGCCACGGTGCTGGGCGGCCCGCCGGAGTGCGAGCAGCGCCCGTTCTGCAAGCCGGGTCTGGAGAAGACCTACGGGCTGTCGGTGGGCAAGTTCTCCTCGCTCGACCAGGGCGGTCCGCTGACCAAGAGCGGCCTGCGCGACGGGTCGATCAGCGTCGGCCTGATCTTCTCCTCGGACAGCGCCTTCGCCACCAGCTGAGGCCCCTCGGAGCGGGCCACGGACGCCCCTCGCCCGGACCGGGCGAGGGGCGTCCGCGCGTCCGGGGACCCATTTCCTCCGGTGCCGGTTCTCGGTAGGCTGCACATCCATGCCAGCCCCGGCCACCCCTGACGTCCGGCGTCAACCACCACTGCTGACCATGCTCTTCTGGGCGGGTGTGGGTCTGGCCCCGGTGGCGGCGCTGATCCTGCTGGTCGCCGACGGCAACGGTCCGCTGCGCTTCGCCGCGGTGCTCGCCATTCTCGCGGTGGTGCTGATCGGCCTGTCCATCGCGCTGCGACCCGACGGCGAGGGCGACGCGGCGCGGGCCGACGAGCTGCTGGACGAGATCGAAGGGCTGCGCCGGGAGCTGCGCAGCGAGATCGTGGCCGCCGCCCAGCGTGGCAATCAGGCGCTCGACCAGGCGCAACGGGCCCAGGAGGGCGTCGCCGCGCTGAGTCGTCGACTCGACGCCAGCAGCGCCGCCCTCGCCGGTGCCGCGAGCGCCGACCCACCCGGCGCCGGTCGGGCCCGGGTGCCCGCCGAGCCGCCGACCGACGACGCGCCGGTGGCCCGCAGCCGGGTCTCGGCGCCGGTCGACGCACCGGCGGGCCGGGCCCGGGTGTCGGGTCCGGGTCCCGACGAGGCGTCCCGGTGGGGTCGCTCCGGGAACGAGGACGACGACGAGCCGGCGTACGCGTGGGAGGCCGCCGAGCAGTCGGCGCCCGCCGGGACGTACGGCGCGGGACGACCGGCCGGCACCGCGTACGGGGCCGCCCGCCCGGAATCG
The DNA here is from genome assembly GCF_029626235.1 of Micromonospora sp. WMMD1120. Lineage (NCBI taxonomy): Bacteria > Bacillati > Actinomycetota > Actinomycetes > Micromonosporales > Micromonosporaceae > Micromonospora > Micromonospora sp. WMMD1120. Next base: position 1,588,259 of record NZ_JARUBO010000005.1, on the reverse strand, counting down.
GCGCACCGACCCGGCGTGGTCCGGCACACCGAGACCGTGCACGTCACCACCCGGCACACGGTGGTGGATGGTGGCACGCCCGAGCCGGCCGGACACTACGGCGGCCGGTACACCGGTCAGTGGACCCCGCCGGCGCAGGAGTGGACGAGGGGCGGCGGTGCGGAGGAGCGTCCCCGAGCCGGCTACGGCGACGACCGCCCCGCGGGCGGCTACGGCGACGACCGGGCCGGGGCCGGCGACGACCGCGCCCGGGGTGCGCAGCAGGCGACCCGGGGTGGCCAGTCGGAGTGGAGCGCCGCGCGGGACGGGTCGGGCCGTGACCCGCGGTACGGGGCCGACGAGCCGGAGTGGACCGATCCGCGCGACGCGTACGCCCAACCCGACGAGCGCGGGTCGACGGCCAGGTCACCGCGCCCGCCGGAGCGGTCGTGGGATGGACCGGACGATCGTGGCTGGTCGGAGCGGCGTGATCGGGCGGGCGCCTCGGCGCCGCAGGCCGGGCCGCCGTTGCGGGCCGACGACACCGGCGAGTACTGGTCGCAGTTGCGGGCCGGCGACCGGTGGGCCGCCGTCCGGGACGACGAGAACGGCCACGAGATGCGGGTCGGTGAACGCCGGGCCGAGGTGCACGCCGACGCCTCCGGCACCGAGTACCGGGTCGCCGACCGCTGGGCCACCGTCCGGCACGAGGAGCCGCGCCGGCACGAGGACGACGGTCGTTACGAGGGCGGCGGCCGGTACGGGGAGCGCGAGTCGTACCGGGACGAGCCGGCGGGCCGACCGGCGCTGCCGAGGGGCGGGGTGCCGGTGCCGGACGAGTGGCGCCCGCCGCGTCAGCGCGGCCAGGCCGAACCCGCGCCGGACCGGGTCGGTAGGCGTCGGGTCGAGGAGCGTTACGGCTACCCGCCCCGGGACGACGCGCCGCGTGCCGGCGGCGCCTCGCCGACCGACCGCTGGCGCTGACGGGAGACGGGCCGCTGGCGCTGACGGGAGACGGCCCGCTGGCGCTGACGGGAGACGGGCCGCTCTCGGTGACGGGTCAGGCGGCCCGCGTCACTTGTCGATGTCGCCGACCACGAAGAACATCGAGCCGAGGATCGCGATCAGGTCCGGGACCAGGCAGCCGGGGAGCAGGGTGGCCAGCGCCTGCACGTTCGCGTACGACGCGGTGCGCAACTTCAACCGCCACGGTGTCTTCTCCCCCCGGGACACCAGGTAGTAGCCGTTGATGCCGAGCGGGTTCTCCGTCCAGGCGTACGTGTGGCCCTCCGGCGCCTTGAGCACCTTCGGCAGCCGGGTGTTGATCGGCCCGGTCAGCCGGTCCACCCGGTCCAGGCACTGCTCGGCGAGGTCCAGTGACGCGTACACCTGGTCGAGCAGCACCTCGAAGCGGGCGTGGCAGTCCCCGGCGGTGCGGGTGACCACCGGCACGTTCAACTCGTCGTAGGCCAGGTAGGGGTCGTCGCGGCGCAGGTCCAGATCGAGCCCGGAGGCGCGGGCCACCGGGCCGGACGCGCCGAACGCGGCCGCGTCCGCGGCGGACAGCACGCCGACACCGACGGTGCGGGCCAGGAAGATCTCGTTGCGCCGGATCAGGTGATCCAGGTCGGGCATCCGCCGACGCACCTCGCCGATCGCCGCGCGCGCCCGGCCGGTCCAGCCGGCCGGCACCTCCTCCTTGAGGCCGCCAACCCGGTTGAACATGTAGTGGATCCGGCCGCCGGAGACCTCCTCCATCACCGCCTGGATGGTCTCCCGCTCCCGGAACGCATAGAAGATCGGTGTGATCGCCCCGATCTCCAACGGGTACGAGCCGAGGAACATCAGGTGGTTGAGCACCCGGTTCAGCTCCGCGAGCGCCATCCGCAGCCAGGTGGCCCGCTCCGGCACCTCCATGCCCATCAGGCGTTCCACGGCGAGCACCACACCCAGCTCGTTGGCGAAGGCCGAGAGCCAGTCGTGCCGGTTGGCCAGCACGATGATCTGCCGGTAGTCGCGTACCTCGAAGAGCTTCTCCGCGCCCCGGTGCATGTAGCCGACGATCGGCTCGCAGGAGACCACCCGCTCGCCGTCCAGCACCAGCTTCAGCCGCAGCACACCGTGCGTGGAGGGGTGCTGCGGGCCGATGTTCAGCACCATGTCGGTGCCGAGCGGCTGGTCGCTGGTGCCGGCGACCAGGCCGGCCCCGGTGCCGACGGTCAGTTCACGGAGGTCCCCGGCGTCGGTGGTCATGCCCGTCATCGTGCCACGGGCGGCTCGGGCGGGATGCCGACCGGCTGGCGCAGCCACCAGTGCCCGCCGAGCCCGGCCGGGTCGGTCAGCTCGGCCACCGTCGAGGCAGCAGCCAGCGCCCGCACGTAGCCGGCCGGGTCGGTGCCGGCCAGGCTCAGCGGCGGTCGCCCGCCGTCGGCCCCGAGCGCCCGCAGCGCCTTCCGCTGCGAGACCAGGGAGTACGCGCACCGGGCGACCGCGGCGCCGGCGGAGGCGACCGAGTCCATGGCGACGTGGGCTGTCACATCACTCGACCCGTCCGGAATCGGGTGCACCTGCCGCCCGTCCCGGTAACCGGTCAGCGTCCCGTCCACCGGGCGACCTGCTCTCAGGTGCCCGTAGTCCACCGCGACCGCGAGCCCGCGTTCCATCTTCTGCACGGCACTCGCCCAGGCTTCATCCCTGGTCCGGCCTATCTCCGCGCGGTGGTGGCGGTGGGGGGTTTCGGGGCAGTCCGACCGGCTCCGGGCGGTCAGGCTCGATCCCTGCGCCGGCCGGGCTGCCCCGAAACCCGACTCGCTTCCGCTTGTCGTGTCCGGGGCGGTCGAGGGTGCGGTGCGGTCGCTGTTCGCGGCTGTCGAGGTGTGGGGCCACCACCTGGCTAACCAGTCGTGATCTTCGGCGGTGACGTGTTCGCCTATGGTCTCCGCGCCGGTCTCCGGGTCGACCAGCAGGTAGCGCCAGCCGGCTTCGGTGTGCACGGCTGTGTCGAGGGGGACGTTGTCCAACCACTCGGTGGCGATCAGCAGTCCGGTGATTCCGTCCGGGATCTCGGCGGTCCAGTTGATCTTTTGGGGCAGGTTCTCGGGGCGGGGCGCGTACTCCACGGCTGTGAAGCGGACCCGCTCGGCGAGTGACAGGCGGGCGGAGGTCGTGGGAGTCGGGGTTTCCGGGGAGCCCGACCACGGAGGGATGAAGCCTGACCGCCCGGAGTGGGCGGGCTCCCCGGAAACCCCGACCGCAAGCCCGGTGAGCGCCAGCAGCAGCTCACCGCGCCCCGCGCCCACGTCGACCACGTCGAGCCGGGACGGGTGCCCGAGGGCCCTGTCGACCTGGGTGAGCAGGCGTAGCAGCGCGGTGGCGAAGGCCGGCGAGGCGTGCACGCTGGTGCGGAAGTGGTCTGCCGGCCCGGTGCCGGCGACAAAGAAGCCGCCCGCCCCGTAGAGGGCCCCGCTCATCGCGTCCCGCCACCGGATCGGCATCAGTTCGTTCCGCGTTCCACGTGCGTCACCGTGCCGACCCTACGGCAGCCCAACCCGGCGATCTTGCAGTTGCTGTCGCGACATAAGGAATATTCAACGCATATCACCGACAGAACGTGCAAGATCGACGCGGGGTGGCGGGGGTGCGGGCGGGGTGTTGCCGGGGTGGTGAAGGTTTTCACACATGCTTGTCCCGGTTCGGTGCGCCGGGCGCATACTTGCGATCGACCGGTACCCCTGCTCGAGGACTGGATCAACGCCATGAGCGCACCGTTGCGCCCGCGCCCGGCCGCCCCCTCGGGGCCCGCCGCGTCGCGGGATCGCGCCGTTCCCACCTCCCGCCTGCTCACCGTCGGTGTCGTCGGCTCCGGTCGGGTCGGAGCCGTGCTGGGAGCCGCGCTCGCCGCCGCCGGGCACCGCGTGGTCGCCGTCTCCGGTGACTCCGGTGCCAGCCGTGCCCGCCTCGCCCTGCTGCTGCCCGAGGTGCCCCGTCACCCGGCCGTCGCGGTGGCCCGCGCCGCCGCCGACCTGCTGCTGATCGCGGTGCCGGACGACCGGCTCGCCGACCTGGTGACCGACCTCGCGGAACAGGGCGCGTTGCGGCCGGGTCAGATCGTCGCGCACACCTCCGGAGCGCACGGCCTCGCCGTGCTGGGGGCGGCCGTCGCGGCCGGTGCCCGACCGCTGGCTCTGCACCCCGCGATGACCTTCACCGGTACGCCCGACGACCTCGTCCGTCTGGACGGCATCTCGTACGGGGTGACCGCTCCGGCGGAGTTGCGCCCGCTCGCCGCCCGGTTGGTCGCCGACCTGGGTGGCGTGCCCGAGTGGGTGGCCGAGTCGGATCGTCAGCTGTACCACGCCGCGCTGGCCCATGGCGCCAACCACCTGGTGACCCTGGTCAACGAGGCGACCGACAGGTTGCGCGACGCCGGGGTGTCCCGGCCGGAGAAGGTCCTCGCCCCGTTGCTGCGCGCCGCCCTGGAGAACGCGCTGCGCCTCGGCGACGACGCGCTGACCGGTCCGGTCTCCCGTGGCGACGCCGGGACCGTACGGCGGCATTTGGCCCGGTTGGCGGCCACCGCGCCCGAGTCCGTCCCGGCGTACCTGGCGCTGGCGCGTCGTACCGCGGACCGGGCCATCGCCGCCGGCCGGCTGCGCCCGGTGGACGCGCAGTCGCTGCTCGGTGTGCTGGCCGACAGCGGTCGGGAGGTGTCGCTGTGAGCGCGAGGAGTGAGCCGGTCCTGCGAGCCCCGCAGTCGCGAACCGAGGTGTCGCTGTGAGCGCGAGGAGTGAGCCGGTCCTGCGAGCCCCGCAGTCGCGAACCGAGGTGGCGGCATGATCCAGGTGGTGCACACCCGCGCCGAGTTGGCCGAGGCCCGGGCCGGGCTGAAGGGCACGGTCGGGGTGGTGATGACCATGGGCGCGCTGCACTCCGGGCACGAGACGTTGCTGCGCGCGGCCCGGGAACGGGCCGACCACCTGCTGGTGACCATCTTCGTGAACCCGTTGCAGTTCGGGCCGAACGAGGACTTCGACCGCTACCCACGAACGCTCGACGCGGACCTGGAGGTGTGCCGGCGGGCCGGCGCCGACGTGGTCTTCGCCCCGTCGGTGGCGGACATGTACCCGGACGGCCAGCCCCGGGTACGCCTCGACCCGGGTCCGCTCGGCGCGGAGTTGGAGGGGGCCAGCCGTCCCGGCTTCTTCCACGGGGTGCTGACGGTTGTCCTGAAGCTGCTCCAGCTCACCCGGCCGGACCTCACGTTCTTCGGCGAGAAGGACTACCAGCAGCTCACCCTGGTCCGGCGGATGACCCGTGACCTGGACGTGCCGGTCGAGGTGGTTGGCGTACCGACGGTCCGGGAGCCGGACGGACTGGCGCTCTCCAGCCGTAACCGTTACCTGAGCGAGCCGGAGCGGGCCGCCGCGTTGAGTCTGTCCGCCGCGTTGCGGGCCGGGGCGCGGGCCGCCGACGACGGCGCGGACGCGGGGGCGGTGCTGACCGCCGCGCACGCCGCGTTCGGCGCCGGTACGCCCGGCGCCCGCCTCGACTACCTGGTGCTGACCGATCCCGACCTGGAGCCGGGGCCGGTGTCCGGGCCGGCCCGACTGGTGATCGCGGCGTGGGTCGGCGCCACCCGGTTGATCGACAACGCGGCGATCCACCTCGCCCCGCGTCCCTGACCCGGCCGCGCCACTCTTCCACCACCCCACCGAAAGGCCAATCCGATGCTGCGGACCATGCTCAAGTCGAAGATCCACCGGGCCACGGTGACCCAGGCCGACCTGCACTACGTCGGTTCGGTGACGGTGGACGAGGACCTGCTCGACGCCGCCGACCTGCTCCCCGGCGAGCAGGTCGCGATCGTCGACATCACCAACGGCGCCCGGCTGGAGACGTACGTGATCCCGGGTCAGCGGGGCAGCGGCGTGATCGGCATCAACGGGGCCGCCGCCCACCTGGTGCACCCCGGTGACCTGGTCATCCTGATCTCCTACGGGCAGATGGACGACGCGGAGGCGCGGTCGTACCGGCCACGGATCGTGCACGTCGACGCCGACAACCGGGTGATCGAGCTGGGCGCCGACCCGGCCGCGGTCGCGCCCGGCACGGCCGGTGACCCGGTGCCCAGCCCGCTGGCGGTGTCCGGTGTCTGATCCCCGGTAAGGCGATTCCGGTCTGTCACCGAAAGGTCATTTCCGGTTACCCTTGGCGGGCTGGCGGAAGCCGGTCAGTGGCTGGGGGAGGCCGCGATGCGCCGTGCCATGACGACCCTGTTCGCCGCTGCCGTCGCGGCGGTGCTGCTCGCTGGCTGTGCCGCCGCCAACGGCCTCGACGGTGACCTGACCGACGACTGGGCCGCCCTGCCCGCGCCGTCGGCGTTCACTCCGGCCGCCGGGGTGTGTCACGCCGGCGACTTCACCGACACGGTCTCCCTGGCCAGCTACGAGCCGGTGGACTGCGCGGGTCCGCACCGGTTGGAGACGGTGCACGTGGGGGCGTTTCCGGCGGAGCGGACGACAGCGCCGGCGGGCGGTTCGACCGAGCTGCGGGGCGCGTTCGCCGAGTGCGACACCCGGGCGACCGGCTACCTGGGTGACGACTGGCGGGCGGGTCGGCTGCGGCTGTCCGTGGCGCTGCCGAACGGCACCGGTTGGGCGGCCGGCTCCCGCTGGTTCCGCTGCGATCTCACCGAGCTGACCACTGTCGAGGCGGCGGCCACGGTGGTGGTTCGGTCGGGCAGTCTGCGCGACGCGTTGAAGGGGGCCTCCGGGTTGCGGCTCGGTTGCCAGCAGACCCGTGGTGGGGCCGGCCGGGGCGTACAGACGCTGACCCCGGTGGAGTGCGGCAAGCAGCACGACGCCGAGTTCGTCGGGGTGTGGCGCGCGCCGGACCGGCCGTACCCGACCAGGGAGGCCGACTGGGCGTCGCTCTACACCGGCTGCCGCGGCGTCCTCGGTCGCTACGTCGGCGTGCCGGACGACGCCGCGCTGCGGTTCCGCAGCGGTGTGGTGGTCCGCCCACCGGGGGCGGGGCGCTGGAAGGTCGGTGACCGGGGCGTCCGCTGCTACCTGTGGCTCAGCAACCGTACGGTGAGCGTGTCGTTGAAGGGCGCGGGCCCGGCTGGCCTGCCGGTCCGGACGAAGTGACCACCGCCGGACGGCGGGCGCGGCCCGGACGGGGTCGCCCACAACACTCGTAGCGCCCCCGCCGCCCCGAGCGAGGATGGTTCGGGTTGACTGGGGGGATGGACCTTCCGACCGTCGACCTCCCCGCCCTGCCCGCGTTGCTGGCGGCGCCCGCGCCCGGCTGGGTGGAGACCACCGACGTGATCGTGGTGGGTTCCGGCGTGGCCGGGTTGACCGCGGCGCTGCACCTGCGCGAGGCGGGCCTGCACGTCACGGTGGTCACCAAGGTCAACATTGATGACGGCTCGACCCGCTGGGCGCAGGGCGGCATAGCCGCCGTGCTCGACCCGGCCGACACCCCGGCGGCGCACGCCCGCGACACCGAGATCGCCGGGGTCGGGATCTGTGATCCGGCAGCGGTCCGGGTGCTGGTCGAGGAGGGCCCGACCCGGCTGCGGGAGCTGATCCGGATCGGCGCCGAGTTCGACAGGCACCCGGACGGCTCCCTGATGTTGACCCGCGAGGGCGGGCACCGGGCGGACCGGATCGTGCACGCCGGCGGGGACGCCACCGGCGCGGAGGTGCAGCGCGCCCTGCACGCGGCTGTGCAACGCGACCCGTGGATCCGGCTGGTCGAGCACGCCCTCGTGCTGGATTTGCTGCGCGCGCCCGGTGACGGCCCGGACGGGCTCGGCCCGGCGTGCGGGATCACCCTGCACGTGCTCGGCGAGGGCAGCGAGGACGGTGTGGGCGCGCTGCTGGCCCGCGCGGTGGTGCTCGCCACCGGCGGCATGGGACAGGTCTTCTCGGCCACCACCAACCCGGGCGTCTCCACCGGGGACGGGGTGGCGCTGGCGATGCGGGCCGGAGCGGCCGTGACCGACGTGGAGTTCGTCCAGTTCCACCCGACGGCCCTGATCACGCCCTCCGGCGCGGGGGTGCCCGGGGCGGGGCACGCGCAGCAGCCACTCGTCTCCGAGGCGCTGCGCGGCGAGGGCGCGTACCTGGTGGACGCGGACGGCAAGCGGTTCATGCTGGGCCAGCACGAGCTTGCCGAGCTGGCGCCCCGGGACGTGGTGGCCAAGGGCATCCACCGGGTGTTGCTGGACACCGGCGCGGACCACGTCTTCCTGGACGCGCGGCACCTGGGCGCCGACTTCCTGGCCGGCCGGTTCCCCACCATCGTGGCGTCCTGCCTGGCGATCGGCGTCGACCCGGCGACCGACCTGATCCCGGTCGCGCCGGCCGCCCACTACGCCTCCGGCGGCGTCCGCACGGACCTGCACGGCCGCACCTCCATCCCCGGCCTGTACGCCTGCGGCGAGGTGGCCTGCACGGGCGTGCACGGCGCGAACCGGCTGGCCAGCAACTCGCTGCTGGAGGGCCTGGTCTTCTCCCGGCGGATCGCCGAGGACATCGCGGTCGGTCTGCCCGAGCAGGCGCAACCGGCGGACACCGGCGCCTGGCGCGGGGGCGCGGGCTGGGTCCTCCCCGCCGAGGTGACGCCGACCCTGCAACGGGCGATGACCCGGGGGGCCGGGGTGCTCCGGTCGGCGACCACGTTGGCCGCGACGGCCGCGACGCTCACCGGGCTGGGTGTCGCCCGGGGCCGTCCGCGCACCGCCGACTGGGAGGCGACCAACCTGCTGACGGTGGCGTCGACGCTCGTCGCCGCCGCGTACGCGCGCGGTGAGACCCGGGGTTGCCACTGGCGGGAGGACTTCCCGACGGCCGACGAGCGGTGGCTGGGCCACCTGGTCGGTGCGATCGGGGCAAAGGGACGGGTGACGCAGCAGTGGGAGGGGACATCAGCATGACGGAGTCGACGCGGGCGGCGTTGCGGGCGGCCGGGCTGGACCCGGCGCAGGTGCGACGGGTGATCGAGGGCGCCCTGGTCGAGGACCTGGGACCGGAGTTCCTCGACGTCACCAGCGTGGCCACCATTCCGGCGGAGCAGACCGACACCGCGGACCTGGTGGCTCGCGCGGACGGGGTGATCGCCGGGCTGGCCGTGGCCGCCGCCGTGTTCGAGCTGGTCGGTGAGGTGACCGGCGCCGGTCGTACCGTCGAGGTCTCGGTGTCGGCCCGCGACGGCGAGCGGGTGGCTCGCGGCGACGTGCTGGCGACGGTGACCGGCCCGACCCGGTTGCTGCTGACCGCCGAGCGGACGGCGCTCAACCTGCTCTGCCGGATGTCCGGCGTGGCCACCCACACCCGGGCCTGGGCGGACGCGCTGGCCGGCACGAAGGCGATGGTGCTGGACACCCGCAAGACGACGCCGGGTCTGCGGGCGTTGGAGAAGTACGCGGTCCGGGCCGGCGGTGGCACCAACAAGCGGATGGGCCTCTACGACGTCGCCATGATCAAGGACAACCACAAGCTGGCGGCCGGAGGCATCACGGCGGCCTATCGGCGGGTCCGGGAGGCGTTCCCGGAGGTGCCGGTGCAGGTCGAGGTGACAGGAGTCGACGAGGCGGTGGAGGCGGTGGAGGCCGGCGCCGACTTCCTGCTCTGCGACAACATGACGCCGGAGGCGTTGGCCGAGACGGTCGCGGTGGTCGGCGACCGGGCCGAGTTGGAGGCGACCGGCGGGTTGACACTCGAGGTGGCGGGCCGGTACGCGGCCACCGGCGTCGACTTCCTCTCGGTGGGCGCGCTGACGCACTCGTCGCCGATCCTGGACATCGCGCTGGACCTGCGCAGCCACTAGTTGTCTAGGCTGCGGGGCGTGCTGCTCTGCATTGACATCGGAAACACCAACACCGTGCTGGCGACCTTCGAGGGCGACAGGCTGGTGCACTCCTGGCGGATCAAGACCGATGCCCGTTCGACGGCGGACGAGTTGGGCCTGATGTTCCGGGGTCTGCTCGCCGGTGACAACGTCGAGATCACCGGCGTGGCCGCCTGCTCGACGGTGCCGGCGGCGCTGCGCTCGTTGCGCACCATGCTCAGCCGCTACTACGCCGACCTGCCGAGCGTCGTGGTCGAGCCGGGCGTCCGCACGGGCGTGCAGTTGGCGATCGACAACCCCAAGGAGGTGGGCTCGGACCGGGTGGTGAACACGCTGGCCGCGTACACCCTCTACGGCGGGCCGTCGATCGTCGTCGACTTCGGCACCACCACCAACTTCGACGTGATCAGCGGGCGTGGGGAGTTCCTCGGCGGGGCGTTCGCCCCGGGGATCGAGATCTCCTTCGACGCGCTCGCGGCGCGGGCGGCCCAGCTACGCAAGGTCGAGGCCACCAAGCCCCGCTCGGTGATCGGCAAGAACACCGTCGAGTGCCTCCAGGCCGGTCTGTACTTCGGCTTCGCCGGTCAGGTGGACCGGATCGTCGAGCGGATGACCGAGGAACTGGGCGAGGTGCGGGCGGTCATCGCCACCGGGGGTCTCGCCTCCCTGGTGATCAACGAGTGCCGCACCATCACCCACCACGAACCGATGATCACACTGATCGGTCTGCGGATGGTCTACGAGCGCAACCTCTGACCGGGACGGGCGGGTTATCCGTTAACGGCCTCCGGACCGCTTGAGTACGCTCGGGCCTGACCCCCCGTAACTCCGTGACGAGGAAGCGTGCCGTGAGCGAGCAGAACGCCGTGCCAGTGGACCCCGCCGACGACCTTCCCGAGCAGATGAAGGTCCGCCGGGAGAAGCGGGACCGGATGCTCGCCGAGGGCGTCGAGCCCTACCCGGTCGGCTTCCCCCGTACGACCACCCTGGCGCAGGTCCGGGCGCGCTACGCCGACCTGCCTACCGACACCGCGACCGGTGACCAGGTCGCTGTGACCGGTCGGGTGATCTTCGTCCGCAACACGGGCAAGCTCTGCTTCGCGACGCTCCGCGACGGCGACGGCACCGAGCTGCAGGCGATGCTGTCGCTGGACCGGGTCGGGTCGGAGCGGCTGGAGGCCTGGAAGCGCCTGGTCGACCTCGGCGACCTGGTCGGCGTCTCCGGTGAGGTGATCACCAGCCGCCGGGGTGAGTTGTCGGTGCTCGCCCAGGAGTGGGAGATGACCGCCAAGGCGCTGCGACCGCTGCCGGTGGCGCACAAGCCCCTCTCCGAGGAGGCTCGCGTCCGGCAGCGTTACGTCGACCTCATCGTCCGGCCGCAGGCCCGGGAAATGGTCCGCACCCGGGCCGCCGCCGTACGTAGTCTGCGCGATTCACTGCACGGGCAGGGCTACATCGAGGTGGAAACGCCGATGTTGCAACTGCTGCATGGTGGAGCGGCGGCCCGACCGTTCGTGACCCACAGCAATGCTTTGAACACCGATCTGTATCTCCGAATCGCTCCGGAACTGTTTCTCAAGCGCGCCGTGGTCGGCGGCGTCGAACGAGTCTTCGAGATCAACCGTAACTTCCGTAATGAGGGTGTCGACTCTTCGCACTCGCCGGAGTTCGCGATGTTGGAGACCTACCAGGCGTACGGGGACTACAACACGATCGGCGAGCTGACCCGTAATCTCGTGCAACAGGCGGCGATCGCGGTGGGTGGCTCGACGACCGTCACCCACGCCGACGGGCGGGAGTTCGACCTGGGTGGTGAGTGGCGGTCGGTGACACTCTTCGGCGTGCTTTCCGAGGCGCTGGGCGAGGAGGTCACCGTCCGCACCGACCGGACCCGCCTGGTGGAGTACGCGGACAAGGTGGGATTGGCGGTCGACCCCAAGTGGGGGCCGGGCAAGCTGGCCGAGGAGCTGTTCGAGGAACTGGTGGTCCCCAGCCTGGAGGCGCCCACCTTCGTGCGGGACTACCCGGAGGAGACGAGCCCGCTCACCAGGGGGCACCGCACCGAGCCGGGGCTCGCCGAGAAGTGGGACCTCTACGTGCTCGGCTTCGAGCTGGGCACCGGGTACTCCGAGCTGGTCGACCCGGTCGTGCAGCGGGAGCGGCTGATCGCCCAGGCGCAGCTGGCCGCCCGCGGCGACGACGAGGCCATGCGTCTCGACGAGGACTTTCTTCGGGCCATGGAGTACGGAATGCCGCCGGCCGGCGGTATGGGAATGGGAATCGACCGGCTGTTGATGGCCCTGACCGGCCTCGGAATTCGGGAAACGATCCTCTTCCCGTTGGTCCGCCCCGAGTAGTCCCGCCCCGAGTGGCCCGCCACGCTCATGGCGGGCCGTAACGGCGTCCTATTGACGCGACGAGCGGCACGCGGGTTATTGTGCTCTCGTTAGCAGGAGCATCCTGCTCGAAAGGAATGTGGGACGTGGCCAAGCAGATCATTCACAAGCTGGTCGATGACCTGGACGGCGGGGACGCGGACGAGACCGTCAAGTTCGCCCTCGACGGTGTTCAGTACGAGATCGACCTGTCGAGTGCCAACGCCGCTAAATTGCGCGACGCTTTTGCCTCGTACGTGAGCGCCGGCACTAAGGTCGGCCGGGGTGGCGTCGTGATCGGTGGGCGGGCTGCCCGCGGTCGGGGTGGCGCGACCGCTGACCGGGAGCAGAACAAGGCGATCCGGGAGTGGGCGAAGAAGGCCGGCAAGGACATCTCTGACCGGGGCCGCATCCCCCAGGAGATCGTCGACGAGTTCCACGCGAAGCGCTGATCAGCAGCGCTGGCAGCCAGCGACGGTGGCGGCCAGCCGCCACCGCGGGCGACAACCGACGCCGGGCCGGAGTGATTCTCCGGGCCGGCGTCGCCGTATCCGCCGGTCCGGTGAGTGCTTCGGGCGGTGTCGCCGTTGTTCGGCGGGTCGCTGGGACCTGCGCCTGTGGGGCCTGTGGGGCCTGTGGGGCCTGTGGGGTCGGCCGGGGCCGACCACGGTCGCCGAGCGCGGGTCTGGCGCCTTCCGGTGCCCGGGAAGCATTCCGTGTCGACCGGCGTTGTCCACAACCAGTGGAGCAGTCATCCACAACCTGTGGACAACCGCTACGGGTGCGGCTCGGCGCTCGCCAGGACCGGCAAACTGGCCCTTCGATTGCCGCCGGAGCGCCTTCGGAGGGCGTTCGGAGCGCCTCCGGGGGCGGGATACGGCCCCGATCGGGCCGGTCGGATTTCGCTCTGCGCGTAGCGACAGGGCTACCGGAACACCTCCTGAGCGCGGACGGTTGTCCAAAACGACGTGGAACCGACCCAGACCGGAGACACACGACCTCAGCTGAGTCGGTCAGCGACGATAGAGTAAGGAGGCACGGACGCCCGTCCCGGACGTTCGTGCACCGGCCCCGCCAAGATCTTGACCATCAAGGCGCACGGCACGTGAGGAGCACGAGGGCATGTTCGAGCGGTTCACCGACCGAGCGCGACGGGTTGTCGTCCTGGCCCAAGAAGAGGCCCGGATGCTCAACCACAACTACATCGGTACGGAACACATCCTGCTGGGCCTGATCCACGAAGGTGAAGGCGTCGCGGCAAAGGCCCTGGAGAGCCTCGGCATCTCCCTGGAGGGCGTCCGCCAGCAGGTCGAGGAGATCATCGGCCAGGGCCAGCAGGCGCCGAGCGGGCACATCCCGTTCACGCCGCGGGCCAAGAAGGTGCTGGAGCTGTCGCTGCGCGAGGCGCTGCAGCTCGGCCACAACTACATCGGCACCGAGCACATCCTGCTCGGTCTGATCCGCGAGGGCGAGGGCGTCGCCGCCCAGGTGCTGGTCAAGCTCGGCGCCGACCTCAACCGGGTCCGCCAGCAGGTGATCCAGCTGCTCTCCGGCTACCAGGGCAAGGAGCCTGCCGCGGCGGGCGCCGCGCCGGGCGAGGCCGCGCCGTCGACCAGCCTCGTGCTGGACCAGTTCGGCCGCAACCTGACCCAGGCCGCCCGCGAGGGCAAGCTTGACCCGGTCATCGGGCGCGAGAAGGAAATCGAGCGGGTCATGCAGGTGCTCTCCCGCCGTACCAAGAACAACCCGGTCCTGATCGGTGAGCCCGGCGTCGGTAAGACGGCCGTGGTGGAGGGCCTCTCCCAGAAGATCATCAAGGGTGAGGTGCCGGAGACGCTCAAGGACAAGCAGCTCTACACGCTCGACCTCGGCGCGCTGGTCGCCGGCTCCCGCTACCGCGGTGACTTCGAGGAGCGCCTCAAGAAGGTGCTCAAGGAGATCCGCACCCGCGGCGACATCATCCTGTTCATCGACGAGATCCACACCCTGGTGGGTGCGGGTGCCGCCGAGGGCGCGATCGACGCCGCCAGCATCCTCAAGCCGATGCTGGCCCGTGGTGAGCTGCAGACCATCGGCGCGACCACCCTCGACGAATACCGCAAGCACCTGGAGAAGGACGCCGCCCTCGAGCGCCGGTTCCAGCCGATCCAGGTGGGTGAGCCGTCGCTGGCGCACACCATCGAGATCCTCAAGGGCCTGCGCGACCGTTACGAGGCGCACCACCGGGTGAGCATCACCGACGCGGCTCTCGTCGCGGCCGCCACCCTGGCCGACCGGTACATCTCCGACCGTTTCCTGCCGGACAAGGCGATCGACCTGATCGACGAGGCCGGCGCCCGGATGCGCATCCGCCGGATGACCGCGCCGCCAGACCTGCGTGACTTCGACGAGCGCATCGCCCAGGTGCGCCGCGACAAGGAGTCCGCGATCGACGCGCAGGACTTCGAGCGCGCCGCCCAGCTGCGCGACAAGGAAAAGCAGCTCCTCGGGCAGAAGGCCCAGCGGGAGAAGGAGTGGAAGGCCGGTGACCTGGACGTCGTCAGCGAGGTCGACGACGAGCAGATCGCCGAGGTGCTCGGCAACTGGACCGGCATCCCGGTCTACAAGCTGACCGAGGAGGAGACCTCGCGCCTGCTGCGCATGGAGGACGAGCTGCACAAGCGCGTCATCGGCCAGGAGGACGCGGTCAAGGCGGTCTCGAAGGCGATCCGGCGTACCCGGGCCGGCCTGAAGGACCCGAAGCGCCCGTCGGGCTCGTTCATCTTCGCCGGCCCGTCCGGTGTCGGTAAGACCGAGCTGTCCAAGGCGCTCGCCGAGTTCCTGTTCGGCAGCGAGGATGCGCTCATCCAGCTGGACATGTCCGAGTTCCACGACCGTTACACGGTCTCCCGGCTCGTGGGTGCCCCTCCCGGCTACGTCGGTTACGACGAGGGCGGGCAGCTGACCGAGAAGGTGCGTCGTCGGCCGTTCTCGGTGGTCCTCTTCGACGAGATCGAGAAGGCCCACCCGGACGTGTTCAACACGCTGCTCCAGATCCTGGAGGACGGTCGGCTCACCGACGGTCAGGGTCGGATCGTGGACTTCAAGAACACGGTCATCATCCTGACCACGAACCTGGGCACCCGCGACGTCGCCAAGGCGGTGTCGCTGGGCTTCCAGCAGTCGGAGGACTCCGAGTCCAACTACGACCGGATGAAGCAGAAGGTCAACGACGAGCTCAAGCAGCACTTCCGGCCTGAGTTCCTGAACCGGATCGACGACACCATCGTCTTCCACCAGCTGCGTCAGACCGAGATCCTCTCGATCGTGGACATCATGATCCAGCGGATCGAGGGCCAGCTGCGCAACAAGGACATGGGTCTGGAGCTGACCGACAACGCCAAGAAGTACCTGGCGGCGAAGGGCTTCGACCCGGTGCTCGGTGCCCGTCCGCTTCGTCGCACGATCCAGCGCGACATCGAGGACAACCTCTCCGAGCGGATCCTGTTCAACGAGCTGACCCCGGGTCAGATCGTCGTGGTGGACTGCGAGGGCGACCCGAACGACATCGACAAGTCCAAGCTCGTCTTCCGGGGCGCGGACAAGCCGGTCGAAGTTCCGGACGCCGTGCCGGCCGATCTGGGTGGCACTGCCGCTGGCACCGCCGCCGCAGGCGCGGACGAGTAACAGCAACAGCACGAGTCGGGGCCCGGTGGCGCACGCCACCGGGCCCCGACTTTTTGCGCACCATCCGCACCCCTCCCACAGCGCCCCCTGCCGCGCGCTCTCCGCGCCCCCGTCGGGCGGGGGCTCGCGGGGCGTGGGGCGCGAGGGCTCGGGGCGCGGTGTGCGGCGCTTGCGGGCGCGGGGCTTGCGGGGCTTGGCGCTCGCGGGCCTGGGGCGCGGGGCCCGGTACGTGAGGGCTCGCGGGGCTTGGCGCCCGCGGGCCTGGGGCGCGGGGCTCGGGGCTCGCGGGCAAGAGCCCACTACATCGTGGATGTAGTGGGGTCCCGGCGCGCTTGATGCCACTAGAACAAGGATCGAGCGCGATCCTCATGCCCGAGAGGCAGCCGGGGGCTGCCGGGACACCCGTGGCGGCTCGCGGGCCCGTGGTGTGGCCTCGCGGCTGCCGGACGGCCGTGAGCGAGGCGTACGCGCGACGGCGCTAGTGCGCGGGTCAGGCGGTCAGGTCGGCGGTGGGAGGGGACGGGCCGTCGCCGGCCAGACGGTAGGAGTCCGTGCCCGCCGGTTCGACCAACCCGTCCTGCACCAGGCCGGCGAGGGCACGCGCACGCTGGACGTCATCGCTCCAGACCTGGTCCAGCCGCTGGTGTGGGACCGGCTCGCTGTGTTCCCGGAGCACTCCGAGCAGCAGGCCGCGTACCTGCCGGTCGGTGCCCGCGTACCGCTGGGGCCGGCGGGTGGGCCCTGCCGGCGCCTCCTGCCCGGAGGCCCGCCACGCGCAGATCGATTCGACCGGGCAGGCCGGGCAGCGCGGTGACCGGGCGGTGCAGATCACCGCGCCGAGTTCCATGAACGCGGCGCTGGCGAGGGCCGCCGCGGCGGGTTGCACCGGGAGCAGTTCCTCGGTGGCGACCAGGTCGGCTGGGCGGGTCACCGGGCCGGCGTCCGGCTCACCGGCCACCGCCCGGCTGACCACCCGGCGGACGTTGGTGTCGACCACCGGGTGCCGCTGCCCGTACGCGAACGCGGCGACCGCCCGTGCCGTGTAGGTGCCTACCCCGGGCAGTGCCAGCAGTTGGTCCAGCCGGTCCGGTACGCGGCCGGCGTGTCGTTCCACGATCGCGACCGCGCACTCCCGCAGCCGCACGGCCCGACGCGGGTAGCCGAGCCGTCCCCACATCCGGATCGCCTCGGCCGGGGTGTCCGCCGCCAACGCGGCCGGCTCCGGCCAGCGGGTCAGCCATGCCTGCCAGGCGGGCACCACCCGGACCACCGGCGTCTGCTGGAGCATGACCTCACTGACCAGGATGGCCCACGGGCTGACCCCTGGCGCACGCCACGGCAGGTCACGCGCGTGCTCTTGGAACCATCGGCTGACCAGCGTGGCGAAATCGGGTTGTGTCATGACGACCCCGATGATGTCACGGGCGACGGTCCCGGTTGATGGGCGGCTCGGGCGGGGTGACAGGTCGACGTTCGACCGGCGGGGGAGAATGCGCGGATGAACGAGCTCGCGATCACCGTCATCGGTCGGGACCGGCCGGGCATCGTGGCCGACGTCGCCGAGGTGCTGGCCCGACTGGGCGCGAACCTGACCGACAGCACCATGACGCGACTGCGGGGGCATTTCGCGATGACCCTCATCTGCACCGGACCGGCCGCCGCCGGGGTCGAGGCCGCCCTGGCGCCGCTGGCCGCCGAGGGCCAGCTGGTGGCGACGGTACGCGCTGTCACCCCGGACGGTGAGGTGCCGCCGGCTGGCGAGCCGTACGTGCTGACGGTGCACGGTTCGGACCGGATGGGCATCGTGGCGGCGATGACGCGGGTGCTGGTGGACGCGGGAGGCAACGTCACCGATCTCAGCACCCGGTTGGCCGGTGCGCTCTACGTGGTGCTGGCCGAGGTCGAGTTGCCGGACGGTGTGGCCGACGCGGTAGCGGAGAGACTGCACCGGACAGCTGCGGAGCTGGGCGTGGAGGTCACCCTCCGGCCGGCGGACCCGGATCTCCTGTGACCGACGACAAGGCCGTGACCGACGACGAGGCTGTGGCCCGCGACAAGGCCGTGGCCGAGGACAGGGCCGTGACCGGCGACGAGGCCGTGGCCGACGCCAGGGTCGTGGCCGGCGAGGCGACGCCGGAGAGCGGGGCGTACGACGGGTTGGGCGGCTGGACACCGGAGGCGCTCGGGGTGCCCGGGGTGGTGCGCGCTGTGGTTTCCGCCCCGCATCCGCTGCTCAGCGGCACTGCCGCCGAGGTCGACCCCCGGGCGCGGGAGACGGTTCAGCTGGCGGCCGACCTGGTCGCCACGATGAGGGTTTCGCCGGGCTGCGTCGGGTTGGCCGCGCCGCAGGTCGGGGTGGCCGCCGACGTCTTCGTCGTGGACGTCACGGGGCACCCGAAGTCGATCACCGTGCACGGCACGTTCGTGTTGTGTAACGCCCGGGTGGTCGAGGCGACCCGGTGGAGGCCGGGCCGGGAGGGCTGCATGTCGGTGCCGGACCTGACCGGTGACGTGAAACGGGCCAGCCGGTTGGTGGTGGAGGGTGTGCTGCCGGGCACCGGCGAGCCGGTCCGGTTGGCGACGGACGGCTTCGAGGCCCGTGCGTTGCAGCACGAGATCGACCACTGCGCGGGGTTGCTGTTCCTGGACCGGGTGGCCGGTGCGCATGCCGTCTACCAGCGCAAGGTCTATCTGTGACCGACCCCGGTAACGCCCCGCTGTTCGTCCTCAGTGGAGGATGGGGCGCACGCCCTGGATCGGTTCCGGCGCGTCGCGCCGCACCGGTGGGCGCGCCGCCGCTACGGTGGGAGGCATCATGCGTCTGACGGTCGGCCCCTTGCCATCCGCCGTGTACTGGCGGCGTCGCGCCGTCGTACTCGGAGCGGTTGCTCTCTTCCTGATTGTCCTGCTCTACTCCTGCACCGGCTCGGGTCGTTCGGGCGGTGGTGACCCGAAGGCGGGGGCGTCGTCGACGGCGACGTCCGCCGCGCCGTCCGCCACCGGCGATCCGGTGTTGACCCCGCAGACCGGCGCTCCGCCACCGTCCGCGTCCGCTTCCGCCGACGCGGGTGCCACGAACCCGAGCCCCGCGGTCACCAGCAACACGCCTCCGCTGGGCGAGGCCGCCGGTTCGGAGGACGACGGCACGTGCACCAACGAGGAGATCAGCGTGGTCTCGGTGGCGAGCCCGACCTCGGTCCAGCGGGGGGCGGTGGTCGATCTGCAGCTCAAGATCAAGAACACCTCGGACCGGACGTGCAGCCGTAACGTCGGCGCCGAGGCCCAGGAGATCTTCATCAAGTCCGGTGCCGAGAAGGTCTGGTCGTCGGACACCTGCGGCAAGGTCCAGGGCTCGGACGTGCAGTCCTTCACGCCGAACTTCGAGCGCTCCTACCAGGTGGCCTGGAACGGGCGGGACACCAGCAGGTGCGACGGCAGCGGGCTGGCCGCGGGGCCGTTCCCGCCGCTCGGGACGTACCAGGTGCTGGCCCGGGTCGGCACGAAGCTCAGCGCGCCGGTGAAGCTCACCATCACCGGCTGAGCCGGGTCAGACGTAGCGTTCCAGGATGGATGCCTCGGCGAGCCGGGACAGCCCCTCCCGGACGCCGCGCGCCCGAGCGTCGCCGACCCCCTCGACTGCCTGAAGGTCCTCCACCGTCGCGCCGAGCAGCCGTTGCAGGCTGCCGAAGTGCGACACCAGGCGATCGACCACCGCCACCGGCAGCCGGGGCACCTTGGCCAGCAGCCGGAAGCCGCGCGGGCTGACCGCGGCGTCCAGCGCGTCGGACGCGGCCGGGTAGCCGATCGCCTTGGCCACCGACACCAGGTCGATCAGCTCGGTGGCGCCGAGCAGGTCCAGCTCGACGAGCGCCTCGTCCAGGGTGCGCGACTTGCGGCCGACCGGGAGGTAGTCCCGGATGACCAGCGTGCGGTCGGCGTCCACGCCGGCCATCAGCTCGTCGAGTTGCAGGGCCAGCAGGCGACCGTCGGTGCCCAGCTCCACCACGTAACCGGCGATCTCGTCGGCGATGCGGCGCACCATCTCCAGTCGCTGCACCACTGCCACCGCGTCCCGGACGGTGACCAGGTCTTCGATCTCCAGGGCGGAGAGGGTGCCGGAGACCTCGTCCAGCCGGAGCTTGTAGCGCTCCAGGGTGGCGAGCGCCTGGTTGGCCCGGGAGAGGATCGCCGCCGAGTCGTCGAGCACGTGCCGCTGGCCGTTGACGTAGAGGCTGATGATCCGCATCGACTGGCTGACCGAGATGACGGGATAGCCGGTCTGGCGGGCGACCCGCTCGGCGGTGCGGTGCCGGGTGCCGGACTCCTCCGTCGGGATGGACGGGTCGGGCATCAGGTGCACGGCGGCGCGGACGATGCGGGTGCCGTCGCTGGAGAGCACGACCGCGCCGTCCATCTTGCACAGCTCGCGAACCCGGGTCGCGGAGAACTCCACATCCAGCGGGAAGCCGCCGGTGCACAGACCCTCGACCACCTTGTCGTAGCCGAGCACGATGAGCGCGCCGGTGCGGCCGCGCAGGATGCGCTCCAGACCGTCGCGCAGGGCCGTGCCGGGAGCCATCAGGGCGAGATTGGCCCGTAGCGGGTCGCCAGCGCCCCCGGCGACCCCTGCGGTCACGCTCACGCTGATCGGGCGGGCGGGCGAGCCCACGGCGCCGGTGCGGGCCTGGGGCGGCGCGCCGGCTGGCTTGGTGGTATCGCGGTCGATCGGCACGGGCACATTCTACGGACTGCCGTGCGGTGGGTGCTGTCGTGGTTACTGTGATGTGTCACGATGCCGCCCTTTCCACCATTTTCGGTCTGGGACGGCCTGTCCGTTATCGCCGGTCCCGTCGGCACAGCGGGTCACTCGGCGGACGCGCGGGCCGCATGGTGCAGCGCGGAGCGGACGTCAGTGACCTCGGTCACCCGCATCTGCTCGGGCCCGGCGCCGGTGCTGGCCGGACCACAGCCGGGCGGCACCAGGGCCACCTTGAAGCCCAACCGTGCCGCCTCGGCCAGCCGGCGGGGCACCGCCCCGACCCGGCGCACCTCGCCGGTCAACCCCACCTCCCCGATCGCCACCAGGTGCGGCGCGATCGCCAGGTTGAGCCCGCCGGACGCGACCGCCAGGGCGACCGCCAGATCGGCGGCCGGCTCGACCACCCGGATGCCGCCGACGGTGGCGGCGAAGACCTCCCGGTCGTGCAGGGTCAGCCGCTCGGTGCGCCGTTGCAGCACCGCGAGCACCATCGCCAGCCGCGCCGAGTCGAGACCGGAGACCGTGCGCCGGGGTGAGCCGGCCACCGTCGCGCCGATCAGCGCCTGCACCTCGGTGACCAGGGCTCGTCGCCCCTCCATGGCCACCGTCACGCAGGTGCCCGGAACGGGCTCCGCGTAGCGGGTCAGGAACAGCCCGGACGGATCGGCGAGGCTGCTGATGCCGCCCTCGTGCATCTCGAAGCAGCCGACCTCGTCGGCCGCGCCGAACCTGTTCTTCACCCCGCGCACCAGGCGCAGCGAGGAGTGCTTGTCGCCCTCGAAGTGCAGCACCACGTCGACCAGGTGCTCCAGCACCCGGGGGCCGGCGACCTGGCCGTCCTTGGTGACGTGCCCGACCAGCACCGTGGCGATGCCCCGCTCCTTGGCGACCGAGACCAGCGCGGCGGTGACCGCACGGACCTGGGTCACGCCGCCGGGCACACCCTCGGTGCCGGTGGTCGAGATGGTCTGCACCGAGTCGAGCACCAGCAGGCCCGGCTTGACCGCGTCGAGGTGCCCGAGCACCGCGGCCAGGTCGCTCTCCGCCGCGAGGTAGAGCTGGTCGTGCAGGGTGCCCATCCGTTCGGCGCGCAGCCGCACCTGGCTGACCGACTCCTCACCGCTGACCACCAGCGAGGGGCTGCCGGCACCGACCGCCCACTGCTGGGCCACGTCCAGCAGGAGGGTCGACTTGCCCACGCCCGGCTCGCCGGCGAGCAGCACCACCGCACCGGGCACCAGGCCGCCGCCGAGCACCCGATCCAGCTCGCTGACGCCGGTGGGGCGGGCGCGGGCCGGCGCGGCGCTGATGGTGGCGATCGGCCGGGCCGGCTCGCTGGGCATCCGGGAGCTGACCACCCGACCGGACACCATCGGGCCGGTCACCGTGCTCTCGACCACCGAGCCCCACTCACCGCACTCGGGGCAGCGCCCCACCCACTTGGGCGGCTGGTGACCGCAGGCGTCGCACTCGTAGGCCGGACGCGGCTCACGGGCGGCGGACCGCCCACGCGCGGCACCGGCCGTGCCGCCGCGCGGAGGGGTTGATCGGGAGGTGGTCACATCAGGACGCTAGCCCCCGCGTACGACGAAAACACCCCGGCGTGGTGGTCACCACGCCGGGGCGTTCGTCGATGTGCGTCGGGATCACTCGTGGGTGGTGCCGCCCTCGTCGCCCTCATAGCCGCCCTCGCGCTCGACGATCCGCGAGGGCGGAGCCGCCGGGGTGAGCGGAACCGCGACCGGCGCCTGGCCGGTGAGGATGTTGCCGTTGCCGAAGTCGAAGGTCAGAGCGACGTTCTGGCCGGAGCGCACCGCCTCGGTCAGGCCGATCAGCCGGAGCTGGGTGGTGGACTCGACGTTGAACTGGACGTAGCTCAACGGCGCCAACTCGATGCGGGCCGGCTGACCCGGGGCGGACGGGCTGGCCGAACCGGACGCCCGCGCCGATTCCGGCGCGGACGGGGTGGCCGAGGACGACCCGGTCTCGGAGGGGGTCACCGACGGGGTGGCCGAGCGCGACGTCGAGGTCGACGGGCTGGCCGAACCGGACGGCGTCACCGACGGGCTGACCGAACCGGACGGCGTCGGGCTGGTCGAGGCGGACTCCCCGACCGACGGCGACGGGCTCGCCGAGCCGCCGCTGATCACCACCTCGCGAGCGTTCTCGCTGGTGACGGTGACGGTCACCGTCTCCTTCGAGTCGTTGTAGATCACGGCTTCGAGCGTCGCGTCCTCGCCGGCCCGGTAGCCCTCGAGGCCCGGGTATTCCACCAACAGGCCGCGCACCGACAGCAGGCCGTTGTTGGTGGTGAGGTTGACGCCCTGGACCGACGGCTCCTTCATCGCGGTCTCGGCGATCTGGCCGGTGCCGCATCCGGAGGCCAGCAGGCCGACCGCCGCGACCCCGGACAGCAGCAGGGCCGCCCGCCGGGATCCCCTGATCGAGCGCGTCACGTCGGTCCTCCTCGTCACAATCCCACCCGGGCCGTACGCCGGGCACGGTGGCCATACCCGCGCAGACCGCGCTCCAGGGTAGTTGGGGCTGATCGAGGCCCGCACGCGGACCCGGGCAATGCCACCTCAAGGGGTGCCGCTCACACCACTCGACCGCTCGTCACCAGCAGAACCACGTCGATGAGGGCGACGAGCATCACCGCCCGGAAGGCCGCCACCGGCCGCCGGCCGGCCCGGCTCGCCGAGCGCCCGGCGTACCAGCTCAGTGGCGGCACCACGGCGGCCGTGCCGACCGCCGCCAGCCCGATGGTCGACGGTGGCCCGGGTGGTCCGAGGACCAGGGCCGCGGTCGCGGTGAGGAGCAGAACGGCCGCCGCCGCCCGGCTGCCTACCGCGCCCAGCCGGTGCGGCAGGCCGCGCACACCGGTCCGGGCGTCGTCGGCGAGGTCCGGCAACACGTTGGCGAAGTGCGCGCCGGCGCCCAGGGACGCCGCCGCGACGATGAGCCAGGCGGGTGGGGACGGCTGGTCGGGCAGGGCCAGCACGATGAAGGCCGGCAGCGCGCCGAAGGAGACGGCGTAGGGCAGCACCGAGAACGCCGTGGCCTTGAGCGGCCAGTCGTAGAGCAGCGCGGAGACCAGCGCGAGGGTCAGCCAGAACGCCGCCGTGGGGTTCGTGGTCAGGGCCAGCAGCGGGCAGGCCACCGCGGCCGTCGCGGCGGCCCAGGCCGTGGCGCGCCGACCGACAGCGCCGGCGGCGACCGGTTTGTCGGTACGCCCCACGGTGGCGTCCCGATCGGCGTCCAGCGCGTCGTTGGTCCAGCCGACGGCGAGCTGGCTGGCCAGCACGGCGAGTACCACCGAGGCGATTCCGGCGGGTCGATGACCCACTCCCCACGCGAGCAGACCGGCCACCGTGGTCACTGCTGCGGCCGGTTCCGGATGGCTCGCCCTGACCAGCCCTAACACCCTCGACGACATAAGGGAAGTCTGGTCGTTACCGAGCAGTCGTGCCACGCTCGGTGCCATGCGAGACGTGGCCGCGGCCGCGGCGTCCACCGGCAGGAGGGTGCTGCCGCCCAACGATCCGCGCCAGTACGACGACCTGGCCGGTGAGTGGTGGCGACCGGACGGCGCGTTCGCGATGCTGCACTGGCTGGCCGAGGCCCGCGCGGCGCTGGTGCCACCGGCCTACCGACCGGGCGCGTTGCTCGTCGACCTGGGCTGTGGCGCCGGCCTGCTCGCGCCGCACCTGAAGGGCAAGGGTTACCACCACGTCGGTGTCGACCTGACCCGGTCGGCGCTGGTCCAGGCGGCCGAGCACGGGGTGGACGTGATCCAGGCGGACGCCACCGCCGTGCCGCTGCCCGACGGCTGCGCCGCCGTGGTCTCCGCCGGTGAGCTGCTGGAGCACGTGCCGGCCTGGCCGCGCGTGGTGGCCGAGGCGTGTCGACTGCTGCGCCCCGGCGGCCTGCTGGTGCTCGACACCCTGAACGACACGGCGCTGGCCCGTCTCGTCGCGGTACGGATCGCCGAGCGGCTGCCGACGGTGCCCCGGGGCATCCACGATCCACTGTTGTTCGTGGACGATCGGGCGCTGGTGGCGGAGTGTGCCCGGCACGGTGTCGACCTGCGCCTGCGGGGTGTCCGGCCGCAGGTGGGTGGCCTGCTCGTCTGGCTGCTCCGGCGCGCCCGCGCGGCCGGCGCGGCGGGTACGGCGACCGTCGGCGCCGCGCCGCGCATCGTGCCGACCTGGTCCACGGCGGTGCTCTACCAGGGCCGGGGGGTCCGCAGAGGATAGTCGCGTCGCGGCGGGGTATGAGACGCCGAGGAGGGGACGATATGACGGTGCATGCGCTTGAGGCAGCCCGCCGGTTGGCGCCGCGGTTCGCCGCGCGGGCGGCGGAGCACGACCGGGACGGTTCCTTCCCCGTGGACGACTTCGCCGACCTGCGCGAGGCCGGTCTGTTCGGGTTGCTGGTGCCCCGCGAGTTGGGCGGCCTGGGAGCCACGTTCGCCGAGTACGCGGCGGTGGCCACCGAGCTCGCCCGGGGCAACGGCGCCACGGCTCTGGTGTTCAACATGCACGCCTCGGTCACCGGCGCGTTGGGCGCGGTCACCGAGGAGTTGGCCGAGGCGCTGGGGGTGCCGGAGGAGGCCCTGGCCGCCCGGGACCGGCTGCTCACGGCCGCGGCGCAGGGCTCGTGGTACGCGGTGGCGATGAGCGAACGTGGCGCGGGCGCCCGGCTGTCCCAGTTGACCACCGCCTACCAACCGACCGACGAGGGTTGGCACATCAAGGGCAGCAAGACGTTCTGTTCCGGCGCCGGGCACGCCGACGGCTACCTGGTGGCGGCGCGGAGCGCCGCCGACCAGTCGGTGGTCTCGCAGTTCCTGGTGCCGGCCGGCGACGGCCTGACGGTGGAGCCGACCTGGGACTCGCTCGGTATGCGCGCCACCTCCTCGCACGACCTGCACCTGGATGTCACGGTGCCGGCCGACCGGCTGCTGGGTGGCGTGGAGGGGCTGGCGCTCGTCGTCGCCCAGTTGATGCCGCACTGGCTGGTGGCGAGCTACGCCGCGGTCTACGTGGGCGTCGCCCGCGCGGCCATCGACGCGGCGGCCGAGCACCTCAACGCCCGTAACCTGGCGGGTCTGCCGGCGGTGCGGGCCCGCCTGGGTCGGGCGGACGCGGCGACGGCGGCCGCGCAACTGGTGGTCGCGGAGGCGGCCCGCCGGGTGGACGAGGCGCCGGGTGACGAGGAGACCAACCGGTGGGTGTGGCGGGCGAAGCTGCTCGCCGGCACCACGGCCGCGGAGGTGGCGGCGTCGGTGCTGGAGGCGGCGGGCACCTCGGCGACCCGTCGTGGTCATCCGCTGGAACGGCTCTACCGGGACGCCCGCTGCGGTTCGCTGCACCCGGCCACGTCGGACGTGTGCGCTGACTGGCTCGGCATCGCCGCGTTGGGTGGCGACCCGGATCGTGACGGATCGGCCCCGCGTTGGTGAGCCGGCCGTACGCGAATGGTGCGGAGGACAGGCCAGCCGCTGTGGCTGGTGGGAGGACCAGGGGGAGGACAGCATCTGACGAGAGGTGGGGATCGTGTCCGTACCAGTGATCGCGGGGCTCGGGACCGCGCAGCCGCCGTCCGCCTGCCAGGACGAGTTGTGGGAGGGCTTCTTCTCCCGGCACTTCTCCGGGGCGACCCGGTCGTTGGCCCAACGCATCTTCGCGAACTCGGGGGTGACCCGACGGCAGGCCGCGGTCAACCCGCTGCTGGAGGACGTCTCGGACTGGCCGACCGAGCGCCGGATGCGTCGCTACCAGGTGGAGGCCCTGCCGCTGGGCAAGGAGGCGGTGGGTCGCGCGTTGACCGCCGCCGGGCTGAGCGCCGGTGACATCGGGCTGTTCATCGTCTGCTCCTGCACCGGGTACGCCACCCCGGGGCTGGACATCCTGCTCGCCCGTGACCTCGGTATGGCCGCGGACACCCAGCGGATGTTCATCGGTCACATGGGCTGTTACGCGGCGCTGCCGGGGCTGGGCGCGGCGAGTGACTTCGTCGCCGCCCGGGGCCGTCCGGCGCTGCTGCTCTGCGCGGAGCTGACCAGCCTGCACATCCAGCCGTCCAGCGCCCGGGTGGACACCCAGCAGATCGTCTCCCACGCGCTCTTCTCGGACGCCGCGGTCGCCGCCGTGGTCGTCCCGGGCGGTCGGGGGTACGCGTTGCGCGAGGTCGCCGCCGTCACGGACACCTCGACCGCCGACCACATGACCTGGGACGTCACCGACGCCGGCTTCCGGATGGGGTTGTCGCCGAAGGTGCCGCAGGTGCTCTCGAGGCACGTCCGCAAGCTCGTCGACGAGCTGCTGGCCCGGCACGGCCTCACCAGCTCCGAGGTGGACGGTTGGGCGGTGCACCCGGGCGGACCGCGCATCCTCAACGTGGTCGAGCGGGAGTTGGCGTTGCCGCCGGACGGGTTGGCGGCGTCCCGGGCGACGCTCGACGAGCACGGCAACTGCTCGTCACCGACGGTGTTGCTGATCCTGGATCGGCTGAGCCGCGGGGCGCCGGCCGCTCGGCGCATCGTCATGCTGGCGTTCGGCCCGGGTCTGACCCTGTACGCCGCCCTGCTCGATCGACAAGGGTGATTCTCTGAGAGTTCGGCCGGTACGCTCGACTGATGGACGCCACGGTGGACGATCGACTGCGCTCGGTGGTGCTGTACGGCGTCGCGGCGCTCGCCCTGGCCGTCGGCGGCTGGTGGTGGCGTGCCGCCGCGCCCGCCCCGACGGCCGGGCCGGTCGGCGCATCGACGGCCGCGCCGAGCGTCGGGCGGAGCGTCAGCACCGAGCTGGACCGCGCCCGCGCCCTGCTCACCGCGGCGCCGGGTGAGCGGCTGCGGGTGCGGGTGGACGCGGCGGGCGAGATGGTACGGACGGAGGTCGACCCGGCCACCGGCATGATCACCGACATCGAGGGCGATCCGACCTGGCTCGTCTTCGAGGGTGAGCTGCCCGTGTTCCGCGAGACGATCTGGCGTGAGCAGGTGACGGTCGTCCCGGGGCAGCAGGTCGTCTTCGACGGCAGCGGGAGCGACCCCCGCCAGGTGTTGCAGTACCGGTGCACCAGGCCGGGCACCTTGGTGGTGACGGTCACCGGGGCCGAGCTGAACGGCCCGTCCGAGATCGACTGCGACGGTGTGACCTCCAGCGGCGTGGTGTTCGCGCACGGCCGGCCGTTCCGGGTGACGTTGTCCGCGGGCGGGACGCGCGTGATCGACGTCGAGGCGCAGCTCGTCACCCTGCCCCGCTAGCGCGGGTCGTGAGCCCTGCTCCGGTGACGGAACGGGGCGGTGGTCAGGCGGCGAGAGCGAGCAGCTCGTCCCGGTAGGCGTCGATCGGTCCGATGTCGGGCAGCACGCGGGTGACGGTGCCGGTGCGATCGACCAGGAGCACCGTGGCCGCGCCGGAGCGGGCCGGCCGCCCCAGGAACGAGCGCAGACCTCCGGCCGGGTCCGCCAGCACGCGGACCTGTCGACTGTCGGTCGGCCCGGCAGGGTTGCCGCTGGTCGGCGTCGGACGACGCGCGCCGGTGACGGTGACCACCGAGACGCCGGGTGGTGCCGCGGCCAGGGCGTCGCTTACGCGGTCCGGGCAGGGGCAGCCGTCCAGCAGGATGATCACGGCGGGCAGCAGGCCACGAAGCGGCACCGGCGCCTCGTCCTCGTCCACCAGGTCCAGCGCGGGGAGGGCCCGGCCGGCCGGGTCGGCGGGGGGCGAGTAGGGCGCCGGATTCGGGCGGTCGGTGCCCCGGTTGGCCCGCGGCCAGGTGACCGCGAAGAGGCCGGCCATCGTAGTGATCACCGCCACCAGCAGGACGAGCAGCGGCAGGCCCATCGCGTGGGGCCGGCCGGGTCGGCCGGCGGCCCGGCGCAGCTCGCGGCGGACCTGGGCGGCCTCGGTGGCGAGCGTGGAGGCGTCGTCGGGGACCACCACCCGGCCCCACTCGGGTGGCAGGCCGGGCAGACCCTCTGCTGGTCCGTGACCCTCGGCGTCCGGCTTGCCCATCGGACCTCCTGGAAGCGTCTCGAGAGCGGAGTGCGGCTCGGTCTCCAGGGTCCCGCACCGAGGGCTCCTCCCGCTACACCTGGGCGCGGTCCGGGCCGCCGAGCTACCATGGAAGGAGCGCGTAGCCCTTGATCTCGACGTTCTGTTCACCCGTACCGGGCAGTCATTTGTGCGTTACGGAGCGTGTTCGAACCATCGGTTTGACCGCCTGTCAAGCTGAAGCAAGACCTCTCACAGGGCCCCTGAGCTGCGCCAACGGTCAGGACATCGGTGAGACATCGGTGCCTGACCGTGTTACCCTAGACACAGCGAAAGGGGTTTCGAACCTATGGTTTTCAGTGTCGGCGAGACCGTTGTTTACCCCCACCACGGGGCCGCACTCATCGAGGCAATCGAGACTCGGGTCATCAAGGGCGAGCCTAAGCAATACCTCGTCCTGAGGGTCGCGCAGGGTGACCTGACGGTCCGGGTGCCGGCTGAGAACGCCGAGATCGTGGGCGTTCGTGAGGTGGTCGGCGAAGAGGGCCTCGGTAAGGTCTTCGACGTTCTCCGGGCTCCGCACACCGAGGAGCCGACCAACTGGTCGCGGCGTTACAAGGCCAATCTGGAAAAGCTGGCTTCCGGCAACCCGCTGAAGGTCGCCGAGGTCGTGCGTGACCTGTGGCGTCGGGAGCGGGAGCGGGGCCTCTCCGCGGGCGAGAAGCGAATGCTCGCCAAGGCCCGCGACATTCTCGTCGGCGAGGTCGCGCTGGCCGAGAAGAGCACCAAGGATGAGGCGGAGACGCTGCTCGACAAGGTCCTCACCGAGGCCTAGTCCGGACAGCATCCTGCTACCCACTTCGTAGCGAAGAAACCACCGAGGACCGCGACGTGACCGCGCAGCTGAATCCGCGCGGTGACGTCGCGGTCCTCGTGCCTGCGGCGGGTGCCGGCGTACGACTCGGTCCTGGCCGCCCCAAGGCGTTGCGCCTCCTCGCCGGCGAACCGCTGTTGGTGCACGCCGTGCGCCGGCTGGCCGCCGCGCCCTCCGTGCGCACGATCGTGGTGGCCGCCCCGCTCGCCGAGCTGGAGGCCGTCCGGGAGCTGCTGGCCCCGGTCGCCCCGGTGACGGTGGTGCCGGGCGGTGCGGAACGGCAGGCCTCGGTGGCCGCCGCCCTGGCCGCGGTCCCCGCCGGGCCGACGATCGTCCTGGTCCACGATGCCGCCCGCGCGCTCACCCCGCCTGAGCTGGTCGAATCCGTCGCCGCGGCGGTTCGCGACGGGTCCGACGCGGTGATTCCGGTGCTGCCGGTCGTCGACACGATCAAGGAGGTCGACGCGGGCGAGGTCGTGCTCGGCACCGTCGACCGGGCTGCGCTGCGCGCGGTGCAGACCCCGCAGGGTTTCCGCCGGGCCGTGCTCAGCGCCGCACACGCCGCGGCCGGCGATTCCCTCACCGACGACGCCGGGCTCGTCGAGAAGCAGGGCGTCGCGGTGCGATGCGTGCCCGGCTCGGAGTACGCGCTGAAAATCACCCGCCCGTTCGACCTGGCGCTGGCGGAGCACCTGCTCGCCGCGACCGGTTGACGCGTACGCTCTGCGCATGATCGTTCCCCGGGTGGCCATCGGCACCGACGTGCACGCGTTCGAGCCCGGTCGGCCGTGCTGGGTGGCCGGGCTGCTCTGGCCGGACCAGGATGGTCTCGCCGGCCACTCGGACGCCGACGTCGCCGCGCACGCCGCCTGCAACGCGCTGCTCTCCGCCGCCGGCCTCGGCGATCTCGGCGCGGCCTTCGGGGTGGACCAGCCGGAGTGGTCCGGCGCGTCCGGGGTGGCGCTGTTGACCGAGACGGCCCGTCGGGTGCGAGCGGCCGGCCTGGCGATCGGCAACGTGTCCGTGCAGGTCATCGGCAACCGTCCGAAGATCGGTCGGCGTCGCGAGGAGGCCCAGCAGGTCCTCTCCGCCGCCGTCGGAGCCCCGGTCACCGTCTCGGCGGCGACCACCGACGGGCTCGGCTTCGCCGGCCGCGAGGAAGGGCTGACCGGAATAGCGGTGGCCCTGGTCTACGACGCGCCGGCCGCCTAAGCTCGCCGCGATGTCCACCGATCCCGCCCCCGACCAGTCCGCCGCCGACGGTTACCTCCAACGGGCCCAACTCCTCGCCGAGCTGGGGCGTCACGACGAGGCGGCCGGGGAGCTGGCCTACGGGTTGGCGCTCCGGCCGGACGACGTGGACGCGCTCACCACGCTGGCCCGGGTGCATCTGGTGGCCGGTCGCCCCACCGAGGCGCTGACCGCCGCCGACACGGCGGTGGCCGCCGCGCCGGAGGCACTGCCACCGCTCGTCGTCAGGGCCATGGCGCTCGCCGACCTGGAGCGCTACCCCGAGTCGGCCGCGACCGCCGACCGGATCCTCGCGCTGGGCCCGGTCGACGCGTACGCCCAGCGCAGTGCCGCCGCGATCCTGGCCGACTCGCGCAACGGGCAGCCGGCGCTCAACGCGGCCTGGCGTGGAGTCGAGTTGGCGCCGGAGGA
Organism: Micromonospora sp. WMMD1120; assembly: GCF_029626235.1. Lineage (NCBI taxonomy): Bacteria > Bacillati > Actinomycetota > Actinomycetes > Micromonosporales > Micromonosporaceae > Micromonospora > Micromonospora sp. WMMD1120. The sequence goes on along the minus strand of NZ_JARUBO010000005.1, from coordinate 1,557,080 downwards.
ACCGCAGGCGCACCTCGTGCTCAGCCTGGTCGCGGCCCGCCTGGACCTGTTCGACCTGGCGGAGCGGGCCTACCGGGAGGCGTTGCGGCTGGACCCCCGCATCGCCGAGGCCGGGCAGGACGTGGGCGTCCTGCGGCTGGAGCAGCGCCGCTGGTCGCAGGCGTTGGAGCACGTCGCGGAGGCGGTGACGGTCAGCCCGAGCCGGATCGACTCGCCACGGACCCTCGCGTACGGGCTGCACCGCCTGGTGCTCTACGGCGCGGCCTGGTCACTGGTGGCGGCGGTGCTCGTCGCGTTCGCGGCCTCGGCGAGCGACGGCCTCTCCCGGGTGTTGGCGGTGCTGGCCGCGCTCACCGGCGGTGTCGTGGTCTGGCAGCTCGCGGCCCGACTGCCGGGGTTGACCCGGAGTGTCCTGCCCGCGCTGCTGCACTCGGACCGCGCGATGGCCCTGGCCGTCTACGCCGTGGCCGCCGCGCCGGTGTTGCTGTTGGTGTACGCGGTGGTCGGCTCGCCGTGGCCGCTGGTGCTCGCCATCGCCGCGACGGCTGTCGCCGAGTTCGCCGTCTTCACCAGGACGGCGGTCCGCTAACCGCGGCGCGCCCAGGTCCAGGCGTACGCCTCGTCCTCGCAGGCGCCGGCGGCGTCGCAGAGGTCCAGCGGTCGGAAGGTGTCGACCATGACGGCCAACTCGTCAAAGTAGTCCGCGCCGATGGACCGCTCGGCGGCGCCGGGCTGGGGGCCGTGGGTGAAGCCGGACGGGTGCAGGGAGATCGAGCCCTGCTCGATGCCCGAGCCGCGCCGGGCCTCGTAGTTGCCTCCGGTGTAGAAGAGCATCTCGTCGGAGTCGACGTTGTGGTGGTTGTACGGCACCGGGATCGCGTCCGGGTGGTAGTCGACCTTGCGCGGCACGAACGAGCAGATGACGAAGTTGGGCCCCTGGAAGGTCTGGTGCACCGGCGGGGGCTGGTGGATGCGGCCGGTGATCGGCTCGAAGTCGTGGATGGAGAACGCCCACGGGTAGAGGTGCCCGTCCCACCCGACCACGTCGAACGGGTGGTTCGCGTAGACGTAGCGGGTCCAGCCACGGCGGTGCCGGACCAGCACCTCGACCTCCTCGCCGTCGACGAGCAGCGGGGCGTCCGGGCCGCGGACGTCGCGCTCGCAGTACGGCGAGTGCTCCAGGAACTGCCCACGTACGGAGAGGTAGCGCTTGGGCGGGCCGATGTGCCCGGCGGCCTCGACGGCGAGCAGTCGGACGGGCTGGTCGCCGGTGGGCACCAGGCGATGGATCGTCGAGGTGGGAATGATGACGTAGTCCCCGGCCGTCACGTCCAGCATCCCGAATGGCGACTCGACCCGGAGGGTGCCCGCCTCGACGTAGAGACAGTGGTCGCCGGTGGCGTCCCGGAACAGCGGCGAGGGGCGGTCGGCGAGGACGTACGCGATCCGTACGTCGTCGTTGGCGAGCAGGTACTGCCGGCCGAGGACCGGGTCGGAGCCGCCGGTGTCCAGCTTGTGGGTGCGCAGGTGACGGGGCTTGAGCGGCAGGTTCGGCGTGCGGGTGAACGCGGGCGGGGCGAACTCGTCGGCGGCCAGGATCGCGGTGGGCGCGTGCCGGTGGTAGAGCAGTGACGAGTCGGAGGAGAAGCCCTCCTGGCCCATCAGCTCCTCGGCGTAGAGGCTGCCGTCGGGCTGCCGGAACTGGGTGTGGCGCTTGCGCGGCACCTCGCCGACGCTGCGGTAGTACGGCATCTCGCCTCCCGAAAAGTCCCGTTCACCGGCCGAAGGCGTCCGATAATCGGACGCTGTTGTCCGTTCCTCGTAGCGTCCCGTACATTCTTGTTCCGTGTCAACGCAGGTGCCCGCACTCCTCGACGGCCTGGTGGACGACGCCGCCGTCTTCCCGCCGGGCAGCGCCGCGCTCTCCGATGCGCTCACCGCGCACCGCCGCCACCGCGCCGCCTGGTACGCCGACCTGGTCGGCCCGCTGCTCCTCCCCGCCTCGACCGTCACCGCGGGCGAGTTGACCGGCCTGGTCGACCCGGACGCGGGTCTGGTGATCGGGCTGATCGGTGACACCGGGATCGGGAAGCTGCCGTTCGCGCTCTCGTTCCTGGCACCGGACGGCGTCACCGCCCGCCAGGTGGAGGTGGCGGTCGCCAAGCGCGGCGAGGACCCGTTGCCCGGCATCGCCGAGCTGCTGCGGCTCACCGACGAACTGCCGGGCGTCGAGACCGTCTACGCCGAGCTGCCACTGACCTTCGGGCTGATGGGCGCGCTGGACGCGCTCGCTGCCGCCCGTGCCGCCGGCACGCCGATCGCGGCCAAGTTCCGCACCGGCGGCCTGGCCGCCGAACTCTTCCCCACACCCGCCGAGCTGGCCGCCGTCATCTGCGCGTGCCGCGACCGGAACCTGCCCTTCAAGCTCACCGCCGGGCTGCACCAGGCGGTCCGCCACCTGGACCCGGAGACCGGGTTCACCCACCACGGCTACGCCAACGTGCTGGCGGCGACGGTGGCCGCCGCCGACGGCGCCGGCGTGGGCACCGTCGCCGAGCTGCTCACCGTCGTCGACCCGCGCCCGCTGCTGGCGCGCGCCACCGAACGGCTGGACACGCCCCGGCCACTGTGGGTCGGCTTCGGCTCGTGCAGCATCCTGGAACCACTGACCGATCTGATCCGGCTTGGGCTGGTGAACGGGGGCTACGACGCATGACCTGGGTGACCGGCGCCGACGGTTCGCCGTACGGGGTGACGAACCTGCCGTACGGCGTGTTCCGCCAGGACGGGGGTCGGTCGCGGATCGGCGTACGGATCGGGTCCTGGGTGCTCGACCTGCACGCGGCCGAGAGCGCCGAGCTGGTGCTGGCCGCCGGCACGCTGTGCCGGCCCGTGCTCAACGACTTCATGGCGCTCGGCCGGCCACAGTGGACGGCGGTGCGGCAGCGGATCACCGAGCTGTTGACCGACCCCGCGCACCGGGCCGCCGTGGAGCCGCTGCTGGTGCCCCTCGACGACGTGGAGCTGGTGCTGCCGATCGAGGTCGCCGACTACGTGGACTTCTACTCGTCCGAGCAGCACGCGTCGAACGTGGGGCAGATCTTCCGGCCCGGCCAGCCGGCGCTGCTGCCCAACTGGAAGCACCTGCCGATCGGCTACCACGGGCGGGCCGGCACCGTGGTCGTCTCCGGCACGCCGGTGACCCGGCCGACCGGGCAGCGGGCCTCCGCCGAGGGTCCGGTCACCGGCCCATCGGTACGCCTGGACATCGAGGCCGAGGTCGGCTTCGTGGTGGGGGTGCCCAGTCCGCTGGGTGAGCGGGTGGCCGCCGACGACTTCGCCGACCACGTCTTCGGGGTGGTGCTGGTCAACGACTGGTCGGCCCGGGACATCCAGGCGTGGGAGTACCAGCCGCTCGGCCCGTTCCTCGGAAAGTCCTTCGCCACCTCGGTCTCGGCCTGGGTGACGCCGCTGGACGCGCTCGGCGACGCCTTCGTGGCGGCCCCCGACCAGGACCCGCCGGTGGTCGACTACCTGCGGGACGTGCCCCACCTGGGTCTGGATCTCCGGTTGGCGGTCGAGTGGAACGGCGAGGAGGTCAGCCGGCCGCCGTTCGCCACCATGTACTGGACCCCGGCGCAGCAGTTGGCGCACCTCACCGTCAACGGCGCGTCGCTGCGCACCGGCGACCTGTACGCCTCCGGCACCGTCTCCGGCCCGGACCGGCGGCAGGTCGGGTCGTTCCTGGAGCTGACCTGGGGTGGGGCCGAGCCGGTCACGGTGGGCGGCGAGAGCCGTACCTTCCTCGTCGACGGCGACACGGTCACCATCACCGCGACCGCTCCCGGGCCGGACGGCACCAGCATCGCCCTCGGCGAGGTCACCGGCACCATCCATCCGGCTCGCTGAGGCCTGAGTCGGATTCCTTGCACCTCCTGCGGACCGGGCTGACCACCTGGTCTTCGGGTCGTCTCGTGCACGGGACTTTTGGTCGCACAGCGGGTGCGATCAAGAGGCCCGCCTGCGCCGTTGGCCCGTGCGGATCACGTCGCCCCGTCCGGGCCGGGCCCCCGCCCGGTCGCCGCGACGGGGCATCCCGACGCACACGGAGGTATTGACCATGCACGATCTCGCGGGCGCCGTGTGGCGCACCAGCAGCCGCTCCAACGACCAGGGGCTCTGCGTGGAGGTGGCGGACAACCTGGTCGACGTTCACGGTCTGGTCGCGATCCGCGACTCCAAGGACCAGTCCGGCCCCACACTCGCGGTCAGCCCGCCGGGGTGGACAGCCTTCATCGGCGCGATTCGGGCCGGTCGCTTCGAACGCTGACCGGCGCTCCGGCACCAGTCGACGACGACCGGTGCCGGAGCGACCGCCTTTTCGGACAGTCTGGCCCCCGGGTAGTGGGAATTTCGTCCCGGGGGCATCGCCCGGCCCTCACTCCGCGTACCGTCGGGGACACGGGAGGGTGGCATGTCGATGGTCGCGGTTACCGGTCTCATCGAGGCGCACGCTGTCGATGTGTGGCGTCTGCTGACCGACCTGCCCGGCCGTGCGGCCCGGCTGACCGGAGCCGGTCCGATCGAGGTGCTCACCCCGGGCCCGTTCGGGCCGGGCACCTCCTGGCGGGAGGAGCGCGCCCAGCCGGGTGGCGGCACCCTGACCGAGGAGTTCCTGGTGGTGGAGGCCCTCGCCCCGCAACGACTCGTGTTGTGCTCCTCCGGCGCCGGGGCGGACTACCGCATCACCTGGAACCTGCGACCGGTCCGGCGTCGCCGTCGGGTCGGCACGGCGATCACCGTCACCCACGAGGCGGTGCCGACCGCGCCGTACGGGCGGGTGGTGGCGCTCCTGCTCGGCGGGCTCGCCGCGCGGGCGGTCGAGGCGGCGCTCCGGCGTGATCTGGCCGATCTGACCGTCGCGGCCGGTCGCCCCGGCTCCGCCGAAGCCGCCTGACCGTCGCGGCCGGTCGCCCCGGCTCCGCCGAAGCCGCCTGACTCCGGCGAGCGCGGCGGCCCGGCCACCCCGACCCGGGCGCGGGGCCTTGACCTGAGCGGGCTCCGGCGGGTTCCGCTGGGTAGGGTGCCGGGCGGAGGTGCGGCATGGGGTTCCCGAGAGGCCGACGACGGCTCGTGGTCACTGTCGCGGCGCTGCTCGCGACAGTGGCTGCCGCGGCCGTCGTGCACCGGGTCCTCGCGCCCGCCGAGGTGAGCACCGTGGCGCGGGCCGAGTACCCGGCGGCGCCGCAACCATCCGCCGGGGTGGTCGGCCGGCTCCCCGCCGCGCCGTTGATCGTGGATGCCCGGCTGCGGGTCTTCGCGGCGCACCGGCAGGTGTACGCCGACCGGCCGGCCAACGGGCGGTACCGAACCTCGCCGTTCTGGTCGTACCGGCGCTGGCCGGCTGAGCTGAGCGGGGTGGTGGCCAGCGGTCGTACCGTCATCAGCCGCTGGTCGGACGGCCGGGTGGTCGCGCTCGACGCGTCCACCGGTCGGGTGCTGTGGCGCGCCGACGGCCCGGTGCCGCCCACGGGTGACGCCGCGGTGCGACGGACCGGGGCGGCCACCGTCTGGGATCCGCCCGGCCTCTACCGCGCCGGCCTGCCGGGCGGCCGGACGGTGCTGGTGGTGACCGGCGACCGCCAGGCGCGTGGGATCGAGCTGGCCGGAGGCCGGGAGCTGTGGCGGGTCGAGCTGCCGGGGTCCTGCCGTGGTGACGTCGGCACGACCGTCACCGGCCAGTTGGTCGGCCTGGACACCTGCGCCGGTCCGGCCGCTGTCGAGTTCCGGGACGCGGCCACCGGTGCGGTCCGAGAGCGCTGGCGGCCGGCGGGGGCCCCGGACGCGTTGGTGGTGACCCCGCTCGGTTGCCGCACCGGCAGGTCGGAGTGTCCGGCCCTGCGGACCGCCGGGCCGGGCGACGCGGGTGGTCGGGGCTGGCTGGTGGGCGCGGGCGGCCCCGTCCCCGCCGCCGCGCTGGACCCGGCCGGCGCGACGGTGGTCGGCGAGGAGGCGGTCACCGTGCTCGACGGGACGGCGGTGGGCCGTTCGGCGCGTTCCGGCACCGAGCTGTGGCGCTTCGGCGGCCTCGGGCCGGCGGCCCGGGTGCTCGCCGCCCAGCCCGGCCGGGTGCACCTGCTGACCCAGGATAACGACCTGGTGACGCTCGACCCGGCGACCGGTACGCAGCTGTCCCGCTTCCGGATGAACGTCGGCTCGGACGGCACCGGCTGGTCGCCCGGGGCGGTGGCCACCGGAGACGGGTACGTGGCGGTGGAACGCCTCCGGCGGCCGGTCGACCCGGACGCCGAAGACCTGCGCTACTTCCTGTCGTCCGAACCGGTGATCCTGGCGGTGAGCTGAGGCGGGGAGCCGGCAATCACGGTTCCGGTTCATGTTCGGCGGTACTGTCCCCTCAACATCACTGTGGGTGATCCGGGGGTAACCGAGATGCTGCACCGACGACTAACCGCGATCCCGGTCGCCGGCCGGCTGGTCCTGGTGGCGCTCGTCGTCCTGGCGGCCGCGCTCCTCGCGCCGGGTGCCCCGAACGCCGTCGGCCGGCCGCCGAGCAGGGCAGTGGCGACTCCGAGCGCCGGCACCGGTGTCACCTTCGAGGTGCGCCCGGCGCCGACCACCGCGCCTCCGACGCAGCCGCCCACGCCGTCGGCGCAACCCACGCGGACCGCCGAACCGCAGCCGCCGACCCGCTCGCCGCAGCACGGGGGCGAACTGCCGGTGACCGGGATGGGCTCATCGCTCCTCATCCTGGTCCTGGTGGGCGCGGCGCTCGTGGTCGGCGGGGTTCTGCTGCGTCGTCGCCGGTTGGCCGGTTAACGCAAAAACGGACAAAAAGCGCCATAAATCCTTCAGACTGCTAGTCGGTGGACAGCGGACTGAAGGGCTGGACCTCAATGCGGTTTCTCCGACGAATGGTGGCCACCGTCGCCGCCCTGCTCGTGCTGCTCGGCGGCCTGGTGGTGCTGCCCGCACAGCCCGCGTCGGCGGCGCTGGTCCGGACGTTCGCGCCGCGCTTTCAGGAGAGCGAGCGCGGGGACGTCATCTTCGCCGGCAACACACTGGTCACCTGCTCGACGCCCGCCGGAACGTGTGCCACCGCGCAGGCCGGCACCACCGCCAACAACAACGACTTCACCGCCCGCCACGTGGACGTGGACAGCGTCGCCGCGACGACCAACTCCAGCAGTGCCACCCTCACGGTGCCGACCGGAGCCACTGTGCTCTGGGCCGGTCTCTGGTGGATGGGCAGCGCCGCGAGCGGTGACGCCGGGCGGTCGAGCATCCGCCTCGCTCCTCCCGGCGGTTCGTACAGCACCCTCCAGGGGCAGGTCAGCACCGGCAGGGTGGCCACCAACGGTGGGGTCGCGTACTCGGCGTTCGCCGAGGTGACCTCGCTCGTCACCGGCAGCGGCAGCTACACGGTCGGCGGCCTGACCACCACGTTGGGCGCCAACGCGCGTGGTGGATGGGCGCTGGTCGCGGCGATCCGCGACCCCGCGCAGCCGCTTCGCAATCTGGCGGTCTTCGACGGGTACGCCGAGATCAGCTCCGCCGCCGCCGACTCCCGGGTGACCACCACCATCTCCGGCTTCCGTACCCCCAGCTCGGGCGCTGTGACGGCGCGCATCGGGGCGATCGCCTCGGAGGGGGACGCCGGGCTGACCGGCGACGGGATCTCGTTCAACGGGGTGGCGTTGACCGACGCCCTGAACCCGGCGACAAACTTCTTCAACAGCTCGATCACCCGGCTCGGCTCCCGGGTGACAGCGAAGAACCCGAACTACGTCAACCAGCTCGGCTTCGACATCGACTACCTGGCCGCGCCGGCCGGCTCGATCGGCAACGCGCAGACCTCCGCCACCGTGGCGTTCAGCACCGGTGGTGAGTCGTACGAGCCGATGGCGCTGTTCACCGCCATCGACATCCTGGAACCGGACGTCATCGCCACGAAGACCGTCGGCCGGGTGGGTGGCGGCAGCCGCGTCGAGCCCGGCGACCAGATCGAGTACACGGTGTCGGTCACGTCCAGCGGCAACGAGAACGCCACAGCGGTCCAGCTCACCGACGCCATCCCGGCGGCCACCACGTACGTGCCGGGGTCGTTGGCCGTCAACGGCGTCAGCCGTACCGACGCGGCCGGCGACGACCAGGCCGGCTACGTCGCGGCCAGCAACCGGGTGGTGGCCAACCTGGGGACCGGCGCGACAGCCTCGGCGGGCGGCACGCTGGTCACGGGCGCGGTGAACACGGTCCGCTTCCGCGTGCGGGTGGTGGACGCGCCGGCGCCGGGCGTCACAGTCGCCAACCAGGCGGGCATCACCTACGGATCACCGACGTCGACCACCATCTACACGGATCTCACCGACGACCCGGCTGCGGCCGGGGTAGGAGATCCCACCAGGACCGACATCAACGACAGCCCGCAGGCGCAGGCGGTCCAGGTCGGCACGGCGGAGGACACGGCGCTCACCTTCAGCCTGCGTGACTTCGTGGTGGAGCCGGACGGGGACGAGGTCACCTTCACCGTCACGTCGACGCCGTCCGCGCAGGGGACGTTGACCTGTGCGCCCTCCGGCGCCTGCACCTACGTCCCGGCGCCGAACGTCAGCGGGCCGGTGGGCTTCAGCTACACCGTCTCCGACCCGTCCGGGCGGTCCGCCACGGCGGCCGGCACCATCACCGTCACCGCCGCGAACGACCCGCCGGTGGCGGTGGCCGACCGGGCGACAACGGCCGGCACCGCACCGGTGGCGGTGGACGTGCTGGCCAACGACACCGATGTGGACGGCGACCCGCTCTCCGTCGTGCCGGCGACCGGCGGCACCGGCCGCGGCGGCTTCGTGTGCGACACGGTGCGCTGCACCTACACGGCGGGGGCGGGCTTCGCCGGCGAGGACACCTTCGAATACACGGTCCGCGACCCGGGCGACGGTCGGGCGACCGGGCGGGTCACGGTGGTGGTCAGTCCGGCGGCGGGTTCCGGTCTCTCGATCAGCGCCCCGGAGACGGCAGCGCTGCCCACGGTGCGGGTGGGCGCCCCGGCGGCGAACGGGGAACTCGGCGCGGTGGTGGTCACCGACGATCGCGGCGCGCAGTCCGGCAGTTGGACGGCGACGGTCTCGATCACCAGCTTCACGGGCGGTGGTGGGGCGGTGCCGGGCGCCTCGGTGACCTACTCCTCGGGTCCCGCCGTGCAGACCATCGGCACCGGGACGTTCCTGCCGCAGTCGGGAGTGGCCCTGGGCACCGCGCAGATCGCCGCGCGGTGGACCGGAGGCGCCGGCCCGAACGAGGTGACCTGGAATCCGAGCCTCACCGTGGCGCTGGCCCCGTCGCTGGTCGCCGGCGCATACCAGGCGACGATCGAGCATTCGGTCGCGTAAGAGGTACAGGAAGAGCAAAACAGCACAATGCGGACATAGATCCATAAAATAGACATGTGGCCGACCTGGCCTCCGCCTACCGGCGTTACCGAACTGGAAGTGAGGAAGTCTGTGCGCTCTCTTCGTATGGCGGCCTGCGCCACCGTAGCCGTCGGGGCGGGCCTCGCGCTGGCCACCCCCGCGGTTGCCGCCCCGAACGACAGCACCGTCGTCACGTTCAACGTGGTCGGCGCCGGCCTCGACATCACCGCTCCCGAGACGGCCAGCCTCGGCAGTGGCCTGCCCGGCACGGTCCTCAGCGGCTCGATCGGCACCGTGCGGGTGACCGACCAGCGCGGCGCTCCCGACGCGTCGTGGACGGCCACCGTCACCTCGACGCACTTCGAGACCGGCGGCGGCAGCCCCAGCGAGCGGATCCTGGCCAGCCAGGTCGACTACTGGTCCGGCCCCGGCGCGGAGCAGCAGGGCAACGGCACCTTCACGCCGGGCCAGCTCACCTCGGCCAACGCCCAGCCGTTGGACACCGTCAACCCGCTCGTCGCCTTCACCCACACCGGCGGCACCGGCATCAACAGCATCGCCTGGTCGCCGACGCTGAACGTCAACATCCCCGCGTCGGCCGTCGTCGGCCTCTACACCGGGACGGTGACACATTCGGTGGCCTGACCGGTTCGGGCTCCGTCTGGCGGTGGCGGCGCTGGCCGCGCTGCTCGCCGCCACCCCGGCTGCCCCGGCACCCGCCGGGGCGGCCGCGCCCGATCCGGAGCGGGACAGGATCGGTATCCAACTGCTGGAAGCACCCGTCGACCGGCGGGCGGACCCCCGCGCCCACACGTACATCATCGACCACCTCGCCCCCGGCAGCACGATCAGCCGCCAGGTCAAGGTGGTCAACCGTTCCGACAGCCGCTACCGGCTGGAGCTGTATCCGGCCTCCGCGACGGTGGACGGCGGACAGTTCCGCTTCGGCGAGGGCCGCAGCGCCAACGAACTGTCCTCCTGGACGTCGCTGGACCGCGACACCGTCACCCTCGGGCCGGGCGACGAGTCGGAGCTGACCGCCACGATCCGGGTGCCGAAGAAGGCATCGGCCGGCGAGCGGTACGCGGTGATCTGGGCCGCTGCCACCTCGGCGCCGAAGGAGGGCGGCAACGTCACCCAGGTGCACCGGGTGGGCATCCGGGTCTACCTCGACGTCGGCGCGGGCGGGGAGCCGCCGTCCAGCTTCGCCATCGGCGACTTCACCGCCGGTCGCACTGTCGAGGGCCAGGCCACCCTGGCCGTCGCGGTGCGCAACACCGGCGGCCGGGCGCTGGACCTGACCGGCACGTTCTCGCTGGCCGAGGGGCCCGCGGGCGTCCGGGCCGGTCCGTTCGACGTGGTCGACGGGACCACGCTGGGACCGGCGCAATCCGGTTCGGTCACCGTCGCCCTGCCCCCGAAGCTGCCCAACGGTCCGTGGCGGGCGGACCTCACGCTGACCAGCGGACTGGTCAAGGAGACCGCGAGCGCCACGATCACCTTCCCGGACCCGGGCGAGCCGGCCGGCACCTTCGGCCTCGACGACCTGTCGATGCTGGTCGGCGGCTCGCTCGTCGTCGGCCTGCTGCTCCTCGCCGGTCTGCTGCTCGTGGTGCGCCGCCGCCGGCAGCCGCCGCTGCGGGCGCCCCGGCTGAGCTGAGCCGCGCGGCAACGCCCCCGCCCGCCGTCCGGCCCGGCCCGCCTGCCCGAGCGGGCCGGGCGGACGGTCAGGCCAGCGCCGCCTCCGCCGCCGCGAGGAACGCGTCGTTCTCGGCCGGCGTGCCGATGGTCACCCGGACCCCGTCCCCGGCGAACGGCCGGACGATCACCCCGCGCGCCTCGCACGCCCTGCCGAACGCCACCGCGCGGTCACCCAACGGCAGCCAGACGAAGTTGGCCCGGCTCGTCGGCACGTCGGGCACGAACTTGCGCAGCGCCTCGGTGACCCGCTCCCGTTCGGCGACGACCAGGGCGCAGCGGCGCTCCATCTCGGTGGCCTGCGCGAGCGCGGCGAGCGCCCCGGCCTGAGCCGCCGCGCTGGCGGAGAACGGGGTCACCACCTTGCGGATGGCGGCGGCCACCGTCGGCTGGGCGACCAGCCAACCGATCCGCAGACCGGCGAGCCCCCACGCCTTGGACAGCGTGCGCAGCACCGCCACGTTCGGCCGGTCGGAGTAGTCGAGCCCGTCCGGCACCTCGGTGTCGTCCACGAACTCCCGGTACGCCTCGTCGATCACCACGAGCACGTCGTCCGGCACCGCGTCCAGGAAGCGGTCCAACTCGGCCCGGCGCAGCGCCGTACCGGTCGGGTTGTTCGGGTTGCAGACCAGGATGACCCGGGTCCGGTCGGTCACCGCCGCGGCCATCGCCGCCAGGTCGTGCCCGTGCCCGGCGTCGTTGGGCACCCGCACGCTGGTCGCGCCGCTGGTCGCCACGATGATCGGGTACGCCTCGAAGGACCGCCACGAGTAGACCACCTCGTCACCGGGCAGGCAGGTGGCACGGACCAGGTGCTCGGCGAGCGCCACCGAACCGCAGCCGGTGGCGATCCGGTCCGCGTCCACGCCGTACCGCTCGGCCAGCGCGTCGCGCAGCGCCACCACGCCCATGTCCGGGTAGCGGTGGGCGCTGGTGGCCGCCTCGGTGACCGCCTCCACCACGCCGGGCAGCGGTCCGTACGGAACCTCGTTGCTGGCCAGCTTGATGGCCTCCGGCAGACCCAGCTCCCGGGCCAGGTCGGCGGGGCTGCGCCCGGGCACGTAGTTGGGCAGCGCGTCCAGGTCGGCGCGGGTCAGCCGCAGCGCCGGCTGGTGACGTCCGGAGTCGGTCATGGGGTGTCTCCCGAGGGCTGGTCGCGGTCGTTCGTGGGGGTGTGCTGGGGGACCTCGACCACCACCGTCTGCGCGCGCTTGTCGTGCAGCGCCTGACGCAGCGGGTGGTCGAAGAGCGGGGACAGGGCATCGACGAGTTGCAGCACCAGGCCGAGCCCGGCGCAGTACCAGAGCAGGGTGGGCAGACCCAGGGTGCTCCACCGGCCCAGCGCCCGGCGGACACCCAACGGCTGGTCGGCGGCCATCGGCACCGCGCGGATGCGCATCAGCCGCTTACCGATGGTCTGCCCGCCGGCGGCCATGCTGGGCACCTCGTAGGCCAGCCAGAGCGCGGTGGCGATCAGCAGGATCGCCACCAGCAGGGAGCTGGCCTGCTCCCCGGGCATCGGCAGGCCCTCGGCGGAGGTGTCGCCCCGTGCCGCGCGACGGAAGACCTCCTCCCAGTACGGTGCCCACTCCTGCGCCCAACGCCAGACGAACCAGCCGTTGACCACCACGTTCAGGGCGAAGACGAGACCGAAGTCGATCAGCCGGGCGGTGAGCCGGCGGCCGTAGCCGGCCAGTCGGAAACCGTGCGGCCGGGGCTCGGGCGGACGACCCGGCCAGCCCGGATGACCGGCCGGCGCGGTCCAGCCGGGCTGACCGCCCGGTGCGGACCAGCCCGGCGGAACCTGCTGGGGCGCCCACCCGGGCGGCCCGGCCTGGGGCCCCCAGCCCGGTCCGTGTCCCGGTTGCGGGCCGTACCCCGGTGGTGGGCCCGGCTGCTGCGGCCCCGGCTGCTGCGGCCAGCCCGGCGCGGCGGGCGTCGGAACCGGGGTCGGCGGCGTCGCTGCCGCGGGCGGCTGCTCCACCGGCGGCGGACCGTCCGGCGGCGTCGCGTCGACAGGTATGGGCGCGCCCAGCCAACCCTCGCCGTCCCAGTAACGCCGGGTCTCGGGGTCGGCCGGGTCGACATACCACCCGGGTTGCACGCTCACGCCGTCGCTCCGCTTCGCTCACTCCGCTCGCTCACGCCGTCGCTCCGCTTCGCTGCGCGACGGCGCGAGGCGCCACGCTACTGAGCCTGCTGGTTCGCTCACTCCGCTCGCTCACGCCGTCGCTCCGCTTCGCTGCGCGACGGCGCGAGGCGCCACGCTACTGAGCCTGCTGGTTCGCTCACTCCGCTCGCTCACGCCGCCACCTTAACGACGATCGCTGTGCCGAACCGGTTCTGGAGGCGCGGCGCGAAGCCGCCGGTGGTGGGCTGCGGCCCACCGACCGGCGGCATCGGATACGACGGAGGTTGCGTCACGCCCGCAAGTGTTACAGGTTGCCGCGGGCTTCCTGCTCCCGCTCGATGGCCTGGAAGAGCGCCTTGAAATTGCCCTTGCCGAAGCCGAGCGACCCGTGCCGCTCGATCAGCTCGAAGAAGACCGTCGGCCGGTCCTGCACCGGCTTGGTGAAGATCTGCAGCAGGTAGCCGTCCTCGTCCCGGTCGACAAGGATCTTGCGGGCCTTCAGCTCCTCGATCGGCACCCGCACCTTGCCGATGCGCTCGCGCAGCTCCGGGTCGTCGTAGTACGAGTCCGGGGTGTCCAGGAACTCCACGCCGGCGGCCCGCATCGCGTCGACGCTGGCGAGGATGTCGTTGGTGGCGACGGCGATGTGCTGCGCGCCCGGACCCTGGTAGAACTCCAGGTACTCGTCGATCTGCGACTTCTTGCGGGCGATCGCCGGCTCGTTGAGGGGGAACTTCACCTTGCGGGTGCCGTTCGCCACCACCTTGCTCATCAGCGCCGAGTAGTCGGTGGCGATGTCGTCGCCGACGAACTCCGCCATGTTGGAGAAGCCCATCACCCGCTTGTAGAACTCGACCCACTCGTCCATCCGGCCCAGCTCAACGTTGCCGACCACGTGGTCGACGGCCTGGAAGAAGCGCTTCGGCTGGATGCCGGCGGCGATCATCGGCTGCCGGTCCACGATCGGGCCCCGGGCCACGAAACCGGGCAGGAACGGGCCGGTGTAGCGGGACCGGTCGACGAGGGTGTGCCGGGTGTCGCCGTACGCGCCGATCGCGGCCATCCGCACGGTGCCGTACTCGTCGCTGACGTCGTGCGGCTCGATGACACCGGCGGCGCCCTGGGCGACGGCGTGGGCGTACGCGGCGTCCACGTCCGGCACCTCGAGCGCGATGTCGCTGATGCCGTCGCTGTGCCGGGCCACGTGGTCGGCGCCGTCGGCGTCGGGGCGTACCGCGCCGGTCAGCACGAACCGGGCCGAACCGCTGGTCAGCACGTACTGGGCGTGGTCCCGGTAGCCCTGCTCGGGCCCGCGGTACGCCACGCAGGTCATGCCGAACGCGGTGGAGTAGTAGTGGGCGGCCTGCTTGGCGTTGCCGACCAGGAAGTGGATGTGGTCGAGGCCCCGGACCGGGAACGGGTCGTGGCTGATGTCGTGGTCGACAGCACCGACGAGCCGGTCGATGTCGACGTCCTCGGTCGACTGGGGTCGGTCGATCGCCTGGGTCATGATGGGCTCCCTCGCGTACCGGCCGGCCTTGTGGGCCGCCGTGGTCGGTTCTTCTGGGGAGGATCGCTGGACCGGTGCCGGGTGGGCAACTGTCGACAGAAACGCTGGTCAGGTTGCGCATTCGGTATGGTCTGCACCCATGAATGGTGAGCAGAATGTACAGCTCGACGCGCTCGACGTGCGCTTGATCGAACTGCTCGCCGAGGAGCCGCGGATCGGCGTGCTGGAGTGCTCCCGGCGGCTCGGGGTGGCCCGGGGCACCGTGCAGGCGAGGCTCGACAAGCTCGTCGAGCGTGGTGTCATCGGGGGCTTCGGTCCGGAGATCGCCCCGGCCGCGATCGGGTTCGGTGTGACCAGCTTCGTCACCCTGGAGATCAGCCAGCGACAGGGCCACGACCCGGTCACCGCGCACCTCGCCGCCATCCCCGAGGTGCTGGAGGCGCACACCATCACCGGCTCCAGTGACCTGCTCTGCCGGATCGTGGCCCGCTCCAACACCGACCTGCAACGGGTCATCGACCAGATCGTCTCGTCCGCCGGCATCACCCGGGCCTCCACGATCATCGCGCTGGCCGAGCAGATCCCCTACCGGACGCTGCCGCTGGTGCGCAGCGCCGTCCGCGCCGAGGGGAAGACGCCGTAACACCTCCGGGCCCAGAAAGCGTGGCGACACGGCGGCACGGGCGTACGAAAGATCCGCGATCGTGGCTACGGTGTGCGGTGTGGCGAAGGGGAGGGTGCGCGGCGGGCTGCTGGCCGGCCTCGCCGTGGTCGTCGCGCTCGCCGCGACCGGCGTGTGGAACCCCTTCCCCGGCCTGTGGGACTGGATCGACCGCAGCGAGCCCATCTCCGAGCCCGACGTGGTCTGGCAGCAGCGGGTCGGCGGCACCCCGCGCAGCGTGACCTTCGCCGGCGACGCCGTCGTGGTCGAGCAGCGCACCCGGGTCGAGGCGCGCAGTCTGGCCACCGGCGCGCAGCTCTGGGAGCGCAAGGCCGACTGGGCCGCGGTCGCCGGCGGGGACCGGGACTCGGTGGTCGCCGTGGGCAAGCTCCTGGTCAAGGGGTACGAGCTGCTCGACCCCACCACCGGGGCGACCCGGCGACGTGACGGTGACGCGGTGGCCGTGTGGACGTACCGGAATCTGCTGCTCGACGCCCGGTGCACGGACGCCACCGACTGCACCCTCAGCGCCTGGGACCCGCGGGGCACGGCGCCGCTGTGGACCGCGTTCCTGCCCGGGGTGCACAGCGGCCTGCTGGCCGACAACCCGGGCCTGCGCGGCACCCGGCGGCTCACCGCCACCCGGATCGACGACGGGGTGGCCGGGGCGGAGACCGCGCCGCCGCTGCTCGGCTTCCCGGTCGACGGCCGGGTGCACGTCGTCGACACCGCCACCGGTCGGGTGTTGCAGAACGTCGAGCCGGCCCGCGACGAGCGTCTGTCGGTGGTGGGCGGTCGGATGCTGCGGATCGCCGCCCGCTCCCAGGACGGGGCCTGCTACTTCGCCATCTCCGCGCGGGACCCGGCCACCGGGCAGGAGGCGTGGCAGCGGGCCGGGGTCAACCTGCGGACCGCGGACAGCGCCGGCTGCGTGCAGCGCGAGGACCCGCAGGGCGCGCGGAACGTGCTGATCGGCGTCGGGCCGGACGGTCGCGAGGCGGTCATCGACGGGTACGACGGGCGGCTGCTCTGGGTCGGCGAGCCGGGCACCAAGCTGATCGCCGTCGACGACCGGGTGGCGGTGTTCCGGGCCGCCGACAAGCGCTCGGTCGTCGCCCGGGAGTTGGGCACCGAGAAGGTGCTGTGGACGCGGCCGGCAACCGGTAAATCCGGTGCCGCGCTCACCCCGTACGCGGCGGTGGTCACCGACGAGAAGCCGTCCCGGTTGACGGCTGTGGACCCGCGCAACGGCAAGGAGCTGGCCGCGCTGCGCACCTCGGCGAACGCCCTCGCCGTCGGCTCGCAGGGCATGATCGTCGGCGAGGGGCGGGAGATCGGCTACGTGCGCTTCGGCGCGGCCGGTGGATCGCCCGGCCGCCCGCCCGGCAACGGCGGGAATCCCGGGCCGGCCGGTCCCGGCTCCGGTCCCGGCGGCACGAACAACGGCGACTGCGGGCCGAAGGGTGAGCTGTGCCCGGAGCCGGACGGCGGCAAGGACGGCTGAGCGGGGCGTTCACCTGCTCGTCGATCCGTGCGTGCCGGCGGTGGATGAGAGCGGCGTCCCAGGACCCGCCCGGCGGGTGGGAGTGATCGACCGGTCTGCCCTAGGCTTGCCGCTCATGAGCAGTGCCGCCGCATTCTCGTACGCCCCTCTGCTGCCGACCGGCCCGGACCAGACGGACTACCGCCTGGTCACCGACGAGGGCGTGGACGTCGTACACGGTCCGGGGGGCCGTCGGTTCCTCACCGTGGAGCCGGCCGCGCTCACCGCGCTGACCGCCGAGGCGATGCACGACATCGCGCACTTCCTGCGCCCGACGCACCTGGCGCAGCTCCGGGCCATCATCGACGATCCGGCCGCCTCGCCGAACGACAGGTTCGTCGCACTGGACCTGCTGCGCAACGCCAACATCGCCGCCGGCGGGGTGTTGCCGATGTGCCAGGACACCGGCACCGCCATCGTGATGGGCAAGCGCGGTCGGCACGTGCTGACCGACGGCGCCGACGCCGAGGCCATCTCCCGGGGCGTCTACCAGGCGTACACCAGGCTCAACCTGCGCTACTCGCAGCTCGCGCCGCTCACCATGTGGGACGAGCGGAACACCGGCAGCAACCTGCCCGCCCAGGTGGAGCTGTACGCCGAGGACCCGGACGGGCACCCCGACGCGTACAAGTTCCTGTTCATGGCCAAGGGCGGCGGCTCGGCCAACAAGTCGTACCTCTACCAGGAGACGAAGGCGCTGCTCAACCCGGTGCGGATGATGCAGTTCCTGGAGGAGAAGCTGCGGCTGATCGGCACCGCCGCGTGCCCGCCGTACCACCTGGCCATCGTCATCGGCGGCACCTCCGCCGAGTACGCGTTGAAGACCGCCAAGTACGCCAGCGCCAAGTACCTCGACGCGCTGCCGACGGCGGGTTCGATGAGCGCGCACGGCTTCCGCGACCTGGAGCTGGAGGCGCAGGTGCTGGAGCTGACCCGCAACTTCGGCATCGGCGCGCAGTTCGGCGGCCGGTACTTCTGCCACGACGTACGGGTGGTGCGGCTGCCCCGACACGGGGCGTCCTGCCCGGTGGCCATCGCCGTCTCCTGCTCGGCGGACCGGCAGGCCGTTGCCAAGATCACCCCGTCGGGTGTGTGGCTGGAGCGGCTGGAGACCGATCCGGCGCGGTTCCTGCCCGACGTCACCGACGAAGCGCTCGACACCGAGACGGTCGTCCGGGTCGACCTCAACCGGCCGATGGCCGAGATCCGCGCCGAGCTGTCGAAGTACCCCGTGAAGACGCGGCTGTCGCTGTCCGGCCCGCTCGTCGTCGCCCGGGACATCGCGCACGCCAAGATCGCCGAGCGGCTGGACGCCGGTGAGCCGATGCCGCAGTACCTACGGGACCACGCGGTCTACTACGCGGGCCCGGCGAAGACCCCCGAGGGGTACGCGTCCGGCTCGTTCGGCCCGACCACCGCCGGCCGGATGGACGCCTACGTGGAGAAGTTCCAGGCCGCCGGCGGGTCGCAGGTGATGCTGGCCAAGGGCAACCGATCCGGTCAGGTGACCCGCTCCTGCCAGCGGCACGGCGGGTTCTATCTCGGCTCGATCGGCGGCCCCGCGGCCCGTCTCGCCCAGGACTGCATCAAGCACGTCGAGGTGCTGGAGTACCCGGAGCTGGGCATGGAGGCGGTCTGGAAGATCGAGGTGGAGGACTTCCCCGCCTTCATCGTCGTCGACGACAAGGGCAACGACTTCTTCGCCGAGGTCACCAAGCCGGTGCTCACCGTCGGCCGCCGCTGACCCGACAGGCAGCAGCAGAAGGGGCGCTGGGCGAGCCCGCCTGGCGCCCCCTCTGTCGTCCGGTCGCGGCCGGCATCGGTGCGCCCACCCCGCCGGAGTGGGATGGTCGCACCGCCCCCGTTGGATGCCGTCACCATTGACCCACTACGAGTCTGCCGCGCCCCGCTGTCGGACCGCTCTCGCATCACTATCGCCTGCCCGGGTCGGGCTGACGGATCATCTGCGGTTCGTCGACCGGCGGGGCAGGATGGTACGCGTGACGACTCCAGAGGCGACCGGTTACCGCATCGAACGCGACTCGATGGGCGAGGTGGAGGTGCCCGCCGAGGCGCTGTGGCGGGCGCAGACCCAGCGCGCCGTGCAGAACTTCCCGATCTCCGGCCGGGGCCTGGAACCGGCCCAGATCAAGGCCCTCGCGCAGATCAAGGGCGCGGCAGCCGCCGTCAACGGAGAGTTGGGTGTGATAGATCCCACCATCGCCGCGGCCATCGCTGCCGCCGCCGCGCACGTGGCGGACGGCGGTTACGACGACCAGTTCCCGGTGGACGTGTTCCAGACCGGCTCGGGCACGTCGTCGAACATGAACACCAACGAGGTGATCGCCACTCTGGCGAGCCGCGAGATGGGCGCCCCTGTGCACCCGAACGACCACGTCAACGCCTCGCAGTCCAGCAACGACGTGTTCCCGACGTCGATCCACCTGGCCGCCACCCAGTTCATCGTGGAGGATCTGCTGCCGTCGCTGAACCACCTCGCGTCGGCGCTGGAGGCGAAGGCGGCCGAGTTCGAGACGGTGGTCAAGGCCGGGCGTACCCATCTGATGGACGCCACCCCGGTCACCCTGGGCCAGGAGTTCGGCGGGTACGCCGCCCAGGTCCGCTACGGCATCGAGCGCCTGGAGGGCTCGCTGCCCCGGCTGGCCGAGCTGCCGCTGGGCGGCACCGCGGTAGGCACCGGGATCAACACCCCCCTCGGGTTCGCCGCCGCGGTGATCGGCAAGCTGCGCGAGTCGACAGGCCTGCCGCTGAGCGAGGCGCGTAACCACTTCGAGGCGCAGGGCGCGCGGGACGCGCTGGTGGAGACCTCGGGGCAACTGCGGACCATCGCGGTCGGCCTCTACAAGATCGCCAACGACATTCGCTGGATGGGTTCCGGCCCCCGGGCCGGCCTCCGCGAGCTGCGCATCCCCGACCTCCAGCCCGGCTCGTCGATCATGCCGGGCAAGGTCAACCCGGTGGTCGCCGAGGCGATGCGGCAGGTCTGCGCCCAGGTCATCGGCAACGACGCGACGGTCGGGTTCGCCGGTTCGCAGGGCGACTTCGAACTGAACGTCATGCTCCCCGTGATGGGCCGCAACCTGCTGGAGTCGATCCGCCTGCTGTCCGCGGTGAGCCGGCTGTTCGCCGACCGCCTGGTGGTCGGCCTGGTCGCGGACGCCGAGGTCTGCCTGGCGTACGCCGAGGGCTCACCGTCGATCGTCACCCCGCTCAACCGCTACCTGGGGTACGACGAGGCCGCCTCGATCGCCAAGGAGGCGCTGGCCAAGCAGACCTCGATCCGCGAGGTGGTGCTCTCCCGGGGGCACGTCGACTCCGGCAAGCTCACCGAGACCCAGCTCGACGAGACGCTCGACCTGCTCCGGATGACCCACCCCTGACCTGCTCAGCGGGTGTTGCGGTTTCGGGGGATCAGCGTGGGTTGGCGAGGGTGAGCGCGGCTTTGCGGGGATCAGCGCGGGTTCGGCGGTGGTGTGGGTGGTGTGGGCGGTGCCGGCGAGTGCGGGTCGCCGCGCGGGGCCGCCCAGCCGAGGAAGCGGGTGAAGAGCGCCTTCGGGTCGGGGCCGTCCTGGGGGTTGAGTCGGTAGAGGTCCGCCCCCGCGTCGTGCAGCACCGCGCACAGGTAGACGCTCAACGCGATCCGATCGTGCGCGTACTCCTGGCAGAGGCTGAGCCGGGCCACCGGGCACGGCCAGGGCGCGGCGCAGACCCGGCAGAGCCAGAGCGGGCGCAACGGCAGGTGCGGTCGGCGGGGTGCGGCGGTGCGGTCCTCCGGACCGGTCCGGGACATGTCGTTGCGGTCCTTTCGAGCTGAATCGTCTGTGACATCACCCCGTCGCCCGTCCCGGAGCCGGCAC
Organism: Micromonospora sp. WMMD1120; assembly: GCF_029626235.1. Classification (NCBI taxonomy): domain Bacteria; kingdom Bacillati; phylum Actinomycetota; class Actinomycetes; order Micromonosporales; family Micromonosporaceae; genus Micromonospora; species Micromonospora sp. WMMD1120. The sequence goes on along the minus strand of NZ_JARUBO010000005.1, from coordinate 1,536,234 downwards.
CGTAGGTTCTCCCCGGGTGCTGCCTCAAGATCGTGCTCGATCCGGGAAGTAGTGGCTTGGGCCCGGGGAGGGCCGTCGATCTTGCTGTTTCTGTTGTCGCAAACATGGATAAGAGCCGCTAAACGGCAACCGGAAGTGCAAGATCGACGGGGATAACGGCGGGGAGCGGTGGTGCGCTTCACAGTGTGGTGATGAGGCGACTACGTTCGGAAGGGTTCGCGCTGCCTGTCGGTGCTGTCCTGTTACTGCGCCGCGCCGGTCTGGTGGTCTCGTGGAGTTGATCGTCGGCGGGGTGGAGAGTGGTTGGGCATGGCCGATGGGCAGATGACGGCGGCGGCGTTCCTGGTCGCGGAGCTGCGCCGGGCGCGGGCCCGCCGGGGCTGGAGTCAGGACGAGCTGGCCAAGGCGGTGAACTACTCGGCGTCGATGGTCAGCGCCGTCGAGTTGGGTCAGCAGCCTCCCACCGCCAAATACCTGGAACTCGTCGACCGCGCCCTGGACACCGGCGGCCTCTTCGGCCGCATGTCGACGGAGTTGGTCAGCCTGGACAAAGCCCAGGCGTGGCTGCGTGGTTGGCGATCAATCCTCTCGGAGGCGCGGGCGCTGCGGTGGTTCGACCCGCTGCATGTTCCTGGACTGCTGCAAACCGAAGGTTATGCCCGCGCCGTCTTCGAGTCTGACCGGCTACTTGACGCCGACGAGGTGGAGAGGCGGCTGGCGGACCGGATGGACAGTCAGCGGATTCTCTACGGGGACCGCCCACCGCACCTGGTCGCCGTGCTGGATGAGTCGGTGCTGCGGCGACGCGTTGGCGGTCGGAAGGTGATGTGCGAGCAGGCCCTGCACCTGGCGCGCTTGGCAACCGAGCATCCACGAGTGCAACTGCACGTAGTGCCACGCTCTGCCGAGGAGTACCCCGGTCTGAACGGGCCGTTCATCCTCGCCACGGTGGCCGATCACAGTGACCTCGCCTACCTTGGTGGCCAGATCGGCGGTCAGGAACTTGATCAGCCTGCGGATCTCCTGCGTCTACAGTGGACGTGGGAGGCGACTCTCGGCCAAGCGATGCCTCCGCAGGAGTCAATCGAGTTGCTGAGGGAGGTGGCGGAGGCGTGGAGTTGACCGGAGTTCGGTGGCGCAAGAGCAGCCGGAGTGGTTCCAACGACCAGTGTGTCGAGGTGGCTACGAATCTGGGGGACGTGGTCGGGGTGCGAGACAGCAAGGACCCGGACGGGCCCGTGCTCGTAGTCGACGCGTACTCCTGGCGGCTCTTCGTGGTCGCGCCTCCGCGCTGACGCGACCGCCGGGCGCGCGACGGCGGTCGGGTCCTCGCGCGCAACGTCGGCGAAGGTGCTGCCTCGGCGCGGCCGGAGGCGGCAGCTTCCCCGATGTTGCGCGGATCTCGCGCGGAAGGCCGAGGGCGGGCCGGGGTAAACGGCTCGACCGTGACGTGCGGTGGCGGGATGATCCGGCGCATGGGTGGTTTTGGGGCGAGCCGACCTCCGGGGACCGAGCGGTTGCGGTTGCGGCGGTTGACCATGGCGGACGTGGACGCGCTCGTCGAGTTGGACAGCGACCCGGAGGTCATGCGGTTCCTCACCGGCGGTGTCGCCACCCCGGTGGCGAAGGTGCGGGACGAGCAGTTGCCGAGGTTGCTCGCTCAGTACGAGCGGCACCCCGGGTTGGGTCGCTGGGCGGCGCTCGACCGGGAGAACGGTGACTTCCTGGGGTGGTTCGCGCTGGACCCGTCGGCGGACGGGGCCGAGGCCGAGTTGGGTTACCGGCTGCGCCGGGCGGCGTGGGGACGAGGGCTGGCGACCGAGGGGTCCCGGGCGTTGGTCCGGTACGCCTTCGACGCGGTCGGGGTGCGTCGGGTGTGGGCCGAGACGATGGCGGTCAACGAACGTTCCCGGCGGGTGATGTCGAAGGCCGGGCTGCGCTACGTGCGGACCTTCCACCTGCAGTGGGACGACCCGATCCCGGGCGCCGAGCAGGGCGAGGTGGAGTACGAGCTGCGGGCCGAGGAGTGGTCGGCCCTCGGTCAGGAGCGGCTGGCCGCCCGGCGGGCGCGGTAGGCGGTCACCGCCGCGCGGTTGCCGCAGCCGGCTTCGCAGAATCGCCGGGAGCGGTTGCGGGAGAGGTCGACGACTACGTTGCCGCAGTCCGGGTAGTCGCAGATCCGCAGGCGGCTCAGCTCGCCGGCGCGGACCAGGTCGGCCATCGCCATGGCCGCCTCCACCGCGATCCGGGTCGCCAGCGGCGCGTCGCGGGGAACGGAGTGCAGATGGTACGGCTCGTCGTCGTGCTCGATGAGCTGCGGCAACGCCTTGTGTTCGAGGAGCAGGCCGTTGACGATCGCGACGATCTCCGGTGGCTCGGCGTGCCAGATGCGGCGTAGTCGGGGGCGGAGGTCCCGGACGGCGCGCAGCTCGGCCTCGGTGTGCTCGTGTCGGCCGCTGTAGTTGTGCCGAACGAAGAAGGCGTCCAGCGCCGCGACGTCGGGCAGCAGCTCGCCGTCCCGACCCGCGGTGTTGACCAACGCGGCGGTGGCGATCAGCGAACACTCGGTGTCATGAGCGAATAGCAACTTGACTCCTTTCATCTCGGGCGTCTAGCGTCATCAGTACAAGGATAGTTTGCTCATTACATGGCACCGTCCCGAGGAGCGCGCATGAATTCACGACCCGCTGCCGCCGGTGCCGCTCTGGCGGTGCTCTCGGCTGTCACCTTCGCCACCTCCGGGACCTTCGCGCGATCCCTCATCCAGGCCGGTTGGTCGGCCGAGTCGGCTGTCGTCGCCCGGGTCGGGATAGCCGCCGTGGTGCTGGCGGTCCCCGCCCTGCTGTCGCTGCGGGGCAGGATGCACGTGCTGCGGAGCAATGCCGTCTCCATCGGGCTGTTCGGGCTCCTCGGGGTGGCGCTGGCCCAGGTGTGCTTCTTCAACGCCGTGCGCTACCTGCCGGTCGGTGTCGCGCTGCTGCTGGAATACCTGGGCATCATCCTCGTCGTGGGGTGGATGTGGCTACGGCACGGTCAGCCTCCCCGTCGGCTCACCGTCGCCGGCTCGGTGGTCGCCCTCGCCGGCCTGGCATTCGTGCTCGACCTCGCCGGCACCGCCGACTTCCATCCGGTGGGTGTGCTCTGGGGCCTGGGCGCGGCGTTCGGCCTGGCCGGATACTTCGTGCTCGCCGGTCGGGTCGACCCCCGGCTGCCCTCGGTCGCCATGGCCAGCGCCGGCATGGCCGTCGGCGCGGTGGTGCTGCTCGTCGTAGGGTTGGCCGGTCTGCTGCCGCTGCGCGCGACGTTCGGCGAGGTCACCTTCGCCGGGCAGCGCACCAGTTGGCTGCTGCCCATCGCCGGACTCTCGCTGGTGGCCGCCGTCATCGCCTACCTGGCCGGGATCGCGGGCAACCGGATCCTGGGCCCGCGCCTCTCCTCGTTCGTCGGGCTCACCGAGGTGCTCTTCGCGGTGCTGATCGCCTGGCTGTTCCTCAACGAACTGCCCACCGGCTGGCAGCTCTTCGGTGGTGCGCTGATCATCGCCGGCGTCGCCCTGGTACGCCTCGACGAACTGCGCGGACCGTCGCCCACGCCCACGCCCGCCTCGCCCGAGCCCGCGCTGGCGGTCGACAGGCGCTGAGACACTGGGCGGCGTGCTGACCACAGTGGTGTTCGACGCCGACGAGACCCTGCTGGACCTGCGCCCGGCGGTGACCGGTGGGTTGGTGACCGTCCTCGACGAGATGCGGCGACGCACCCCGGCGGCGGCGGAGGTGACCCTCGCCGACCTGGAGTCGGACTGGGGCGCGGTCTTCGGCGAGATGTCGGCCGCGCCGGTGATGGAGATCCGCCGCGCCGCGCTGGCCCGGTCGCTGGCCCGCGCAGAGCTGGGCGACCACCTGGATGAGATCGCCGACCTCTTCTTCGCCCGCCGGTTCGCGCTCACCCGACCGTTCCCGGACGTGCCACTCGCGCTCAGGGCGCTCCGCTCCCGATACACGCTCGGGTTCGCCACCAATGGCAACAGCCGGGCCGAACGCTGCGGGCTCGCCGGCGAGTTCGCCTTCGAGGTGTACGCGCACGAAGGCGGCCTGCCGAAGAAGCCCGCCCCGGAGTTCTTCGCGGCGGTGGTCGCGGCCGCGGGCGTGCTGCCAGAGCAGATCGTGTACGTCGGTGACTCCTGGGAGCACGACGTGGTGGCCCCACGGCGTGCCGGCCTGCGGTCGGTCTGGTTGAACCGGATTGGTCTGCCGCGCCCGCGCGGGGTCACGCCTGACGCGGAGGTGTCCACGCTGGCTGACCTGCCATCGGTGCTGGCGGAGATCCCGACGGCTGCCGATCTGCCGGTGCCGGGTGATGTGCCGGCGGTGCCGGGTGATGTGTCGGGCGGATGAAGCAGAGATTCGCCGCCATAACGGACGTTCAGGTGGCGGAAAGCTGCCGGGTGCTGTGTGATGGCTGCCACGTCCCTCAACGAGAGGATCCGATGTGGTGAGCAAGCGCTCCACCGCCGGTGCTGTCGCGAGCGCGGCAGTGCTGGCACTGACGGCTGCGGGGCTGGGTGTGCCGGCCAGTGCCGCGCCGAGCACCTCCCGCACCTTCACCGTCGTGGCTGAGGACGGTGTCGCCGCCGAGACGGCGGTCGCCGCGATCCGGGCTGCCGGCGGCACTGTGGTGTCCCGCGCCGACGAGGTCGGCATGTACCAGGTCAGCAGTGACCGGGCTGACTTCGCGGCCAAGGCGACGGCCGCTCCCACGCTGATCGGCGCTGCCGAACAGAAGGCCATCGGCCGCAAGCCGAAGCTGGACCGGGTTGAGCAGGAGCACCTGACGGCAGCCATTTCTGGTGCCGCCGCCCGCAAGGGTGTCGCTCGCAAGGGTGCCAAGCTCGACCCGCTGGACGACAGGCTCTGGGGTCTGGAGATGATCCGGGCCGACAAGGCGCGCGCCATCGAGCCGGGCGACCGGCGGGTGACCGTCGGCGTGCTGGACACCGGCGTCGACGCCAGCAACCCGGACATCGCGCCGAACTTCGACTGGGCGCTGTCGCGCAACTTCGCCCCGGACCTGGTCGACGTGGACGGCCCGTGCGAGGTGCCGAGCTGCCTCGACCCGGTGGGCACCGACGACGGCGGGCACGGCACCCACGTGGCCGGCACCATCGGCGCCGCCGCCAACGGCTTCGGCCTCTCCGGTGTCGCCCCGAACGTCTCGCTCGTCGAACTGAAGGGCGGCCAGGACTCCGGCTACTTCTTCCTCGAGCCCGTGGTCAACGCCCTGCTGCACGCCGGCCGGTCCGGCATCGACGTGGTGAACATGTCGTTCTACGTCGACCCGTGGCTCTTCAACTGCACCGCCAACCCGGCCGACTCGCCGGAGGCCCAGGCCGAGCAGCGGGCCATCATCAAGGCGATGAAGCGGGCGCTGACGTTCGCCCACAACAAGGGCGTCACCCTCGTCGCCGCGCTCGGCAACGAGAACGACGACCTCGGCTCTCCCCGTACCGACGTGACCAGCCCGGACTACGGCGCAGACCCGTACCCCCGGCCGATCGACAACGAGAGCTGCTGGAACCTGCCCACCGAGGGCCCCAACGTGATCGGGGTGTCCTCGCTCGGCCCGTCCGGCAAGAAGTCGGACTTCTCCAACTACGGCACCGAGCAGACCTCGGTCGCCGCCCCCGGCGGTTGGTACCGGGACGGCTTCGGCACCGACACGTTCCGTACCGACGCCAACATGATCCTCTCCTCGTACCCGAAGCACGTGCTCCAGGAGGAGGGCTCGGTCGACGCCGACGGCAACATCGTCGCCGGTTTCGAGGAGTCGGTCTTCAAGCAGTGCAAGGCCAACGGTGAGTGCGGCTACTACACCTACCTGCAGGGCACCTCGATGGCGTCCCCGCACGCCGCCGGTGTCGCCGCGCTGATCGTCAGCCGGTACGGCAAGGCGCAGGGCCGGGCCGCCTTCGGTATGTCGCCCAAGCTGGTCGAGCAGCACCTCTACCGCACGGCGGCCGAGCACGCCTGCCCGGAACCGCGGTTGCAGCAGTATCGCGACGAGGGCCGGGACGAGACCTACGACGCCTACTGCGCCGGTGGGATCAACTTCAACGGCTTCTACGGCTACGGGATCATCGACGCCTACGCGGCGGTGAAGACCCCGCTCGACCCGAACGCCCGCCCGTAAGGCACCTGTCCAGGGCCCGGTCGACGCTCGTCGACCGGGCCCTGTCCTGTCGGGTTCTGTCCTGGCCCGGGCTGTCCTGTCGGGGTCTGTCTTGTGTGGGTCTGTCTTGTGTGGGTCTGTCTTGTCTGGGCCTGTCTTTTCCCGGCCTGTCTTGTCCGGGGCTGCCCGGCGCTGGCCCTGGTCCGCCCCTGCCCGCCGGCCTCGGCCTTGGTCCTGGCCTTGGCCTTGGTCCTGGCCTTGGCCTTGGCCGGGGTCCTGGCCTTGGCCGGGGTCCTGGCCTTGGCCGGGGTCCTGGTCCTGGTCCTGGTCCTGGTCCTGGCCCTGGTCCTGGCCCTGGCCCTGGCCCTGGTCCTGGCCCTGGCCCTGGCCCTGGCCCTGGCTTCGGTCCTGGTCTTGGCCCGCCGGGCTTGATCGACTCGGGTTCCTTGAAGGCGCGGTAACCGAGGGCCGGGGTAGGCGCGGTTTCCCGGAAGGCGAGTTGACCCTGGTCATGCGGGCACTCCCCGCCGCCAACCACGGCTGACCAGCGCGTTGCGCACCTCGTGGAGCACCGCCGGGAACTCGCCGTAGAGGCGTCGACTGGTCACGTGCAGGACCAGCCAGCCCGCGCTCACCAACATGTTCAGCCGGCGACGGTCGCGGTGCAGCTGCTCCGGGTCGGAGTGCCACTGACCGTCGTACTCGACCGCCACCCGGAACTCCGGCCAGGCCAGGTCGGGGTGTACGACAGTGCCGTTGGGCAGGCGGATCGGATGCTGGGTGACCGGGCGTGGAAGTCCACCGAGCACCAACCGCACCCGCAGGTGGGACTCCGGTGGAGACTCGGCTCCGCCGTCGGCCAGGCCGAACACCCACTGCGCTCGTCGGCCACCGGGCCGGTCGGCATTGCTGGCACCGAGGACGGCCAGCGCGTCGTGATCGGTCAACCGCTGCCCGAGCAGCGAATCGACGATGGCGACCGCTCGGATCGGGTCGAGCCAGACGGCTGTTTCCCAGGCCGCCCGTCCCGGGTCGGAGCAGGGGATCGGGTTGCCCCGGTCCCGGCTCGGCCGGGAAGCGTTGGCCCTCACGCGACGATCGCCCGCTCTGGCCGTGGCCATGCCGCCCGATCCACCGGAGAGGGCGGTCGGTAGGGAAGGTCGACGGCTGCGGCGCGGCGTCGACGCGAAGGTCGGTGGTCGTGTTCCCGTAGGTCGGGCCGGGTCGCGTGGTGGGGTGGCCTGAGGTGGTTGGCCCGCGTTTGGTGGTCGGGTGATCCGGGGCGTTTGGCCCGCGTTTGGTGGTCGCGTGGTCTGGGGTTCTTGGCCCGTGCCTGGTGGTCGGGTGGCCTGGGGCGCTCGGCCCACGGCTGGTGGTCGCGTGGCCTGTGGCGTCTGTTCTGCGCCTGATGGGTGGGTGGCGGGTGGCGCCTCCTCTGCGCCTTGTGGGCGTGGGGTTTGCGACCGGGCGACCGCTCGCGGCTGGAGCGGGGTGATGGTGTTGACGTGCACGCGGAGACCGCGCTGGGGACCGATGCGCAGCGGTCGGGGCGCGAGGACGTGGATGTCGTCGGTGAAGTCGGCCGCGTGGACGACACCGTGCAGACAGGCGGCCGACGGACCACCGATCACCACTCCTGGCGGCAGCCGGAGGAGCGCCGCGCGGCAGGCGAGGGCATGGTCCCGGTCCAGTCGCGCGTCGGCGTAGATGTCGTGGCGCAGCCGGACCCAGGCGGAGCTGCGCAGTTGGTGCTCGCTGAGCAGGCCCTCCCGGACAGCGTCGGAGCCACGGAACACCTGCCAGGTCAGGGCTTCGGGACGATACGGACGTCGGGGCATGTCAAACAGCCTGCCCGCCGCCGGGCGGCCCATGCGACCCCTGTGGACAACCCCGCTCGCGACCGCCCGCACGCCTGTGGACAACGGGGAATCCGCCGGCCGATCGTGGTATGGCGACGCGTCCGGGGCCGGCAGGCATGATCCACTCGGGTTCCCGGAAGTCGGGCCTTCGCGGGCGGTGGGATGCCGCGGTTTCCCGGGAAGTCGAGTTGATCAGAATCGCCGGGACAGATCAGACGCGCCGGGGTCAGATCGAACGCGCCGGGTCAGCTGAGGGCGTGGCTGATGGCGTCTGCGGCGGCCAGCACCTGCGGTCCGGTCGTGTCGACGTCCAGCGGGGCGAGGGCGACCACGCCGACGCTGGCCTCCAGGCCCGGTACGCCGAGCACCGGTGCGGCCACCCCGTACGCCCCGGCCTGCAACTCACCGCTGCTGCTCACCGGGTCCGCGTTCCCGGTCCGGCCGGCCAGGATCGCCCGGCCCGCCGCTCCCCGGTCCAGTGGGTGCCGTGCGCCGGTCCGGTAGGCGACGTGGAACGACGTCCAGCTCGGCTCGACCACCGCCAGCGCCACGCCCTCGCCACCCTCGACGACTGTCAGATGCGCTGTCGCACCAGCCTGTTCGGCGAGGCGGCGTAACGCCGGCAGCGCACCCTCGGCGAGCAGCGGCTGGGCCCGCCGGGCCAGGTGCAGCAGCCCGACGCCGAGGCGTAGCCGGTTGTCGTCGTCACGGCGCAGCATGCCGTGCGCGTGCAAGGCGCTGACCAGTCGGTAGACGGCCGCCCGGCCGATGCCGAGCTGACTGGCGGCCTCGGTGACGGTCAGTCCGCCCGGCGCATCGGCGACAAGGTGCAGCAGCCGCAACCCCCGGTCGAGCGTCTGCGAGGTCTCCCCGACCCGGCCCGCGCTGCCGTCGCCTCCCTGAGCACCGACCTCGCCCCGCTGGGCACCGACGTCGGAAGACCCCGCGCCCCTGCTAACCAACCCCGCGCCGGCCAAAGTCGCGCCAGGCAGACCCGTGCCAGGCAGACCCGCGCCGGCCCGACCCGCGCCGACCCGACCCGCGCCGGTTCGTTCCGCGCCGGTCAGTTCCGCGCCGGTCAGTTCCGCGCCGGTCCGTTCCGCGCCGGTCCGTTCCGCGCCGGTCTGTTCCGCGCCGGTCCGTTCCGCGCCGGCCCAAGTCGCGCCGGGCCGACCCGCGTCGGGGGAGGTGCGTGGGTCGGTGGCATGGCGTAAGTCGGTGTCCGGGCGGGACGGAGAATCACCGGAGCGTGCTGTCGCATCCACGTCTGGCAGCGTACGACCCGGCACCGGCAGACCCGGACAGGCACGGACAGCTACCCTTGTGCGGTGACGCTACGCCTGTATGACACCGCCACCCGATCGGTGCGGGACTTCGTCCCGCGGGAAGCCGGCAAGGTGGGGGTCTACCTGTGTGGTCTCACCCTTCAGGCGCCGCCGCACATCGGCCATCTTCGTTCCGGCGTCAACTACGACGTGTTGCGCCGCTGGCTGTTGGCTGCCGGTTACCAGGTCACCTTCATCCGCAACCTGACCGACATCGACGACAAGCTGCTGGTCAAGTCGGGGGAGCAGGGTCGGCCGTTCTGGTCCATCGCGTACGCGAACGAGCTGCTGCTCGCCGAGGCGTACCGGTCGTTGAACGTGCTGCCGCCCACCTACGAGCCGCGCGCCACCGGGCACATCCCCGAGATGCACGAGCTGATCACAAAACTGATCACCGACGGTCATGCCTACCCGGCCACCGACGGCTCGGGCGACGTCTACTTCGACGTGGCGTCCTGGCCGTCGTACGGGTCGTTGTCGGGTCAGTCGCCGGACGCGATGCAGTCCGCCGGTGACGCCCCGGACCGGGGCAAGCGGGACCCGCGCGACTTCGCGCTCTGGAAGGGCGCCAAACCGGACGAGCCGGCCGACGCGTACTGGCCGTCCCCGTGGGGGCTGGGCCGTCCGGGCTGGCACATCGAGTGCTCGGCGATGTGCTGGCGCTACCTCGGGCCGGAGTTCGACATCCACGGTGGCGGCCTGGACCTGACCTTCCCGCACCACGAGAACGAGATCGCCCAGTCCAAGGCGGCCGGGCTGCCGTTCGCCCGCTACTGGGTGCACCACGGGCTGTTGAGCATCGGCGGGGCCAAGATGGGCAAGTCCGCCGGCAACGCCCTCGATCTGGCCTACGTCGACTCGCTCGGGGTGCGGCCGGTGGAGCTGCGGTACTACTACGCGGCCGCGCACTACCGCTCCGTGATCGACTACTCCGAGGACGCGCTGCGCGAGGCGGCCACCGCGTACCGGCGGATCGAGGGTTTCGTGCAGCGGGCGGCCGAGCGGGTCGGCGCCGGGCAGCCCGGTGAGCTGCCCGAGGGTTTCGTCGCGGCGATGAACGACGACCTCAACACGTCCGCCGCCCTGGCCGTGCTGCAACAGCACCTCCGGGACGGCAACACCGCGCTGAGCACCGGCGACGATGTGACCGTCCGCACCACCCTGGCCGTCGTGCGGGCGATGCTGGATATCCTCGGTGTCGACCCCCTGAGCCCGGCCTGGACCGGTGGCGGCCGTACCGACGATCTCCGTGCCGTGGTGGACTCCCTGATCGCGCTGGCCCTGGAGCAGCGCGCGCAGGCCCGGGGTCGCAAGGACTGGACCGCCGCCGACGCGGTACGTGACCAGCTCAAGCTGGCCGGCGTGGTGGTCGAGGACACCCCCCAGGGCCCCCGTTGGACTATTGGAGAGCAGGACTGATGGCCGGCAACTCGCAGCGCCGTGGCCGGCGACTGACGTCGAAGGCGGGTGCCCCCAAGGGCTCCGGCGGCAAGAACAAGGACTCGCTGGCCGGGCGGGGTCGCACCCTGCCCGCCGACGAGCGGCCGTGGCACAAGGGCTACTCGGGCACCGAGAAGCTGCCCCAGCGCACCGCCTGGAAGCAGGAGAAGGAGCGCCGCGCCGCGGCCGAGGAGGGGCGCGCCCCGAAGATCGGCCAGCCGGGCTCCAAGGACACCACCTGGGGCAAGGGTGGCGGTCGGGGCGTACCGGCCGGTCGTGGCGGCGTCGGCGGTCGGGGCGGCAAGCCGACCGGGCGGTCCGGCCCCCGGGTCACGCCGGGGCGCAGGTCCAACCCGGCCAAGGACGCTCCCGAGCTGCTGGTGGGGCGCAACCCGGTGCTGGAGGCGCTGCGCGCCCAGGTGCCGGCGACGGCGCTCTACACCGCCCAGGGCATCGACATGGACGACCGCACCAAGGAGATCATCCGGACCGCCGCCGACCGGGGCATCGCCAACCTGGAGATCAGCCGGGCCGAGCTGGACCGGATGACCGGCGGGGTGCTGCACCAGGGTGTCGGGTTGCAGGTGCCGCCGTTCGCCTACCAGCCGTTCGAGGACATGGTCGCCGCCGCGCTGGAGCAGCAGGCCCCGCTGCTCGTCGCGCTGGACGGTGTCACCGACCCGCGCAACCTGGGGGCGGTGATCCGGTCCGCCGCCGCGTTCGGCGCGCAGGGTGTGTTCGTACCCGAGCGGCGTGCCGCAGGCATCACCGCGACCGCCTGGCGGACCAGCGCCGGCGCGGCGGCGCGGGTGCCGGTGGCGCAGGTGACCAACCTGACCCGGTCGTTGAAGGCGTGCCGGGACGCCGGTTTCATGGTCGTCGGCCTGGACGCCGACGGTGACACCGACCTGTACGACCTGGAGGCCGCTGTCGGCCCGCTGGTCGTGGTGGTCGGTTCCGAGGGTCGCGGTCTGTCCCGCCTGGTCGGGGAGACCTGTGACCTGACCGTCAGCATTCCGATGATCTCGGAGGTCGAGTCGCTCAACGCCAGCGTGGCGGCGGCGGTCGCCCTGGCCGAGGTGGCCCGCCGGCGCAACGCCGAGCTGTAGACCCGATCGGTCTGGCCCCTCCCGGAGGCGGGAGGGGCCAGCTCTGGTGGAGCCACGCGACGAACAACGCCGCGCCGGCGAGCGCCATCAGCAGCACCGTCGGCAGCAACCAGAGCGGGCTCCGACAACCGCGCACCGGTACGACGACAGGGGCGGCCCGCCGAAGCGGACCGCCCCCGTCGGTACGGCGTTACGTCAGATCCGGCTGCCGGTGGAGGCGTGGAAGACGTGGCTGCGACCGGTGACCGGCTTGACGAACACGGTGTCACCCATGTTCGGCATGTTGCGCCGGTCGGTGCGGACGACGAAGCGCTCCGAGTTGCCACCCAGCGCGGCGTGGCCGTAGACGTTGGCGTCCGAGCCGAGGTCCTCGACCAGCTCGACCACCACCGGCATGCCGCCCTCGGTCGGGCTGACCAGCTCGCAGTCCTCCGGGCGGAAGCCCACGGTGACCTTGCCGTTGCCACCCTCGGCGCGGGCCGCCTCGACCTGCTCCCGGGTCAGCGGGATGTACATCTCGGCGAACTCGGCGCCCTTCTCGTTGAGCGGCACCGTCTTGATGTTCATGGCGGGCGAGCCCATGAAGCCGGCGACGAACACGTTGGCCGGGGTGTCGTAGAGCGCCCGCGGGGTGTCCACCTGCTGGAGGACACCGTCGAGCAGCACCGCGACCCGGTGACCCATGGTCATGGCCTCGACCTGGTCGTGCGTGACGTAGACGGTGGTGACGCCGAGCTTGGCCTGCAGCGACGCGATCTGGGTACGGGTCTGCACCCGCAGCTTCGCGTCGAGGTTCGACAGCGGCTCGTCCATCAGGAAGACCTGCGGCTCGCGGACGATCGCCCGGCCCATCGCGACACGCTGACGCTGACCACCGGAGAGCGCCTTCGGCTTACGGTTGAGGTATTCCTCAAGCTGGAGAAGCCCCGCCGCCTCCTTGACCCGCCGGTCGATCTCCGACTTGGAGGTCTTGCGCAGCTTCAGCGCGAACGCCATGTTCTCGTACACCGTCATGTGCGGGTAGAGGGCGTAGTTCTGGAAGACCATCGCGATGTCGCGGGCCTTCGGGGGGAGGTGGGTGACGTCACGCTGGTCGATGTAGATCGAGCCGGCGTCCACGTCCTCCAGACCGGCGAGCATCCGCAGGCTGGTGGACTTACCACAACCCGAGGGGCCGACCAGGACCAGGAACTCGCCGTCGCCGATCTCGAGGTCCAGCTCGTTGACGGCGGGACGCTCTTGGCCCGGGTAGATCCGGGACGCCTTGGAATAGGTGACCGTAGCCATGGTGAAGCGCTTCCTTTCACCGGCAGGAACGTGCCGGACGATCCGAGTGAAGGAGCGACCGGCGCGTGTCCGTGCCGGTCATCGGGCGGCGTTCGGGCGCGGGGGCGCCCGGTCGTCGTCCGTGTCATGAACCGTAAACGCGTTTCCCCCCGCTGCCAAGGCGGGGTCGCGCCGAAGCCGGCGGCGGGCCTGCACATTCCGGTCACTCGGGCACGGTCAGACATCAATCGACGCCCGCTTGCGCCTCCTGCCGGCCCTCGCGCGTCGGGTTGTTGACGTTTCCCGTGCTCGGGAGCCCTCGCCAGCGGGATATCCGGACGTCAGTCGCTATGCTGGCGTCGACACACACGCCCCTGTAGCTCAGCTGGCCAGAGCACTCGCCTTGTAAGCGAGATGTCGCCGGTTCGATCCCGGCCGGGGGCTCCAACTCCATCAGGCGTTTTGACGGCGGGCGCTGCCGCGATCCGGCGGCCGACAGCAATGCTGTCAGCAGCGGGGTCACGGCAGCCGCCCGTCGGCCCGCCGAGCGCCTGACGCCTGGCGTCGAGTTATTCCGCGACGTGTGGGTGTCGTTTCCCTACTCTTGACGGAAGGCTCCGTTGGGGGATTCGATGCCGGACAACGAACGCAGGTCCAACAGGCCGTTCGTCTCCGGGTGGTCCTGGGACGCTGAGAGTCACCGGCCCGCCAGACGACTCTCGGATCCGACCGGCGCTCAGGCGAGCAGCTTCACCACGGCGTCGGCCACCGCGCGGGCGGACTGCGGGTTCTGACCGGTCACCAGGCGGCCGTCGACCACCGCGTGCTCGGTGAAGTCCGGTGCCGGTACGTGCTGCGCGCCAGCCTCGGTGAGCTTGTCGGCGAGCAGGAACGGCACCTCGTCGGTGAGGCCGACCGAGGCCTCCTCGCTGTTCGTGAAGCCGGCCACCCGCTTACCGGCGACCAGTCGGCTACCGTCGGTGAGGGTCAGGTTCACCAGCGCCGCCGGCCCGTGGCATACGGCGGCCACCACGCCGCCGCGCTCGTAGACCGAGCGGGCGAGGCGGGCCAGGTCGGGGTCATCGGGAAAGTCCCACATGGTGCCGTGACCGCCGGCGAAGAGGACCACGTCGTACCCGGCCGGGTCGACGTCGGCCGCCCTCGGGGTGTCCGTGACGCCGGCGGTGGCGAGGAAGTCGTTCTGGGTGCTGTCGTTCTCGTCCCGGCCGTCCACCGGCGGCTCTCCGCCGGCTACGGACACCAGGTCGACGTCGTAGCCGGCGGCCCGGAACACCTCCCACGGCTCGGCGGCCTCGCCGACGTAGTAGCCGGTCGAGCGGCCGGTGCGGCCCAGCTCGGAGTGACTGGTAAGGGCGATTAGTGCACGAGTCATGCCCTCCATGCTGGCGTGGCCGGTCCGTTCCGGCCATAGGTCGATGTCACAGCGCAGACAGGTTTGAACGCCAGGTCACCGGGGTCGGCGTAGCCTGGGCCCGGCAACGGGCGAGCGAGGCGGGGACGGATGAGTCGCGCGGTGGAGGAGTCGAACCGGGCGATGCTGCGTGCCCGGGACGCGATGGACCGGGCGTACGCCGAGCCCCTGGACATCCCCGCCCTGGCCCGGATCGCGCACGTCTCCGAGGCGCACTTCATCCGTACCTTCCGGGCCACCTTCGGCGAGACCCCGCACCGCTACCTGCAACGCCGCCGGGTGGAGCGGGCGATGACGTTGCTGGTGGAGACCGACCGGGACGTGACCGACATCTGCTACGCCGTGGGCTTCGCCAGCCTGGGCACGTTCAGCCGGACGTTCCGGCAGATCGTCGGCGAGTCGCCGTCGGACTTCCGGCGTCGCCGCGTCGCCTCGGCCAACGTGCCGTCGTGCTTCACCAAAGCCTGGACCCGACCCAGCAGTTTTGGATAAGCAGCAGGTCACGGGCGACGTCTAGCGTCATGGGCATGACGATGAACGCGATCAGCCGCTCTCAGATCTACGTCCTCGACCAGGACGAGGCGCTCGACTTCTACGTGAACAAGCTCGGCATGGAGGTCAACACCGACCAGGACCTCGGCTTCATGCGGTGGCTGACGGTTAACCTGCCCGGCGACCCGGAGCGGGAGATCCTGCTGGAGAAGCCCGGCCCGCCCGCGCTGGACCCGGCCACCGCCGAGCAGGTCCGCGAGCTGCTCACCAAGGGTGCCCTGGGTGGCTACCTCTTCATGACCACCGACGACGCCCACAAGACGCACGCGGATCTGGTGGCGAAGGGCGTCGAGATCACCGACGAGCCGACCGAGCGCCCGTACGGTATCGACTTCGGCATCCGGGACCCGTTCGGCAACAAGATCCGCATCGGCCAGATGTTCCCCCGCGGCTAGCCGGTCCGGGAGCCCCCGGGGCAGCACCGGGGGCTCCCGTTGTGCTGCGATGGGCGGCATGATCACCCGCCTGCTGTACCTCGTTCGTCACGGCGAGCAGGAGCTGGCCGAGTCCGCTGTCGAGGAGCCCGACACCGGCCTGTCCGAGCGGGGCCGGCGTCAGGCCATCCTGCTCGGCGAGCGCCTGCGCGGCCAGCGCTTCAGCGCCATCCACCACGGGCCGCTGCTGCGGGCCGCGCAGACCGCCGAGCTGGTCGCCACGTCGCTGCCCGAGGTTCCGGTGTACGAGACGGAGTTGGCCGGCGACCACCTCCCACACGACACGGACACGGCCGGCCTGCCGCCCGCGTACGCGACGTTCCTGACGCGGTTCTCGGCGGCCGAGCGGACCGACGGACCGCGGGTGACGGCGGCGGCGGTACGGCGGTTCGCCGGCCCGGTCGGCGAGGGGACCGCCGGTGACGAGCCGGTCCGCGAGCTGGTGGTGACGCACACCTTCCTGATCGGCTGGCTGGTCCGGCACGCGTTGGACGCGCCGGAGCGGAGGTGGTTGGGCCTGAACGCGCAGAACGCGGGACTCACCATCATCCGGTACAGCCCGGCCGGGCCGCCGAACCTGCTCGCCGTCAACGACGTGGGCCACCTGCCGCCGGAGCTGCGGGGCACCGGTATGCCCCCGGACTACCTCTGGTAGGTGCCGGTCGCCCGCAGCAGCAGCTTGACCACCGCCTGGGTGGCCGGCGGCGGCCTCCCGTCGGCGGGGCAGTCGGCGTACCCGCTGTCGCTGCTGCCGACGGTGAGCCGGTAGTGCATCACGTCGGAGCAGGAGGTCGACGTGGTGGGCCGGCCGGCCTCGGCGGTCAGCCGAGGGTCGGCGGTCAGGGCGGTCAGGCTGCCGTGGTCGGCGGCGGCGAGCTTGCCGCTGCGCCGACCGCCGGCCCGGTCCACCACTGTCCACCGGCCATCCGGCTCGACGGTGATCGCGTCACCGCGCCCGGTGAAGCCGCCGGTCATCTTCAACACCACCCGAGGGGCCGCGCCACCCGCGCCCGGGCTGACGGCGCCCGGGCCGGAGATCGTCGGCAGTGGAGCGCCGCTGGCCGGGCCGGTGGGGCCGGCGATGGTGCTGGCCGGGGGCGTGGCAGAGGTGGTGGGCGACCGGTCGGCGCTGGTGCAGCCGGCCAGCGTGCCGGCCAGGAGTGCGATCATGATGGCGGCCGTCGATGCGGGTCTCATGTCCGTCGGACGCGCGGCCCCGAACATCGGTTCCCGTCGGCATCGCTGCCGCCGCCTTCTGGCAACCTGGCACCGGTGGCGGGAGAGGGGAAGCATGTGTCGGACGCGGAGTTGACAGTCGAGGTGACCAGACCGGTCGCCACTGTGGTGATCCACAATCCACCCCGACGCAACGCGATGACCGCCGCCATGTGGCGTCAGCTCCCCGACCTGCTCGACCGGCTGGAGCCGGACCCCGACGTACGGGCGCTGGTGCTCACCGGTGCCGGCGACACCTTCTGCGCGGGTGCCGACCTGGGCGACCTGGCCGAGCTGCTGGACGCGGGCGACGCGAGCATCGCGGTGGCCGCCGAGGAACGGTTGGCGCGCTTCGCCAAGCCGACGATCGCCTCCGTCCGGGGTGCGTGCGTCGGCGGTGGCGCTCAGCTCGCCGTCGCCTGCGACCTGCGGATCGCCGCCGACGATGCCCGGTTCGGCGTGCCACCGGCCCGGCTCGGTCTGGTCTATCCCGCGCCGACCACGCGCCGGCTGGCTCGGCTGGTGGGCCCGTCCGCCGCCAAGCACCTGCTGTTCACCGCCGAGCTGATCGACGCCGAACGCGCCCTGCGGATCGGCCTTGTCGACGAGGTGCTGCCGGCGGACCGGCTCGCCGCGCGGGTGCACGAGGTGACGGCGACGATGGCCCAACGGTCACCGGTGAGCATCACCGCCGCGAAGGAGATCATCGACGATCGGGCCGGACCGGCCCGGGTCGCCTGGTGGCACCGGAAGGTGACGACCTCCGGCGAGGCCAGAGAGGGCGTGGCGGCGATCGCCGAACGCCGTACGCCCCGCTTTGCCTGGCAGCCACCGACCGACGACTGACCGCGTTTGAACTGTCGCCGTCGCTGGGTAGCCCAGAATTCCGCACCGGATGGGGGCCGCCATGGACGCGACGGACGTAACGCCGGACCAGGCCGAACGGCGGCACCGCCGGGGCCGGCTGATGCTCGCCCTGGCACTGCCCACCGCCGTGGTCGCTGCGCTCGCCGTCGGTGTCGCGACGGGTGGCCGCAACAGCGGCATCTTCGACGGCGACCCGCCGGTCTGGGCGAGCAACCTGGGACGGGTCCTGATCCTTCTCGGAGTCCTCATCGAGGCGGCCGCGATCGTCTGGGCCGTTCGCACCGGGCGCTACCGGATGTCTCGACGGTCCCCGCTGCTGACGGTGGGCCCATCGCATCGTCGACGGCTCGAGCGGCAGGTTCGACGCGGCACACCCGAGCCCGACGAGGACCGGGCCCTGTTGGTGGAGACCGCCCGGCAGGCAGTCGGCCAGCGTTGGTTCGCGGTGCTGATCGCCGGCTTGGCGGTGGTCAGCGTCGGTCAGGTGTTGGTGGGGTTCGCGCCGTTCCACGCGGTGATCGGCGGGGTGCTGGTGGTGGTGTGGACCGTCCTGATCGTGCTGGTCCTGCGAGGTGCACGTCGGGGCGAGGCGTTCCTGCGGGCCAACCCGGATCTGGGCGGGCGGTAGCCGCAGTCCGCGTGCAATCATCGCGAAACCTCGATCCCGGGTGGTTCGTCGGCGGGCCGGTACGGCAGGCTGTCGGTCGTGCAGCGTGATCAGTTGCTCGCGGGCCGCTACCGGCTCCTGGAGCGCCTCGGCAGTGGCGGCATGGCGGTGGTGCACCGCGCCTACGACGAGGTGCTCGAACGGGACGTGGCGGTGAAGGTGCTCGTCGCCTCGGAGGTCAACGCGCGGCAGCGGATCAGGGGTGAGGCCAAGGCCGCGGCCCGGTTGGCGCACCCGCACGTCACGAGCGTCTACGACTACGGCGAGTCGTTGCTGGACGGTGCCGAGGTCCCGTTCGTGGTGATGGAGCTGCTCAACGGTCACACCCTCGAACAACGCCTGGCGGCGGGGCCGTTGCCGCCCCGTGCCGCTCTGCGGGTGTGCGCGGAGGTGGCCTCGGCGCTCGCCGCCGCCCACGATCAGGGCCTGGTGCACCGCGACATCAAGCCGGCCAACGTGATGCTCACCCCCACCGGGGCGAAGGTGCTCGACTTCGGCATCGCGGCCGGCGCCGGCGAGCCGGAGATCGACTTCGAGGGGCGGCTGTTGGGCACGCCCGCGTACCTGGCGCCGGAGCGACTGCGGGCGGGCGAGGTGCTGCCGGCCAGCGACGTGTACGCGCTCGGCCTGCTGCTGTACCGGGTGCTCACCGGCCGGCTGCCCTGGCCCGCCGAGGGACCTATCGAGCTGCTACGCGCGGACAGGCCTGTGGAGCCGGACCTGCTGCCGCCGATCGACGGTGTACCCCCGGAGGTGCACCGGCTCTACCGGTGGTGCCTGGCACGGGACCCCGCTGACCGGCCGTCGGCCTGCGCCGCGGCCCGCACGCTGCGCGCCGTGATCAGCGGTGTCGAGCCGGAGGCGGTCATCGCACCGCCCGCCGCCGTAGCCGCGTCGGAGGCCGCGTCCGCGACCCCCGGGGCGACCGAGACGAAGGCCGCCGGGGCGACGGAGAGCAAGGCCGGGGCGACCGAGAAGAGCGCCGACGGGGCGACCGAGAGCAAGGCCGCCGGGGCGACCGAGAAGAAGGCCGGGCCGGCGACCGAGAAGAGCGCCGCCGGGGCGACCGAGGAGAAGGCCGCCGGGGCGACCGGCGACGCGCCGGGTCGACCGGTGTTGGGCGCGGTCGGGCGGCACGGGTCCTGGCGTCGGCGTCGGGCGATCCTCACCGTCGGCGGCGCGGTGATCGCCGCGCTGGCGTTGGCCGGATCGCTCGGTGACTTCGCCAATCGTCGGCCGGAGCGGGGCGTGCCACCGACGGCCGGCGGCCCGGGCACCACCACTGTGGGTATGCCCCAACCTGGGGAATCAGTCGATTCGGTCTACAGCGGACCGTCCGCCATCCCGCCGCCGGGCACCACCGCGCCCGCCGTCCGGACCAGCCCTCCGACCAGTCCGGACGCGAGCGAGCAGCCGCCCCCGACCGCCACCATCGACAATCCGACCCCGACCGGTGCCACGCCGGCGCCGACGCCCACGCCCGGGTCGGACACGCCGGTCGTCGCGCTCGGTGGCACGGTGACCGTCCGCTGTACGGACAGGTCGATCGAGGTGCTCGCGGTGACCCTCGCGCCCGGCTTCCGGGTCGAGGCGTACGACCCGGGCCCGGCGAAGCAGATCCAGGTCGAGTTGATCTCGGACGAGCACCGCAGCGAGATCCGGGCGCACTGCGCCAACGGCCGTCCGAAGCCGAAGGTCAAGGAGGGCGCCGCCTGACCGGAGGCCGGCGGGTGCCGCGCCCGGGACGTACCCGCGACGCGGCCCCCCGTTCCCGCCGGCCGGTCCGTCACCGCCCGAGCAGCGCGCCCCAGCCGGGGTTCACCGGCTCCCGGCGCAGCGGCATGCCCGCCTCGGCCGGCGTCCGGTCACCCTTGCGCTGGTTGCAGGCGTAGCAGGCGGCGGTGGTGTTCCGCCAGGTGTTCCGACCGCCGCGCGAGCGGGGCAGGATGTGGTCGATGGTGGAGGCCGGGCCGGCGCAGTACGCGCAGCACCTGTCGTCGCGACGCAGCACCCCGGAGCGGGACCAGGCCGGTCCGGACTGGAACCGCCATCGGGTGACCACGTAGCGGACCAGCCGCACCACCCGGGGCATCGGGAAGACACCGATCACCCGGTCCGGCTCGGCCTCGTGGATCTCGGCCACCCGGCGGCAGAGCATGCGTACGGCGTGTTGGACAGTGACCCGGTGCAGCGGACCGAGGTCGGCGTTGATGACGAGGACGGCGTCCACCGGGGCTCCTTTCCAGATGGTGACGGACAGCGAAGAGCCGCCCGGTCCGGGGGTCGGACGGGCGGCTCGGCGCGTACGGGTACGCGTCAGTCAGGCCGGCCCGCCCGGGGGCGTTCCGCGTGCCAACCGTCGCCGGGCAGCGTCGACGGCACTGTGCTGACGTGCGGCATCGTCATTTGCTGCTCCAGCGGTGGTGGTTGGCGGTGCGCGATCACGGTAGGTCGGCGGGGGAGACACCGGCAACGTATTTCGATCGCCCACGGTCCTCGGGACGCCGCTGCCGGCGGGTGCGTGGCGTCGCCCGCGCCGCGACCCGGGCGGTGGTCAGCGGCCGGTTCAGCCGCAGCGCCATCCGCGCGGTGAGTTCGCTGTCCAGCAGGGGCCTGTTGACCTCGCCGGCGACCGCCAGCGCGGGCCCGGAGACCGACCGCCAGATCGCGGCCAGACCGGCGCCCAGGCCGACCAGGGCGACGGTGGCCCGGGTGGTCGGCGAACCGGCCGCCGCGGCGGCGCTCACTCCGACCACGGCGAAGAGCACCAGCAGCAGGGGTACGAGCACCGGCCAGAAGATGCCCCGCGCCGCCTGCGCCACCAGCCGCCGGTCCCGGATGATCAGGTTGCGGGCGATCACCGCGTAGTCCTCCTCGTCGAGCAGGTCACGCGGGTGCAGGCCACCGGTGAGCACGTCCCGCCAGAGGTCACCCTGGCCGCGCAGCGCCCGACTCAGCTCGGCGGGCGCAGGCTCGGTCGGGTCCCCGTGGCCGGCCCGGTCGACAGCGCCCGCCCAGGCGGTCAGCGACCGGCGCACCACGGCGGCCGAGTACGGCGGCAGGACGCTGGCCAGCTCGTCCAGCCACCGGCTGATCTGGATCTGCCGGCCGCCGAACTGCCGGAGCAACTGCGTGGCGTCGCCGGCCCGGACGGTGTCGGCCACCGACCGGCCGAGCCGGTAGGCCAACCCGACCCGGTGGTTGGTGGCCATCGTCCAGCGCAGCACCTCCACGTTGAGGTCGTCCAGGGCGAGCAGGAGCGGCACCGGATCGGCGAGGTCCGGCCGGTCCAGGTCGGGCAGCAGCGTCCGGGGGACGGACGTGTCCGGCACCGGCCCGGTGTGCCGGGTGAGTTCGGCGATCTGGGCCAGCGCGACGTCCACCCCGTCGAGGTACATCCGCATCCGGCGGTGGGCGGACATCTCGGTGAGGTTGGAGAGCTTGGCCGGCGGGGTGGCCGGGCGGGCGGCGGCGGGGTTCTTCGGTTCCGCGTGCTGCCCGTGGTGGTAGGCGTCCGCCATCCACCAGCCCAGACGCAGGGCGGTGACGACGCAGGCCCGCTCGTCGCGGATCAGCGGGTACCCGTCGTCGTGGGCGGCCTCGTCGAAGCCGCTCTCCGCGCCGACGCGGTGCAGTGGTGACATCGTCCGCTGCCCTCCCGCCCGGCCGATCGACGGTTGATCATCCGAGCGTACGGCAGCGTACCGTCGCTTATTGGGTGTTTTGTCGGTTTAGCTTGTCACGTCCGGCCAGCAGACCGCGCGGCCGGATCGACAGCACCGGTTCGGCCGCCGCGCCCGCCGCGCGCAGGATGTGGTTCGCGGCGATGATCCCGGTGGCGGCCGAGCGTTCCATCAACGCGCTCGGGAACTCCGTGGCGATGCCGTCACCGGCCAGGTAGAGGTCCGGCGCGTCGGTGCGTACCCCCGGTCGCCAGGCGTGGCTGCCCGGGGTGAACGCCGGAGCCTGCGCCTCCACCCGGGCCCGCAGCTCGCGGACCCGCAGCTCGCCGGCCTCCGGCCAGAGCGCGACCAGCTCACGGCGCATCCGCTCGGCCAGCTCCTCGGCCGGCACCCCGGGGTCACAGGCGTACGCGTGCAGCTCGACGACCGACCCGCCGGTCTGCCGCGCCCAGCGCCGCGGCTCGTTCTCCAACCGGTGGTAGAGCGTCACCGAGTCCAGCGTGGGCTGCCGGGACACGCCGCTGAACACCGCCCGATCGGCGGCCACGTCCCCGTCGCACCAGTAGCGGGCGACCGCGTACGGCGGACCGGGGGTGCCGAAGGCCGGCATCCGCGCCGCCAGCTCCGGGGCCCGCTCGGCCAGGTCGGGGGAGGCCGCGACGAGCGCGGCGAGCGCCGGCGGGTCGACGGCGAGCACCACGTGCCCGGCCGGATGGCTGTCACCGTCGCTGGTCGTCACCCGCCAACCCGCGCCGTCCCGGTGGATCGCGGTGGCGGCGCAGCCGGTGCGCACCCGGCCGCCGTGCTTCTCCACGTGCCGGGTCAGCGGCTCCCAGATCGCCGTGGCGTAGTCCTCGTCCGGGCAGTCGAAGGCCAGCCCCTCCGGATTGCCCAGGAGATAGAAGTGGAACTGGGCGACCATCTCGGCGGCCGACATCTCCGCCTCGTGGTTGAAGAACGAGTGCGAGAAGACCTCGAACAGCATCGCCCGCGCCCGGTCCGGCAGCCGCAGCGAGGTCAGCAGCTCGTCGGCGGTGGTGTCGTCCAGCTCGGCGTAGGTGCGCACCGGATCGTAGGTGAGCAGCGGCAGCGCCGCGTCCCGGTCCATCCGGCGCAGGTCGGCGAGGCGCAGGCTGGGGCTGCGCAGCAGCAGGGCCAGCAGGTTCGCCGGTGGCGCGGGCGGCAGGCTGCCGAACTCCTCGGTCGGCCACTGCGCGCTGAGGATCGGATAGCCCGGGATGGGCTTGAGGAAGCCCAGGTCACCATCGATCCGACGGAGGATGGACCGCCAGTTGTAGTACTGCCGGAAGAACGCGTGGAACCCGTGCTCGTTCTGCTGGCTGCCGTCGGCGAGCGCCTCCGGCCAGGCGCCCAGTCGACCGCCGAGCGTCGGCGCCGCCTCCAGCACTGTCACCGCCACACCCCGCTCGGCCAGCACCACCGCCGCCGACATGCCGGCGATGCCGCCACCCACCACCAGCGCCGTGGTCGGTCGAGGCACCCGGTCCGCGCCGCCGCCGCCCGGGTCCACCTGGTGCTGTCGTACGCCGATGAGGCGACCCACCACTCGCGACACAGTCATGGAGGTCAGTCTGCCCCAGCTCGGGCTTCCCCGGTCGGTAGGCAGCGGCGCGGGCGGTCCGAGGCGGGCCAGACGTACTCCAGATCCTCCGGCACGTCGTCGCCGAAGAGCGGTCGGTAGTGCGCCGGGTCCTTGCGCAGCAGCGACGAGCGGTGGCTGAGGTGCAGGTCGTCGCGGCCCAGCCACGGTGGCAGCTCACCGGCGCGGGCCAACTCGTCCTGGGTCCGTACGACACCGGGGCCGCAGGCGGCGGCCAGGTCGACGGTCATCGTGGTGGCGCAGGTGTCGGCCCGTCCCGGCTCGGTCCAGACCGCGCACATGTCCAACCCGTAGCGGGTGAGCGCCTCCTCGTACCCGGCCCACATCTTCACCGCCGGGTGGTTGCGCCAGCCGTACGCCGGCCAGGTGAGCCCGCGCAGCACCTGGATGGCCTCCACCCGCTGCTTGCCCAGCCGCTTCTGGTCCAGCGCGCGGGCGCTGGCCAGGAAGTCCGGGTACGGGAGGAACGTCTGCATGGCGCTGCTCTACCCGCCGCCGGGGCCGGCATGCCTGGGTGATCAGGACGGGGTCGCCCGTGGTGGCAGCGCTGATTACGATCCGGGCATGGCGGAGCCGTGGCGGGACCGGGCGCGACGGGCGGTCGAGTGGAACTGGCGGCTGCGCTCCGTCGGTGATCCGCGCCCGCACTACGTGATCTGCGGAAAGGACGCGCTCGCCTACTACGTGGCCCGCGCGATGCTCGAGTCCGAGCTGCCGGTCGGCGGGGCCCGGGTGACGGTCGTGGTGCCGGAGCGCTACCGCAGCAACGGTCCGGACGTGGCGGGACTGCGCGGGGTCCGGGTGGTCCGCTCGGATCGGCTGGACGTCGCCACCTTCGAGACCGCCGGCCTGGCCGGGGCGACCGGTCTGGCCCTGCTGCACCAGGACGACGTCGGCAACCTGCACGCCGCACTCTGCGCCCAGGCCGTCGACCAGCGGGTCCGCCAGGTGTTGCGGATGTTCAACGGCACCCTCGCCGGCGGCGTCCGCAAGCTGCTCAAGGCGCCGGTCGAGGTGCTCTCCGACGCCGAGATGGCCGCGCCGGCCTTCGTGGCCGCCGCGCTGGGTGAGGTCGATCCCAGCTCGTTCCAGCACCGGGACAAGACGCTGCGGGTGGCGCGGCGGGCCGACGTCCGCGCCCAGGACGTGGTCTGCGGGTTGGCGCACCTCACCGAGGCGCAGGGGGTGCGACTGCTGCCGGCCTACCAGGCCGACGCCGACGTGGTGCTCGCCGAGGCGACCGGTCAGCCGCCGGGCACCGAGGTCGCCGCGCGCCGGCTGGTCCGGGCCCGTCGGCGACGTCGGCCGCTCACGGTCCTGCTGGGCGCGGTACGCGGCTTCGCCACCCGCAAGATCGGCATCGCGGTGATGCTGGTGCTCACGCTGATCGCGGTGCTCGGGGCGCTGATCTCCCGGGCCGAGGACGTGTCCCCGTTGGAGGCGCTGTACCTGACACTGGTCACCACGCTGAGCGGCGCCGACCCGGACACCACCAAGCCGGCGGACGCCCAGATCATGCAGGTGGTGCTCAACCTGGCCGGGTTGGCGCTGATCCCGCTGATCACCGCCGTCGTGGTGGACGGCATCGTCAACGCCCGGCTGGCGCTGCACACCGGCCGGTTGCAGCCCGCGCGGGTCGGGCACGTCGTCGTGGTCGGCCTCGGCAACGTCGGCACCCGGGTGATGGCGCAACTCCGCGAGTACGACGTCGAGGTGGTGGCGATCGACAAGGACCCGGAGCCACGCGGGGCCGCGCTCGCCCGGCAACTGGAGGTGCCGCTGATCATCGGCGACGCGGCGCTGCCGGAGACGCTCGCCGCCGCGTCGGTGGCCGACTGCCAGGCGCTGGTGGTGGCGTCCACCGACGACGTGGCCAATCTGGAATCGGCTCTCGCCGCCCGCGACCTGCGTGCGGACCTGCGTGTGGTGCTGCGGCTCTTCGACGGGGACTTCGCCGAACGGGTGGAGGAGACCTTCGCCCTCGGCGTGTCCCGCTCGGTCTCCTACCTGGCCGCCCCGGCCTTCATCGGGGCGCTCACCGAACGCGCGGTGATCGCCACGATCCCCGTCGACAGGCACGCGTTGCCGGTCGCCGAGGTGCCGGTCGCCGCCGGCTCCGAGTTGGACGGGCGGCCACTGGACGTGGTCAACCGGGACGGGCAGGTCCGGTTGATCGCGCGTACCCCGGCCGGCGGCGGCAGGACGATCTGGTGGAAGGACCTCGACCCCCGGCAGGTGATCTTCGCGGGGGACCGGCTGACTGTCGTCGCCCGTCGTCGCGGGCTGGACTGGCTGACCCGGCAGTGCGCCCCACCGGCCCTGCCCAACCATGGGGTCGGCGCGCCGGGCGCGGCGTCCTCCGTTCCGCCCACCCGGGACGCCCCCTCGGCGACGGCCGGCGGCGCTACCGGTGAACTGGAGCTGACCGGCCAACCCGACGGAACCGGCGAGGTGAGTTGACCTCTTCGGGCGGCCGGCCAGACACGAGCGACACCCCTCACCTTCTCAGTATGGGACATCGCGGTACCGCCTGGTACCGTTGAGGGATGGAAAGGATTACGCTGCGAGAATTTCGGGACGGCGCGGGTCGGGTGCTGGACGGTGTCGAGCGCACCGGTGAGCCGGTGATCATTACGAAATACGAACGGCCGGTCGCAGTGCTCGTCGGTATCGACGAGTGGGAGGAGATCGAAGCCCTTCGGGATCGCCGGGACTCGGCGGTGATCGCCCGTTCCCGTGCGGAAGGCCAGTTCGTACCGCTGTCGGCGGCACTGGAGTCGCTCGGGGTGGACCCCCGCGAGGTGGAGGCTCTGCTGACCGAACGAGCCAACGGCGAGGCCGCGTGAAGGTCCAGGTCGACCGGAACGTGCTGGTCTGGCTGCACAAGCAGCCGCGCAACGTCTTCCTAACCGTCCTGGGGGCGATCCTGGGCCTGATTTCCGACCCTGCGCCGCAGAACTCCACCGAGATGCGTGACGGGTCTGGGCGTCGCCTGCGAGTCGGTGACTATCGGGTTCTCTATCGCCTTGACGAGGACGAGTTGACCATCCACGACGTCGGTCACCGCAAGGACGTCTACTCGTGAGCCACCCGAGCGCAGCCTGAAGGCGGCGGCGCGCGCGCCGCAGCTCATTCGTTGCCGAGCACGGACTGGTGGACCGGTCGGTGGGTGCCGGCCCGCGCTGGGTGACAATCCCTGTCATGCGGTTCCGCATCCTGGGCCCGACCCGGGTGCTGCACGCCGATGGGCGCGAGATCCCCGTGGGCGGTCCACGGCTGCGTACGCTGCTGGCGCTCCTGGTGCTCGACGCGGGCCGGGTCGTCCCCGCCGAGCGGCTGATCGACGGCCTGTACGGCGATCGTCCGCCCCGGGGAGCGGCGAACGCCCTCCAATCCCAGGTGTCGCGGCTGCGGCAGGCCCTGTCCGGCGCGCACGACCCGGTCGAGTTCCACACTGCCGGTTACCGACTCGCGGTGGACCCCGACGACGTCGACGCGTACCGGTTCGAACGGCTCGCCGGGGTGGGGCGGCGGGCGCTCGCCGACGGCGACTGGTCCCGGGCGGCCACCGTCCTGCGGGAGGCGCTGGAGCTGTGGCGTGGTGACGCCCTCGCCGATGTTCCCGGCGCGAGCGCGCAGGCCGCCCGACTCGACGAGCTGCGGCTGGCCGCCGTCGAGGACCGGGTCGAGGCGGACCTGGCGTTGGGCGCGTACGCCGGGCTGGCCGGCGAGCTGCGCGAACTGGTCGTCGCTCACCCGCTGCGGGAGCGGTCGCGGGGCCAGCTCCTGCGCGTGCTGGCGGCACTGGGCCGCCCGGCGGAGGCGCTGACCGAGTTCGAGGACGCGCGTCGGGTGCTCGCCGAACAGCTCGGCGTCGACCCGTCGGCGGAGCTGGCCGCGATCCACCTGGCGGTGCTGCGCGGAGAGCACGGCAGGCCCGTACGCGAGTCGGCCGGAGCGGCGCTGCCGAGCCAGCTCACCACGTTCGTCGGTCGGGAGGTGGAACTGGGGCGCGTCCGGCGGCTGCTCGGCGAGCGCCGGTTGGTGACCCTCACCGGCCCGGGAGGCGCGGGCAAGACCCGCCTGGCGATCGAGGTCGCCGGTGACGTCGACGGCGAGGTCCGCTTCGTCGAGCTGGCCGGCCTGGCGGACGGCGCTGACGTACCGCAGGCGGTGCTCAGCGCGCTCGGCCTCCGCGACGCCGGCCTGCGTGCCCCGGCCGAACCGGGGCGTACGGCCGTCGATCGCCTGGTGGAGGCGCTCGCCGAGCGGCCGCTGCTGCTCGTGCTGGACAACTGCGAGCACGTCGTCGTCGACGCGGCCCGGCTCGCCGCGCGGTTGCTGAGCGCCTGCCCGGCGTTGCGTGTGCTCGCCACCAGCCGGGAACCGCTCGGGCTGGCCGGTGAGGCGCTGTGCCCACTGTCCGGGCTCACCGTGCCGCCACTCGGCGCGCACGGGCGGGATGCCGACGACTCTCCGGCGGTCCGCCTCTTCGCCCAGCGGGCCGCCGACGTCGTACCCGACTTCACCGTCACGCCGGCGAACGTCGAGGTGGTGCTGCGGATCTGCCGTACCCTCGACGGTCTGCCGTTGGCGATCGAGCTGGCCGCCGCCCGGCTGCGGGCGCTGCCCGTCGCGGAGGTCGCCGCCCACCTGGACGATCGGCTGCTGGCGATGGGCGGCCGGGCCGCGGCGCCGCGACACCGCACCCTGCGGGCGGTGGTCGAGTGGAGTTGGGACCTGCTCGACGAGGCCGAACGGTTGCTGGCCCGGCGGCTGACCGTCTTCGCCGGCGGTGCCACGCTGGAGGCGGCCGGGCAGGTGTCCGGGCTGCCCGCCGCCGTGTTCGTCGAGGCGCTGACCGGCCTGGTGGACAAGTCCTTCGTGGAGCTGGCCGACGGCCGCTACCGGATGCTGGAGACGGTCCGCGCCTTCTGCGCCGAACGCCTGCACGAGGCCGGCGAGGCCGATCACCTGCGCCGCGCGCACACCGCGTACTTCCTGGAGTTCGCCTGGACCGCCAGCGACCACCTGCGGCACGCCGAACAGCTGCGCTGGTTGCGCCGGTTGGACGCCGAGCGGGACAACCTGCACGCCGCGCTGCGTCGGGCCACCGCGGCCGGGGACGCGCCCGAGGCCGCGGGGCTGGTCGCTGCCCTGTCCTTCTACTGGTGGCTACGCGGCATGCGCGGGGAGGGCGCGAGGCTCGCCGCCGACGTGCTCGACCTGCTCGGCTCCGAGGCGCCGCCCGGGTTGCGGGAGGAGTTCTTCCTCTGCGTCTACAACGCCGCGCTCGCCGGCGCCGGGCGCCTGCCGGCGGTCGGCACGCAGCAGTTCGTGATCCGCCAACTCGACCGGCCGCCCCGACAACCGTTCCTGCTCTACCTGTCGGGCATCTCCACCGGACCGCCACCGGGCGGGGCCGGGTACATCGACGAGCTGATGCGGGAGCTGCGCCGGCTGGTCGGGCCGGATGAGTGGCTGGACGCGCTCGGCACGATGGGCAAGGGTTCGGCGCTGATGTGGAGCGACGAGTGGGATCAGGCCCGAACCACGCTGACCACGGCGTTGGGCGGGTTCCGCGGTGCCGGCGACCGGTGGGGCACCATGATCACGCTGGGCGCGCTCGGCGAACTCGCGGCCTGGCAGGGCGACCCCGAGGCGGCGGGCAGCCACATGGATCAGGCCATGGGGTTGGCCGAGGAGCTCGGGTCGGTCGTCGACCGGGCCGACATGCTGCGTACCCGGGGTGAGATCAGGCTGCGCGCCGGTGACCTCGCGGCGGCCCGGGACGACTTCGCCGCCGCGCTGCTCCTCGCGCAGCGCAGCGGCGCGCCCGAGTTCGTCGCCGCCGCGCGGCTCGGCCTCGCCCAGGTGGCCCGACTGCGTGGCGAGCTGGCCGACGCGCGACGGCTCTGCGAGGAGGCGTTGGCCGGCGGCCTCACCGGCTGGTACGTCGGCGAGGCCACCCGCGAGGAGATCATCCGTACCCTGGAGCAGATCGCCGAGCTGGCGAGGAACGCGCCGCCGTCAGCGGACGGTGCGTGACCCGTCAGCGTCGACCCGCACGGTGGCGGCATGACGACATTCGAGGTGACCGCCGAGGGTCTGGGCAAGCGGTACGGCCCGACCCGCGCGCTTGACGGGTTCGACCTGGCCGTGCCGAGGGGCAGTGTGCACGGGCTGCTCGGGCCGAACGGCGCGGGCAAGACGACGGCCGTCCGCATCCTCGCCACGCTGCTGCGGTTCGACACCGGTCGGGCCACAGTGGCCGGGTTCGACGTGCTGCGCCAGCCGGGCCAGGTGCGCGCCCGGATCGGGCTGACCGGGCAGTACGCCGCCGTGGACGAGATCCTGAGCGGACGGCAGAATCTGGAGCTGTTCGGCCGGCTGTTCCGGCTCGGCCCACGGGAGGCCCGCCGCCGCGCCAGTGAGCTGTTGGAACGGTTCGGGCTCGACGAGGCGGCGGGCCGGTCCGCCGGTGAGTACTCGGGCGGGATGCGCCGCCGACTGGATATCGCCGCCAGCCTGATCCGTACGCCCCGGGTGCTCTTCCTGGACGAGCCGACGACCGGCCTGGACCCGCGCAGCCGCAACCAGGTGTGGGACCTCGTCCGCGCCCTGGTGCGGGACGGAACCACGGTGCTGCTCACCACCCAGTACCTGGAGGAGGCCGACCAGCTCGCCGACCGGATCTCGGTGATCGACGCCGGCCGGGTGGTGGCCGACGGCACCCCGGACGAGCTGAAGTCGATGACCGGCGGCGACCGGATCGAGGTGGTGGTGCGCGACGTCGCCGACCTGACCCGGGCCGCCCGCGTCGTCGCGCCGATCACGCACGCGCAGCCCGACATCGACACCGAGGTACGGCGACTCAGCGTGCCGGTGGTCGACGGCGTCGCCGCGCTCGTCGCCGTGGTGCGGGCGCTCGACGACGCCGCCGTCGCGGTCGAGGACATCGGTCTGCGGCGCGCGACGCTGGACGAGGCGTTCCTGCACCTGACCGGGCGCCGGACCGACGACGCCCGCGAGCAGGCCGGTACGCGTGGAGAGGCGGCCGTCGCATGATCACCGCTGTCACCGACGGCTGGACGATGACCAGGCGGAACATGACACACGTGGTCCGCGCCCCCGAGGAGCTGATCCTCTACTTCTCGCTACCGATCATGTTCGTCCTGGTCTTCGGGTACGTGTTCGGCAGCGGCATGCAGGTGCCCGGAGGCGGCAACTATCGGGAGTTCCTGCTGCCCGGGGTGTTCGTGATGACGATGCTGTACGGGCTGGGCGCCACCGCTACCGGAGTGGCGCTGGACCTGAGCCGGGGGGTCGTCGACAGGTTCCGCTCGATGCCGATGGCGCGGTCCGCGCTGATGACCGGTCGCGGTGCGGCCGACCTGCTGCGCGCCGTACTGGAGATGTCCACCCTGCTGGTCTGCGGCCTGCTCGTCGGCTGGCAGTGGCATCTCGGCGCGGGTAGGGCGCTGCTCGCCGTCGGGCTCCTCCTGCTGCTGCGGATCGCGATCACCTGGGTCGGGATCTACCTGGCGCTGCTGGTCCGCAACCCGGACACGGTCGGCGTGATCGTGTTTCCGGCGGCGTTCCCCTTCACCGCGATCTCCAACATCTTCGTGGCGCCCGAGCTGATGCCGTCGTTCGTCGGGGCGATCTCGGCGTGGAACCCGTTGTCCGCGACGGTCGCGGCGATCCGCGAGCTGTTCGGCAATCCGGGCCTGGGTGGCGACTCCTGGCCGGCGGAGCACGCGATGCTCCTGGCGGTGGGGTGGCCGGTGCTGCTGATCGCGATCTTCGCTCCGCTGGCCGTCCGCCGCTACCGGCGGCTGAGTCGCTGAGCCGCTACCAGCGGCTGGGTCGCTGACCGACCCGCCGCAGACCGAACACGACGGCACCGACGGCGAGCACGCCGAAGCCCGCGACGACGCTGCCCAACGGCAGGCTGACCGCCAGCAGCAGGCAGCCGATCAACCCCAGTCCGGCGAGCGCCCGGACCGGCACCCGCCGGTCCGGGTCCGGGCCCAGGGTCAGCGCCGCCGCGTTGGTGATCGCGTAGTAGACCAGCACCGTGCAGCTGGAGAAGCCGATCGCCTGCCGCACGTCGCCGAGGAGCACGACCAGGACCACCACCGTGGCCACCGCCACCTCGGCGCGGTGCGGCACCTGGCGCACCGGGTGCACGGCCGCCAGCGCGCCGGGCAGGTCGCGGCGACGGGCCATCGCCAGCGTGGTCCGGCCGACCCCGGCGACCAAAGACAGCAGCACCCCGGTGACGGCGATGGTGGCCCCGGCGCGCACGACCCAGGCCAGGCCGGGCAGGTCGGCGGCGGTCACCACGTCGACCAGTGGCGCGGCGGAACCGGCCAGCCGGTCGGCCCCGAGCACCCCGAGCGTGATCACCGCCAGCACCAGGTAGATCACCAGCACCACCCCGAGCGCCACCGGCACGGCACGCGGGATGGTCCGCCTCGGGTCGCGGACCTCCTCACCGAGCGTGGCGATCCGCGCGTACCCGGCGAAGGCGAAGAACAGCAGGCCGGCGGCGGTGAGCACGCCCCGGACGGAGCCACCGGTCTCGGTCAACCGGGCCAGGCGCACCGGACCGCCCAGCACCCCGACGACAGCGACCACCGCCAGCACCGCGAGCACCAGCGCGACCAGCGCCCTGGTCACGGCGGCCGTCTTGCCGATGCCCAGCAGGTTCACGGCGGTCACCGCGAGCACCGCGCCGGCCGCCACCAGCCGGGCCTGCCCCGGCCACAGGTACGCCCCGATGGTCAGCGCCATCGCGGCGCAGCTCGCCGTCTTGCCGACGACGAAGCCCCAGCCGGCCAGGAACCCGGCGAACGGCCCGAGGCGTTCCCGGCCGTAGACGTAGGTGCCGCCGGACTCCGGGTAGCGGGCCGCCAACCGCGCCGAGCTGGTCGCGTTGCAGTAGGCGACGAAGCCGGCGAGCACCAGCGCCGGCAGCAGGCCGGCGCCGCCGGCCGCCGCCGCGGCCGGGCCGAAGACCACGAAGACGCCCGCGCCGAGCATCGCGCCGAGACCGATGACAACCGCATCGGGTACGCCGAGCCGCCGCGCCAGGTGATCCACGGACCGGAACCCTAGGGGTACGACGTGAACGGCCGGTCCCATCCGCGTAACCGGCCGGGGAGCGGCAGATCGTCCCAGGGCACCCGGTGCAGCAGCCGGTCCAGCAGCAGCCCGAGCAGCAGCCCGGCCACCGAGTCGGTGAGCCAGTGCCAGCCCAGGTAGGTGGTGGTGGTGAGGACGACCAGCGGCGGCGCCACCCGGATCACGGTGACCAGCCGGGACGGGAGCTGCCGGCCGAAGCTGTGGGCCAGCGGGGCCAGCAGCAGCGCGATGACGCCGTACCAGACGATCGCGTTGGCGACGTGCCCCGACGGGTAGGACTGGGCGAACCGGACCGGCAGGTCGTCGTGGAACAGCGGCAGGGTCTGCTCGGGCGGCAGGAACGGCTCCTTGACGCTGGCGCTCGGCGCGGCCCGCGCGGTCCACACCTTGAGCGGCCCGATCGTGAAGGTGGTCAGCACGAAGCCGACCACCGGCGGCAGGATCGGCCGCACCGAGCGCAGCCGGACGGCGAGCAGCACACCCAGCCCGACACCGATCAGCGTGAGCGGGGTGCCCTGACCGAGGAAGTTCAGCACCCGGGCGATCCAGTACGCGGCGGTCGGCCGGTGCGCGTCGGCCCAGTCGGCGACGGTACGGTCCAGCCCGAAGAGGTGATCGGCGGCGAGCGCCACTGTCAACCCGACCAGACCGACGAGCAGAATGGCGTCGAACCACCAGCCGGCCGGGCGGACGGGCCGTAGCCGCAGGTCACGTCGTACCGCCGTGGGTTTGAGCACGCGACCACGCTACCGGCCCGGCGCGACGTCGGGGTGTGCGGCGCTGTGGGCCCAACCACGATGTGCGGCGGAGGCGGGGGGCGAGGCGTCATGCTTGGGCCCGTGCGGATCACGTCTGCCCTCGTCGACCCGGCGCTGCTCGACCTTCCGTGGTCGACGCCGCTGGAGGAGTGGCCTGCCCAGCACCTGGTCGCCCTACCGCAGGGCATCTCCCGACACATCGTCCGGTTCGTCCGGCTTGGTGACTACGTGTACGCGTTCAAGGAGACCCGCGAGCGGATCGCCGAGCGCGAGTACGACCTGCTCCGGGCCCTGGAGCGGATCGACTTCCCCTCGGTCGAGGCGGTGGCTGTCGTCGCCGACCGGCAGACCGAGGACGGTGAGCCGCTCGAATCGGTGCTGATCACCCGGCACCTCCAGTTCTCACTGCCGTACCGGGCGCTGTTCTCGCACACCCTGCGGCCGGAGACGATGAGCCGGCTGCTCGACGCGCTCGCCGCCCTGATCGTCCGGATGCACCTGACCGGCTTCTTCTGGGGCGACTGTTCGCTGTCGAACACGCTCTTCCGCCGGGACGCGGGAGCGTTCGCCGCCTACCTGGTGGACGCGGAGACCGGCGCGTTGCACGCCTCGCTCTCCAATGGTCAGCGCGGTGAGGACCTGGAGATCGCCCGGGTCAACATCTTCGGCGAGGCGCTCGATCTACAGGCCGCCGGCCTGTTGCACGAGTCCATCGACCCGGAGGTGGTCTGCGAGGAGGTCGTGCAGCGCTACGAGCGGCTCTGGCACGAGATCACCTACGAGCAGGCGGTCGAGCGGGAGGCCCGGCGCGACATCGAGGGCCGGATCCGCCGGCTCAACGAGTTGGGCTTCGACGTGGCCGAGGTGGCCATGTCGTCCATCGACAACGGGCGTTACCTGGTCCGGCCGAAGGTGGTGGACGCCGGCTACCACACCCGGCGGCTGCTGCGGCTCACCGGCCTGGACGCCGAGGAGAACCAGGCTCGCAAGCTGCTCAACGACCTGGACGCCTACCGGGCCGAGAGCGACCTCGTCGACGAGCAGCAGGCGGCACATCGCTGGCTCACCGAGGTCTTCGAGCCGGTGGTCCGGGCGGTGCCCGCGCACCTGCGCCGCAAGCTGGAGCCGCAGGAGCTGTTCGCGCAGATCATCGAGCACAAGTGGCTGCTATCCGAGCGGGTCGGCCGGGATGTGGGGATGCGCCACGCGGTTCAGTCGTACCTGACCGACGTGCTGGTGCACCGCCCCGACGAGCAGGCGATCCTCGGCGTCGAGGTCCCCACCCTGGGCTGATGTCGTCAGCGACTCAGCTGCAAAGACTCTCCAGGCGCCCTGTCGAGCTGCCCCAGATGCGGGGCGGACATGCGGGGCGGACATGCGGGGCGGACATGCGGGGCAGACATGGGGGGCAGACACCTGTGCCGGTGGGTCGGAGCGGGTGACGGTCGCGGCCTGCCCCACATTCGGGGCAGCTCGACAGGCCGCACAACGGGCGCGGTCGGTACGCGGTCGGCGTCAGTCGGGCTCACCGCGACAGCAGCCGCCGGCGCATGACAGCAGCCGCCGGCGCACGACGGCCACCGCCGACGCCCCGGCGTCACTCCACCCAGGAGCCGCCGCGCAGCACCCGCACCACGTTGAGGTCGTCGTCGAGCACCACCAGGTCGGCGCGGAGACCCACCTGGAGGGCACCCACGCGGTCGCCCAGGCCGATGGCGCGGGCCGGGGTGGTGGCCACCATCCGGGCGGCGTCGGCGATGGGGATTCCGGCGTTCACGGCGTGCCGCAGCGCGGCGTCCATGGTCAGGGTGCTGCCGGCGATCGCCCCGTCGCGGGCGAGCCGGGCCACCCCGTCGGACACCGTGACGGCCTGACCGCCCAGCTCGTACTCCCCGTCGGCCATTCCGGCGGCGGCCATCGCGTCGGTGATCAGCGCGGCCCGGTCCGGGCCGGCGGTCGCCGTCGCGAAGGTGAGCGTGCCGTCGTGCAGGTGTACGCCGTCGGCCACCAGCTCACAGATCACGCCGGGCGAGTCCAGCAGCGCCACCACCGGCCCCGGCTCGCGGTGGTGCACCGGGCGCATCCCGTTGAACAGGTGGGTGCCGACGCTGGCCCCGGCGGCGACCGCGGCGCGGGTCTGCTCGTACGTGGCGTCGGTGTGACCCACCGCCGCCACCACCCGCTGCGCGGTGAGCAGTTTGATCGCCTCCAGCGCGCCGTCGCGCTCGGGCGCGAGGGTGACCATCCGGACCGCGCCCCGGCCCAGCTCGACCAGCTCGGTCAGCTCGTCGGTCGACGGGTCGCGCAGGTACTCCGGGTTCTGGGCGCCGCAGCGCGCGGCGGAGAGATACGGCCCTTCGAAGTGGACCCCCGCCAGCACGCCCTCGTCCACCAGCGGGGCGTACGCCTCGGTGGCGGCACGCATCAGCGGAAAGGGCGCGCTCACCAGGCTGGCCAGCAGTGTCGTCGTGCCGTGGGTCAGGTGGAACCCGGCGGCCGCGCGGGCCTCGTCGGCGTCCCCGGTGGTGAAGGTGTGTCCGCCGCCCCCGTGGGTGTGCATGTCGACGAAGCCGGGCAAAATCCAGTGCCCGTCGCGGACCGACGGATATTCGGCCACCGCCGTTATCCGCTCGCCGTCCCACTCGACGCAGCCCTGTCGAACGACACCGGTCGGGGTCACCACTCGGCCGTTCACCCGTAGGGTCATCGCATCTCCTGTTGGTCACGGACGCCGATGGCGTCGAGGGCGAGCAGGGCGGCACCGAGGCATCCTGCCTCGTCGCCGAGGGCGGCCGCGACCAGTCGCGGCTCCCGGTGGAAGGTCATCCGTTCGCGCAGCGCCGCCCGCAGCGGGGTGAGCAGCAGGTCACCGGCCCGGACCAGACCACCGCCGAGCACGATCGTCGCCACGTCGAACAGCGCCTGCCCGGTGGCGAGGCCGTCGGCGAGCGCGTCGACGGCCTCCCGCCAGACCCGGCCGGCCAGTGGCTCGCCGGCGGCGGCCCGTTCGGCCACCTCGGCAGCCGTCACCGCGGCGTCGCCCGGTGTGCCGGCCACCTCGGCGTAGCGGCGGCCGATGGCGGCGGCGGAGGCGAGCGCCTCCAGGCAGCCGGGCCGCCCGCAGCCGCAGCGTGGTCCGTCCGGCCGGACCATGATGTGGCCGATCTCGCCCGGGGCTCCGTGGGCACCGACGGCGGCGGTGCCGCCGACGACGTGCGCGGCGGCGATTCCGGTGCCGATCGCCACGAACAGCACGTGGTCGGTGCCGCGCCCGGCGCCCAGCCGGGCCTCGGCGAGACCACCGACGCGCACGTCGTGGCCGAGCGCCGTCGGCAGGCCGAGCCGCGTCACCGCCAGGTCCCGCAGGGGTACGTCCCGGAAGCCCACGTTCGCCGACCACACCGCGACGCCACGCGTCTCGTCCACCACCCCGGGCACCGCGATGCCCACGGCGATCGGGGTGCGGCCGTTGGCGCGCGCCTTGGCCGCCAGGCCACCGGCCACGTCCAGGACGGTGCCGACCACGGCGGCCGGCCCGCGCCCGGCGTCGGTGGGGTGCCGCTCGGTGTGCACGGTGTCGCCGTCCGGCCGGACCAGGGCGCACTTCATGCCGGTGCCGCCGACGTCCAGCGCGACCACCACCGGGTCCGCACTCACGCCAACACCACCGACCGGCTCGGGTGTGGGGGGTCGTCCACGTACGCCATGGGGAAACTCCTCGCCGGGCCGACCAGTGCGCAATACGGCTCGTTATGGCCGTGTTTCGCGCGTTATTCTGCGCGAACGCGGGCGGCTGTGGCAACCGGCCAGTCGATCGTGCAGCTCGGTCTTTTGCGCCAGCCTAGTTTCGCGCACTAGTGTGCACGCAATCAATCACCGTCCGTGCAGTTGCTGGGAGGGCCCCCGCGGTGGACCGGTACGCCCGATGGAACGCCCTGCTCGAGATGCTGACCGACAACGGTCGGGTCAGCGTCGAGGCGGCAGCCGAGCGGCTGGACGTCTCCCAGGCCACCATCCGGCGTGACTTCGACCAGCTGGCGCAACAGCAGATGATCACGCGAACCCGGGGCGGCGCGGTCGCGAACGGTGTGTCGTACGACCTGCCGCTGCGCTACAAGACGGCCAAGCACTCGGCGGAAAAGCAGCGGATCGGGGCGGCCGCCGCCGCGCTCGTCACGCAGGGCACAGTGGTCGGCCTGAACGGCGGCACCACCAGCACCGAGGTCGCGAGGGCTCTCGCCGTCCGACCAGATCTGAACACCAGCGCCGAGGGCGCTCAGCTGACAGTCGTGACGAACGCGCTGAACATCGCGAACGAGCTGCTGGTCCGCTCGCGGATGAAGGTCGTGGTGGCCGGCGGGGTGGTGCGCCCCAAGTCGTTCGAACTCGTCGGCCCGCTGGGCGGGGCGCTGCTGCGTGAGGTCACCCTGGACGTCGCCCTGCTCGGTGTGGACGCGGTCGACCCGCAGCTCGGCGCCGCCGCCCACCACGAGGGGGAGGCGGCGATGAACAACTTGATGGTGGCTCGGGCGAAGCGTGTGGTGATCATCGCGGACTCGTCCAAGCTGGGCGGTCACGCCTTCGCCCGGATCTGCCCGGTGGAGCGGGTGGAGACGCTGGTGACCGACTCCGGCGCGGCGCCGGAGGTGGTGGAGGCGTTCCGGGCCGCCGGCGTCCAGGTGATCTGCGCCTGAGTCGTCACCCTCCGTCGATATAGGTGCCCGTTCGGCGCGTCGATGCATACCGGGTATTGCGCACTGCTGCATACCGCGTATGGTGTCGCCTGTCACGCCCACCAACGGGGGAGGTGCAGCTTGCCAGCTGTCCTGGAGATCGAAGGTCTACGTAAGACGTACAAGAGTCGTCGACGCGGCACCCGCAACGCGCTCGACGGCTTCGACATGCGGGTCGACGCGGGGCAGGTGCACGGCTTCCTGGGCCCCAACGGGTCCGGCAAGACCACTACGCTGCGTACGCTGCTCGGCCTGATCCGTCCGGACGGCGGCCGGATGGCGCTGCTCGGGCAGGAGGTCCCCGACGCGCTGCCCACCGTCGCCGGCCAGGTCGGCGCGATAGTGGAGAGCCCGCAGTTCTTCCCGCACTTCACCGCACGGGACACGCTGTCCC
The DNA here is from genome assembly GCF_029626235.1 of Micromonospora sp. WMMD1120. Taxonomy (NCBI): domain Bacteria; kingdom Bacillati; phylum Actinomycetota; class Actinomycetes; order Micromonosporales; family Micromonosporaceae; genus Micromonospora; species Micromonospora sp. WMMD1120. The sequence continues at coordinate 1,497,564 of NZ_JARUBO010000005.1, read as the reverse complement.
TGCTGGCCGGGGCGGGCCAGGTGCCGACCGCCCGGGTCGACGAGGTGCTGGAGCTGGTCGGGCTGCGGGACCGGGCCGGCGAACGGGTCAAGACGTACTCGCTGGGCATGAAGCAGCGGCTCGCCGTGGCCTCGGCCCTGCTGAAGAACCCGAAGCTGCTGATCCTCGACGAGCCGGCCAACGGCCTCGACCCGGGCGGCATCCGGGAGATGCGCACGCTGATGCGCAACCTCGCCGAGTCCGGCATGACGGTGCTGCTGTCCAGCCACATCCTCGGTGAGATCCAACTGATCTGTGACTCGGTCACCATCATCTCGCTGGGCCGGCGGGTCGCGTTCGGCCCGGTCGACGAGGTGCTCGCACAGCACTCGTCCGGCGCGGTCCGGGTCCGGCTGGAGGCGGTCAGCGACCTGCCGTTGGCCACCGAGGTGCTCACCAGGGCGGGCGTCCGGGTGACAGGTCACCCGGACCACCTGATGGTGGCCGGCGTCGACAAGCCGGCCACGCTGACGCGGCTGCTGGCCGAGCGCGACCTCTACGTCAGTGAGCTGGCGCCGATCGCCGTCGACCTGGAGAGTGTCTTCCTCGAACTGACCGCCACCGCGCCGGTACCGGGGCAGCACCGGCAGGTCGACGAGTCCATGAGGGTCGGCGGGACGGGTCAGTCCGGCGCCGCCGGAGGAGGGTGGGGCGCGTGAGCCTCTATCGCACGGAGCTGCGCCGGCTCACCAAGCGGCGCTTCACCCGTTACGCGACGCTGCTCGGCCTGCTGGTGCTGGCCGCCGTGGTGGTCGGGGTGTTCTTCACCAACCAGAAGATCGACGCCGGCCAACTCGCCGAGGCCGAGCGGCAGGCCGACAGGCAGTATCAGGAGCAGGTGCGCTGGAGCGAGCAGGAGCGCGCCGAGTGTGAGAGGGCCAAGACGGCCGGCACGCCGAGCGACGGCCGCTACCCCGACGACTGCTCGGTGATCACGCCGCCGTCCCGGGACCAGATCGAGGCGGAGTGGTTCCTGCCGTCGACGTTCGACTTCCGGGAGACGTTCGACGAGACGCTGATTCCGTTCGCGGCGATCCTGGCGCTGGTCGGGTTCGTGGTCGGGGCGTCGTTCATCGGGGCCGAGTGGAGCACCGGCGGCATGATGAACCTGCTGCTGTGGCGGCCGAAGCGGCTCACCGTCCTGCTCACCAAGCTGGCCGCGCTGCTCACCGGCACGCTGGCGGTGACGTTGCCGGCCGCGGTGCTGTGGTTCGCCGGGTTCTGGGCGGTCGCCACCTTCCGGGGCAGCACCGAGAAGGTGACCTCCGGGGCCTGGCAGTCGTTCGCCCTGACCGGGCTGCGGGGCGTGGTGCTGGTGCTGGTGCTCACCACCCTCGGCTTCGCGCTCGCCTCGCTGGGGCGGCACACCGCGATGGCCCTCGGCGGCGTGGTGGCGGTGATGGTGGTCGGCCAGTTCGGCCTGGGCATCCTGCTGGAGATGGCGAACGTGAAGTTCGCCGAGGCGTGGCTGCTGCCCACGTACATCCTGGCCTGGATGACCAAGACCGTGACGTTGCAGAACTGGGACGCCTGCAACGCCACCTACTACGGCGAGTGCAAGCCGGCCACCATGGACATCACCTGGCAGCAGTCGTCAGCCCTGCTCTCGGTAGCGGTCGTGGTGATCCTCGGCGCGGCGCTCTGGGTGATGCGTCGTCGCGACATCTCCTGACGTCCGACCCCACGACGGCCCCCGGCGCACACCGGGGGCCGTCGTGCGTCGGAAGCCGCCGCGCCGGCTGCTGCGACCAGCGTCCCCGCTGGCTAGGCTGAGCGAATGTCCGCCGACGCCACCGCCCCCGAGCCGTCCACCGACGCTCGTCCGGACGGTGCCGGGCGGACCGTTCCGACTCCCCGGCCGGCGCCGCCGATCGAGACCGCCGACGAGCCGGCGCGACCTGTCGAGCCGACCGACGGGCCAACAAGGTCGGGCGAGCCGACCGACGAGCCGAACCGGTCGGGTGAGGCGACCGACGGTGCGGCGCCCGACCAGCCGGTCGACCCGGCGGCCGGCCTGACCGAGCGGGAACGCGCCATCCTCGCGTTCGAGCAGCAGTGGTGGCGGCACGCCGGGGCGAAGGAGCAGGCCGTACGGGACACGTTCGGGCTCTCCTCGACCCGCTACTACCAGTTGCTCAACGGGCTGCTGGACAATCCGGCCGCACTCGCCGCCGACCCCGTGCTGATCAGCCGGCTGCGCCGGTTGCGGTCGTCGCGCGCCCGTAACCGCCGTCGCTGACCGTGCTGGTCGGCACGAATGTCGCCCGGTCCAGGGGGTACGCGGGCAGCACTCCGGTGCGGCTGTCGACGGACCGGAGACGACGGAGGGAGCGCGCTGTGACAGGCACCAGCCTTCGGCGGGAGTGTCGGTGATGCGGGTGTCGTCCGCCTCCGCGCCGGCTCCCGGACGGCCGGTCAACGAGGACATCGTGTTCCGGTTCGGTCCGCTGGTCGGGGTGCTGGACGGCGCGACGGTGCCGGAGGGTTTCGACACCGGCTGCGCGCACGGGCCGGAATGGTACGTCCGGCACCTCGCCGCGCGGCTCGGTGTCGCCGAGGCGGTACGCCCGGCGGCCCGGCTGACCAGCAACCTGGCCGCCGCCATCCTGGCCGTCCGGGCGGACCACGGCGGGCAGTGCGACCTGGACCATCCCGGCACCCCGTCCAGCACCGTCTGCCTGCTGCGGGACTGCGGCGACGAGGTGGAGTACCTGGTGCTCTGCGACAGCCCGCTGGTGCTCGACGTCGGCGGTCAGGTGCGCGTGGTGACCGACGACCGGCTGGACGCGGCGATGGCGGAGTTGCGGGAGACGGTGGCCATGGTGCCGGGTGGCGCGGCGGACCCGGTCACCCGGTTCCGGCACGCGGTCAGCGTCCAGCGGGAGCGGATGAACCGTACGCACGGCTACTGGGTGGCGGCTGCCGACCCGGACGCGGCCTTCCACGCGGTGACCGGCACGCTGCCCCGGCGGGGTCCGGGGGCGATCCGGCGGGCGGCGCTGCTCACTGACGGCGCGTCCAGCGCGGTGGAGCAGTTCGGGTTGACCGACTGGGCCGGCCTGCTGGACCTGCTCGCCGCCGAGGGGCCGGTCGCGTTGCTCGACCGGGTGCGGGCCGCCGAGCGCGACCACGGTGACCGGCTGCGCCGGCACAAGTCCACCGACGACGCGTCGGTGGTGTTCTGCGAGTTTTCGCCGGCGATTCGAGCTGGCGACACCCGGTCGGGTGACAACAGAGCGTGAGGTGAAACACCTCGACCGCCCGACCGGCCGACACCGCTGTCCAGACCGCCAGTGGACGGCCAATGGGGTGGACTTCGGCCGATGGGGGCGGCAGACTGCGGCACGTGGCGGGTGCGGTCCGGCTGGAGCCGGTGGACGAGCGGAACCTGGAGCCGTTGCTCTCCGTAGCGGCTGCCGAGGCCGAGCCGGATGACGTCATGCCTCCGGTGGAGGCGCCCGCCGGCTGGTCGCTGGCTCGCCGCGACGCCTTTCGGGAGTTTCACAGGGCGAGCTTCGGTGGCCTGGACGGCCCGACCGGCTCGCAGATGTACGCGATCCTCGCCGGTGGCGAGGTGGTGGGCATGGTCCGGATGACGCGCTGTGACGAGCCCGGCGCGGTGGAGACCGGCATGTGGCTCGGCCGTTCGGCGCGGGGGCAGGGCATCGGCGCCGCCGCCCTGCGGGAGCTGCTGAACGCCGCCGCGCGCGCCGGGATGCGGGTCGTCGTGGCGGAGACGACGCGCGACAACATCGGCGCGCTCGCCGTACTCGAGAAGTGCGGCGCGAAACTGCGTGAGGACGACGGCGCAGTGCACGCCGAAATTAGCCTCGATTCGACCCCGCCCGCTCTCTGAGCGCACCTGCCAACTTTCGCATCACTGCCGTTCTTCCTGCGCCTGACCACGGCAAAGTCCGGTCTCGCCCTCTTTCGTGCCGGCTATCCGAATGCCATTAAATTGCACTGCCGGAAATTGCAGTCACGGTTTCGGCTTAATGGTGCCGGGTACTGCCCGCCGGGTCCGTTGATACGGGACGTCTGATCGAGGGCATGGTTCGCGCTGTTCCCCGGGGAGCCCTATTCCGGCCCGTACCGGGCAGACGTCCGGACCTCCGGGGAGCGAGGGAGACCTGATGAAGACCGGAACACGAATCGGGTTGGCGGTCGGCTTCGGCTACCTGTTGGGCCGCCGCCGCAAACTCCGTACCGCGCTGACCCTGGCCGCGGCGGTCGCCGCCGGCCGGGCCAGTCGCGACCCGGGGGGCCTGCTGAAGCGGGGCACCGACGCGTTGCACGCGTCTCCGCAGTTGAGCAACCTCGGCCGGCTCGGCGGGCCGCTGGTGAACGCCGGCCGGGCCGCCGCGACCGCCGCGGCGGGCAGCGGTGTCGACGCGCTCACCGGCCGGCTGCGGAACTCCGCCGACGCCCTGCGCCGCCGCTCCGGCGGCCAGGACGACGGCCAGAAGGGTGAGGGCAACCAGAACGGTACCGACGACAACGGTGGCGACCGGAACCGCGACGACGACCGCGACGACGACCGTGGCGAGGCGCGGGTCGAGCAGCGGCGGGGGCGGTGAGCATGGCGGCGAACACCAGCCCGGGAGGGCTCGGCGACAAGCTCCGTGGCCAGTTGGCAGGCGAGGTGCGCAATCTGGCCGGGGCGATCGGCGACCGCGCGATGAGCGTGGTGACCGAGCGGATCACCGGCGCGACCGGCCGGCTCAGCGAGTACGCGCGCCAGGGCGGCGGACCCGGCCTGGTCGCCGCCGCCACGGGCGCGCAGAAGCTGGCCGAGGGCGGTTCACCGGTGAAGGCGATGGTGCATGCCGGTGTGGCCGGCGGTAAGGAGAAGGTGATGGCGGCTCTGGGCCGTGCGGGCGGGAAGGGCGGCAAGGGCGGCGGCAAGAAGAACAAGGTCACCAACATCGTCGAGACGATCGAGGTCGGCGTGCCGGTGCGGGCCGCGTACAACCAGTGGACGCAGTTCGGCGACTTTCCCAGCTTCATGAAGAAGGTCGAGAACGTCGACACCGACTCCGACGAGAAGTTGACGTGGAAGGCGCAGGTCTTCTGGTCGCACCGGACGTGGGAGTCGACGATCGTCCGCCAGGTGCCGGACCGGCTCATCCACTGGCGCTCCAAGGGTGAGAAGGGCTCGGTCGACGGCACCGTCAGCTTCCACGAGATCACCCCGGATCTGACCCGCATCCTCGTGGTGCTGGAGTACCACCCGCAGGGTCTCTTCGAGCACACCGGCAACCTGTGGCGGGCCCAGGGGCGGCGGGTGCGGTTGGAGTTGAAGCACTTCGTCCGACACGTGATGACCTCTGTGGTCCTCGACCCGGACCAGGTCGAGGGCTGGCGCGGTGAGATCCGCGACTCCCGGGTGGTCAAGGACCACGAGACCGGACTGCGCGAGGAGCAGGAACAGACGCGGGAGCAGGACCGGGAGCAGGACCGGGACCGCGAGCAGGGCGAGTGGGACGAGGAGGAGCCGGCCGAGGAGGAGCCGCGTCGCCGGCCCGCCGGCCGGTCGCGCCAGCGGCCACCCCGCCGGGCCCCGGAGCCGGAGTACGACGACGAGTACGAGGCGTACGAGGACGGCTACGACGAGGGGTACGCGGACGAGGCCGACGAGGAGCCGCCACCGCCACCCCGCCGACGGGTACCGGAGCGGGCACGGCGGACGCCGCCCCGCGAGGAGCCGCAGCGGCGTGCGGAACCGCAGCGACCCCGGCCGCCCGTCCGGCGTGCGCCGGAGTCACCGCGCCGACCGGTGGTGCGCCGTCGCCGGGAGGAGGACGAGTGACGCTGGTGTCCGGCGATGACGCCGTCGGCGGGGCCCTGGATCGGGTGGGCTCCGGCGGCGGCGGGCTCGCCGACGTGGTGGAGACGGTGCTCGACAAGGGCGTCGTGATCGACGCGCAGGTGACGGTCGGGGTCGTCGGCATCCCACTTGTGGAGATCAACGCCCGGGTGGTGGTGGCGAGCATCGAGACGTACCTGCGCTTCGCCGAGGCGGTGGACCGGCTGGACGTCACCCCGGAGGAGGGCGAAGGGCTGTCCGGTCTGCTCGGTGGTGTCACCGGTGCCGTCCGGGACGTCACCGACTCCGTCGGTGACGTCGCCGGAAACGTGCGCGACCTGGGGAGGGGCTGAGATGGCGGGCGAGACGGGACTGTTCGTCTACGGGCTGGTGCCGTCCGACGTGGAGGCCACGTCCGACGCCGCCGGTGTCGGCGACCCGCCCGGCGACGTGACGGTGATCCGGCACGGCGACCTCGGCGCCCTGGTGAGCGAGGTGCCACTGGACGCGCCGCTCGGCCGGTCGGCGGACCTGCGGGCGTACCAGGAGCTGCTGGACGGTACGGCGGCGGTCGCCCCGGTGCTGCCGGTGCGGTTCGGCACGGTGGTCACCGGTCCGGACGCGGTGCTGGATCTGCTCCGACCGCACCACGACCGGTTCGCCGCCGCGCTCGCGGAGTTCGAGGGCCGGGTCCAGTACGTCGTGCACGGACGCTTTGACGAGCGGGCGCTGCTGCGCGGCATCCTGGACGAGAACCCGGCCGCCGCCCGGCTCGCCGAGCAGGTCCGCGGCCGGGCCGAGGCGGCCAGCCGGGAACCCCGCATCCGGCTCGGCGAGCTGATCAGCCAGGCGGTGGAGCTGCGCCGGGAGGCGGAGAACCGGCGGCTGCTCGACGTCGTGGCCGACCACGTCAGCTCCACCGAGCTGCGTCCGCCCAGCCACGAGATGGACGCGGTGCACGTCGCGCTGCTGGTCGACAGCGACCGCGCGAACGCCCTGGTGGACGCGCTGGAGGAGTTCGCGCAGCAGCGGCGGGGTCTGTTGCGGTTGCGGCTGCTCGGGCCGCTCGCCCCGTACGACTTCGTGGCCGCGCACCAGTTGGCGGGCTGACCGGTGGACCTGCTCTGGGCGCTGCTGACCCTGCCGTACGCGCCGGTGCGCGGGCTGACCGCGGCGGTCAAGGTGGTCGCCCGCGAGGCCGAGTCACGGCAGCGGAATCCGGTCAACGTCCGGCGCGAGTTGGAGGAGTTGGACGCCGCGGTGGCGGCCGGCGAGCTGACTCCCGACGAACGCGACCGGGCCGAGCAGCGGGTCCTGGACCGGCTCACCGGCGGTGTGCGTCGGCCGCCACCGCGCGGCCCGGCACGCGAGGAAGGAGTGCGCCATGACCGACGACGCGCGGGCCCGGCGGCGTGACCCGGCCGCCGAGGGTTACCCCGACGACGAGTACGTGGAGCCGGTGACGGCCGCCGAGGCGGCGCGGGCGGGGCAACGGCAGCTCGTCGAGTTGACCGGCCGCGAGGGGTCCGTCACCACGTCGCTGGAGGCCACCGAGGACGGCTGGCTGGTCGGCGTGGAGGTCGTCGAAACGCGGCGCATCCCCAACTCCACCGACCTGCTCGGCCTCTACGAGGTGGAGCTGGACGTCGAGGGCAACCTGCTCGGCTATCGGCGGGTGCGCCGCTACCAGCGCGGGAAGGGCGAGGTGGGCTGAGATGACAGCGGGGCAGCAGCCGTCGGTGGTGCAGAACTCGGGTCAGGTGCTGCCCGCCGGTCACGAGCCGGCGAACCTGGGCGACATCCTGGAGCGGGTGCTGGACCGGGGCATCGTGATCGCCGGTGACATCCGGGTCAGCCTGCTCGACATCGAGCTGTTGACGTTGAAGCTGCGGCTGGTCATCGCGTCCGTCGACACCGCACGGCAGATCGGCATCGACTGGTGGGAGCACGACCCGTGGCTCAGCTCCCGCGCCCGTCCCCCGGTCGAGCCGGGCCCGCGTGACCCGGAGGAGGTCGAAGCGGAGCGCAGACCCCGGGTGGCGGCCCGAACGCTGCGCCGCGACGCGGAAGCGGAGGAGTGGGATGGGTTCGATGGTTGAGTCCGAGCCGCCCAACCCGGCGGTCGGGGCCTGGTTGCACGGCGTGGTTCCGGAGGCCGGGCCGGCCGGGCACGGCGACGGGGCGTTCGGGCCGGCGGCCCTGGCCGGGATCGTGGGAATGGACGGTGGCCGGGTGCGCGCGGTGTCCGCCGCCGGCCTGGTCGCCGTGGTCAGCGCCGCCCCCCTCGCCGAGTACGGCGAGCAGGCGCTCCGCCGCAACCTGGAGGATCTGGCCTGGCTGGAACGGGCCGCCCGCGCGCACCACGCGGTGGTGGCGGCGTTGGCGCGGCGCGGGCCGGTGGTGCCGGCGCGACTCGCCACGGTGCACACCGACGACGAGCGGGTGGCCCGTTCCCTCACCGCCCGCCGCGCCGAACTGCTCGCCACACTGGACCGGCTCACCGGGCGCGGCGAGTGGGGCGTCAAGGGCTACCTGGTGCCGGGTGCGCCCGCCGTGGACCCGGAACCGGTCGGCGCGGGCGGGGTGGGTACGGCGTACCTGCGGCGTCGACGCGCCCAGCTCACCGCCCGGGAGCAGGGTCATCGGTCGGCCGACGCCGCCGCCGAGGCGGTGCACGACGCCCTGTGCCAGGTGGCCGTGTCCGGCCGGCGGCACGCCCCGCAGGACCGGCGGCTGTCCGGGGCGTCCGCCCCGATGGTGCTCAACGGGGCGTACCTGGTCGACGTCTCGGCGTTGCCCCGCTTCACCGAGCTGGTCGGGTCGTTGGGTGGCCGACACCCGGGCCTGCGCCTGGAGCTGACCGGCCCGTGGCCGGCGTACTCGTTCGTCACGGACCGGCCGGAGCCCGCCCTGACCGTACGGCAGCCGGCGTGACCACCACGCTCGCGCCCAGCAGCGCGGACGACCCGTCGGCGTACCGGCCGGTCGCCCTTGTCGACCTGCTCGACCGGGTCCTCGCCAGCGGTGTGGTGATCAGCGGGGACCTCACCCTGGCCATCGCCGACGTGGATCTGGTCCGGATCTCGCTGCGCGCGCTGGTCGCCTCGGTGGACGCCCTGACCCCGACGGAGGACGCCCGGTGAGCACGCGGGACGAGGCGGCCGAGTTGGCCGCCGCGCTGGGCGCACGGTCGTGGCAGCCGCCCCGGGTGACGCCGCTGGACCGCCGGATCGAGGTGGACCGGAACTCGGTCGAGCGGGGACTGGCGAGCCTGGTGCTCACCGTGGTCGAGCTGCTGCGCCAGCTCATGGAACGGCAGGCCCTGCGCCGGGTGGACGTCGGGGACCTCACCGCGGAGCAGATCGAGCGCATCGGGGTGACGCTGCTGGCCCTGGAGGAGCAGATGGTCGGGCTGCGTGAGCACTTCGGGCTCGCCCCGGAGGACCTGAACGTCGACCTCGGCCCACTCGGCCCGCTCCTGCCCACCGACTGACGGCTCACTCCCGCCCGGCGGCGTACGCGGCCAGCCAGGCGACCTGGCCCGGGTCCAGCGACGGGCGTACCCGGGCCCGCGCTGTCGCCACGTGCGCGGCGGTGACGGTGGCGGCGGCGAGCGACTCCCGCATCGCGGCCAGCGCCGCCTCCCGGACCAGCGCCGCGCAGTCCGCGGCGGAGAAGCCGGACAGCTCCTCGCCGAGGGCGGCCAGGTCCACGTCCGGCGCCAACGGCACCTGCCGGGACGCGGCCCGCAGGATCTCCGCACGGGCCGGCCCGTCCGGTGGCGGCACGTAGACCAGCCGCTCCAACCGGCCGGGGCGCAGCAGCGCCGGGTCGATGAGGTCCGGCCGGTTCGTCGCGCCGACCACCACGACGTTGCGCAGCGTCTCCACCCCGTCCAGTTCGGTGAGCAGGGCGGCGACCACCCGGTCCGTGGTGCCGCCGTCGGTGGCCTGGCCGCGTACCGGGGCCAACGCGTCCACCTCGTCCAGGAAGATCAGCGTGGGGGCCGCCTCCCGGGCCCGGCGGAACAGCTCGCGGACGGCGCGTTCGCTCTCGCCGACCCACTTGGAGAGCAGCTCCGCGCCCTTCACCGACAGCACGTTCGCCCGCCCCGACCCGGCGAGGGCGGTGACCAGGTAGGTCTTGCCGCAGCCTGGCGGCCCGTAGAGCAGCACACCACGCGGCGGTCGCACCCCGAGCCGGGCGAAGGTGTCCGGGTAGGTGAGCGGCCACAGCACCGACTCGGTGAGCGTCTGCTTGACCTCGTCCAGGCCACCCACGTCGTCGAGGGTCACCGACGCGAGGTCCAGGGTGGAGGCGGCCATCGTGGTGGGGCGTACCACCTCCAGGGCGGCGGTGAAGTCGGCCATCGACACCGTCGGCGTCGCCGCCGACTTCTGCCGCAACGCCGCGCGTACCCCGGCCTCCCGGACCAACGCGGCCAGGTCCGCCGCGACGAACCCCGGGGTACGCGCGGCCACCTCGTCGAGCCGGACGTCGTCGGCGAGCGGCACCTGCCGGGTCAGCACGGTGAGCTGTTCGCGGCGCATCGGCTGGTCCGGAAGCGGGACGTTGATCCGCAGCGACAGCAGGTCGGGGGCGCGCAGCGCGGGGTCCACGGCCTCCGGTCGGCCGGTCGCGCAGACCACCGCGACACCGGCGCGGACGCAGTCCGCCAGCACCTGGCGGAACACCGTCGCCACCGGACCGGGATCGTCCGCCGGGGCGAGCGCCTCGACGTCGGTGACCAGCAGCACCGCCGGACCGCCGGAGCGGGCCGCCCGGCCCGCGTCGCGCAGCCGCTCGGCGGCGGCCTGGTTGGCGAGCGCGGCCACCTCGGGCGCCCAGAGCGGGTGGACGCGGGCGCCGACCCGCGCGGCGACGGCCCGGACCAGCGCCGCCTTCCCGGACCCCGCCGGGCCGACGAGCAGCACCCCCAGCGAGACGGTGGTGCCCAGCCGACCCAGCACCTCACGGTGGTGGAAGCCGAGGTCGAGCAGTTCGGTCAGCTCCTCCGCCTGCGCCCGCAGGCCGGGCAGCTCGTCCACGTCGGGCGCGTCGTCAGTGCCGACCTCCACCGCGCCGCCGGACGTTCGGGCCGGTGCGACACCGGCCGCTGCGGGGCCGGTGTGCGTCACCGCGCGGTGCTCCCAACCGACCGCCGTGCCCATGGTGACCAGCGCACCGGCGGCCGGCTCGACCGCCACCACCCGCAGCAGGGTGCTGGTCCAGGCGACACCAACGGTGTTGGCCAGGCTGCGTCGGGCCGCCTCGACCAGGCCGCGTACCGAGGCGTCCGGCAGCACGTCCTGCGGCAGCAGCGACACGTCGTCGCCGGCGGTGAGCACCTTGCCCAGCAGGGCGAGCCGGAGCATCTCAGGGCTCACCGCCGCGACCACCTCGACCGGGCCGGCCAGGACGACCCGGTCGGCCGAAGCCAGCGGCACCGGGCTCACCCGCACCTGGCCCCCGTCGCGCAGACCCAGGTTGCCCAGCGTCAGGTCGTCCGCGTACAGCAGGAGGTTGCTCGCTGCCGGCTCGGCCGCCGCGGCGATGCCGGCCGTCTCCCGGCGGCCGGCCAGCCGGACCGGGTCGCCGGGACGCAGCCCCAGCGCGGTGAGGGCCTCCGGATGCAGTCGCACGATGCCCCGTCGGGCGTCCAGCGCGGCCGGCCGCAGGCTCGCCGTCAGGGTCAGCTCGGGTTGCGCCACCGCCCGACCGTAGCCGCCTCCGGCCAACCACGCGGTCAGCGGCGCGGATCCAGCTCGTCCAGCAGCGACGGGTCGCGGCGGATCAGCTCGGCCAACCGGGCCGCCGGGTCCGGGTTCAGGCCGTCCGGGCCGGGCGCCCACGCGGGCACCGTCCGGCCGGAGAGCGGCCAGGTCGGCGGGGGTTGCACAGGGGCCGCCGGGGGCACCGGTCCGACGCTCACCGCCGGTCCGTCCCAGCGGACCCGCAACGGGTACGTCCGCCCGGCGTGCTCCACCTGCACCGTCACGGCCAGCCCGGGGTGGGCGCCGACGACCTGACGGACCGCCTCGGCCACCTCCTCGACCGGCCCCCAGCCGGGCACGTCGTCCGAGGTGTCCGGCTCCGCGTGCCGGCCCGACCCGGGGTTGCGGGCGCTGCCGGCGGCGGGTCGGGGAGGACCCGACCGTGCGGCGGCGGTGTCGTCACTGTCGGTGGCCCGACGGCGCCGCGCCTCCTCGCGCCGCGCCAGCCGGGCCAGCGTCTCGTCCAGGTCGCCCCTCACCAGATCACCCCTTCCCGCCACGACCGGAGCCGGTCGGCTCAGGTCCTCCTGTCCCGGGTGGCGCGTTCCAACGCCCGGTCCAGGACCACCAGCAGAGCGTCCCGCACCGAGAGCCGGTCCCGCGCGTCGAACTGCACCAGGGGTACGTGGTCGCCGATGGCCAGCGCCCAACGGATCTCGCCGAGTTCCAGGGCCAACCGCCCGTCGAACGCGTTGACCCCGACGACGAACGGCAGGCCGGCCCGCTCGAAGAAGTCGACAGCCGGAAAGCAGTCGTCCAGCCGGGCGCTGTCCACCACCACCAGCGCGCCCAACGCCCCCCGGGCGAGGTCGTCCCACATGAAGCCGAACCGGGCCTGCCCCGGCGTACCGAACAGGTAGAGCTTGAGGCTGCGGTCGATCGTCACGCAGCCGAAGTCCATCGCCACTGTGGTGGTGGTCTTGCCGGACCGGGCACCGGGGTCGTCCACGCCGATCCCGGCGGTGGTCATCTCGGCCTCGGTGGTCAGCGGAGCGATTTCGGAGATCGCACCGACGGTGGTGGTCTTGCCCACCCCGAAACCACCGGCGACCAGGATCTTGACCGGGATCGGCGGCGCTGTCGACCGGCCGGTCGGTGGCGGCGCGGACGCCGGACCGGACGGCGCCCGGTACGGCGGCGGGGCGCTCGGTTGTGGGCTGGCCCGCCCGACGACGGGCCCGGTGGTCGGGGACGTGCCGTAACGGGCGGCGGCGCTGTTCGCGGCGACCCCGCCGAGCGGGGGGACCGGCCATTCAGGAGATCGCACGGAGTCCATCAATCACTCGCAGGATGAGGTCGGGGTCGACAGCGCTGTCGGTGTCGGTGACGTGCACGTCCAGGTGCCCGGCGGCACTCAGGTCGCCGACCAGGACCCGGGTCACGCCGAACTGGAGTCGGGTCCGGGCGGAGATCTCCGCCACCGAGATCGGTTCGGCGCAGAGCGCGATGATCGCCTGGAGTTCGGGCGCCAGCAGCGCGTGCGGAGAGCCGGTCCACCAGCCGCCGTCCGCGCGGACTGTCACCTGCGTCTCCAGCCCGATCGCCGGGTCCGCGCCCGCCACCCGGCCGGAGGTGAGCACGAACGGGCGGGGCCCCGAGGGCCGCTCCTCGTCCGGCGTGGGCAGGGCCGGAGCCGAGCCGTCCCCGGTCGGTGGCGTACGCAGGTACGGGCGGATGCGGACCCTCGGTTCCGGGTCCGGATCCTCGCCGGCGACGTCGGGCGTCACTGCTGGACGGCGTTCTTCAACTCGGCGATCAGCCGTGGCGTCAGGGCGCCACCGGCCCGGCCCGCGAAGAGCGTCATCTCGTACGCGACGGTGCCCAGGTTCGCCGACCGGTCGGCGACCACCCCCAGCACGGAGCCGCTGCTGATCGAGCTGATCAGCAGGTAACCGTCGGCCATGTCGACGATCACCCGGTTCAGCCCGCCCAGCGCGTACCAGCTGGCCGCCCCGCCGGCGAGGCTGGTCATGCCGGACACCACGGCGGCCAGCCGCTCGGCGTTGGACCGGTCCTTGATCGCCGACATGGCCATCAGCAGTCCGTCGGAGGAGACGGCGATCGCCTCCACGACCCCGGCCGTGCTGGAGGTGAAGGAGTCCAACAGCCAGTTGAACGTACGGGCCTCGGGGCTGAGGTCCCCATTCGCGCCGGGCTGGCTCTGGTCGACGTTCTCGTGCAGGAAGGGGCTGGTCACCGTGATGATCCTTCTTCGTTCCGGTAGTCGGGGCTGATGTCGCGGAGAGCGCGGGCGACGCCCTCCTCGAACTCGTTGATCAGGGCGCGGACCTCGGCCGGGTCACCGAGGTGGGGGCTGGGCGGTTGGCACGCCGGCACGGTGCTCAGGTTGGCCCCCGGCACCCGCCGATTGAGTCGGGGGCGTTGCGGGGCGCTGTCGACCGGGCCGCCGCCGATCGTCACAGTGGGACCGGCGCCGCCCGGCGTGCTCGGCAGGTCGACAGTCACCGTCAGCTCGGCTCGGCGTACGCCGGCCTGGAACGCCTCGACGAGCGCCTGGGCGGCGGCGGGGTCCGCGTCGGTGACGTCCACCGGCCGGGCCGGCGCGGTGCTGGCGGGCAGGCTGGCACCCGGCACCCGTTGCCGGACCCGGGGCGCGGCCGGCTTGCTCGCCGGTTGCGCCGCTTCGGCTTCGGTCCCGGCGGCCTGCTCCGACCGGCTCCGGCCGAACGCGTCCCAGGACGGGGCGGCGTCCAGGCTGCGGGTGGCCCGGTCGAGCAGGTCCGAGTCGAAGCGGGCGGCCACCGCCACCGCAGTCCGGGCCTGCGGGTCCGGCTCGCCGTCGAGCGGTGCCGCCGTGGGCCGCGCCGGCACGGCGGCGCGGGCCACCGCGACACCGGCGCGCTCGGCGGTGCGGTGCGGCACCAGTGACGTCGACGGGATCTCCATCTGCGCGGTGATCCCTCCACCGCCGGTGGCGGACAGCTCGACCACCCACCCGTGACGGCGGGCCAGCCGGCCCACCACGAAGAGACCGAGCACCTCGGTCGGGGCGAGGTCGAGCCGTTCCCGGCGGGTGAGCCGGGCGTTCTCCTCGGCCAGCCGCTGCTCGCTCATCCCGATGCCGTGGTCCACCACCGTGATGCGGGCGCCGACGCCGGACGCCTCGGCGGACACCAGCACCCGGGTGTGCGGCGGGGAGAAGACCGTCGCGTTCTCCATCAGCTCGGCGAGCGCCAGGATCAGGTCACCGACCACCGCCGGCGCCGCGGCGAGGTCCGGCGGCACCCGCACCTCGACCCGGGTGTAGTCCTCGATCTCGCCGAGCGCCAGCCGGACGACGTCGGCCAGGGGCACCGGCGCGGTGTACGCGTCGGCGCCGGCCGACCCGGAGAGCACCACCAGGCTGCCCGCGTTGCGCCGCAACCGGCTGGAGATGTGGTCGAGTCGGTACAGGTGCTCCAGCCGACCCGGGTCGGCCTCCTGCTGCTCCAGCCGGTCGATCAGCGCGATCTGCCGACCGACCAGGTTCTGCGTACGCCGCCCGACGTGGCCGAACATCTGCGCGACGTTGCGTCGGCCGGCGACCTGCCGTTCGACGAGCCGGGCCGCGGTGTTCTGCACCCGGTCGAAGGCCCGTGCCAGGTCGCCGATCTCGTCGTTGGTGCGCACGTCCACCGGGTCCAACCGGACCGCTTGCGGGCTCTCCGTCTCGTCGTCGGTGACCCGGACCAGCTCCGCCTCGGCGACCCGGGCGACCCGGTCGGCCGAGCGGGTCAGGCGGGTCAGCGGCCGGGCGACGGTCCGCGCGACCGCCACGCTGAGCAGCACGACGAGTGTCAGGATCAGCGCCGCCGCGGCGCCGACCAGGTACGCGGCGGTCAGCGCGCGCCGCTGCTCGGCCGTCACCTCGGCGAGCACGTCGGCGACGATCTTCTTCTCCACGAACTGGCCGAGGCGGATCATCGTGCGGACGGCCGGGAACAGCGCCTCCATCGGCACCGGGCGGACCGCGGCGGCCGGGTCCCGGGCGCTTCTGACCAGGAAGTCGGGGCTGGTACGCGCGGCCACCGCCGCGTCGTTGAGCTGCGCCACGCTGAGTTGCTCGGGGGTGATCAGGCTGCGGAAGCGCGCGCTGTGGACCTGGAGCGCGGCGATGCACGCCACGTAACCGGAGGTGGTGTCCGGAGTGCCGACGGCCTTGACCAGCAGGCTCAGGGTGGCACAGGCGGCCAGCCCCTCGTCGGCGCGGAGCAGCCCGTCGAGCGCGAGCACCTGCCGGCCCGGCAACGTGTCGGTGTCCACCCCCACCACCAGCCGCAGCGAGTCGATGATCCCGAGGTTGACCGGGCCGAACGCGGTCATCACCTGTGCCGGCTTCGCCACCCGGGCCAGCACCGCCGTCCGTACGTCGACCAGGCTGGCCACCCCGTTGAGGGCCTGGTTCACCCGGCTGGTCAGCGCGTCGTTGCCACCCGCGCGGAGGTCGGCGATCCGGTCGTCCACGTCGGCGGACTTGCGGACCAGTTCGCTGCGGTCGACCCGGCCGAGCAGGTAACCGATGGAGAGGATGCGTTCCTGCTGGAGGTCCTGCACCAGGGTGCCGACCCGGCTGGCGAGGCGTACCCGCTCGGCGGTGTCGCCGGCCCGCTGCGCCGCGTCGACCCGGTCGAGCATCACCGGCACGGCCAGGCCGACCATGCTGAGCAGGGGGATCACCACGAGCAGCGCGAGTTTGCCGCGGATGCGGAGCCTACCGAGCAGCATCGAACGCCCCCCACTGCCCGGCCTCGTGCTCCCGGGCCGCGCCGGTCGGTTGCAGCGCACGGGCCTCGGGCGCCGGCGGTTGCCAGGCGTCCCGGCGCGCCGCCGTGTCGGCGTTCTCGGCGTGGGTCGCGGCAACTGTGGCCCGGCGTCGGGTCCGGCGGTCGGCGGTGACCAGCAGCGCGGCGAGCCAGCCGAGCAGCAGGACGGCGAGTGCTGCCGCGCCGGCGGCCAGCCAGCGGTCCCGGTCGAGGGTGTCGACGCGCTCGACCAGCAGCGCGTCCAACTCGGCGAGGATGACCGGCTGGAGTTGACGGGCCGAGCGGTGCGCGTTGAGCCCGGCGGCGGTCAACTGGGTCGAATCCACCACACCGGTGCTCCTGCCCGGTGTCGAGTACGCGGCCAGCGCCTCCACCGAGCGCTGGTACGTGTCCAGCGGGGTCAGCACGTTGGCGCCCAGATCGGTGCTCTCGGAGCCGTCCACGGCGGAGCGCAGGTTGTCGACGAGGTCGGCGGCGGGGCCGAGGGCGGCCACCCGGAGGCCGGTCAACTCCAGCAGGCCGCGCTGTTGCTCGGCGGCGGGACGGCGTGCCACCAGGGTGCCCAGGTCGGTGAGGCGACCGGCGGCGACCACCGCCTCGGGTAGCTGCTGACCGGCGCTGTCCTGGAGGAAGAAGGAGTCGGCCTGCGGGTCGCGGACCAGGCCGGAAGTCTCCCGGACCTTCTGGTGCAGGGCCAGCAGCAGGTCGGCGGCCTCGCCGTAGGCGGTGTACGCGGCCTCCGGGTCGGTGCCACCACCGCGCAGCGCCTCCAGCTTGGCGCGTACGCCGGCCCACCGCTCCTGACTGAGTAGTTCGACGCCGATGCGGGCATCGACGGCGGCGGCCCGCTCGACGGCGCGGTCCAGCGCCTCCCGGGGGACCGGGCGGCCGTTGACCGCGGCGGACTGGGCCTCCACGAGGGCGTCGGTCACCGGGGCCAGCGCGCCGAGGTACTGCACGCCGAGCCGTTCCCGAGCGGCCAGATCCCGGTCGTCGGCGGCCTGCCGCCAGGTGGTGGCGGCGAGCAGACCCAGCGGTGCCAGTAGCGCCCCGATGAGCAGCAGGGGCAGTAGTCGGCCCAGGGTGGTCGACCGTCGACGGGCCCGCGGCGCGGGGACTGTCATTGATGTCTCCTCCGGCGTGCGGCGGGGATCGGCACGGTGCCGGACCAGCCGACGAAGTCCCGTGCACCGGACCGGAAAACTAATCGAACCCCCCACTGGTCAGGCCCCGGCCAGCGAGTCAGGTTTGCGTCAGTTCGATCGATGTCACCATTTGTCCTCGTTGCCGGCACGTTCTGTAGTGCTCTCAGGTGTGACATGGAGGGATCGAGGTGGATATCCGAGGAACATCGGAATTCACGGGATCCGAAGTCAACTCACTGGGTCGCAGCCGACGGTGGAGGCTCGCCCCCCGGCCGGCACCGATCGGGCCAACCGGACAGACGTACGGCGGATCTCAGCCAACGCTCAGGCGGCGGGCCGTACCGTGTGCCGCATGACAACGCCGTCGCCGGCCGCGTGGTTCCGGCGTGCCCTCCCCACCCGCCGCCGTGCGATCGCCGCTCTGGCGGTCGTCGTGCTGGTGGCCGCCGCCGTCGGCTGGGCGGCCTGGCCGCAGGGACCGGGTGTACGCACCGAGAGCGCGATGCTCACCGTCCGCTCCGGACCGTCCGGCGACCAGCCGGTGGACCTGGACACCACCCTCTATCTGCCGGACGACGCCTCGGCCGGTCGCAAGGTCCCGGCGGTCCTGCTCGCGCACGGGTTCGGCGGCACGAAGGAGTCGGTGCGCTCCGACGCGGAGGAGTTCGCCGGGCGCGGCTACGCGGTGCTGACCTGGACCGCGCGGGGTTTCGGCCGCAGCGGCGGGGAGATCCACCTGGACAGCCCGGACTACGAGGTACGGGACGCGTCCGGGCTGCTGGACTGGTTGGCCGCCCGCCCCGAGGTGCGTACCGACGCCGCCGGTGACCCCCGGGTCGGCGTGGTCGGCGGCTCGTACGGTGGCGGCCTGGCGCTGCTGCTGGCCGCCCAGGACCGGCGGGTCGACGCGATCGTCCCGATGATCACCTGGAACGACCTGTCCCGGGCGTTCCTGCCGGAGAGCACCGGTGGGGCGCCGACCGAGGGCGTCTTCAAGAAGGGGTGGGCCGGCCTCTTCTTCGGTGGTGGCGGCAACGTGGGCTCCGGCCCGGCAGGTGTGTCGGGTGTGACCGCCGCCCAGCCGCAGGGCGCGCCGGCGTCGGCCGGCCCGCCCAGCCCCGACCCGGGCGCCGGGCCGGGCACCGGTCCCAGCACCGCCCCGAGTGGTGCGGGCAATCCGTCCTGCGGGCGGTTCGCCGCCGACGTGTGCGCCGCGTACCTGCGCATCGCCACCACCGGACGCGCCGACCAGGCCGCCGTGGACCTGCTGCGCCGGTCCAGCCCGGCGGGCGTGCTGGACCGGATCACGGCGCCCACCCTGCTGGTGCAGGGCGAGGCGGACACCCTCTTCCCGCTCGCCGAGGCGGACGCCAACGCGCGCGGCATCGCCGCCACCGGCACCCCGGTCCGGGTCGCCTGGTTCACCGGCGGGCACGACGGCGGCGCCGGGCCCCGATCCGACTCCGACCGGGTGAAGTTCCTGACCGTGCAGTGGCTCGACCACTACGTCAAGGGCGAGGGCGACGCGCCGGGCGACGACTTCACCTGGTCCCGGATCGCCGGCTTCGACGCGCTCGACCGCGGGCTGGTCGCCACCGGGTTCCGCCGCGCCGACTACCCCGGCCTGGCCGGCAACAGCCGCCGGGAGGTGGCGGTGGTCGG
The DNA here is from genome assembly GCF_029626235.1 of Micromonospora sp. WMMD1120. NCBI lineage: Bacteria > Bacillati > Actinomycetota > Actinomycetes > Micromonosporales > Micromonosporaceae > Micromonospora > Micromonospora sp. WMMD1120. The sequence goes on along the minus strand of NZ_JARUBO010000005.1, from coordinate 1,478,375 downwards.
CCCGGCCCAGCCGATCGCGAACCCACCGAACGGCAACCCGGCCGCCATCTCGTCGCTCCCGTTCGCGGGCGGGCTCACCTCGCTGCTCGACGGGGTGGCCGGTGACGTGCCCGGCCAGCACGCCCGGTTCGAGTCCGCCCCGCTGACCGAGGCGGTCGACATCGCCGGCGCGCCCACCGTCACGGTGCGGGCCGCGTCGCCGACCGGGGAGGCGGTGCTCTTCGTCAAGCTCTACGACGTCGACCCGGACGGCGCGGCGACCCTGCCGAACGGCCTGGTCGCCCCGATCCGCCTCACCGGCCTGCCGCAGCGGGTGCAGGACGCCCGACCGGTCACCGTGACGCTGCCCGGCATCGTCCGCCGGGTGGAGGCCGGCCACCGGTTGCGCCTGGTGGTGGCCACCTCCGACCAGGCGTACACCACGCCGGCCGAGCCCACCGTCTACACGGTGGCGGCGGACGGCGCCGTCACACTGCCCACCGTCGACGGCGAGCCGATCCCCACCGCCGCGACCGTCTGGCGTTGGGTGCTCGGCGGCCTGCTCGCGGCCATCGCGGTCGGGCTCGTCGTGGTCGTCGCCGTGGTCCGCCGCCGGCACCGCCGCCAGGACCGCTCGGTGCATCCGGAGTACGCGGACACCCCGCTGGCCGTGCGCGCGCTGCGCAAGGAGTACGCGGACGGCTTCGTCGCCGTGTCGAACGTGGACTTCGAGGTGCACCCCGGGCAGGTGGTGGGCCTGCTCGGGCCGAACGGCGCCGGAAAGACGACCACCCTGCGGGTGCTGATGGGGCTGACCCAGCCGACGGCGGGGGAGATCTACGTCTTCGGTCGCCGGTTGGTGCCCGGCTCGCCGGTGCTGTCCCGGATCGGCGCGCTGGTGGAGGGGCCGGGCTTCCTGCCGCACCTGTCCGGGTTGGACAACCTCAAGGCGTACTGGCGGGCCACCGGCCGGCCGTGGGAGGACGCGCGGTTCGACCAGGCGCTGGAGATCGCCGGGCTGGGCGACTCCGTACACCGGAAGATCAAGAACTACAGCCACGGGATGCGTCAGCGGCTGGCCATCGCCCAGGCCATGCTCGGCCTGCCCGAGTTGCTGGTGCTGGACGAGCCGACCGACGGGCTCGACCCGCCGCAGATCGCCGAGATGCGCCGGGTGCTCCAGCGGTACGCCACCGACGGCCGGGCGGTGCTGGTCTCCAGCCACCTGCTGGCCGAGGTGGAGCAGACCTGCACGCACGCGGTGGTGGTGAACAAGGGCCGGATCGTGGCGTCCGGGCCGGTGGAGGAGATCGTCGGCGAGTCGCCGAGCGTGCTCTTCGACGTCAGCGACCCGGTCGCGGCCCGTGCCGTGCTGGACCGGCTGCACGGTGTCCGGGTGTTGCCGGAGAGCGACGGTCAGCTCGTGGTCGACACCAACGGCACGGCCCGCAGCGAGGTCGTGGCGGAGTTGGTGCGCGCCGGTGTCGGGGTGGACCGGGTGGTGCCCCGGCGGCGCCTGGAGGACGCGTTCCTCGCCCTGGTGGGCGAGAACTCTCGGGGAAGCGGTGACCGGTGATGGCTGTTGCTGAAGCGGGCGAGGCCCGGGGTTACCGGCCCTCGGCCACCATGCCGTTCGGGGCGGAGTTCCGCCGGCAGGCGTCCCGGCGGCGGACCCAGTTGGCGCTCGGGTTCATGGTGCTGCTGCCGCTGATCATCCTGATCGCGTTCCAGTTCGACTCGGGCGGTGACGACGACAACGGGCGCAACGAGTTCTCCAGCCTGGTCGGGCTGGCCACCTCGGGCGGGCTCAACTTCACCCTGTTCTCGATCTTCGTCTCGGCGTCGTTCCTGCTGGTGGTGGTCGTCGCGCTGTTCTGCGGCGACACGGTGGCCAGCGAGGCGAGCTGGGGCAGTCTGCGTTACCTGTTGGCGGTACCGGTGCCCCGGGCCCGGTTGCTGGCGGTGAAGCTGCTGGTCGCGCTCACGTACTCGGGGCTGGCCCTGATCCTGCTGGCCGGGACGGCGCTGCTGGTCGGCACCCTGCGCTACGGCTGGTCGCCGCTACGCAGCACCGTCGCCGCCGAGTTGGAGCCGACCGAGGGGCTGCTCCGGCTGCTGGCCGTACTCGGTTATCTGGCGGTGGTCCTGCTGGTGGTCGCCGGCCTGGCGTTCCTGCTCTCGGTGACCACCGACGCCGCGCTGGGCGCGGTGGGTGGCGCGGTGCTGCTCTGGATCCTGTCCAGCATCCTGGATCAGATCACCGCCCTGGGCGCGCTGCGGGACTTCCTGCCGACACACTTCAGCACCGCCTGGCTCGGGCTGCTGTCGACACCGGTGCAGACCGACGACGTGGTACGCGGCAGCATCTCGGCGATCAGCTACGCGACGCTGTTCTGGGGCCTGGCCTTCTGGCGCTTCACCCGCAAGGACATCACGTCCTGATCAGGGCGTATGCGGTTACCCTCGGTCACCTCGCCGGGGGCGGATACCGAGTTGAACGGTATACCTCAGAGTCATATTTATGACTCTGAGGTATACCGCTGAACAGGACCCACCGACGCAGCGAACCAGGCTCAGAGGCGGCTGTCCGGCGGGCTCACCGACGACGGCACCGCGCTGGGTGCCGGCGGCGGGGCCGGTCGCGTCGGTGCGGGCGTCGACGGGTCGGCCTTCTTCCAGGCGCTCACGCCGATCCGGCCGGTGTTGCCCAGGTCGATCGGCCCGTCCGGGTCCACCTCGTCGGCCGGCCGACCGGCGGCGGGGGCCACCGTCAGGAATTCTCCGGTGGTGGCCACCACAGTCGAGTCGGTGACCAGGTTGCGCCAGAGCACCACGGCGGTGGCCCGCTCACCGGGGGCGAGGGTGACCGGCCGGGGCGGCTGGTCGAAGCCTGAGGTGATCTCCTTGGCGCCGTTGACCACCCGCAGCAGGATCGGCTCCCGCTGCTCGTCGAAGACGTGCGGCACCGGGTACCCGTTGAGCTGGTAGGGGCGGTCGCCGCAGTTGACCAGCTCCAGCCCGAGCGCGCGCAGGCCCATCGCGGCATCCGACCCGGTCGACCGGACCCGGACGCCGGTGACCGGGCACTCGGCCGGCGGATCGACGCTCGTCGTGGCGCTGGGCGGGGGCGGCGGTGGGTACGTGGGGTCGCCGCCCTGACCCCGGTGGTCACTGTCGGTGCACGCGCCGAGGAGGAGAGCCGCAGCCAAGGTCACGCCAGCCCGTAGCCCGACGCCACCCCGAAAGATCATGACCCTGAGCGTTCCACACCCGCGTCGATCTTGTAGTTGCGGATGCCGGTGCGCGTGTAATGCCCCTTGTGCCGGGGCAGCAAGTGCAAGATCCCAGGGGTGGCGCGGCTCAACCTGCTTTTGGGACTCATCGGGTCGTCAGGGTCGGGCCGTGCACGACCCGCCGGGGTGGTCGGCCGGCAGGGCGCAGCGGGCGCCGTCGGGCAGACGGTGGTCACACCAGACACGGGTACGCACCAACTGGCGGTCCTCCTCGCTCAACGTCGTCTCGCCGAAGTCGATCGCGAGCACGTGCCCGAGGGAGTGACGTAGCGCCATGGCCAGCGCCGCCGCCTCGTCGACCCGCCGCAGGGTGGTCGGCAGGTGGATGATCCAGTGCGGTTCCGTCACCGGGACCACCCGCTGTTCGGGGCGGTCGGGGTGCGCCGCGCGGGCCGGTAGGTCACTGTTGAACCGCCTTCCGTTCGATCCTGGTGCCGGGCGGCACCGGGGCGGGCGAGGTCGGCCGTCACCCACCCCGGGCCCTTCCTCTTCCGGAGGTCCGCCGGCACGTTTCAGGTGGTCGCGGGTTCCGCGCCGGACAACCCGCCGGTGTACGACGCGAGCGCGGCGACCGCCGCGGACAGGCTCTCGGTCATCAGCCCGAGCTGGTCGGCGGCCCGGTGCCACTGCCCGGCCGCCGTCTCGGTCACCGGGTCGCCGGGCCGGTCGTGCGGGTCGCCGTCGAGGAGTTGCCGCCCGGCAGCGCTGATCTGGGCCGGGAGCGCACCGATCCGGGCGGCCGCGCCGGCCAACTGGTCGCGGACGGTGTCCAGCACCTCGACCAGAGCGCCGATGGTGGCCCGGTCCTGGTGGCCGGCGTCGCTGCGCAGCAGGTGAATGCCGTCGCTGAGCTGCCGCTCCGCGTCGCCGGCCAGGTCGAGCGCGTCCTCACCGCTGCGGCGGGCGAGCCGGATCGCCGGGTGAGCGCACCCCGCCCCGGTCCGTTCCAGCAGTACGGCCGCAGCGGCAACGGCGAGGTACGTCTCGCGCAGCTCTGTCGTCACCTGCTCGACGGACCAGATCGCGTTTGCCGCCGGCACGTCCGCTGCCTCCGACACGGTCATGGATGGACTCCTCTGGTGGGGGTTACGGGGATGCCGGGGCAGCACAGGGGGGTGCCACCCCGGCGAACCGGGCGTGCCCGGGGTGAGCCGCCCCTTGTTTGCCGACGAGGGCCGCCTCGGCCTCAACATATGATGCCTAGTATCAGTAGCGCAACCCCTGAAACACCAAGAACTTGATGTCATAAGCGAAGAGTGGTCAGATGGTGGTGCCGACGAGGGAGTACCGCCATGTCTGTTACGCCGTTCTATGAGCGCATCGCCACTGAGATCCGCGATCGGATCAAGTCGGGCGACCTCAAGCCCGGCGACAAGCTGCCCTCGATTTCCGAACTGTGCGCGCACTACGGCGTCTCCACCCAGGTCATCCGCTCGGCCATGCTGACGCTGCGCGCCGAGGGGCTGGTCGAGGGGCATCAGGGTCGCGGCGTCTTCGTGCGAGATCGAAGTGGGGACCAGCGGTAGGCCCTGCTTGGAGCTATCTCGCGTGCCCTCGCCGCGCACGTTAGAGCCGCACTATCGGCGGATCATCTCTGGCAACGTCAGCGTCTCAACTGCTCAGGCAGCACTTCGAATACTGCGCGATCGAGGGCTGGTCGAGGGCCACCAGGGCAGGGGCACCTACGTAGCGGGACCATCGGAAATGCCGTAGGTCAAATGGTACGAAGGTAAGCGCGCAGGTTGTCTTTCGACAGTCGCAACATGGTGCAGGCTTCCTCAACCGACCTACGCGCGCCGGTCAACTGCCCGTTCACGTGCTGCAAGACCGTCGGGTTCGCTCCCATGAGCACAGTCATCAACCAGGCGTGGTTATTGCCGATCCGGTCCACCACTCCGCGCAGCGCATCGTGATTGCGCTCGACCGAGGTGATGATCTGTTCGATCTCCACGGTCAGGCCGCCGACGCTGACGTTCCCGCTGCTGCTTGCCAGCCGTGCTCGGCGACGCTCCTTGATGGTGTCGAAGGCTGCGGTTACCGCTGCTTTGGCCATGGCGCCTGACGCTGCCCCCAACACCAGCCCAGAGCCGGCCAGGACGGTTGGCGGCACCGCCACTCCCTGCTTGGCGACGGCCGTCGCCGCTGCGAGGCCAACCACAGCACCACCCCACTCGCTGAGCTTCTCGACGAGTTTGCCGAGCCCTTCCTTCGGGGCCTCGTAACGTAGGCTGCGAAGGTAGCCGTCCTGTTGGCGGGAGCCGTTACGGTAGCCGCGCCGCCGGTAGCTCACAGCACTGCGACGGGGTCCAGGAACGCACACTGGGTAGCGATCATCATGGGCAGATTCATCGCCACCTCCCGCGCAACGCTCTCGGTGGTGAGGCCGATCGGTGCCTCACCTTCGATCAGTTCCTCGTGGTCCGCCCTCGCGAAGTAGGAACAGGCTTCCCAGAGGTTGGGGTGCACGAACGAGAATGCCCACATCACATACGCGTCGTTCTGCACCGCGACCAGGGCGCGGTTGTGGTGGCCCATCCGGTGGAAGTGTGGTTCCTCAGGGGTGGTGCCCATGCCTTCGGCGGTGGGAAACAGGCGGTAGCGCCGAAAAAGGTCCTCCAACGGGCCCTCCGGATCGAACTCCAACAGCAGACCCCGACTGATCAGGCCATCGACCAGGCGCTCGGCCTCCGGTTGCGGCGTTGGTGCGGTCAACAGCGTCTTGACCAGGGCTGCGCGGTCGACGCGGAGCTTGGAGTGCCCCTCCACGTCGAGGAAAGCGGCACCATAGACGCCGACCTCGTCCTCGCTGAGTTCGAGCATGTCGCTGCCGAGATGAACCTCCCACGACTCGGGCGTCGGATCGGCGGGACGCACGTACCGGTGCTGCGGGCCAAGGCTGAAGCCCACCGGAATGATGACGCGAGGCATGAGTGGTCCCTTCGGCGTTGCGAACGCCGCCGACCCTACCGAAATCCGTACTCTCAGTCAGCCCCGGAACAACCCGCAGTGACCTGCTGTCACGGCGGTCCCCGACGGCTACGACGCCTGAGGAAGCGGCCTGAAGATGATCAATCCAGACCTGCCGGAGTACGTCCGGACCATGGTTAAGGGCGACTACGCAGCCAGCGTTGCCGTCGAGGCGAGGCTTGACGCGGCCGGCTGGGATGGCTTCCCGCGCTTCCTCGCGGCACTCTTCTTCCTCGCGGTTGACCGCCGTTTCGGCACGGCAGCGAGACGAGCGGACGTCATCATGTTCGTTGCTGAGCTGCGCGCCAGCCTCAGTGAGGGCGGGCCGGTGATCGACGCGGAAGCGGCCGAGGCGTTCATCCTCGCCACTATCGATCCTTCGGCCGACTACTCGGCCAGTCAGGAGATGATCGGGCGGATACAGGCTGCGACCATCCAGAAGGTCCTGACCGAGGACGATTTCACCGACGCGGAGTTGGACGCGCTGCTGGCCGAGGCCGTGGAGATCACGCCGGAAGCCTGACAGGCATTACGCCCGCAGCGCGGGCTGTGGCGGCGGTACTACCTTGTCGAGCTGTCGCTCAAGGCTCAGGGGGTCGTCGAAGAACTCGACATCACTGACGGTCCGCAGCTCCGTGACGATCGCCGCCGGCCAATCCCGCTTCGAGCCGGCCAAGGCGGCGATCCGGCGCTCCTTGGCGATCGTCGAGAGACCGAAGACGTGATAACAGTGCTCGGCTGCCTGGTCGGGGTCGCGCAAGCTGAGCGCCTGGACGTATGCCGCCTTGCCGTCGTTGGCCACTCGTACGGTCACCGAGCGGGTACGACCGGACCCGAGCGGGATCGGCGCGTCCCGCTGGAGGTTGCGGGTGCGACCAGCCCAGACGGTGACCCGATCGGCAACCCGGTCGACGAACCTCATCCCCGCCTGCCGAGGTGCGAGCCACCGAAGCTGATCAGCCCGCAGTGATGCCTGGGCCACGGAAAGGATCATGACACCGAGATCATCGGCGGTGCCGAAGGTGGCAAGCTCACCCGGGACGGCATTGACTCCGTTGAGGCCGGCACCGCGGGTTATCTCGGCGAACGCCTCCGCTGCGCGGCCGGCGAACAGGTTGACCCCTGCCATCGCCAGCAGAGTGGCCGCCGTTGCGCGATCGCTGACCCGAAAGCCGGTGCCCATCGGCTCGACCAACACCCGTACGCCGTCACCGTCGCCGTATGCCAAGGGCAGATCGACCAACAGACCATCGCCGTACGGCTGCGCGACGATGTTGTCGTTGGCGGCCCGCAGGACCGCGCCGATCACGGTCGTGGCGTCCACGATCATCCCCCTCACGGTTCTGACCAGCCGAAGTCGGTGCCGAACGTGATGAAGCATTCCGCAGCGAACGCTTCCAGGATCGCACGATAGGTCCCAGGTGACACCCGTGGTTGGAGCGGAACGACGGGGATGTCATTGGGCTCGTAGGCGGCCTCCTCACCTCCGCCGGGCTCGACCCGGTGCTTGTGGGTGCCGGCGAACGGACGGTGTGGCGTGTTGATGCACAGCCGGCGTGCCGAGAACGCCATCCGGCCGTCACCAGCCAGGTACTGGAATGCCGGCTCGCTCGGTTTCCGCTCGTTGACCAGCACTCGGAGTCGGCAGGGGGCGAGGGCGTTGATCGAGGTGTCGACCCGGATCAGGCCCTCGCGTACGACGTGGTTCTTCGTGGTCCAGATGATCCGGCCGACCGTCACCGCTTCCGCCAAGGGTGACAACAGGGCGCCCAGGTGGTCGGCCGTCATCAGCCGAGACGTCTGGCGACTCACATCCGTGCCCTTCCGAGTTGATGCCGTGCCGGCGAGGTCAGCCCAGGACGTTCATGTAGTTGCGCGCGGCCTGCGAGCTGCCCTGGAGCAGGGTCATCGCCTCGACGAGGCGTTGCTTGCTCTGCTCGCCGCGCGCGATGGCCTCGACGAGGGTCGGATGGCCGGTGCCAGCCGCTACCGCGCGGAGCCGGGCGAGGGTCTGCTCGGTCGCCTCGATGACGGCCCGGATCTGCTGCTGGGTGCTGTTGCCCTGCTCGGCGGCCTGGGCAAGCGCGGCTTTGACTTCCTCGATGCTCGCCATCTGACCCCTCCGACTGACAGGCGAGACATTCTCGCTCCGTGTGTTGGGCCGGACACTATCGGACACCGCCGTCCCGTCGCTGCCCCGAAAAATCGCCACAGTCGGCATGGTGACACCACGCCGAAGACGCCGAGCGGTGGGTTCCGGGGATCAGCGGGTGCGTCGTAGCCTTACGGGCTCAGCCGAGACGTATCGAGATGGTGGGACAACGCTTCGTGATCACTGGGGAACTGAAAAGCAAGGTCGACCGGATTTGGGACAGCTTCTGGTCGGGCGGCATCTCCAACCCGCTTGAGGTGATCGAGCAGATCACCTACCTGCTGTTCATCCGCCGACTGGACGACCTGCACACCCTCGCGCTCAACAAGTCGGCCCGCACCGGCACGCCGATCGAGCGGCCTATTTTTCCGTCCGGCGCGGACAACAACGGCAAGCCATACGAGGAGCTGCGCTGGTCGCGCTTCAAGAACACCAGCGCGCCTGAGATGTTCCAGACGGTGGGTGAGCACGTCTTTCCGTTCCTGCGGACGCTCGGTGGCGACGGCTCCACCTACTCGACCCACATGAAGGACGCCCGCTTCACCATCCCGAACGCGGCGCTGCTGTCCCGGGTGGTCGACATGCTCGACAGCGTGCCGATGGACGACCGCGACACCAAGGGTGACCTGTACGAGTACCTGCTCAGCAAGATCGCGACGGCTGGCCACAACGGACAGTTCCGGACGCCCCGGCACATCATCCGGCTCATGGTCGAGATGGTCGCTCCCGGCCCGGACGACACCATCTGTGACCCGGCCTGCGGTAGCGCCGGCTTCCTCATGGAGGCCAGCGAGTACGTCCGCAGAGAACACGATTACCTGTTCCACGAGCCGAAGCGGAACGAGCACTTCCACCACGAGATGTTCCACGGCTTCGACTTCGACAGCACCATGCTGCGCGTCGGCAGCATGAACATGCTGCTGCACGGCGTGGAGAGCCCGGTCATTGAATACCGTGACTCGCTCGCGCAGAGCGTCGCCGACGAGGCCGAGAAGTACTCCGTCATCCTCGCCAACCCACCCTTCGCCGGCAGCATCGACTACGACAGCACGGCGAAGGACCTGACCCAGGTCGTCAAGACCAAGAAGACCGAACTGCTCTTCCTGATCCTGTTCCTACGGCTACTCAAGCCGGGTGGCCAGGCAGCGGTAATCGTGCCCGACGGGGTGCTCTTCGGGTCGAGCAAGGCGCACAAAGAGATCCGCCGCATGTTGGTGGACGACCACAAGCTCGATGCGGTGGTCAAGCTCCCCGGCGGCGTCTTCAAGCCCTACACGGGCGTGTCTGCCGCCATCCTTTTTTTTAACAAGACCAGCAGCGGTGGGACCGACAACGTTTGGTTCTACGAGATGACCGCCGACGGCTGGAGCCTTGATGACAAGCGAAGTCCGCTGCTGCCGGAAGACAAGCTTGGTGTACGTCCGTCGGCGGATTTCGGCGAGGCCGACCACGCTAAGAACAACCTGCCGGACGTTCTGGCCCGCTGGTCGCAGCGTAATGATGACGAGCTGAAGCGCACTCGAACCGAGCAGAGCTTCTGCGTGCCGAAGGACGACGTCGTCGCCCAGGACTACGACCTCAGCCTCAATCGCTACAAGGAGATCGTGCACAACGAGATCGAGCACCGGGCCCCATTGGAAATCCTCGTGGACCTCGAACGCCTCGAATCCGAGATCCAGCAGGGCATGGCCGACCTGAAGGCGCTGCTCGGATGAGCGCTTGGCCCTCTCTGCCTTTGGGTGAGCTGTGTGAGATAAATGTCGGTAGAACACCTTCCCGTGGTCGCGCTGATTATTGGGATGGTGATATCCCGTGGCTTTCTATTGCAGATATGCGGCAGGGGCGCTATTTGGCAACTACGAAAGAGGGGATTTCGCGAGCGGCGGCGGCAGCGGCCGGAAAGATTGTTCCTTCAGGAACGGTTGTGCTCAGCTTCAAGTTGAGTATCGGAAAGGTCGGAATCCTAACGACCTCAATGTTTACGAACGAAGCGATTGCCGCGCTGCCGGTCCGGACGCCGAAGCAATTGTTGCCTTCCTATCTTTATTGGGCTCTACGGGCAGCGGATCTTTCTGGTGGTGCGAACCGTGCTGCGATGGGTGAGGTCTTGAACAAGGCTAGCCTGAGGAATTTGCCGATTCCAGTCCCGCCGATAAGGGCTCAGCGGCGAATCGCTGAGGTGCTGGATCGTGCAGATGGGCTTGGTGTCAAGAGGCGGCAGACTCTGGCTGTGCTCGGCGAGCTTGAACGGTCTGCTTTCGTGGCTGCGTTCGGCGACCCGTCTGTAAACCCTTATCAATTTCCTGAATGCGAATTGGCTGAGCTGGTATCCGTGGGAGACCGGATCAATTACGGAGTTGTTCAGCCGGGAACTCATGACGAGGCTGGTGTGCCAATGATCCGTGTCGGCGACTTGACCGTTAATGGAGTTGATCGGTCTAACTTGAAACGCATCAGTCCGTTGATCGAGAGTCAATACTCTAGATCTCGTATCCGTGGTAACGAGTTGCTTGTTAGCTGCGTAGGATCGGTCGGTTCAGTGTCTATGGTTGGTCCGGAGGATGTAGGATCCAACATTGCTCGCGCTGTTGCGCGAGTGCCTGTCGACGACGACGACACTCGCCAGTATCTGATGGCTTATCTGCGAACAAAGGCCGCGCAGGATTACTTTGTGCGCGAGTTGCGGACAGTGAGCCAACCGACTTTGAACATCAAGCAGATCGCGGCTACCCGGGTCCTTGTCCCGCCACCCAACCTTTTGCGAAAATTTGCGATCCAAGTCGGTGCCTCCAATCGGCTTGAAGTCATGCACCGAGCGCACCTGGCCGGGCTGGAAGTGCTGTTTGCATCCCTTCAGGATAAAGCCTTTCGCGGGGAGCTGTGATGTGTGATGATCGAGGGCTGTCCACGTGTCAGGGGGATCTTCGTCGATGAGTAACTTCGTGTTCCTGCGCGCCGAGTGGCCGGACCTCTTCGCCGAGGCCGAACAGGCGGAGCTGAACGCGGTGGTCAATCCGCGTACCGCCTGTTTCTATGCTCGCCGGTGCCTGGAACACACGGTGAAGTGGCTCTACCGCGCCGACCCCGACTTGCGCGAGCCCAGCGACAAGCGCCTCGTCGGGCTCACCACAAACCCGTCGATGAAGTCTCTAGTCGGAGACACCTTGTTCGCAAAGATGCGGATCATTCGCGTTAAGAGCAACAAGGCGGTCCACGAGGCGGGCACGGTTTCCGACGCGGTCAGCACCGAGGTCGTCCGGGAGTTGTTCCACCTGATGTATTGGCTCGCTCGTCGGTACACCCGGGACGCTGTCAACGTACCCCCGGATGCCCTTGCCTTTGACCCGGCGTTGGTCCCCACCGCGACCGGTGTACGGCAGCAGAGCCGCGCGGAGGTGCGCGCGCTCGACGAGCGGCTGGCCGCCCGGGACGCCGCGCTGGCCGCGGCCGAGGCCGACAACGCCGACCTGGACGCGCAGGTCGCCGCCCTGCGGGCGCAGATCGCGGCGGCCAAGGCCGCGAACGCGGCCCGGCCGGACGAGCACGACTACGACGAGCAGGAGACCCGCGACCGCTACATCGACGTGCTGCTCGCCGAGGCGGGTTGGCGGCTGGACCAGGCGCGGGACCGGGAGTTCCCGGTCAGCGGCCTGCCGCACGGCTCGGGTGCCGGGCGGGTCGACTACGTGCTGTGGGGCGAGGACGACAAGCCTCTCGCCCTGGTCGAGGCGAAGCGCACCCGCCGTGACCCGCTGACCGGCCAGCAGCAGGCCAAGAACTACGCCGACGCGCTCGAAGCGGCGTACGGGCAGCGGCCGGTCATCTTCTACACCAACGGCTACGAGACCTGGCTCTGGGATGACGTCTGCTATCCGCCCCGTCCGGTGCAGGGCTTCTACACCCGTGACGAGCTGCAACTGCTCGTGCAGCGACGCAGCACCCGGCGGCGGCTCGCCGAGCTGACCATCGACACCGGGATCGTCGAACGGCACTACCAGCAGCGGGCCATCCGGTTGATCTCCGAGGCGTTCGAGGTGGACTGGCAGCGCAAGGCGCTGGTCGTGATGGCCACCGGCGCGGGCAAGACCCGCACCGTCATCGCCCTGGTCGAGCTGCTGATGCGGGCCAACTGGGTCAAGCGCGTGCTCTTCCTCGCCGACCGGGTGGCGCTGGTCAAGCAGGCCGCCAACGCGTTCGGCGCGCACCTGCCCGACGTGACCACCGTCAACCTCACCGAGGACAGGGTCGCCGAGGGCCGGGTGTACGTGTCGACGTACCCGACCATGCTGGGCCTGATCAACCAGACCGACGGCGAGTTGCGCCGCTTCGGGCCGGGCTACTTCGACCTGATCGTCATCGACGAGGCGCACCGGTCGGTCTACCAGAAGTACCGGACGATCTTCTCCTACTTCGACGCGCTGCTCGTCGGGCTGACCGCGACCCCGAAGGACGAGGTCGACCGCAACACCTACGGCCTCTTCGACCTGGTCGACGGGGTCCCGACCGACGCGTACACCCTGGAGGAGGCCGTCGACGAGGGCTACCTGGTGCCGCCCCGGGTGGTCGCTGTCGACCTGCGTATCCAGCGCTCCGGCCTGCGCTACGACGAGCTGACCGAGCAGCAGAAGGACGACTGGGACGCCCTGGAGTGGGGCGATGACGTCGACGTGCCCGACGAGGTGAGCGCCGAGGCGGTCAACAAGTGGTTCTTCAACGCGGACACCGTGGACAAGGTCCTCGAATACCTGATGACCCGGGGTCACCGGGTGGCCGGCGGTGACCGGATCGGCAAGACGATCATCTTCGCCAAGAACAACGAGCACGCGAAGTTCATCGCGAAGCGCTTCGACGACAACTACCCGCACTACCGGGGCGACTTCGCCCGGATCATCACCCACCGGGTGGAGCGCGCGCAGGGCCTGATCGACAGCTTCTCGCTGCCCGACCGGCAGCCGCACATCGCCATCTCCGTCGACATGCTCGACACCGGCATCGACGTCCCCGACGTCGTCAACCTGGTGTTCTTCAAGATCGTGCGGTCCAAGACCAAATTCGCGCAGATGCTCGGTCGGGGCACCCGCCTGCGGCCCGACCTGTACGCCCCCGGCATCCACAAGAAGGACTTCTTCGTCTTCGACTTCTGCGGCAACTTCGAGTACTTCAGTCAGGACCCGACCACCACCGAGGGCTCGCTCAGCCCGTCCCTCACCGAACGGATCTTCAAGGCCAAGGTCGAGCTGGTCAGCCAACTCGACCAGCGCCGACCCGGCGACGCCGCCGACAGCGACGCCGCCGACGGTACGCAGAGTGAGGCCGGCCTGCGCTGGGACATCGCCCGGGACCTGCACGGCCGGGTGCGGGGCATGCGCCTGGACAACGTGGTGGTGCGACCGCACCGCCGCCTCGTCGAGTACTACGTCGACCTCGCCAACTGGCACCGGCTGTCGCCCGAGTCGTCCGCGCAGCTCGTCGCCGGCCTCGCCGGTCTGCCCAGCGAAGTCCGCGACGACGGCGAGGAGGCCAAGCGCTTCGACCTGTTGATCCTGCGGATGCAGCTCGGCCTGCTGGTGCCCGACAGTCGGTTCAACCGGCACCGCACCGAGGTCCAGGAGATCGCCTCGGCGCTGCTGGAGCAGACCACCATCCCGATGATCCAGCAGCGGGCCCACCTGCTTGAGGAGGTGGCCGGCGACGAGTGGTGGCAGGACGTCACGCTGCCCATGCTGGAGTTGGCCCGACGTCGGATGCGTGACCTGGTCCGGCTGGTGCCGAAGGTGCGTCGCACCCTCGTCTTCACCAACTTCGCCGACGAGATTGACCAGGAAATCGAGCTGCCGTTCAGCGGGGTGACGGTCGGCACCGACCTGGAGCGCTTCCGCGCGAAGATGCGTGTCTACCTGCGCATCCACGAGGATCACGTGGCCGTGCAGAAGCTGCGCCGCAACCGGCAGCTCTCCGGCACCGACCTCGCCGAGCTGGAACGGATGCTCGGCGAGAGCGGCGTCGGCGACAAGCAGGACATCGACCAGGCCCGGCGGTCCTCCGAGGGCCTGGGCCTGTTCATCCGCTCACTGGTCGGCCTGGACCGCGAGGCGGCCCGGGAGGCGTTCAGCGAGTTCCTCGTCGACCGGGCCCTCAACGCCGCCCAGCTCGACTTCATCAACCTGATCGTCAACGACCTGACGATGAACGGTGTGATGGAGCCGGGGCGCCTCTACGAGTCGCCGTTCAACGGTGTCGCCCCGCGCGGGCCGGAGGCGCTGTTCTCCAACGACGACGCCGACCGCATGGTCTCGATCCTGCGCTCGATCAAGAACAACGCCAAGCCGGTCAGCGAGGTGGCGTAGGGGGCCGAAGCCCCTGAGCCGCGTCGATCTTGCAGCTTCTGTTGCCGAAAAGCCGGGAATGCCCCTTATGGGGGGACAGTAAGTGCAAGATCGCGCGGGGCGAGGGGTTGCTCTGCGCGGGGCGAGGGGTTGCTCTGCGCGGGGCGAGGGGTTGCTCTGCGCGGGGCGAGGGGTTGCTCTGCGCGGGGCGAGGGGTTGCTCTGCGCGGGGCGAGGGGTTGCTCTGCGCGGGGCGAGGGGGTGCTCTGCGCGGGGCGAGGGGGTGCTCTGCGCGGGGCGAGGGGTTGCTCTGCGCGGGGCGAGGGGTTGCTCTGCGCGGGGCGAGGGGGTGCTCTGCGCGGGGTGAGGGGGTGCTCTGCGCGGGGCGAGGGGTTGCTCTGCGCGGGGGAGGGGTTACTCCGCGCGCGGAGCTAGCACCGCATTCAGCAGGCCCGGATAGAGCTTGTCGACCTCGTCGCGGCGGAGGCGGACCAGGCGGCTCGTGCCGGCGGCCCGGGTGCGGGTGAGGCCGGCCTCGCGCAGCACCCGGAGGTGGTGGCTGCGGGTCGCCTTGGAGACGCCGAAGTCGAGGCTGCCGCAGGGTGCCTCGCCCCCCTCGGCCAGCGCCCGGACGATCTGTAGCCGCACGTCGTCCGCGAGCGCGGCCAGCACGGCGGTCACCGGTACGGAGGTCAGGTCGGGTTCGTGCGGCTCCATGTGAGCAGTGTAACCGTTGTTCGACAATTCTCGAACAAGCTCCTAGGGTCGGTGTCGTTGGTTCGACGATACTCGAACATTGGAGATGCCGATGCGATCCCGCGCCGCCGCGTACCCACTGCTCGCCGCGCTCGGCTGGGGCGTCATGTTTCCGGTCCTCGCCAGCGCCCTGAACCGGGTCGACCCGCTCAACCTGACCACCGCCCGCTACCTGCTGGCCGCCGTCATCCTGGTCGGCATCCTGCTGCTCCGCGAGGGCTCCGGCGCGCTGCGCCTCGGCGCTCGGGCGGTGGAGGTGGTGGTGCTCGGGGTGGTCGGCTTCGCCGGCTTCAACCTGCTGACCGGCCTCGCTCTCGAACACGCCGCCCCGCAGCAGATCGCCCTCTTCGTGGCCACCACGCCGGTGATCACCCAGCTCGTCCGCTGGGCCCGGGACGGCGTACGCCCGAAGCCTCTTCTGTTGGCCCTCTCCCTGGCGGCGCTCGTCGGTGTCGGTCTGGTGATCACGCGCGGAAGCCTGGCCGGCCTCGGTCAGTTCGGTGTCGGCGGCCTGATGATGATCGGCGCGGTGCTGGGCTGGGCGATCTACACCCACGGCGCCAGCCGGTTCGGCGAATGGTCGCCGCTGCGCTTCACCACGCTGACCGCGCTCGCCGGCACCGCCGCCATGCTCGCCGCGAGCATCGTGGCCGACGCCGTCGGCTGGCAGCACGCGCCGGGCGTCGGCGACGTCGTGGCGGTCACCCCGCAGTTGGCGTACGCGGTGCTGGTCGGCGCGGTGGTCGCGGTCCTGGCCTGGAACACCGGCGTGCAGCGACTCGGCGCCGCCAACGCCGCGCTGTTCATGAACCTGGTGCCGGTGACCACCTTCGTCGTGCAGATCGTTCGCGGCTACCGCCCGGAGCCGGTGGAGCTGGTCGGGGCCGCCATCACGATCGCCGCCCTGGTCGCCGCGAACCTCGCCGCCCGACCCCGGACCGAGGCGCTGCCCCGGACCCCCGCGCTGCCCCGGCCGACCGCCGTCACGGACCCGGTGGCGGTGACCGACCCGGTGGCGGTGAGCGCCCGCTGACCCACTGTGTGGGATGAGCGGTAGCAAGGGCCGACAGCGTTGTCCTAGACTCGGCGGCACAACTGCATACCTCATCCAGAGGGGCTGAGGGATACGGCCCGACGACGCCCCGGCAACCACCCCGCGCGCTCACCGCTGAGCGACCGGCGGGGCAGGTGCCAATTCCGTCCCCGCCGCACCGTGCGATGTGGGGAAAGATGAGAGGACTCTCGACATGACGTCGACGCTCGTCACCGGCATCGACACCTCCACCAGCCCCGCCCGCGCCCTGGTCTGCCGTGCCTGTTCGGCCCGCTACCCGCTCGTCGCCCAGCACGCCTGCTACGAGTGTTTCGGCCCGCTGGAGGTCGACTACGATGTCGCCGCGCTGGCCACCGTCACCCGGGAGCAGATCGAGGCCGGGCCGAACACGATCTGGCGGTACGCCGGTCTGCTCCCCGCCGGTCAGGACCCGGCCGGCCGGGTCACCCTCGACCCGGGGTTGACCCCACTGGTGGCGGCTCCGCAACTCGCCGCCGAGCTGGGCATCACCGGGCCGCTGTGGGTCAAGGACGACAGCGCCAACCCCACCCACTCGTTCAAGGACCGGGTCGTCTCGGTGGCGCTCACCGCCGCCAGGGCGCTCGGCTTCACCCGCTTCGCCTGCGCGTCGACCGGCAACCTGGCCAACTCGGTGGCCGCCCACGCCGCCCGCGCCGGGGCGCCCTCGGTGGTCTTCATCCCCGGCGACCTGGAGCAGGGCAAGGTCATCACCACCGCCGTCTACGGCGGTGACCTGGTCGCGATCGACGGCTCGTACGACGACGTCAACCGGCTCTGCGGTGAGCTGGTGGAGACCGACGAGTTCGAGGACACCGCCTTCGTCAACGTGAACGTCCGGCCGTACTACGCGGAGGGCTCCAAGACCCTCGGCTACGAGGTGGCCGAGCAGCTCGGTTGGCGCATCCCGGCGCAGGTGGTCATCCCGATGGCCAGCGGCGAGCTGCTCACCAAGATTGACAAGGCGTTCTCCGAGCTGGTGGAGATCGGCCTGGTCGAGGCGCCGGCCGGCGGCTGGAAGGTCTTCGGCGCGCAGTCGGCGGGCTGCAACCCGATCGCCGCCGCGCTGCACGCCGACACCGACACGATCACCCCGGTCCGGCCGACCGGCATCGCCAAGTCACTCAACATCGGCGACCCGGCGGCCGGTCTCTACGCGCTGGAAGCGGTCCGCCGCACCGGCGGCTGGATGGAGTACGTCGACGACGACGAGATCCGCGCCGGCATCCGCGACCTGGCCCGCACCACCGGCGTCTTCGCGGAGACCGCCGGCGGTGTGACGGTGGCGGTGCTGCGCAAGCTCGTCGGGTCCGGCCGGCTCGACCCGTCGGCGGAGACCGTCGTGTTCAACACCGGCGAGGGCCTGAAGACCATCGACGCGGTGGCCGGTCAGGTCGGGCCGACCCACCAGATCAAGCCCTCGCTGCGCGCCGCGCGCGACGCGGGCCTGCTCGGCTGACCGGGCGACATAAAGAAAATCGAAGCGGGCCGAGGGTGCGTCAGCCGGGTGGGGGACGGCTGACCAGCCGATCGGGGGAGCAGGCGGATCCGCCGGGTAACTGGGTTTTCGCGTTGAGTGCGGAAAACCCGCCCCTGCGGACTTGACGGCAGGAACCGGACGGCGCAAGATGCTCCGTGCGGGAGGGCACTTCGCCGAAGACTTTTGAAGTTCTTGCGACCCAACGCCGGAGGCGTTGTGCGAGTGTCCCTCCCGACCACGTCCGATCGGGCCAGCGATTTAAATCGCTGGCCCGATCGCTTTTCGCCGGTGCACTCTCACCGAATGAGCATCACCATCGCGGCGTTCGACGGCACCGACCGCGCCTCCGTCGACGAGGCGTACCGGATCGGGGCGGCGGCCAACGACGTCGATCTGCCGGACTTCCCGCCCTTCTGCCGGCGGCGTTTCGACGCGTTGTTCCAGACGCCGATGCCCGGCACCGCGTCGCTCTGGGCGCTGGCCCGACTGGACGGTGTGCCCGCCGCCTACCAACAGGTGGACCTGCCGCAGCTCGACAACACCGACAACGCCACCGCCGAGCTGACGGTGCGTCCGGAGCTGCGGCGCCGGGGCGTCGGCCGGGCGTTGCACGAGTACGGGCTGCGGCTGCTGCGCGAGCACGGACGCAAACGGGTTGTCGCGATGACGGTCTCCGCCCTGCCCGGCGGGCCGGCCCGGTCGGCGGCCGGTGACGCGTTCGCCGCCTCCACCGGCGCCCAGCCCGCGTTGGCCGAGGTGCGTCGCCGCCTGGACGTCGGCCAGATCGATCGGGTCGCCCTGCGGGCGGCGCTGGCCGAGGCCCGCCCGCGAGCCGAGGGTTACCAGGCGGTCTGCTGGCAGGGGGCAACACCGCAGGAGTACGTCGCGGACGTCGCCTACCTGGACGGCCGGCTGCTGGTGGACGCGCCGATGGGTGACGTGCAGTGGGAACCGGAGCAGGTGGACGCCGACCGCATCCGCGGCAACGAGCGCGCCCTGGACGCCCGGGGTCGGCGGCGCTACCACCTCGGGATGCGGCACGAGGCGTCCGGTCGACTGGTCGCCTGGACCCTGCTGGACGTGGGCGCGTCCGCCGACTGGCACGCCTTCCAGCAGATCACCATCGTCGACCCGGCCCACCGCGGGCACCGGCTCGGCCTGATCGCCAAGGCGGAGAACCTGCACCACCTGCTCACCCACGAACCGGCGGTACGCGTCATCGACACCTTCAACGCGGCCAGCAACACGTACATGGTGGCGATCAACGAGCAGCTCGGCTTCCGCCCGGTGGACGCCTGGACCGACTGGCAGCTCACCCTCTGACGGGTATCGGCGCTACTGCTCACTGCCGGTCCTCAGGCATGATGGCGGGCATGACGGAGACCCCGCATCCCCTGTACGACAGGCACGCCGACACCCTCAACCGCGCGCTGACCGCGATCACGGAGCGGGGCTACTGGTCCGCCTACCCCGAATCCCCCAGCCCTCGGGTGTACGGCGAGAGCGCCGCCGCCGACGGCAGGGCCGCCTTCGAGGCGTACCTCGGTGGTGACTTCCCGCTCGACCAGCCCGGCTCGGGCGACCGGGTGGCCACCGAGACGAGCCCGTTCGGGGTGGACCTGGCGGTGCGTTACCCGCACACCGGCACCGGAGAGCTGATCAGCGCCGCCTCTGCCGCGCTGCCGGCCTGGCGCGACGCCGGGCCGCAGGCCCGGGTGGGGGTCTGCCTGGAGATCCTCGACCGGCTGCACAAGCACGTCTTCGAGCTGGCCAACGCGGTGCAGTTCACCAGCGGGCAGGCGTTCGTGATGGCGTTCCAGGCCGGTGGCGCGCACGCGTTGGACCGGGCGCTGGAGGCGCTGGCGTACGCGTACGCCGAGATGACCCGGCACCCGGGCACCGCGGGCTGGGAGAAGGCCGCCGGCAAGGGTGAGCCGCTGCGGATGACCAAGTCGTTCCACGTGGTGCCGCGCGGTGTGGCGCTGGTGATCGGCTGCAACACCTTCCCGACCTGGAACTCGTACCCCGGTCTGTTCGCCTCGCTGGTCACCGGCAACCCGGTGATCGTGAAGCCGCATCCGCGCGCGGTGCTGCCGCTGGCCATCACCGTGCGGTACGCCCGGGAGGTGCTCGCCGAGGCCGGCTTCGACCCGAACCTGGTCCTGCTGGCGGCCGAGGCGCCCGGCGAGAAGCTCGCCAGTGACCTCGCCCTGCACCGGTCGGTGAGGATCGTCGACTTCACCGGCTCGACCGAGTACGGCGACTGGCTGGAGACGCACGCCCGGCAGGCGGCGGTCTACACCGAGAAGGCCGGCCTGAACACCGTCGTCATCGACTCCACCGACGACTTCGCCGGCATGTGCCGCAACCTCGGCTTCACGCTGACCCTCTACAGCGGTCAGATGTGCACCACCTCGCAGAACATCCTCATCCCGGCCGGCGGCATCGAGACCGACCAGGGGCACAAGAGCTTCGACGAGGTGGCCGGCGGGATCGCCGCCGCCGTCGGCAAGCTCACCGCCGACCCGGCCCGGGGGGTGGAGCTGACCGGCGCCATCGTCAACGACGGGGTGCTGGAGCGGCTGGCCGAGGTGACGAAGGTCGGCGAGCCGGTGCTGGAGTCACGGGCCGTGGTCCACCCGTCGTACGCCGACGCGGTGGTGCGTACCCCGACCATCGTGAAGCTGACCGCTGACGACGCCGAGACGTACGGCCGGGAGTGGTTCGGGCCGATCTCGTTCGTCATCGCCACCGACTCCACGGCGCACAGCCTGGAGCTGCTGCGCCGCACCGTCGGCGAGAAGGGCGCGCTCACCGCCGGGGTCTACTCGACCGACGAGTCGGTGCTGGACGCCACCGAGGCGGTAGCCGTCGAGGTCGGGGTGCACCTGTCCTGCAACCTCACCGGCGGGGTCTTCGTGAACCAGTCGGCGGCGTTCTCCGACTTCCACGGCAGCGGCGCCAACGCGGCGGCCAACTCGGCGTTGACCGACGGCGCGTACGTGGCGAACCGGTTCCGGACCGTGCAGTCGCGGCGGCATGTCTGATTGTTGGTTGCGGGTTCAGGCGGGGCGGCGCATCTGTAGTTCGGTCAGGGCGGGGATCGTCGGGTGGGGGACGCGTACCCCGGTGTCGGTGAAGCCCAGCCGCTGGTAGGCCCGGTAGGCGCGGTCGTTGCCGACCACCACCTCCAGCAGCAGCTCCGGTCGGCCGCACTCCCGCGACCAGGCGGCCACCCCGTCGATCAGCTCGCCGAGCAGTCCGCTGCCCCGCCAGCTCGGCGTGACGTACACGGCGTAGATCACGGTCAGGCCGGGCTCGTCGGGGGCGGTCGTGCCACCGGCGTGCCCGACCAGCCGGCCGCCCGGGTCGGCGACGAACTGCGCGTTGCCGGGACCGGCCGAGGTGTACGCGACGCGGGCGGCGTACTCGTTGTGCGGTCGGGCCGCCGCGTCCGCCAGGGTCTCCAGGAACGCGAGCGGCGCGTCCGCGAGCATCTCCAGGCGCAGTGCCCGCATCCGGGCGGCGTCCTCCGGCCGGACCCGGCGGATCCGCGCGTGTCGCAGGGCGGTCGAGCCGGTGTCGGTGGTCATGTCCGCATGCCTACCACAGCGGCCGGTCGGGGTCCGCCGAGATGTGCCCGGCCGTCGTCCGGTGGCCGGAACCGTGTCGCCTCCTGCACCAGGTGGCACACGCGGGGTCTGGTAGATCGAAAACCCGAATGGTTGGCCAAGAAATATGCCTGATTTGTGACCGTGCGCCGCTGTCTCTCCTCGTGTAGCGTGCGATTTCCGTCACCCGCTTCAATGGCGGTCATCGATCGCTGAGGCGGTTGTCGGGGGCGTCCGGCCGCGCCGTGCGCCGGATCAGGCAACACAGTGCGAAGTGAGGGAAGCACCGTGGCACAGGGCACCGTGAAGTGGTTCAACGCCGAGAAGGGCTACGGCTTCATCGCCGTCGACGGCGGTCAGGACGTGTTCGTCCACTTCTCCGCGATCGAGATGGACGGCTACAAGTCGCTGGAGGACGGTCAGCGGGTGGAGTTCGAGGTCGCCCAGGGCCAGAAGGGTCCCCAGGCGGAGCACGTCCGCGTCATCGGCTGAGCCTCCCGGTCGATCGGCCCCGGGGCGGGGCTGCGGCAGGACCGCGCAGCCGGGAGGATCGTGAACCGTTCCAGCCGATGCTGAGGAGCGTTCATGACCGACCAGCCGCCCCCGCCCACCGCATCCTCCGGGCCGGGGGAGCCGGGCCGACCCGACCCGATCCCGCCCGCCGGCGGTGCCGAAACGGCGCCCGGCGTCCCGCCCACGCCCGAGCCGTCGCCGGGTCAGACCGGGCCTGTCGGCCCGCCGCCCGGCTGGGGTCCGGGCGGGCCGGCCGCGCCACCGCAACAGGGCTGGACGTTTCCGCCCACCGGGGGCTATCCGCCCGGCGTCGGTCCGTACGGCGGGCAGCAGTGGTATCCGGGGCCGCCGGTCGGGTGGTACCCGCCCGGCCACGGGCTCGATCCGAACGACGCCCTGGTCACTCCGCCCGGCGCCGGCGTCGGCGGCTGGTTCGCCAGGTGCGGCGGGGCACTGCGTCGGGGCTGGCGGCAGTTGGTGCCCATCGCGCTGCTCACGCAGGTGCTGCCGGCGGCGGTGCTGTCGGTGGTCAGTCTCGGGGTGGACCCCTCCGCCACCTGGGCCGCCGAGGCCGAGACGAGCACGGCGCTGCCGGACAACTTCTTCGCCGAGCTGGTCAGCCTCCTGGTCGTGCTCGTCGGGGGCAGCCTGCTGGTGGGCCTGGCGCAGTCGGTCGGGTGGGCCGCCGGCAGTTGGGTGATCACCCGGCAGGCGGCCGGCCAGCCGGCCGGCCTGGAGGCGGCGCTGCGGTACGGCCTGCGCCGCGCGCTCGGGCTGTGGGGCTGGACGCTGCTGATCAGCGTGCTCATCGGGGTCGGTCTCTGTTTCTGCGTGCTGCCGGGCATCTACCTGCTGTTCGCGCTGAGCATGGCCGGCCCGGTCTACCTCTTCGAACGCCACAACCCGATCGGCCGCTCGTTCCGGATGTTCCACGACCGGCTCGGTCTGCTACTCGGCCGGGTGGCCCTGGTGGCCGCGGCGGTGCTCGTCGGCACCCTGATCCCGGGTGCGCTGGAGGGGGTCGGCACCTCCGCGTTCGGCACCGACCCGCTCGCGTCGCCGGGCAGCGCCGTCGGGGCGGTGGTGGTGATCGGGATCACCGCGGTCCTGGCCCTTCCGGCCCACCTCGCCCAGTTGATCGGCCTGCTGCTGACGTACGTCGAGCAGCGCGCCCATGAGGGGCCGGTGAACAGCGCCGGACTGGCGGCGGAACTCGGCTGAGCGGCCCCATCGTGCTTGCACTCGGCAGGGGAGAGTGCTAAACAAGGTATTGGCACTCGCACACCGCGAGTGCCAATGGTCGGGACGGTGGGGCCAGGTTGCGCCGGCGCGGAGACGCCGGGGCGGCACATGGCCGGTCGTCGCGGGCTATCCGGCCCGGCCGAAGGACGTCGTCGTCGCCAGGTGGCGACGTCCCAAGGTGCGTACACCAGGCGGCCCATCCGGGGGACACATCTCGGGTGGCCCGTGAGTGTCCAGGAGGACAACGCCGTATGGCCAAGATGATCGCGTTCGACGAAGAGGCGCGCCGCGGCCTCGAGCGGGGCATGAACCAGCTCGCCGACGCCGTGAAGGTGACCCTCGGCCCCAAGGGCCGCAACGTCGTGCTCGAGAAGAAGTGGGGTGCCCCCACCATCACCAACGATGGTGTGAGCATCGCCAAGGAGATCGAGCTCGAGGACCCGTACGAGAAGATCGGCGCTGAGCTGGTCAAGGAGGTCGCCAAGAAGACCGACGACGTCGCCGGTGACGGCACGACGACGGCGACCGTCCTGGCCCAGGCCCTGGTTCGCGAGGGCCTGCGCAACGTGGCCGCCGGCGCCAACCCGATGGCCCTGAAGCGGGGCATCGAGACCGCTGTCGAGAGCGTCTCGGAGGAGCTGTCCAAGCTCGCCAAGGACGTCGAGACCAAGGAGCAGATCGCCTCCACCGCCTCCATCTCCGCTGGTGACAGCACCGTCGGCGAGATCATCGCCGAGGCGATGGACAAGGTCGGCAAGGAAGGCGTCATCACCGTCGAGGAGAGCAACACCTTCGGGCTGGAGCTGGAGCTCACCGAGGGCATGCGCTTCGACAAGGGCTACATCTCGGCCTACTTCATGACCGACCCGGAGCGTATGGAGGCCGTCTTCGACGACCCGTACATCCTGATCGCGAACAGCAAGATCTCCTCGGTGAAGGACCTGCTCCCGATCCTGGAGAAGGTCATGCAGTCGGGCAAGCCGCTGCTGATCATCGCCGAGGACCTGGAGGGCGAGGCGCTCGCCACCCTGGTGGTCAACAAGGTCCGGGGCACCTTCAAGTCGGTCGCCGTCAAGGCCCCGGGCTTCGGTGACCGCCGCAAGGCCATGCTGACCGACATCGCCATCCTCACCGGTGGTCAGGTCATCAGCGAGGAGGTCGGCCTCAAGCTCGACGCCGCCAGCCTCGACATGCTGGGCCGCGCCCGCAAGGTCGTGGTGACCAAGGACGAGACCACCATCGTCGACGGTGCCGGTGACGCCGAGCAGATCCAGGGCCGGGTCAACCAGATCCGGGCCGAGATCGACAAGAGCGACTCCGACTACGACCGCGAGAAGCTGCAGGAGCGGCTGGCCAAGCTGGCCGGCGGCGTCGCGGTCATCAAGGTCGGCGCGGCCACCGAGGTCGAGCTGAAGGAGCGCAAGCACCGCATCGAGGACGCCGTTCGCAACGCGAAGGCCGCCGTCGAGGAGGGCATCGTCCCGGGTGGTGGCGTCGCGCTGGTGCAGGCCGGCAAGACCGCCTTCGACAAGCTCGACCTGGTCGGCGACGAGGCCACCGGTGCGAACATCGTCAAGGTCGCGCTGGACGCCCCGCTGCGGCAGATCGCCGTCAACGCCGGCCTCGAGGGCGGCGTCGTGGTGGAGAAGGTCCGTAACCTCGAAGCGGGTCACGGCCTCAACGCCGCCAACGGCGAGTACGTCGACCTGCTGGCCGCGGGCATCATCGACCCGGCCAAGGTGACGCGCTCCGCGCTGCAGAACGCCGCCTCCATCGCGGCGCTGTTCCTCACCACCGAGGCCGTTGTCGCGGACAAGCCGGAGAAGGCCCCGGCTGCCCCGGCTGGCCCGGGTGGCGGGGACATGGACTTCTGAGTCCAGTTCCGACACACCGAACGGGGCGGGCCGCTGACGCGGTCCGCCCCGTTCGTCGTCAGGTGGGCAGGGGGCGTTGGTTGCGCCGTTTGTGTGCCCGACCGTACGGCGGAAGCAGCTGGATCGGGGCGTCGACCATCTCCTGCGGCTCCTCGGCGACCGGCGGCTGCCGGTCCGTGGTCATCTCGGCCAGTTGCTCGGCGTCGCCGTAGTCGAGTCGGTCGAACGGCAGTTGGCCGGGGAGCTCACCGACCGGTGTCCAGGTGATCGGCGGGCCGTCCTCGGTCTGGTTGTCATCCGTGGTCATGGCTGCCTCCTCTACCGAAACGGTAGGGGGCGGCAGCGATCGGCGCGGGCGAATGGCGCTATCTAGGCTTTCATCCCGTTCGCTCCCTATTCGGCGTTCAGTGACCGCCGGTACAGGAAGAAGACCCGCTCGATCCGGGCGCCCGCGCTGCCGGAGTAGAACGGCACCGGCCCGACCCAGCCGATCTGGGCCTGGTCCAACCCCGCCGCCCGCTGGTCGCGCAGGCAGCGCCGTAGCAGGACGCCACCGATGCCCGATCCCTCGGCGGCCGGCGCGGTCCCCATCGGCCCGAACCAGCTCGGCCGGGACGACCCGTACGCGGCGAAGCCGAGCACCTCGCCATCCCGCTCGGCAAGGTGGCAACCGGCGTCGGCGCGACCCACCGACCCGGCCAACTCGCCGTCCCAGGCGCCCCCGAACGTGGACCGGGCGAACGCGGCCAGCGCGGGCAGGTCCGCCGGCTCCGCCCGACGTACGGTGACGCCCTGGTCGGCCAGCCGCCGCTCGGCAGCCTCGGTGGACCGCAGCGCGGGCGACGTGTCGTACGACAGGTCGGCGGTCATGTTCCACGCCGTCCGGTCCTGCCGGTAGCCGAGCGCGAGCGCGGCGCAGACCGCCGGGGTGTAGCGGACGTCGATGCCGGGCCACGCGTAGTAGGGCGGGTTGCCGGCCAGCAGCACCTCGGTCGCCCCGCGCTCGGCGAGCACCCGCTCGGCACGCCGCAGCAGCGCCCGGCCGACTCCTCGTCGGCGCTGGTCCGGGGCGACGGCGATCAGGTCCACGTGCCCGGTCCCCGGCTCGGTCGCCGACAGCGAGCAGAGCAGGGCCCCGACCAGGGCCCCGTCCCGGTACGCGCCGAGCCCGACCACCACCCGGTCGGCGGCGGCCCGGGACCAGAGCACGTCCACGATCGACGTCGCCTCGACGGCGTCCTCCGGCAGGTCGAGGGCCTGCTCGCAGAGGCGCGAGACGGTGGGGGACTCGTCGGCGGTCAGCTCGCTGACGGTGATCTCGGCGTCCATGGTCGCCGACAGTAGATCACCGCGAACCGGCGCCGACCCGTCACCCCCGGGCGGCGCGAACGGCGGCGTACGCGTCGACCTGGCCCGCTCCGGTGACGTTCGACGGCGTGCCGCAGGCGTCGGACGGGTTGCCGGAACGGTAGGTGGGCGTCGCCGGGGTGGCGGTGTCCCGCAGGATCTGCCGGGTCCGGGCGAGGTCACCGACCAGCGCCGGGTTCGCCGACCACATCAGCGCGACCACCCCGGCCACCTGCGGGGTCGCCATCGAGGTGCCGTCCAGCGCGGCGTACGTGCCGCCCGGCATCGCCGACACCACGCCCACCCCCGGCGCCAGCACGTCCGGCTTGGCGGCACCGCCCGGCACCGGCCCCCGGGAGGAGAACTCGGCGACCCGGCGCTGCGCGTCCACGGCGCCCACCGTCAGCACATCCGCGTACGGCGCGGGTGGATCGTCGATGGACGCGCACCACGGACCTGTGTTGCCGGCCGCCACCACCACGAAGATCCCGGCGGCGTCCAGTGCTGCGGTGGCCGGCCGCAGCACGCCCGGGTCGCACCCCTCGATGGCCGGGCAGCCCCAGGAGTTGGTCAGCACCTGCGGCGCGCGCTCCGGTCGGCCGTCGGTGAACGGGTCGCCCCCGCTCGGGAAGGGCGCCAGCATGAACTGGAGGCAGTCCAGGTAGTGCCCGGGGCTGCCGAGGTTGCGGTCCAGGTTGACGCAGCCCACCCACTGCGCGTCCGGGGCCACCCCGATGCCGTCCCGCCCGACCGCGCTGCCGACCGTGTGGGTGCCGTGCCCGCCCTTGTCGGTCGGGCTCCGGGTGCCGTCCCACGGGTCCAACCAGGAGTCGTCGCCACCGCGGAACCCGGCGCGCAGCGCCGGATGGGCGCCGTCCACGCCGGAGTCGGAGCTGCCCACCACGACGCCCGCCCCGGTCACCCCGAGCTGCGACCACACCCGGTCGGCACCGATCTGCCTGATGTTCCACTCCGGGCCGGTCGGTCGGGGCGCGGTGCCCCGACTCTGCCCGGCCGGGGCCGGCAGTGGGCGCAGCCGCTGGCTGACGAGCACCCGGGCCACCTCCGGCCGGCGTGCGAGCCAGGCCCGCACCGCCGGGCCGCCGTCCACCTCGATCGCGTTCACCAGGTAGTACGGCACCGGGGCCAGGCGCAGCCGGCGCAGGTCCCGGAGCAGTCCGGACTGGCTCCGCTCGGCGGTGGTCACCAGCCGTCGGTAGACCTCCGCCGCGCGGGCGTCCCGCCCCGCCCGCCCCGGCGTGCCGGCCGGCAGATCGGTCAGGTCGGCCTGCGTGCGCAGCACCACGAACAGCCGTTCGCCGTGCAGGCCCGGCTGACCGGGGCCGAGGTCCACCACGCCGAACGCCACCAGCAGCACCAGCGTGGTCGCCGCGGCCACCCGACGACTCGGGGTACGGGCCGCCGGCCGGGCGAGCAGCACCGCGTACGCGACGGCCACCAGGACGGCCACGACGAGCCCGGCGGCGGCGGCGGTCGCCACCCAGAACGGCACGTCCCGGGTGCCGACCAGCAGCAGGCTGATCTCCTCCGGGTCGGTGAAGGCCAGCGGGCCGAGCGCGGCCAGGCCCACGAGCCACCCGGTCGCCGCGCGTCCGACACGGGCGGCCCCGGCCGTGGGTGGGGTCGCGGCCGGGTCGGTGGTGGATAGCGGGGGCGCGGCCGGCTCGACGGTCGCGCGCCAGGTCGCGGCCCACAGGGCGGCCAGCGCGAAACCGGTCGGCGGGAGGGTCAGCAGCGCCGGCAGTTGCGCGCCGGACTGGCCGGTCCCGGCGGCGAGCAGCAGCAACGCCACCCCGGAGACCAGGCCGCCGACCAGCACCAGCCGAGCCGGTCGGGGCGGCCGACCGACAGCGAACCGGGACCACACAGTGGCGTCCAGCAGCGTCGCGGCCAGCGCCCCGAGCGCGGCGGCGGCCACCAGCGCGAGAACCGTCTCCAGGAGCCCGCCGAGCGCGCCCAGCCAGGCCCACGGCAGCAGCAGGGCCAGCCCGGCGGCGACCGCGAGCAGTGGCGCCGACTGCCGCGTCAGCTCGGCCGGCGCGACACCCGCCCCGGTCCGCGCGGTCTCGCCGGCCGCGTCGCTGGGTGCCGGGCCGACGACCGGGGTGGGCGCGGCGTCGCCGCCCGCGGCGGGTGCCGGGCCGCCGACGGTGCCGGCCGCTTCGGGGTACGACCACCGGCGGGTCGAGCGGCGCACGAGGAGCGCGGCGAGGAGCGCGGCAACGGCGAGCGCGGCGAGGTACGCCTCGTGGTGCACCGGCGGCACGACCCGCGGCAGTGTCAGCAGCCCGAGGGTGAGCGCGGCGGCCAGCCAGACCCGTCCGGTGGCCCGGACCGCTGCCGAGCGGGGCAGGGCGGCCAGCAGCAGGGCAGGCGTGCCCAGCAGGACGACGGTGGCCAGGCCGAGCACCGGCCAGAGCCAGCCGACCCGGTCCCGTCCGAAGCTCAACAGCACCTGATCGGTGAGCCAGCCACCGGTCTGGGCGGCCACGGTGACCGCCACCGTCCAGCAGCCCACCAGCACGGCCGCGACCACCGCCCAGGGGGAACCGCGGTCGCCGACTCCGGGGTGCGCAGGGTGACCGTGCATCCGAGAACCTTACGACCACGCCGAACGGTTTCGGACCGACCGTCGCGCGGTGGAACACCGAAGAGCCGAGCGGATCTTGGACAGTTTCCGTCAGCCGCTGACGGAAACTGTCCAAGATCTGCGCCGGTCGACGTGGACGCGAGCGCGGTGGGAGGGCTGCGGCGAATGTCGACATGGTCGGCCGGCGGTTACGGTGGACCTGTGCGCGACCCCAACATCTCCCGTTCCCTCGCCGGTCAGCTCTCGCCGGTCCGCCGCGTCGCCGACCTGCGTCGACTGCGCGGCGAGCGCTTCGACGTGCTGGTCATCGGTGGTGGCGTGACCGGTGCCGGCGCCGCCGTGGACGCGGCGTCCCGGGGCCTGAAGGTCGCCCTGGTCGAGGCGCGGGACCTCGCCTCGGGCACCTCCAGCCGGTCCAGCAAGCTCATTCACGGCGGGCTGCGCTACCTGGAGCAGCTGGAGTTCCACCTGGTCCACGAGGCGCTCACCGAACGCGGCCTGCTGGCCACCCGGCTCGCGCCGCACCTGGTCCGCCCGGTGCCGATCCTGGTGCCCCTGCCGGCCGGGCGGGGCCTGCGGGACCTGCCGGCCCGGGTGTTCCGCCGCTCCTACTACGGCGCCGGAGTGGCCGCGTACGACGTCTTCGCCGGGGTCTTCGGCGGCGGTCGGGGAATGCCGCTGCACCGGCACCTGACCCGGGAGGGCGCACGGCGGGTCTTCCCCAGCCTGCGCCCCGACACGCTGGCCGGGGCGATCCGCTACTACGACGGGCAGGTCGACGACGCCCGGCTGGTGGTGACCCTGGCCCGGACGGCGGCCAGCCTCGGCGCCACGGTGGTGAGCAGCGCCCGCGCCGTCGGGCTGGTCCGGCAGGCCCGCGAGGTGACCGGCGTACGGGTGCGGGACCTGGAGGCGCCGGCGGGTTCGCCGGACGCCGAGTTCGAGGTGCGGGCGCGTACGGTCATCGCGGCCACCGGGGTGTGGAGCGACGACATGTCCCGGATGCTCAACGACGTGGGCCTGCGGCCCGGCGTACGGGTGCGCGCCTCGAAGGGGGTGCACCTGGTGGTGCCCCGCTCGGCGATCACCGGTGAGGCGGGGCTGATCCTGCGTACGCCGACGTCGGTGCTCTTCGTCATCCCCTGGGGCGGGCACTGGATCATCGGCACCACCGACACCGACTGGCAGTTGGACCGCTCCCACCCGGCGGCCTCGGCGCACGACATCGAGTACCTGTTGGAGCAGGTCAACACGGTGTTGGACCGGCCGTTGACCACCGCCGACATCGAGGGTGTGTACGCCGGGTTGCGGCCGCTGCTGGCCGGCGAGGCGGACTCGACCTCGAAGCTCTCCCGCGAGCACGCGGTCTTCGAGCCGATGCTCGGGCTGCTGCTGGTCGCCGGTGGCAAGTACACGACGTACCGGGTGATGGCCTCCGACGTGGTGGACCGGGCCGTCCGCCGACTCGGTGGCGGCCGCTCGTCGCGGACCGCCGACCTGCCGCTGCTCGGCGCCGACGGGTACGCGTCGATGTGGCGGGACCGGGCCGACCTGGCCCGTCGGCACGGTGTGCCGGTCGGTGTCGTGGAGCACCTGCTGGAGCGGTACGGCAGCCTCACGCTCGATCTGCTGGGCCTGGTCGACGCCGATCCACTGCTGGCGTCTCCGTTGGCCGGCGCTCCGGAGTACCTGGCGGCGGAGGTCACCTACGCGGCGCAGGCCGAGGGTGCGCTGCACCTGGAGGACGTGCTGACCCGGCGGACCCGGATCTCGTTCGAGACCAGCCACCGGGGGTTGGAGTCGGCGGAGCACACCGCCGAGCTGATGGGCGCGGTGCTCGGGTGGAACGCGACCACCAGGGGGCGCGAGGTCGAGCACTACCGCGCCCGGGTGGAGGCGGAGCGGCAGTCCCAGCTCATGCCGGACGACGTCGCCGCCGACGCGGCCCGGATCGGCGCCCCGGACGTGCGGGGTTACGCCGCCGACCGGGGTGGGGACGACGATCAGGCGGAGCTGCGCCCGTCCGCTCGGTAACGAATTGCGACGTTACCAATGGGTAACTATCGATACCAGCCCGGATGGTGGTTTCGGACGCTACCTACGCTGAGGTAGGTTTCCGCCCGTGCTACCCCGCGCGCGCCCTCGTCTCCTCGCCCCCCTCCTCGCTCTCGCGCTCGTCGGCACCCTGACCGGGTGTGGGCTCTTCGACCGGGAGGCGCCGCGCACGCCGGTGGCGCAACCGTCCGCCGGCGTGGCCGGTGGCGCGCCGCAACTGGAGATCCCCGCCACCGTCGCCGCCGGCCAGGTCAGCCTCATCCAGCGGCTGGGCGAGGACGGCCCGCTGCGGACGCTGAGCGTGGAGCGCAACGGCGCGTGGCAGTGCGTCGACTGCGCCGGGGACGGGGTCACCTCCCGGGGCACCCTCGCGCCGGAGTTGACCGAACGACTCCAGGTGCTGCTCGCCAACCCGTTGCTGGTCGACGAGACCGATCAGGCCCGGAGATACCGGACCACCTGCATCGACGCGCTGACGTCGAGCCTGATCACCTCGAGCGGGCTGATCACCTCGCAGGACTGCCCGGGTGAGGAACGCCCGCCGGTCGCCGGGGAGATCCTGCTGCTGCTCACCCAGGCCACCCCGGCCGAGATCAAGGGCTGACCGCAGCCGCTCAGAGCACCTTGCCAGGGTTGAGCAGGCCCGCCGGGTCGAGCGCCGACTTGATCGCCTGGTGCACCCGGACCCCGACCGGTCCGATCTCCCGGGCCAGCCAGTCCCGCTTGAGCAGCCCCACCCCGTGCTCGCCGGTGCAGGTGCCACCCAGGTCCAGGCCGAGCCGCATGATTTCGTCGAACGCGCGCCGGCCCCGCTCCACGCTGGCCGGGTCGGACCGGTCGACGACGATGTTCGGGTGCATGTTGCCGTCCCCGGCGTGCCCCACCACGCCGATCGGCACCGCGCACTCGGCCGCGATCCGGGCCACCCCATCCAGCAGCGCGGCCAGCGAGCCGCGCGGAACGGCGACGTCGTCGATCACCAGGCCGCCGTTGCCGCCCGGATAGGCGTCCGCCGCGAACCTCTCCATCGCGGGGTGGGCCAGCCGGCGGGCCTGGAGCAGCGCCGCCGCCTCCACCGCGTCGGTGGCCGCGTAGACCTCGTCGGCGCCCACCGTCTCGCACACCTGGGCGAGGGCGGCCAGGTCGTCCGCAGCCCGGACGCCGGTGTCCGCGGCTGCCAGCAACACCGCCTGCGCGTCGGTCCGCAACCCCATCGGTCGGTACGCCTCGATCGCCCGCAGGTGGGTCTGGTCGAGCAGCTCCAACAGGCTGGGGGTGAGGCCACGCGCTGCGATCTCGGCGACCGCCGCGCCGGCCGTCGCGGTGGACGGGAAGACCGCCACCAGGGTCAGCGAGTCGGCCGGGGCGGGCCGCAGCGCCACAGTCACCTCGGTGATCACCCCGAGGGTGCCCTCCGAGCCGACGAAGAGCCGGGTCAGGTCGTAACCGGCCACCCCCTTCGCCGTACGCCGCCCGGTGCGCAGCACCTCCCCGGAGGCGAGCACCACCTCCAGGCCGAGCACGTACTCGGTGGTCACGCCGTACTTCACACAGCACATGCCACCGGCGTTCGTGGCCACGTTGCCGCCGATCGTGGACGACTCCCAGGAGCCGGGGTCCGGCGGGTACCAGAGCCCCTGTTTGGCGACGGCCCCGGCCAACGTCGCGTTGACCACCCCCGGCTGGACCACGGCGATCCGGCTCACCGGATCGATCTCCCGGATCTCGTCCATCGCGACGGTGCTGAGGACGACAGCGCCGTCGACGGCGTTCGCCGCCCCGGCCAGCCCGGTCCGCGCGCCCTGCGGCACCAGCGATACGCCGTGCCGCGCCGCCGCGCGTACCACGGCGACCACCTGCTCCGTGCTGCGCGGACGGGTCACCACCAGTGGGGTACCGGCGGCGCACAGGTCGGCCTCGTCCCGCTCGTGTGTGCGCAGCAGGTCCGGGTCGGTGAGCACGGCGTCGTCACCGAGCGCGGCGCGCAGGTCGTCGAGCAGAGTGGTGGGGGCCATGCAGCCGAGGCTAGGTCGCCGGTCGGCGATCATCAACGTGATCGACCGTGCGGGATGGCGTGAACGTCATGCTCTACCTGGACCGGCCGGCCTGGCCGTGGCGCGGTCGCCTCTGGTCGCACCTGATCAGCGACGTCTCCTACGCCGAGCTGCACGCCTTCGCCGAGACGCTCGGCGCGCCCCGGCGCGGCTTCGACCGGGACCACTACGACCTCCCGGCGGACCGGTTCGCGGCGGCGGTGTGGCTCGGCGCCCGGGTGGTGCCGAGCCGGGAGCTGGTCCGGTTGCTCCGGGACGCCGGGCTGCGCCGGCCGAAGCACCTGGTCAGTTCGGGTCCGCCGGCTCAGCGCTGAGCGCCGCCAGCTCGCGGCGCACGTTGCTCCGCGCGGCCGCCTCCCAACTGCCGGCCAGCGGCGGCAGCCGGAACAGCGCCGGCAGCGCCAGCAGACCTGTCAACACCGCGGCGCGTCCGGCCCGGAAGGCCGGCTCCGGCACGTGCGCGTACTCCCGGCGGATCGCCGCCGCGTACCGCGCGTACGCCTCCGGCGGGGCGGCGAGCACGGCCAGGTCCGCGTCGCAGAGCAGCGCGCCGTCCTGGTCGTCCGCCGCCACCGTGTGCCCGGCGGTGAGCAGCACCAGCCGGCGCGTCTCGGCCACCGTGGGCGCCGGCACCCCGAGCCCGCCGAGCACGCTGCCGGCCAGCGCGGCGCTGTCCCGCTCGTTGGCGTCGCCGGTGGCCCGAGGATCGTAGACCGCGTCGTGGAACCAGGCCGCCAGCCGGACCGCGTCGACCTGATCGGCCAGGTCGGCGTGCTGGTCCACCACGTCGAGCACAGCCGCCAGGTGGGTCGGCGTGTGGTAGTGCCGGTGCGGCTCCCGCCACCGGGCGAGCAGACGCTCCCCGGCCCGGATCGTCGCCGGTTCGGGGCTCGTGCCGACGGCCCGGACCACCGCCCGCCACCGGCTCAGCAGATCGACCACCGCCCGAGTCTGCCGCATTCCGGCGCGACGCGCGGAAGGGGAGGATTCAGCGCGCCCAGCACGGGTAGTCGCGCCCATGGCCGTGTCCCGGGACAAGCGACCTCCGGTGGTGCGACGTGCCCCGCTGCGGGAGGGGATGGTGGACATCGACGGCGCCCGGATCGCCGAGGCCACCGAGCAACTGCGCCACCGTGGTCGGGCCACCCTGCACGACCGGCTGCACCGGGTGCGGATGGCCGGCGGGCTCGCGGTGCAGGCCGGGCTGGCCGCCGGGCTGGCCTACCTGGTCGCGCACAAGGTGCTCGGCAACCCGCAACCGGTCTTCGCGCCGATCTCCGCGGTCGGCACCCTGGCCGCGTCGGTCGGCCAGCGGTTCCGCCGGACCGTGGAGCTGATCGTCGGGGTCGGCATCGGGGTGTTCATCGGCGACCTGCTGATCTACTTCCTCGGCACCGGGGCGTGGCAGCTCGGCCTGGTGGTCACCGTGGCGATCCTGCTCACCATCTTCGCGGGGGCGAGCGTGGCGATCGTCATCCAGGCGGCGGCCACGGCGGTGCTGATCGTCACGCTGAGCCCGTCCACACAGAACCTGGAGATCCCGCGCTTCGTGGACGCGTTCCTGGGGGGTGGGATCGCGCTGCTGGTCACGGCGGTGCTGTTGCCGCTGAACCCGCTCCGGGTGATCAACCGGGCGGCCCGCCCCGCGCTGGATCTGCTCGCCGACCAGCTCGACCAGACGGCCGACGGACTGCGCCGCCGGGACCGGGCCACCATCCAGCGGGCGCTGGACCGGCTGCGCGACAACAGGGAGGAGCTGAACACCCTCAGTGAGGCGATCGAGGGCGCCAAGGAGACCGCCACGCTCTCCCCGGCCCGCTGGCACCGCCGGGGCGAGCTGACCCACTACGCGGAGGCGGCCGACCCGATCGACCGGGCGATGCGCAACAGCGGCACCCTGATCCGCCGGTCCGTGACGCTCGTCGAGGACGAGGAACCGGTGCCCGATCCGATGCCGGACGCGATCGGCCACCTCGCCGAGTCGGTTCGGCTGCTCAAGCACGAGTTCGCCGTCGGCGAGGAGCCGCACAAGGCCCGGGAGCGGTCGCTGCGGGCGGTCAGCGAGGCCGGTCGGGCGTACGGCGCGGGTGTCGGTTTCTCGGGCAGCGTGGTGGTCGCCCAGGTGCGTACCACGGCGAGCGACCTTCTGGTCGCCTCCGGCATCGACCAGGAGGAGGCGAACCGGTGTATCCGCAGCGCGTTCGGCGAGCAGGAGCGGCCGGTCGGTGAGCCCACCGAGTCCGGCGAGCCCCGGAAACCCCCGACCGCCCCGCCGGTCGGCTGAGCGCGCGAGTCAGCCCAGCTCGGCCAACGCGGCGAGCAGTCGGTCCACCTGGGCGGCGGTGCTGCCCAGGCCGAGGCTGGCGCGCAGCGCTGTCGGCGGCAGGTCCCGCCGGCCGGTACGATCCGCCGCCTCGGCGAGCAGCCGCCGGGCCAGCGGATGCGCGCAGAACAACCCGTCCCGTACGCCGATGTGGTGCTCGGCGGCCAGCCGTGCCGCGACCTCGCTGGAGTCCCGGCCGGCGACCACGAACGAGACGATGCCCACCCGGGGCGCGTCCGGGCCGAACGTGCGCAGCTCCACCACGTGCGGCAGGGCGGCGATGCCGGTCCGCAGCCGGGTCAGCAGCGCCTGCTCGTGCGCCGCCAGCGCGGCCCGGTCGGCGTCGGCGAGCGCCCCGCAGACGGCCGCCAGCGCCACCGCGCCGAGCAGGTTCGGGGTGCCGCCCTCGTGCCGGGCCGGGCCGGTCGACCAGGTCACGTCGTGGGTGGCCGACCCGACGTGACTGGTGGCCCCGCCACCGGCCAGGTACGGGGGCGCGTCGTCCAACCAGTCCGACCTGCCGATCAGCACACCCGCGCCGAACGGCGCGTACAGCTTGTGCCCGGAGACCGCCAGGTAGTCGACGTCGAGCGTGCCCAGGTCGACGGGGGCGTGCGGAGCGAGTTGCGCGGCGTCGAGCACGATCCGGGCGCTGTGCCGGTGGGCCACCCGGGCCAGCTCGGCGACCGGCCAACGTTCCCCGGTCACGTTGCTCGCGCCGGTCACCGCGACCAGCACCGGC
The DNA here is from genome assembly GCF_029626235.1 of Micromonospora sp. WMMD1120. NCBI lineage: Bacteria > Bacillati > Actinomycetota > Actinomycetes > Micromonosporales > Micromonosporaceae > Micromonospora > Micromonospora sp. WMMD1120. Next base: position 1,441,979 of record NZ_JARUBO010000005.1, on the reverse strand, counting down.
AGCGCTGGATTGCTGCCCCGGCGCAGCTCGGTGAGGGCGGCGGCGAGGTCGCGTACCGCCGCGGCGGGGTCGGTGGGCACCGGCAGCCGTACCGAGCCGCGCGGCCAGGGCAGCAGGTTGGCGTGGTGCTCGGCGGCGAAGGTGACCACCGTCGTGCCGGCCGGTAGCGAGCGCCCCAACAGGTTGAGCGCGTCGGTCGTGTTGCGGGTGAAGACCACGTGATCGCCGATCCGGGCCCCGAAGAAGTCGCCGACGGTCTGCCGCGCCTGCTCGTACGCGAGTGTGCACCGCCGGGACAGCGCCCCCGCCCCGCGATGCACGCTGGCGTACCAGGGCAGCAGCTCGGCCACCGCGTCGGCGGCGGCTCGCGCGCACGGCGCGCTGGCCGCGTGGTCCAGGTTGATCTCGCCCGGCACGCCGAGGACGTCGAGCGGCCGCGACGGGGCCGGCGTGGGCGCGGTGTCGGGGCGGGTGGGCAGCGGGGAGACGAGGGTGACGGGCACGCCGGAACCTCCGGGGTCAGGGACCCCGGTGCGACGTCGGGACGGGGTCCGCGCTTGCCCAGCACGCCGATCGGGCTGGGCCCGGTCATCACCCGGGGCACCCCACCGCGAACTGACGAGGGTTGCCGGCCAGCAAGCCGGGGCTTGACGCTGGCGCTCGTGACCTGCCGGCAGCATAGCTGCCGCCGATGCGGCCGGACCAGCCGGCGGCGGATGGCTACGCTGACCGCATGGCCGACACCCCACCCGGTTCACCGCTGCCGCCGTCGCCCGCCCCCAAGGCCCCGCCGGCCGACGCGACGCCCCGGATGCCGCTGCGCCGGCTGGGTTGGCGGCGGTTCCTGGTGCTGGCCGCGGTGGTGCTGCTGATCGCCGCGTGCGCGGTGTTCATGGTCTTCACGCTCGGTCAGTCGCTGGGGGCGCAGGCGCTGCTGATCGGCGTCGTCGCCGCCATCCTGCCGGTGCCGGTGCTGGTCGCCTGCTTCCTCTGGCTGGACCGGTACGAGCCGGAGCCGCTGAAGTACCTGATCTTCTGCTTCGCCTGGGGCGCGTTCGTCTCCACCGCCGCCTCGCTCACCGTGAACGACTTCGCCGCCGGCCTGTTCGCCGACTGGGGCCTGCCGTCCGCGCTCACCGGCGTGCTGGTGGCGCCCTTCATCGAGGAGCTGACCAAGGCGCTGGGCCCGATCCTGCTGCTGGTGTTCCGTCGCCGGGAGTGGTCCGGCATCACCGACGGCCTGGTCTACTGCGGGCTCTCCGCGGTCGGCTTCGCCATGGTGGAGAACATCCTCTACCTGGGCGGTCTGGGCTACGCGTCCGGTGTCGACAGGTACGGCCCCGCCACCGGCATCCAGCAGGTCATCGCGATCTTCATCCTGCGGATCCTGCTGTTCGGGTTCGCCCACCCGCTCTTCACCTCGATGACCGGTTTCGGGCTGGGCATCGCCTCCCGGACCGCCGACCGGCGGGTCCGGGTGCTCGCGCCGATCGCCGGTCTGCTGCTCGCGATGATGCTGCACGGCACGTGGAACCTGCTGCCCACGCTGACCCAGGCCACCGGCGAGGCGGTGATCATGCTGTACGGCTTCCTGGGCCTGATGGTGCCGGTCTTCTTCGGCACCGTCGGCCTGGCGGTGTGGCTGCGCGCCTGGGAGGGCCGGCTCACCGAGCGGGCGCTGCCGGCCTACGTAAGTGCCGGCTGGCTCAGCCCACCCGAGGTGGCCGCGCTGAGCAGCCTCGCCCGACGGCACGCCGCCCGGAGCTGGGCGCGGCGGGTGGCCGGCGACGCCGGGGTGCGCGCGATGCGCGGCTACCAGTCCGCCGCCACCCGGTTGGCGTTGCTCCGCGACGGGACGGTGCGCGGGTTGGACCGCAAGCCCGCCGACCAGGAACGGACCGCGCGGGAGGAGCGCGAGTTGCTGGACGCGATCACCGGGTACCGGTCGTTCTTCGTCGGTCGGGACCCGCAGGCCCCGGCGGGGATCTGGGACGGCAACCGCTACCACCTGCGCTTCCCGGACGGCACCCAGCGCACGGTGGACGCGCCGCACGAGCCGGTCGTGCCGATTCCGGTGGTGCTCGCGCCGGCTCCGCCACCTGCTCCGCACGGGTACCCGCCGCCGGGCTGGGTCAGGCCATGAGCGAGGTCAGGAAGTCACCGAAACCCTGGAACATCGCGATCAGCGCGGCCCCGATCGCCCGGAACATCTGCGCGGCCCCGTCCGGCCGGAAGGCCACGAAATAGATCAGGAACGCGACGAAGCCCCAGGTCAAGACCTTCTTCACGAATACCGGCATCGTCCCTCCCCAGGGCCACGGTCGCCGGCTGGCTTCCCGTCGTACCGGCGGGCAAACGGCGCCCGGCGGGCTCCGCTGGCCGGGGGAGGAGCGTCAGAGGTAGAGGCCTGTCGAGTCGTTCTCGATCCGCTCGGCGGCGACCGCGTGCACGTCCCGCTCCCGCAGCAGCACGTAGCCACGGCCGTGCAGCTCGACCTCGGAGCGGTCGTCGGGGTCGAACAGCACCCGGTCGCCCGAGACGATCGCGCGGACGTTGGGCCCCACCCCGACCGCCGTGGCCCAGGCGAGACGCTTGCCGACCGCGGCGGTCGCCGGGATGACGATGCCCGCTGTGGAGCGGCGTTCGCCCTCGCTGCCCTCCATGCGCACCAGCACGCGGTCGTGCAGCAGGCGGATCGGCAGGCCGGCGTCGAGATCCTTGTCGGCGGTCACGTCGCAGACGCTACCGTGTGGCCGACGGCGGTCCCGCCGGTGGTTACGCCGAAGGTGGTCCGGGCAATGTGTGGCGGAACTCCCCTAAGGTGTCGAGAACACGCGTAAGCTGTCCGACCTGTCGCCGTGGGCGGGCCGGTCTCTCTGCCAGGAGGTGCGCTTGAGCCGCTTCGAGCGGGTACGCGGGCGGCTTCGCCGCGCCTACCAGTCACGACAGACGTCGACGGGCGCCGACGAGGTCGCTGTCGACGACCTGCCGTCGACGGCCGGGGTGGCGTCCCCCGGCGTGCCCGGTCCGAGCGCCCCACCGAGCGCCGCCGTCTACGGCGCCGAGCCTCCGGTGGACCAGCACAGCTCCACCTCCAGCCGGGACGACGCGGACGTTCCGCACGGGCTCCGGATCGCCGCGGCCTGGTGCTGGCGCCTGATCGTGATCGGCGTGGTCGCCTGGGCCCTCCTGCGGGTGGTCGGCACCATCAAGATCGTCATCATCCCGCTGGCCGTCGCGCTGCTGCTCTCCGCGCTGCTCGCGCCGGCGGTGGGCTGGCTGCTGCGGGCCCGGTTCCCCCGGTCGCTGGCGACGGCGGTGGTGCTGGTCGGCGGCCTGGCCGCGGTGATCGGCACCCTGACGCTCGTGGTCAACGAGTTCATCCGCGGTGTGCCGGAGCTGAGCGCGAAGTCCTCGGAGGGCGTCCGGCAGATCCAGAACTGGCTCAAGACGGGCCCGCTGCACCTCTCCGACACCCAACTCGACCGCTACATCGACGAGGCGCAGAACTGGATCAACGGCAACACCTCGAGGTTCACCAGCGGCGCGTTGAGCACCGCCGCCACACTCGCCGAGGTGCTGACCGGCACACTGCTTGTGCTCTTCGCGACGTTCTTCTTCCTGCGCGACGGCAACCGGATCTGGCGCTTCCTGGTCCGGCTGCTACCGGTGGCCGCGCGCTGGAAGGTCGACGACGCCGGACGCGCCTCGTGGCAGACGCTCGTCGCCTACGTCCGCGCGACGGTGCTCGTCGCCTTCATCGACGCCGTCGGCATCGGCATCTTCCTTGTCGTCTTCGACATCCCGTTCGCGTTCCCGCTGGCCGCGCTGGTGTTCCTGGGCGCGTTCATCCCGATCGTCGGCGCGGCGCTCTCCGGTGGCGTGGCAGTGCTGGTGGCACTCGTCGACAGCGGCCCGGTGACCGCGCTGATCATCCTCGGGGCGGTGATCGGTGTGCAGCAGGTCGAAGGCCACATCCTGCAACCGCTGATCATGGGACGGGCGGTCGCCCTGCACCCGCTCGCCGTGATCATCGCCATCGCCGCCGGTGTCGTCCTCGCCGGGATCACCGGCGCGCTGGTCTCGGTGCCGCTCATCGCGGTGCTGAACACGGCGATCCGCCGGCTCGCCGCCCGACGGGTCCCGGACACCCCACCCGACGCCGTGGTCGTCGCCGCGCAGGCCCCCTGACCGGGCGGCTCAGGAGTCGGCCAGACGCTTCAGGGCGCCCCGGGCGACCTCGGGGCGGGTCGTGTACCAGAACGGCGGCAGCGACCGGCGTAGGAACGGCCCGTAACCGCGGGCAGTCTCCAACCGGGAGTCGAGCACCGCGACCACGCCCTTGTCTCCGGTCGCCCGGATCAACCGGCCCACACCCTGGGCCAACCGCACGGCGGCGATCGGCACGCTGACAGCGGCGAAGCCGGAGCCGCCGCCCGCGTCCACTGCCGCGGCCCGAGCCGCCGCCAGCGGTTCGTCCGGGCGGGGGAAGGGCAGCCGGTCGATGACGACGAGTTGGCAGGAGTCGCCCGGCACGTCCACCCCCTGCCACAGCGACATCACGCCGAACAGGCAGCTCGCCCGCTCCTCCCGGAACCGGCGGACCAGCAGCGGCAGAGCCTCCTCGCCCTGCAACAGCACCGGCAGGTCGGTGCGCGCCCGCAGCAGCTCCGCCGCCTGCTGCGCGGCCCGCCGGGAGGAGAAGAGCCCGAGGGTACGACCACCGAGCGCCTCGACCAACCCGAGCAGCTCCTCCCCGGCGGCGTCGGGCAGCCCGGAGACGCTGGGTCGGGGCAGGTGCGCGGCGACGTACAGGATGCCCTGCCGGGCGTAGTCGAACGGCGACCCGACGTCGAGGGAGCGCCAACCCGGGCCCTCGGTCGCCGGCACGACGGCGTTGGGGGTGTCGCCGGCCAGCCGGCGGCCCGGCGTCTCGGCAGCCGGACGCCCCGGGCCGGTACGGGCGGCCAGCGCGGCGGCGGCGGGCGAGGGCGGGGCGGGCGGCGGCGCGTCCAGGCCGAGGGCGCGGGCGACGGTGTCGAACCGGCCGCCCAGCGCCAGGGTGGCCGAGGTGGCGACGACCGTGCGCTCGTCGTAGAGATGGGTGGCGAGGGTGCCGGCCACCGACAGCGGCGCGACCACGAGCGCCCGGCGGCTGCCGCTGTCGTTCTTCTCCACCCAGGCGACGTCGTGGTCGGCCTCCTCCAGCAGCCGCTGGGCGGTGCTGGACAGCTCGTCCAGCGCGGCCTTGGCCTGCTGCTTGCGGACCGGGTCCGGGTCGTCGGCCTTGACGTCGCCGATCGCGTCGAGAGCCGAGCGGGTGGCCGCGTCGAGCAGAGTGCACGCCTCCCGCAGCGGCGCCGGCAGCCCGGCGGTGATCCGCCCCGCCGGCGCCTCGGCCAGCCCCACGGCGAGGGCGTCCCCGGCGGCGGTGAGCGCCTCGGCGACCTCCGGCCGGAGCAGCGGTCGGGCCCGCCGGGCGGACCTGTCGATCAGCTCCGGCACCAGCTCCGCCTGGGCCGCCGAGGAGACCCGGTCGGCCAGCTCGTGCGCCTCGTCGACGATGAGCAGCTTGTGTGGCGGCACGATGTGCCGCTCGGCGAGCATGTCGACAGCGAGCAGGCTGTGGTTGGTCACCACGATGTCGGCCTCGCGGGCCCGAGCCCGGGACGCCTCCGCGAAGCACTCCTGCCCGAACGGGCAGCGGGTCGCCCCGACGCACTCCCGGGCCGGCATCGACACCAGCCGCCAGGCCTGGTCGTCGACGCCCGGGTCCAGCTCGTCGCGGTCGCCGGTGTCGGTCTTCTCGGCCCACTCGCGCAACCGCTCGACCTGCTTGCCCAGCCGACCCGCCTCGCCGAGCCACCTGGTGCCGCCACCGGGGCGTGCCGCCGGAGCGTCGAAGAGCGTGTCCTCCGGCTCCTCCTCGGTGGAGTTGTCCAGGCGGGCGAGGCAGAGGTAGTGGTGGCGACCCTTGAGCACCGCGAAGGTGGGTCGACGGCCGAGCACCGGCTCGACCGCGTCGGCGAGCCGGGGCAGGTCGTGGTCGACCAGCTGGGACTGCAACGCGAGGGTGGCGGTGGAGACCACCACCGGACCGTCCACAGTGAGCGCCGGCGCGAGGCAGGCGAGTGACTTGCCGGTGCCGGTGCCGGCCTGCACGAGCAGATGCTCGCCGGTGGCCACGCACTCCTCGATCGCCGTGGTCATCTGGAGCTGGCCGGGGCGTTCCGCGCCACCGGGCACCGCGCCGACCGCCGCCGCCAGCAGCTCGGTGCCGCTGGGCCGGGCGCCCCGCCGCCGTTTCCCGGCACGGGCCGACGGGCTGGCGGAACCGGTGGCGGTGCGGGACGGAGTCACCGTGCGACGGTACCCGGCGCCGCCGACAGCGGCCGTGCCCATCCGCCACGTGGCGTGCCGCGCGCCGGGTCGGGGTTCTGGCCGACGCCGTCCGGTTACGGCCGCACTACGTCGCGTGGGCGGGATCGGTTAGGGTGCGAATCATGCCGAGCGACGTGGTCCGAGTGATCTACCGCAAGTACGACGGCAGCGCCCACCGCGACTACCCGGCCCGCCGGCTCACCGAGGACGACCTCGGCATCTGGCTCGGCGTGCCCGAGGGCACCGAGTCGGTCTACCACGGCCGGCCGTCGGTGGAGAAGATCCCGTTCGTGCTGCTCGTGCCACATCGCGCCTGGTGGACGGCCATGTTCAACCCGCCGCCGCGCACCAGCGAGGTCTACTGCGACATCGCCACCCCGGCCCGCTGGGAATCGGACGACACCGTTCACCTCATCGACCTGGACCTGGACGTCGTGCGGCGACGGGCCACCGGCCTGGTCGAGTTGCTGGACGAGGACGAGTTCGCCGAGCACCGGGCCCGGTTCGGCTACCCGGACGACGTGGTGGTCGAGGCCGAGGCCGCCGCCCAGCGGCTGTTCACGTCGCTCGGCGACGGCACCGAGCCGTTCGCGACCGCGTACCGCAAGTGGTTGGCCCTGGTGGTCTGAGCCGCGGCTGGCGGGCGGAAAGCCGGCCGCTGGGTGATGATCCGTGCATGGACGCACCTCGGCAACGGCGGATCGTGGCACCGGACGGCGGCTCGGTGGGGGAGTTGTTACGGGTCACCGCGCCCGTTGACCTCGGCGCGATCGACCCCCGGTCGACGCCCGGCCTGCCGTCCGTCGAAGGGCCCGGTGAGCACCGGAAGGCGTGGGCGCGGGAGCAGGTGGAGCTGGTCGGCGCCGAGCTGGGCCGGCAGCAGGAGATGCTGTTCGCGACCGCCAAGGCCGGGTCGGGGGACCCGGCGCGGCGGGTGCTGCTGGTGCTCCAGGCGATGGACTGCGGCGGCAAGGACGGCACGATCAAGCGGGTGGCCGGTGCGATGAACCCGCTGGGCCTGCACATCCGGTCGTTCGGGCCGCCGACGGAGGAGGAGCTGCGGCACGACTTCCTCTGGCGGGTCCGCCGGGAGCTGCCGCCGCCGGGGTACGTGGGGATGTTCAACCGGTCGCACTACGAGGACGTGCTGATCGCCAGGGTCGGCGTGCTGGTGCCGGAGGCGACCTGGCGGGCCCGCTACGACGAGATCAACTCCTTCGAGCGGGAGTTGACCGAGGGTGGCGTGACGCTGGTCAAGGTGATGTTGCACATCTCGTACGCGGAGCAGGGGCAGCGCCTGCTGGAGCGGCTCACCGACCCGCGCAAGCACTGGAAGTACAACCCCTCCGACATCGACTCCCGGGCGCGCTGGGACGACTACCAGGCGGCGTACGCCGAGGCCCTGAGCCGGTGCGGCACGGACGCCGCGCCCTGGTTCGTGGTGCCGGCGGACCGCAAGTGGTACAGGGACTGGGCCGTCGCGCACCTGCTGCGTGAGACGTTCGACACCCTCGATCTTGGGTATCCGGCGGCCGATTTCGACGTTGCACGGGAGCGGCAACGCCTCCTCGCTGGGGGAGCGGGTGCGGGTGGGGCAGCCGAGATGAACAGCAGGTGAACGAGCGGTGAATGACGCCTGGCCAGGGGTGGGCCGGCGAATTCGCGGATCTGCCGTTTCCTAGCATTCACCGAGCGGGCGTCCGCTGGGCACCGCCACCCTTCCACCGACGCGACGAGGTCTGTGCTGTGAAGTTTTCCTTCCGCCCCACCGAGGGCGCCTTCTACGAGCTCTTCACCAGGGCCGCGCAGAACCTGGTCCGAGGCACCGAGCTGCTCAACGAGCTGGCCCTGCCCGGCGTGGACGTGCAGTCCGTCAGCGAGCGGCTGACCGAGGTCGAGCACGACAGCGACCAGATCACCCACGAGCTGTACAAGAAGATCAACTCGACCTTCATCACCCCGTTCGACAGGGAGGACATCTACCGGCTGGGCTCGCTGCTGGACGACGTGATGGACCACCTGGAGGCGGTCGGCGACCTGCTCTACCTGTACGGGTTGACCGAGCTTCCGGCGCTGCCCCGCGAGCTGCACGAGATGGTGAACGTGCTCGACCAGCAGGCCAAGCTCACCGCCGACGCGATGCCCCGGCTGAAGTCGATGAAGGATCTCGAGGACTACTGGATCGAGTGCAACCGGCTCGAGAACGAGGGCGACCGGATCAACAGGCAGCTGCTCGTCCGGCTCTTCTCCGGTGAGTACGACGCGTTGACGGTGCTGAAGATGAAGGAGGTGGCCGACGAGCTGGAGGCCGCCTGCGACGCATTCGAGCACGTGGCCAACACCGTCGAGACCATCGCCGTCAAGGAGTCCTGAGCCGGTGTCCCCTGAACTCATCGCCGTACTGGCGGTGATCGCGGTGGCCCTGGCGTTCGACTACACCAACGGCTTCCACGACGCCGCCAACGCGATCGCGACAAGCGTCTCCACCCGGGCGCTGACCCCCCGGATCGCCCTCGGGCTCGCCGCCGTCGGCAACTTCGTCGGCGCGCACTTCGGCGCGGGGGTGGCCAAGACCGTCGGTGACGGTCTGGTCACCCTCCCCACCGGGATCAGCAGCCTCGGGGTGGTCTTCGCCGGGGTGCTCGGCGCCATCGCCTGGAACCTGATCACCTGGTACTTCGGCCTGCCCTCGTCGTCCTCGCACGCGCTCTTCGGCGGCCTGGTCGGCGCGACCCTGCTGTCCACCGGCGGCATCGTGCAGTGGGTCAACATCGGCGAGAAGGTGCTGCTGCCGATGGTGCTCTCGCCGATCGTCGGCCTCACCCTCGGCTACCTGCTGATGCTCGCCATCCTCTGGCTGTTCCGGAAGGGGCAGCCGGGCAAGCTCAACCGGGGCTTCCGGTGGGCGCAGACCGCCTCGGCCGCCGCCATGTCGGTCGGTCACGGCATGCAGGACGCCGCCAAGACCATGGGCATCGTGGTGCTGGCGCTCTACACCGGCGGCTTCCAGGAGAGCAAGACGCACATCCCCGGATGGGTGTTCTGGACCTCGGCGACGATGCTGGCCCTCGGCACGTACGCCGGTGGTTGGCGGATCATCCGCACCCTGGGCCGCAAGATCATCGACCTGGGACCGCCGGAGGGCTTCGCCGCCGAGACGGTCGCCAGCGCGGTGCTCTACTTCAACGCCCTGGTGCTCAAGGCGCCCATCTCCACCACCCACACGATCACCTCGGCGATCATGGGGGTGGGGGCGACCAAGCGGCTCTCCGCGGTGCGCTGGAACGTCGCCGGCAACATCGTGCTCGCCTGGATCATCACGTTCCCGGCTGCCGCGCTGATCGCCTGCGTCACGTACCTGCTGGTCCGGCCACTCTTCGGCTGACCGGACCCGACGTGTGAAAGGCCCCCCGCTCGGGCGGGTTCTAGCGATCCCCGCAACACCCTGAAATCCAGGGAGTTGCGGGGATCGTGGGTTTTGAGGACTTGAAGGTGAAGTTCTTCGAGGCGCTGGACCGGGAGAACGGCAGCGTCTCGGGAGCTGCTCGGGCGGTCGGGGTGAACCGTGCGACGGCGTTCGGGTGGGCGCGCAAGGCCGGTGTTCGTGGTCGTGGGAAGACGGGCACGAGCGGGCATCCGGGTCGGGTGGAGTATGAGCGGCTTCGGGCGTGCGGGGTGCGACGGCGCGACGCTGCGGCGCAGGTCGGGGTCCACGAACGCACTGCCCGGGACTGGGACCGTGGTATCCGGAAGATCGGCAACGCGCGCCTGCACCCCGATGGACGCAGGATCGACTACACAACGGGCATGACCAGCCTCATTGCCGCCACGTCAGCGTCGTCTCTCGCGGCGGTCGAGGCCGAGTTGCACGCTCGGTTCCTCACCGTCGGTGAGCGGGAATTGATCGCTGACATGCGTCGTGAGGGCCGGTCACTACGCGCGATCGGACGGGAACTGGGCCGACCGGCATCCACCGTCAAACGCGAGGTCGATGCCCGTGCAGTCGATGGTGTCTACCAGCCGCATCGGGCGCAGCGGGCGTGGGCGAAGAGCCGGTCACGCCCCAAGGAGTCCAAGCTTGCCCAGGACGGTCCGCTGCGCGAGTTCGTCGCGGACAAGCTTCGGGAACAGTGGTCACCTGAGCAGATCTGTCACGCTCTGCTCATCGAGTTCCCCGACGACGAGAGCATGCGGGTGAGTCCGGAGACGATCTACCAGGCGATCTACGTCCAGGCCCGTGGCGGGCTGCGCCGCGAGGTCGCGGTCGCACTGCGCACTGGGCGCACCCGCCGCAAGCCACACCGCGGTCCGCAGCAGCGCACCCGCCGCTTCGTCGACGAGATGGTGATGATCTCCCAACGACCCGCCGAGGTCGAGGACCGGGCGGTTCCCGGCCACTGGGAAGGCGATCTGATCGTCGGCCCCCGCAGCGAAAGCGCGATCGTGACTCTGGTCGAGCGCTCCACCCGCTACGTCCTGCTCGGGCACCTGCCCGGCGGACACACCGCCGAGGAAGTCCGTGACGTGCTGGTGCCCTTGATCCAAACCCTGCCCGCACACCTACGCGGCTCGCTGACCTGGGACCAGGGCTGCGAGATGGCCGCGCACAAGCAGTTCACCGTGGCCACGGGCGTGCCGGTCTACTTCTGCGACCCGCACTCACCCTGGCAACGCGGATCAAACGAGAACACCAACGGCCTGCTGCGGCAGTACTTCCCCAAGAGCACCGACCTGTCCGTGCACAGCCCCGAAGACCTCGAACACGTCGCGCAACGACTCAACAGCCGACCACGCAAAACGCTCGGCTGGCGAACCCCAGCCGAGCGCCTGCGTGATCTACTGACGACCACATAAACCATCAGGTGTTGCGAGGACCCCAAGAATCCGCCTCGGCGGGGGGCCTTTCGCGTTCACGCGTAGCGCACGCCGATCTGCTCGCGGACCGTGTCCAGCAGAGCCATCACCTCGAGGGTCGTGCTGTGCGGGACCAGCGGACTCTCGGTCAGCCCGGCGGCGAGGCAGCGCTGCACCTCGATCGCCTCGTACTGGTAGCCGTTGCCGGCCTCGTCCGCGACGATCGTCTCCGGCTCGACGCCGGCCCGGTGCAGTGTCACCGAAGCCGGCCGGAAGAACGGCTCCGGCAGGTCGACCCGACCGGTGGTGCCGGTGATCGACGCGGACAACTGGGTGGCGCCGACCATGCCGCAGCTGAGGGTCGCCAGCGCGCCGTCGTCGTAGCCGAACAGGATGCCGGTGTTCTCGTCGGTGCCCTCCGGGCCGAGCCGCGCCCAGGACCGGATGTGCTGCGGCACCCCGAGCAGCAGGTGGGCCAGGCTGATCGGGTAGATCCCCAGGTCGAGCAGGGCACCCCCGCCCAGCGCCGCGTTGCGCATCCGGTGCTCGGGCGGGAACGGCCCGGCCACCCCGAAGTCCGCCCGGACGCCGGTGACCGCGCCGATCGCCCCGTCCGCGACCAGCTCGACCACCCGCCGGATCAGGGGGTTGGTCCGCATCCACATGGCCTCCATCAGGAAGACCCCGGCGGCGCGGGCCGTCTCCACAACCTCGGTGCTGGTGGCCAGGTCGAGGGTGAACGGCTTCTCCAGCAGCACCGCCCGACCGGCGGTGAGACAGGTCATCGCCGCCTCGTGGTGCGCGGAGTGCGGCGTCGCCACGTAGATCGCGTCCACCTCCGGATCGGCGGCCAGCTCCACCCACGAGCCGTAGGCGCGCTTCGCGCCGTAGGTGTCGGCGAAGCGCCGCGCGCTGTCGGCGGCGCGGGAGCCGACCGCCACCAACTCGGCGTCCGGCACCAGTCGGAGGTCTTCGGCGAAACGGCTGGCGATGTGGCCGGTGGCCAGGATGCCCCAACGAGTCATGCCGGAAACGCTAGCCCCCACGGTCGCCGGCTCGACCGCCCCACCCCTCGACGGCCGACCACCTATTGCATCGCCCTTTGCTCTGCCGCCGCCGATGCGCCAGCACGGCTGCTCGGGGTGGTGCGTCAACGGCGGCAGAGCAAAGGGCGTGCTCGGGGGTGGCCCGGCCCGGGGAACTAGGCTCGCGAGCATGACGATCGACAGCGACGGCTTCCCCGCCCCGGCCGCCCTGGTCGAGCACGCCCGCCGGTTCCGCGCCGAGGGTGGCGTCCCGGCCACGCCGCGGGTCGCGGCCACCGTCCTGCTGCTGCGTCCGACCGACACCGACTTCGAGGTGTACGTCATCCGCCGGGTCGCCGCGATGACCTTCGGCGGGATGTACGCGTTCCCGGGCGGCGGGGTGGACCGCTCCGACTCGGAGACACACCTCGACTGGGCCGGGCCCACGCCGAACGACTGGGCGGGCCGCCTCGGCGTGGCTCCGGACGCCGCCCAGGCGGTGGTCTGCGCCGCCGCGCGGGAGGTGTTCGAGGAGGCGGGCGTGCTGCTCGCCGGCCCGGACCGGGGGACGGTGGTGGGCGACGTCAGCGGCGACGACTGGGAGGCCGCCCGGCAGGACCTGGAGGGGCGTCGGCTGGGCTTCGCGGCGCTGCTCGCCGACCGCCGGCTCACCCTCCGGTCGGACCTGCTGCTGCCCTGGAGCCGGTGGATCACTCCCGAGTTCGAGCCGCGCCGCTTCGACACGTACTTTTTCGTCGCCCTGCTGCCGGCGGGCCAGCGGACCCGCGACGTCTCCGGCGAGGCCGACCACACGCTCTGGATCCGACCGGCGGACGCGCTGGCCCGGGCGCGGGCCGGCGAGCTGACCATGCTGCCACCGACCCTCGTCACGTTGGCGGAGGTGGCGGCGGCCGGTGACCTGGCCGGAGTCGCGCGGGCGGCGGCCGACCGGGACGCCGCCACCCCCATCACCCCACGCCTGGACGTCCCACCGAACGGCGAGCCCCGCTTCGTGCTGGCCTGATTGGGCCGGGGCCGGGCCGGCGGCCGGCGGCCGGGGCGGGGGCCGGGGCCGGCGGCCGGCGGCCGAACAGACGACACCGGCGCCCACGCCGGGAGGGCGGGGCGCCGGTGACCGGACGTCTTCAGCTCAGCCGAAGCGGCCGGTGATGTAGTCCTCGGTCTTCTTCACGCTCGGGTTGCTGAAGATCTTCTGGGTGTTGTCGTACTCGATGAGGCGGCCCGGGTCGCCGGTCTTCTCGATGGAGAAGAAGGCGGTCCGGTCCGACACCCGCGCGGCCTGCTGCATGTTGTGGGTCACGATGATGATCGTGAACTTGTCCTTGAGCTGGAACATCAGGTCCTCGATCGCCAGCGTGGAGATCGGGTCCAGGGCCGAGCAGGGCTCGTCCATCAGGACGACCTGCGGCTCGACCGCGATGGTCCGGGCGATGCAGAGCCGCTGCTGCTGACCACCGGAGAGGCCGGCGCCGGGCTTGCCCAGCCGGTCCTTGACCTCGTCCCACAGGTTCGCCGAGCGCAGCGCCTTCTCGGCGGCCTCGTCCAGGATCGACTTCTTCCGGACGCCGTTGAGCTTCAGCCCGGCCACCACGTTCTCGAAGATGCTCATGGTGGGGAACGGGTTCGGCCGCTGGAAGACCATGCCGATCATGCGCCGGACCGCCGTGACGTCCACGTCCCGGTCGTAGATGTCCTGGTCGTCGATGGTCAGGCTGCCCTCGACGCGGGCGCCCGGCAGCACCTCGTGCATCCGGTTGATCGACCGCAGGAAGGTCGACTTGCCGCACCCGGACGGCCCGATGAGGGCGGTGACGGTCTTCGGCTCGACCGTCAGGTTGATGTTCTCGATCGCCTTGAACCCGCCGTAGTAGGCGGTGACGTTCGAGGCTTCGACGCGCTTGGCCATTGTGGTACCTCCGGGGTTCATCGGCTGAGCCGGTTGCGACGGGCCAGCAACTTCGCCGCGATCGTCAGGATGAGCACGAGGGCGACCAGGGTGAGTGCCGCGGTCCACGCCCGTGCCGGCGAGTACTTCGACGCCTCGCCGGCCTGCTGGTAGACGAAGAGGGCCAGCGACGACTGGTTGTTCTCGAAGGGGTTGAAGTTGATCGCCGCGCCACCGCCGGCGACCAGGAGCACCGGCGCGGTCTCACCGGCCGCGCGGGCGATCGCGAGCATGACGCCGGTGACGATGCCGGGCAGCGCGGTGGGAAGCACCACCCGCAGGATCGTCTTCCACTTGGGTACGCCGAGCGCGTACGCGCCCTCGCGCAGCGGGGCCGGCACGAGGCGGAGCATCTCCTCGGTGGACCGGACGATGGTGGGCAGCATCAGTACGGCGAGGGCCAGCGCGGCGGCGAAGCCGGAGAAGCTCGGCCGGCCGTCGTTGAACCACGGCGAGACGATCAGCACCCAGAACGCCAGCACGAAGAGGCCGGTGACGATCGACGGGATACCCGTCATCACGTCCACGAAGAACCGGATCGCGAAGGCGAAGCGGCCGCGGCCGTACTCGACGACGTAGATGGCGCAGAGGATGCCGAGCGGCACGGTGATCAGGGTGGCGATGCCGACCTGCTCCAACGTGCCGACGATCGCGTGGTACGCGCCGCCGTTCGGGTCGCGGGCCCCGATGTTGTTCATCGAGCTGTTGAAGAAGTCGCCGTCCAGTCGCTCGGCGCCCTTGCTGACCAGCGTCCAGACGACCGACGCGAGCGGCAGCACCGCCAGCACGAACGCGGAGTGGATCAGCGCGCTCCAGGTGCGGTTGCGCGCGGACCGGCGCCCCTCGACCGCGTTGGCCGCGGCGAATAGCCCGACCAGGTAGAGGATCGCGCCCAGGACGATCACCAGGACCGGGCCGCCGATGCCCGCGCCGTAGACGATCACGGCGGAGAGCGCGAGGGCCGCCACGGCGATGACCGGCGCGGCGTACCAGGGCAGCCGCTTGGCCCGCAGCGAGGGCGGCTGGGCCGGCGGGCGGGTGCGGGGGGAGGTGACGGTTGTGGTCATGCGGCGGACTCCGTGAACTCCCGGCGGCGGTAGATGATCGCCCGCGCGATGATGTTGACGATCAACGTGATCGCGAACAGCACCAGGCCGGAGGCGATCAGAGCGCCCCGTCCGGTCTCGTTCGCCTCGGCGAACCGGTTGGCGATGTTGGCCGCGATGGTGTTGCCACCGGATTCGAGCAGGTTGAACGAGATGGCGTAGGTGGAGCCGAGGGTCAACGCCAGCGCGATGGTCTCACCCAGCGCGCGACCCAGGCCGAGCATCACGGCGGCGATGATGCCGGGGCGGCCGTACGGCAGCACAGCGGTACGCAACATCTCCCAGCGGGTGGCGCCCAGCGCGATGGCGGCCTCCTCGTTGGCCTTCGGCGTCTGGAGGAACACCTCGCGGGTGAGCGAGGTGACGATCGGCAGGATCATGATCGCCAGTACCAGGGAGCCGAGCAGGATCGAGTTGCCGTAGGGGCCGTCGCCGCCGAAGATCGGGAGCCAGCCGAAGTAGGTGTTGAGCCACACCGAGAGGTCCGACACCGGCCCGATGAGGTAGTCGCGGCCCCAGAGGCCGAACACCACGCTGGGTACGGCCGCCAGCAGGTCGATCAGGAAACCGAGGCCGTTGCCGAGCCTGCGGGGGGCGTAGTGGGACAGGTAGAGCGCGATGCCCATGGCCACCGGCACCGCCATCAGCAGCGCCAGGGCGGCGGTGAGCACGGTGCCGAAGGCGAGCGCGCCGATGCCGAACGTGGGCGGGCTGTCGTTCGGGAACCAGCCCTCGAAGGTCCAGAAGTTCGCGGAGTTGGCACGTAGGGCCGGGATCGCCTTCGCGATCAGGAAGACCGCGATGGCCACGATGATGACCAACACTGTCGTCCCGGCAGCCAGGGTGAGGCCACGGAAGGCCCGCTCGGCGCCGAACTTTCGGTTGCGGGGCAGCGCGCCACCGCCGCCGCCGAACCCGGCGCCGCCCGGGGAACGGGTGCTGACTGGTGCCTCGGCCACACGCGCCGAGGCACCGGCGGGCCACTCGTGACTCTGGGTCACGCGCGTCCCGCCGGTGCCGGCGTCGGCCGAGCGGTGAGGGGTTTCACCCATCTGCTCGCTCGATTCGGTTGCGGAGGTGGATTCGGGTCAGGAGAGGTTCTTGACCGCGGTCTCGACCTTGGTCCGGACGGTCTCCGGCAGCGGGGCGTAGCCCAGCTCGGTCAGCGAGTTCTGGCCCTCGGCGCTGGCGGCGTGGGTCAGCAGACCCTTGACCAGCTTCAGCTTGTCGGCAGCGAGGCCCTTGCTGCAGACGATCTCGTACGTCGCCAGGACGATCGGGTACGCCCCGGCCTCCTTAGTGTTGTAGTCGATCGACAGCTTGAGGTCGTCGCCCTGGCCCTCGACCTTGGCCCCGGCGATGGTCTTGCCGGCGGACTCGGCGGTCAGCGCCGCCCACTCGCCGGCGCCGTTCTGCACCTTGGCCATGTTCAGCCCGGAGTTCTCGGCGTACGACCACTCGACGTAGCTGATGGTGCCGACCGTGCTCTTGACCTTGCTGGCCACACCGTCGGACTTGGCGGCGCCGACGCCGCCCGGGGCCTTCCACGCCTTGGCGTTGCCGAAGGTCCAGTCCGCCTCGGCGGTCTTCGACAGGTACTTGGTGAAGTTGTCGGTGGTGCCCGACTCGTCCGAGCGGTGCACGGTCTGGATGGCGGCGGACGGGAGCTTGGCGTCCGGGTTGTCGGCCTTGATCGCCGGGTCGTCCCACTTGGTCACCGTGCCGGCGAAGATCTTCGCCAGGGTGGCCGGCTTGAACTGGAGGTCCTTCACGTCGCCGCCGGCGTTGTAGACGACCGCGACCGGACCGATCACCATCGGCAGGTGGATGGCCTTGCCGCCGGTGCACTTGGCGTCGGCCTGCGGCTGCTCCTCCGGCTTGAGCGCGGAGTCGGAGCCGGCGAAGTCGGCGGTTCCGGCGATGAACGCCTGGATGCCGGCGCCGGAGCCGGAGGACTCGTAGTTGATTGTGGTGCCCTGGCACTTCTGCTGGTACGCCTTGATCCATTCGGCCATGGCGTTCTTCTGCGCAGAGGAGCCCTGGGCGTTCACCGTGCCGGTGGCGCAGTCGACCGCGGCGGTCGAGCCCGAAGCGCTGGTGCTGGGCTCGTTGTTGTCCGAGCCGCAAGCACTGAGACCGAGCGTCGCAGTAAGAGCGAGGCAGGCAATAGTGCCGTACCGCTGGAGCTTCACCTGAGGGGTTTCCCTTCGCGTCTGACTTGGCACCCCGATCCCGGGGTCCGTGGACCGGCGCTGACCGGCTGACACGAAAGTTAGAAGTGCCAGGTAGCCGGTTCGCCGGTCGCAAATGAACGCGAGGTGAACACGTGCGGCCGTCCAGGTGACCGCATGCTGAGGGTGAGTTGTCCGTTAAGTGAACCGGGGTACACCTGTCGGAAGTATGCGGATATTTCCGGTTCGCCGTTATCCCGCCGACGCCCGCCCGTTACCGACCGGTGACCCGGCCGCCTCGGCGGCCCCGGTGTCGACCAGTGGGCCGGTCGGTGGAGGCGGTCAGCCCAGGTGGTAGTTGATGTGCGCGGACCAGCGGGCGAAACCCAGCCGTTCGTAGAGCGCGACAGCACCGGTGTTCGACTCGTCCACGTAGAGCATCACCCGGTCCAGGCCACGCCGGTCCCGCAGGTACGCCAGGCCGGCGGTGGTCAACGCCCGACCGAGCCCGCCACCGTGCGCGGTCGGCTCCACGCCCAGCACGTACACCTCGCCGATCCGGGCCGACCCCGGCCGCTCGTGCACCTTGGTCCAGTGGAAGCCCAGCAGCCGACCGGTCGCCGTCTCCTCGGCGAGCAGGAAGCCCTCCTTGTCGAACCACGGCTCGGCGAGCCGGACCCGCAGGTCGTCGGAGGTCCAGCGGCCCTGTTCGGGATGCTCGGCGAAGGCCCGCGCGTTGAGTTCCAGCCAGGCCGCGTCGTCCGATCCGGGCCGGAAGGCGCGCAGCGTCACCCCGTCGGGCAGACGCGGCTCGCCCAACGGGCCGGCCAGGGGTCGGCGTAGCTGCCAGAGCACCCGTGCCCGGGTGAACCCGAGATCCACACCGAGGGCCGCGGCCGAGGGGTGGTCGCCGTGCGCCCAGGCCCGCAGCGGCCCGGTGGCGGAGGCGAGTACCCCCCGGGCCAGGGCGCGGCCGGTGCCCCGCCGGCGGTACGCGGGGTGCACCACCAGCTCGACCCCGATCCCGCCGACCGGGTCGGTGGTGTCCAGGTGCGCGTACCCGGTCAGCGTGCCGTCGTCGGCGCGGGCGATCAGGTGCAGGGCCGGGGCGTCCGGCTCGCGGAGTCGCAGCAGCACGTGCTCGTCGAGCGGGCTCGCCCCGTCGGTGTCGCCCGCGACACCGGCGAGGGCCAGCACGTCGGCGATCTCCACGGGCGTCAGCCGCTCGCTCCGGGTTACCTGATCGCTGGTCGGCTCCGCGCTGCTCATCCCGCCACCGTATCCGTTACCTGTCGTGCCGCTGGAAGGTCGCCCCGAAGCAGCCCGGGGTGCCGGCCCCGCCGGGGGCGGCACCCCGGGCGGGCGCTCAGGTCGGGTCGGTGGGCAGCGCCTCCAGCTCGAAGCGTGCGGTCAGCTCCGGCAGGATCTGGCGCAGCGCGTCCACAGTGCCCTGGCGGTCCCCGCCGGCGTCGTGCAGCAGCACCACCGAGTCCGGTTCGGCCTGGGTCAGCACCGTGGCCGCGATCTTGCTGGCCCCGGGCAAATCCCAGTCGGACGGGTCGACCGACCAGTGCAGCGGGGTCATGCCGAGCTGCCGCGCCACCGACACCACCGGGTACGTCCAGGCGCCGCCGGGCTGCCGGTACCAGACGATCGGCGCGTCCGGGGCCGCCGCCCGGATCGCGGCGTTGGTGCGGAGCAGGTCGGAGCGGATCGCGTCGGCGGACCGGGCGCCCAGGCCGACGTCGTGGTGCCAGGAGTGGTTGCAGAGGGTGTGCCCGTCGTTCACGATCGCCTGGACCAGGTCGGGGTGGTTCTGCGCGTTCTCCCCGACCACGCAGAACGTGGCCCGTACGTCGAACTCACGCAGCAGGGCGAGGACCTGCGGGGTGTACCGCGGGTCCGGCCCGTCGTCGAAGGTCAGCGCGAGTCGGTGGGTGCCGGTGGTGGCGTGCGCGCCGAACAGCCGGTCGCCGCCGGCGTCCCGTCCGGTGCCGTCCTGACCGGCCTCGGTCGGTCCGGCGCTGCCGCTCGCCTGCGGCGTCAGGCCCGGCTCGCCCGCGCTCGGCTGGTCGGCGTAGTGCGGCCCGTCGACGGCGGTGGTGACGCCCGTGGAGTGCCGTGGGGTCTGGTCGGGGATGAGGCTGCGGCCCAGCAGGTACGCGGAGCCGAGCAGCCCCGTCACCACGAGCGTCATGATCGCGACCGCCCGTGCGGTCGAGCCGCCCCGCGTCACGGCTTCCGCCCGGTCGGCCGGTCAGGCCGGCCCGTCGCCCCCGTGGTCAGTGCGCGCACCATCGCCCCTTTCTCTGACAAACTCGGCAGTCAGAATATGACCGACAAGCTGCACGAAAAGGGCATATCGGGAATCACCCGGGAATGGGCTCCCGGATCAGACCGGCAGGGGCGCGTGCTCCGCCTCCGGCAACGACCGCGACGGTGGTACGACGAACTTGTAGCCGACCTGGCGAACGGTGCCGATCATCGACTCGTACTCCGAGCCGAGCTTGGCGCGCAGACGCCGGACGTGCACGTCCACGGTGCGGGTGCCGCCGAAGTAGTCGTAGCCCCAGACCTCCCGCAGGAGCTGGTCCCGGGTGAAGACCCGCCCCGGGTGCTGGGCCAGGAACTTCAGCAGCTCGAACTCCTTGTAGGTGAGGTCGAGCGGGCGACCCTTCAGCTTGGCGGCGTAGGTGTCCGGGTCGATGGTCAGCTCGCCGGCCCGGATCGAGCCGCCCGCGCCAGCCGTCGCGTTGCTCAACCGGCCCACCGCGAGCCGCAGTCGCGCCTCGACCTCGGCGGGGCCGGCCGAGGCGAGGATGACGTCGTCGACGCCCCAGTCGGCGTTCAGCGCGATCAGGCCGGCCTCCGTCACCACCGCGACCAGCGGCACCCCGAGGCCGGTGGCGTGCAACATCCGGCAGGTCGCCCGGGCCTCGCTCAACTCCGACCGGGCGTCCACCAGCACCGCGTCCGGGCTCGGACCCGCGACCAGGGTGCGCACGTCGCGCGGCGCGGTGCGGACCGAATGCGGCAGCAGGTCGAGCGCCGGCAGCACCGCCGACGGTTCCCCTGCGCGTGCGGTCACCAGCAACAGGATCTCCACGATCACCTCCGTCCCGGCGGCGCGCGGGGGTCCGCACGCGGCGCCAGTCGCACCCACCGGGGAGTGCGCTGCGAATAGCGTGGTCCCGGCGTCGCTGACGGGCGGGTAACGGGTTGAGCGTAACTGATCGCTCCGGCCGCGTCGGCAGGCCATTTCCTGTTTGTCTAGCTTGCCCCCGATCGTGGCCCGGTTTTAACGTCGCTGAAACCCGTGACCGACGCGTCGGGTCGCGGGTCTGGCACGATCGGGTCGTGTTTCCCTCCACCTCGCCCGAGGCCGGTCGCGAATCGTGGCCCTCCGGGCCCCACCCGGGCCCGGCCGCCGCACCGACCCGCGGCCAACCGCCCGCGCCGCGTACCGGTCCGGCCGTCAGCGACGGCGATCGGCGCGATCGGGACGGCCCGCGCCGCGCCCGCCGCTCCGGCGAGCCGGCCCGCCGGTCCGAGGACGAGGACGACGAGGCGGACGAGGAGGTCGTCCCGCCGGTCGAGGTGCGCCGCCAGTTGGCGTTGACCATCGCCGGCTTCGCCGCGCTGCTCGGCGTCGGTCTGGTGCTCGGCGCGCAGACGTCCGGGCCCGGTCACCGGCTGCCGTTCGCCTTCATCATCTTCGGCGTCCAGTTGCTGTTCGTGCTCGCCTGGACGATGGCCATGCGTCCGCCCGCGTTGCTGGTGGTGGCCGGGATCAGCGCGGCGGTCGCGGCCCTCGCCGACATCGCCGCGGTCCAGACCGACGTCGCCGGCCTGGCGCCACTGGGCTATCTGGCCGTCGGCGGCTTCCTCGCCGCCGTGCTCGGCCAACTGGTCCGTCGGGTCGACCGGGTCCGGGTCACCGACTCCCTCGGCGCCACGCTGCTCATCGTGGTCGGGGTGGTGGCCTTCGGCACCCTGATCGTGCTCAGCCGCATTCCGGCCGGCACCCAGGCGATCACCGTGTGCCTGACCGCGAGCGGTGTCGCGCTGACAGTCGCCCGGCTCACCGACGCCGTGCTGCCCTGGCCCCGGCTGGCTCCGCAGGTGCCCCGGGGCGCCGCCGGGGTGGTGGGCGGCGCGATGGTCGGCACGTTGACCAGCGCGCTCCTCGGCAGCTACCTGGTGGCGCCCTTCACGCCGACCCGGGCCGCCGTGCTCGGCCTGGTCGCGGCGGTCGCCGCCGTCCTCGCCGACCTCGCCGTCGGGTACGCGGAGGCGGGCCGGTTGATGGCCGGCGAGCCGCCCACCATGTGGGTGGCCCGGCACATGCAGGGTCCGCTCGGTGGCTTCGCCCTGGCGGCGCCCGCCGCGTACGCCATGTGCAGGCTCTTGCTCTGAGCCACGGTTGAGCCCGGAGCCGGTCGGGTACCTACGGGTGCGCCGCCCTGCGGCACCGGTATCGGACGACCCGTCGCGGCGCGGCGGGCGGAGACAGGAGGCGGCGTGGCGCACGACTATCCGGTGGACGAGGCGCGACCCCGACGCCGCGGTCGCAAGCTGCTCGTCGGGCTGGTGATCCTGCTCGTGCTGCTGGCCGGGTTGCTGGTGGTCGCCGACCGGGTGGCGGTCGGGGTGGCCGAGCGGACCATCGCCGAGCGGGTCAGTCAGGAGATCGCCAAGCAGGGCGCCCAGGCCGCCGAGCCCGACGTGGAGGTGGGCGGCACCCCGTTCCTCACCCAGGTGCTCGACGGCCGCTACCAGCGGATCACCATCAACCTGCGGGACGTGCGCGCCTCGGTCGAGGGTGACGCCGTACGACTGCCGGTGCTGGACGTCACCGCCCGCAACGTACGGGCCACGCTGGACACCCTGCGCAGCGGTCAGGGCGACATCGTCGCGGACACCGTCAACGGTGCCGGCACGATCAGCTACGACAGCCTCGCCGCACTGTTGAACCGCCCGGGGCTCACGCTCGGCGAGCAGAACGGCAAGCTCGCCGTCACCGCGCCCGTCGACATCCTCGGTCAGAAGCTGACCGTCGCCGGCACCGCCGACATCACCGTCGCCGACAACGGCGCCGTCGCCCTGCGCTTCGACGATCTGGACGCGGCCGGCCTGCCGAACCTGCCGCTGGCCCGCGCCCTGTTGAGCAACTACGCCAAGGGCATCTCGGTCGACGTACCCCTGCCCGAGCTGCCGTTCCAACTCGCGGTCCGTGAGGTCCGGCCACTGCCGGAGGGTCTGGCGGTCACCGCCGACGCGAGGAACGTGCCGATCAACAAGGTTGGCTGAGTCGTCAGGCAGCGGTGTCCTCGGTCGTTCGGGTGATCCCGGATGGTGGTCGGCTGAGTGGCAGCGCGGTCACTGGCTGGTAGGCTCCCTGGCCATGGGGACCCACCTCACCAAACGGCGCGCGGTCGACCTGTGCCGCGTGGCCACCTGCCTGTGTCGCCCCGTCATCTGACGGCGGGGCTGTCTCCGGCCGCCTGACGGCGGCCACCGGCACGGGGTCCTCAGACCCTCCGGTCATCCCACCGAACGCCCGGCAGCGGCGCCGTCGCACGAACCCGTGATCCCGTCCTTCCGCTGGGTCCCGCGCGTGGTGCGACAGAGACATCCATCGATACACGCGCGTTGGCTCACCATCCATCCTCACCAGGGAGTGATTCGATGAGTCGCGACACCGCACTCGTCTCGGCCGAGTGGGCCGAGAAGAACCTCGACGCCCCGGGCGTCGTCTTCGTCGAGGTCGACGAGGACACCTCGGCCTACGACACCGGCCACATCGCGGGCGCCATCAAGATCGACTGGAAGACCGACCTGCAGGATCAGGTCCGCCGCGACTTCGTCAACAAGACGCAGTTCGAGGCGCTGCTCTCCGAGCGGGGCATCAGCAACGACGACACCGTCATCCTCTACGGCGGCAACAACAACTGGTTCGCCGCGTACGCCTACTGGTACTTCAAGCTCTACGGCCACCGCGACGTCAAGCTGCTCGACGGCGGCCGCAAGAAGTGGGAGCTGGACGCCCGGCCGCTGGTCACCGAGCAGGTGTCCCGCCCGGCCACCCAGTACGTCGCCCAGGAGCCGGACACCTCGATCCGGGCCTTCCGCGACGAGGTCGTCGCCGCGATCGGCAGCAAGAACCTCGTCGATGTGCGCAGCCCCGACGAGTACGCGGGTCGCCTGCTCGCCCCCGCCCACCTACCGCAGGAGCAGGCGCAGCGGGGTGGCCACATCCCCACCGCGATCAGCGTCCCGTGGTCCAAGGCGGCCAACGAGGACGGCACCTTCCGCTCGGACGACGAGCTGCGCCGGATCTACGGCGACGCGGGGCTCGACGACAGCAAGGAGACCATCGCCTACTGCCGGATCGGCGAGCGCTCCTCACACACCTGGTTCGTGCTCCAGGAGCTGCTCGGCCACCGCAACGTCAAGAACTACGACGGTTCGTGGACCGAGTACGGCTCGCTGGTCGGCGTGCCGGTCGCGCTCGGCGACGAACCCGGGGAGGCGTGATCATGACTCTGCCCACCGCCGCGGGTTGCGCCGCGCCCGACCAGGCCGCGCCGCTGCCGGCCGGTCTGGACCTGGAGAAGGAAACCGTCATCACCGGCATCGTCCGGTCCGCGGAGGCCGAGCCGGTGCCGGGCGCGTACGTCCGGCTGCTCGACTCGACCGGTGAGTTCACCGCCGAGGTGGTGACCTCGGCGGCCGGTCAGTTCCGGTTCTTCGCCGCGCCCGGGTCCTGGACGTTGCGGGCGCTGTCCCGGCACGGCAACGGCGACACCGCCGTCACCGCCGGACGGGGCATCAACGAGGTCGCCGTCACCGTCGCCTGACCCACGCTCTGCTCGACCGGGGCCGGCCACCCACCGCGGGTGGCCGGCCCCGGTCGTTCCTCCGGCTCGATATCAAGGAAGCCGGGCCATCGAACGGCGTGGGAGGCCGCGACTTCCGGGAGCACGAGTGGATCAAGCTCGGCCCGGCGGCGCCACCGGGCCGGGCCAATGGAACTCATCGGTGTACGTCACTATCTACGGGTGGATATCGAGGTTGGTACGGGTGGCGGCGATACGTCCGGCGCGGAGATTCCGATCGTCGTCTGTGTCGGCGCGGACGCCGCCTTGATGGAGCGGGTGCTGAAACAGCTCGGCGGCGTCGGTCGGGTGGTGCGCTCGGCCGACCCGTACCAGTTGCGCACGCTGCTGTTCCCGTCACCGGATGCTCCGACGCGGGCCGGTCCGGCGGTCGTCCCCCTGGTCGTGCCCACAGGGCCGGTCAGTTGTGGCGACCTGGTCGTCGACCGGGCCGGGCACCTGGTCACCTGGCGGGGAAGCCCGCTCCCGCTCAGCCCCACCGAGCGCGAGGTGCTGGCCCGTCTGGTCGGCCCACCGCGCGTGGTGTGGAGTCACGAACAACTCCGCACCGCGATCCTTCAGGGCGCGGACCCGAAGGGGCTGCAATCGACAATCGACCGGCTCCGGCACAAACTGCGTGACCTTCCCGGCGGGCCGCGGATGCGGGCCGTCCACGGGGTCGGCTACCGACTCGATCCACCGTCGAACTGACCTCGACGGCCTCCGCCGCTCGAACGGCGGCGGAGGCGTGACACCATGGCCGGGTGAGCGGTGCTGTCCAGACGGGTTGGGCCTCCTCGGCCGGTCCCACCCCGCCGGCGCCGGCCCGGTCGCGGCGGCGGTGGCTGCTGGCGGCGACGGTGGCCTGGGCCGTGCTGCTGGCGGCGCTCACCTGGACATCGGTCCGCGACGACCCGCCGACCGTACGCGAGCAGCGCTCCCTCGACCAGGCCGGTCCGGTCGTCGACCGGGCGGTCGGCGAGCTGGCCCGCGCGGCTGGCGCGACTCGCCTGCTGGAGCTGGGCCCGGCGCGGGTCGCGTCCGGTTGCCGGGTCACCCCGTTCGCCGACGGGGCGAGGTTGCGCCGCGAGGTCGCCGTGCTCGCACCCACCGGCACCGAACAGGCCGTCCTGGCCGACCTCGCCGAGCGGCTCCCCACCGGCTGGCGGGCCGGGGTCGGACCGGGGCTGGCGGGCCCCGAGCTGCGCGCCGACGCCGGCGAGTTCGTGGCGGTCGAGGGGCGGCCGACCACCGACGGCCGGGTGCGTCTGGTCGTCGACACCGGCTGCCGGCCGGTCGGCTCCGGCTATTCACCCGCGCCGAGCACGCCCGCCGGCCCGGAGGCCGCCGCGCTGACCGCCGCGCTACGCGCTCTCGACCGCCCCGGCGACGCCGCGCCGGAGCTGGTCACCGCGCCCTGCCCGGGTGGCGGCCTGGTCCGTAGCGTGCGGGCCGCGATCGATCCAGGCCCGTCGACCACCGCTCTCGCCACGCTGGCCGGCGACACCCCGATCCTGGACCAACCCCCGGTGTACGCGTACCGCACCGGCTCGGTGACGGTGCTGGCCGAGGTGGGCCCGGACGCCGCCCGGCTGGCTGCCACAGTCGGCTGCCCGGGTTGAGCCGGTCGGGCCGCCCCGACGGCGCTCGCCCCGTTACTCCCCGGGGCCCCGGCTGCGTCCCAACGCGTCGACCGTGCCCCACCGGCCCGGGATGTCCAGCAGTTCGATCCGGCCCATGCCCGGCGGCACGGCGGGATCGATGATCAGGTGCTCGCCCTGCGGCTCCAACCCCAGCACGACCCGGAGCAGCAGCAGCGGGGTGCCGGTGGACCACGCCTGCGGGCTGCACGCCGTCGGGTACTCCACCGGATAGTCGGTGAGGTCACGGGCGTAGCCGGCGAACGCCTCCGGCAGCCGCCCCCCGAAGTACCGGGACGCCGCCAGCATCGCGTCGCAGAGCATCCCCGCCTCGACCCGGAAGCCGTACCGCCACAGCCCCCAGGCGATGAGCGAGTTGTCGAACGGCCACACCGTTCCCACGTGGTAGCCGATCGGGTTGTACCGTCCGTCGTCGACGGCGAGCGTGCGCACTCCCCAGCCGGAGAAGAGGCGTGGCCCGAGCAGGTGCTCGACCACGCTGCCGGCGCGGGACTCGTCCACGATGCCGCTCCACAGCAGGTGCCCGATGTTGGAGGTCAGCGCGTCCACCTGCCGGCCGTCGGCGTCCAGCGCCAGCGCGTGGTACCCGCGGTCGGCGATCCAGAAGTCGTTGTTGAACCGCCGCTTGAGATCGGCCGCCTGCCGCTCCAGCCGGTCCGCGTACCCGGGGTCGTTCCAGCAGGTCCGGGCCAGCCGGGCGGCACGGATCTTCGCGTCGTACGCGTACCCCTGGAGTTCACAGGTGGCCCGGGGGAAGCCGGGAAACCGCCCGTCGGCGTACGAGATGGCGTCCCAGGAGTCCTTCCAGCACTGGTTCTGTAGACCACTGTCCGGGTTGCGGGTCTGGTACCAGAGGTAGCCGGTGCCGAGCAGGTCCCCGTAGGTGTCGATCCACTCCAGCGCCGCACGGATCTGCGGCTCCAGCCGGCGCACCAGGGCGGCGTCGCCGGTCCAGCGTTCGTACTCGTCGACGAGGATGATGAACAGCGGCGTCGAGTCGGCCGACCCGTAGTACGGCGAGTGTGGCTGCTCCTCGAAGCCGGCGGTCTCCCCGTACCGCAGCTCGTGCAGGATCTTGCCGGGTTCCTCGTCCCGGAAGTCGTCGACCCGATGCCCCTGGAGGCCGGCCAGCATCAGGATGGTCGGCGGGACCAGCTCCGGCAGGAACGGCAGCACCTGCAACGAGGTGATGATGCTGTCCCTGCCGAACAGGGTCATGAACCAGGGCAGGCCCGCGGCGATCAGCCGTACGCCGAGGGTGATCGACTCGTAGCGCAGCGCGGCCAGGTCGTTGAGGCTGCGCCGGTACGCCCCGGCCAGCGGCTGGCAGTCGCAGTCGAGCTTCGGTGCCCGGTCGATCAGCTGCTGCTGCTCGGCCCGGATGGCGTCCGCGCTGCGGCTGCCGCCGTACGGCAGGGTGACCCTGATGTCCTCGCCCCGCGCGCCGTAGACGACGCTCGACACGTGCAGTCGGGTGCTCCACTGGCTGTTGCGGGGAATCCGGATCCGGAAGGTCATCCCGGCCTCGTCGACCTGGGCCTCCGCGGTGCTGCTGATGATCGTCTCCCGGTGGAACGCCTCTCGCCGGTAGGTCAGTCGCAGTTCGTTAGCGGACACCGAGATGGTGGTCTGCCCGCGCTTCTGCCGGGGACGCTTGATCTCGAACAGGTCGGCGAAGTCGGCGCTCATCTCCATCCGGACGGTGAACTCGACCTCCGAGCCGGTGTGGTTGAGCACTGTCAGCTCCTCCTGGAAGCTGCCCACTATCGCCCGGCTCCGGATCACCGATGCCTTCGCGTCCAGGTAGTGCGTGGGTTCGCCGGGGGCGAGGAAGAAGGTCGTCCGGTACGACTCCTCGTCGTCGACGGAGAGGGCGTGCAGCCGGTTGCCGTCCAGGGTGAGCAGCCACTTCGACAGGAACCTGGTGTCGAAGGAGAACAGCCCGGTCGGGAAGTCGTAGGACGGCTCGATGTCCCCCCGCCGGTCGCTGACCACGAAGGTGTTGCCGTCCAGGATGCTGACCAGTTGCTTCACGCCAGGCGTCCGGCTGTTCGGCGGGCCGTCTCCCGGGGGTCACGGGTGCCGGGCGGGTCCGGGAAGAACCTGCGGAAGGCGAGGAAGAGCATCACGTTCCCGCTGAACGTGCTCTCGTTGCGGAGCACGGCGGCGACACCCTGGGTCTCGCCGGTGATCAGGCGGTCGAAGAGGGCGACGCTGCTGTACCAGTTCGCGTCGGCCGGCCCGCATTCCCGGCTGACCCGCACCGACCCGGGGCGCAACCGGATCAGCCAGTGTTCGGTGCGGTGCTCGTCGTCGGTGAGGTCGATCTGGAGGGTCCCGTCGGCCAATCCCTCCAGGACCTCGGGGCCACGCGACGGCAGTCCCGCGAAGAACCTCTCCGTCGCCTCGGTCACATGCGAATCGTAGGCAGTTGCCCGAGATGTCGGGTCGGTATCGGAACTCCGCTCACCACCGACCCGGTGCCGTCAGCCCGCTCAGTAGACGAGTGCCTGCGCGCCCTCGGCCAACGCCTCCTCGACGAAGACGGCGGCACCCGCGATCCGGACACCGGGAAGGACGTCGTCCGGGCCGATCTCCCGTCGCGCCGCGCACTGGGTGCAGGCGGTGACCCGGCCACTGGTCAGGATGACGTGCAACAACTCGGCCAGCGGCGCGGAGTGTGGAAGCTCGAACTGCTGGGCGCGGCCGGGCAACGCGAACCAGGTCGACTCGCCGGTCAGCCAGAGCGAGACGTCCACCCCGGCCGCGACCGCCGTCGAGGCGACAGTGAATGCCTGCGCGCACCGCTCCGGGGCGTCCGCCCCCGCGGTGGCCTTGACGACGAGAGTACGGGCCATGTGGCCCAGCATAGGATGGCCGGGATGGTTACCGAGATCGGGTTTGTCAGCCTGCTTGTCGCCGGCCTCGGCGGGCTCGCCGGTGGCCTGGTCTACCTGGCGGTACGCATATCGAGAGGGCGTTGGTGACACTGGTGAGCGACGAGAACCCCTTGCAGCCTCCGTGGTTGAACGCGCCGCCGGTCGAGGAGTACCCGTTCGAGGAGACCTACGACCTGCGGGTCGGGCCGAAGCTGCACCCCGCGCTCGACGGTCTGCTGCCGTACATCGGCCTCTGGCGGGGTCGGGGTAAGGGTGGTTTCCCCACGATCGAGGACTTCGACTACGCGCAGGAGATCCGGATCAGCCACGACGGCCGACCGTTCCTGCACTACGAGTCGCGTGCCTGGATCCTGGACGAGCAGAGCAGGCCGGTCCGTCCGGGCGGCCGGGAGGTCGGCTGGTGGCGGCCGGTGCTGGTGGACGGTCGGGCGACCGACGAGCTGGAGGCGCTGCTGACCACCCCGACCGGGGTGATGGAGCTGCACCTCGGCAAGCGCACCGGCACGCAGGTCGAGTTCGCCACCGACGCGGTGGTCCGGACGCCGACCGCCAAGGAGGTCACCGGCGGGCACCGGCTCTTCGGCATCGTCGAGGGCGCGCTGCTCTACGCGCAGGAGATGGCGGCCATGGGGCACGGGCTCAGCCCGCACCTCTCCGCCCGGCTCGTCCGGGTCGGCGGCTGACTAGACCGGGAAACCCAGCAGCGCCTGCACGTCGGGGGTGCGCGGGCAACGCGCCCGGCGCACCCCGTCCAGCGTGTGCACCTCGGCGGCGCCGCGCAGCGACGAGGTGAACCACACCCCGTCGGCGGCGTGCAGCTCGGCGGGGGCGACCATCCGCTCGGCGGCGTCCAGGCCCAGCTCGGCGGCGTGCGCGAGCAGCCAGGCCGCCGTCGTGCCGGGGAGGATGCCGGTGCCGGCGGCGGGAACCGTGCAGAGCGTGCCGGCGGTGAGCCACACCACACTCGCTGTGGGCCCCTCCAACGCGTAACCGTCGGATGAGGTCCACAGGACGTCGTCCACTCCTGTGCGGCGGGCCCAGCGGCGGGCGGCGCTGTTGACCGCGTACGACGTGGATTTGACGCCGGCGGGCAGCCAGGTCAGCCCGGCGCGGGCGGCGGCCGGCACCCCCAGCGGCAGGGTCGCCACCGCGATGCCGTCGCGGCGGGTCGCCCGGGAGGTCGCCGGCACCTCGGCCAGCGTGGCGTAGACGGTCGGCGGGCCGCCGGCCTCCGGGCCCCGCGTGCACACCAGTCGCAGTGCCCCCTCCACCTGTGCTGGCCAGCCCTTCCGTACCTCGTCGAGCAGGTCGACGAGCGCGGCGGTGGGGGGCAGGGCCAGCTCGACCGCGGTGGCCGCCGCGACCAGGCGGGCAAGGTGCTCGTCGCGCAGCCACGGCCGGCCGTCGCGCAGGTGCATCGTCTCGAAGAGGCCGTCGCCGTGCAGCACGCCGAGGTCGTCGGCGCGCAGCACGGGGTCGCGGGCCGGGACCGGGCCGCGCCCCAGCACGGCGATCCGTGCGGACGGGCTGCCCGATGTGTGCCCGACGGGCGACCTCACCATGACCGTCGAGCGTAGTGGCGGTCGAGCGCGCGGCACGACCCGGTCGGGCGGCCGAACTATGATCGGACGGTGTCCGAATCCTCCCTCGCGGAAATGCTCCGGGCCCGTGGGCTGCGGCTGACAGCCCAGCGGCAGCTCGTCCTCCAGGCGGTGCTCGATCTGGGGCACGCCACGCCGGAGCAGGTGCACACCGCCGTGCGGGAGGTCGCCGCCGGCGTCAACATCACCACCATCTACCGCACGCTCGAGCTGCTGGAACGACTCGGTCTGGTCACCCACACGCACCTGTCGCACGGCTCGCCCACCTACCACGCGGCAGGTGAGCACCAACACGTCCACCTGGTCTGCCGGGACTGCGGAGCGATCGACGAGATCGATCCGGAGCTGCTCGGCCCGCTCGTCGACCAGTTGGCCGTGCAGCGCGGGTTCCGGGTGGACATCGGGCACGTATCACTCTTCGGCGTCTGCGGACGCTGCGCGAACGGGGACGACAAATGATCGACATCGCCGGGGCGGTGGCCGTCGAGAGCATCGACGAGGCCAGCCGGGACCAGCCGGACCCGGCGCACGTCGCCGCCGGGGTGCGCGGGGTGGCCGCGCACTACGGTGACCCGCTGCGGGAGCAGCGCATCCTCGACACCGCTGTCGGCCTCGTCGACAGGTCACACCGCGGGGTCGTCGCGGTCCCCGGCGAGGAGCGGGCCGGGTGGTTGCACACGATCACCTCGCAGCACCTGAGCGCGCTGGCCGCCGGGGAGGGCACCGAGCTGCTGGTGCTGTCGCCGCACGGCCACGTGGAGCAGCACGCGGTGGTCGCGGAGGACGGCGAGACCGCCTGGCTGGACACCGAACCGGGGGCGACCGAGGGCCTGCTGACGTACCTGGAGAAGATGCGCTTCTTCACCAAGGTCGAGCCGCGCGACGCGACCGCCGAGCGGGCGCTGCTGTCGCTGGTCGGGCCGGCGGCGACGGAGGCGCTGGGCACGCTCGGCGTGACCGGGCTCGCCGAACCGGACCTGGTCGCGGTGCCCGGTCCGAAGTTCGCCGCCGGCGCCGTGCCGCAGCGGGCGAGTGTTCGGTACGACGTCCGCCCGCTGCCGGTCGGCGGCTGGGCCCGACGCGGCCCGATCGGGGTGGACCTGCTGGTGCCCCGGTCGGCGATGGACCAGGTGGTGGCGGAGCTGCGGGGCGCCGGGGTGCCGGTCGCGGGGCTCTGGGCGTACGAGGCGATCCGGGTGGCCGCCCGCCGACCCCGGGTCGGGGTGGACACCGACCACCGGACCATTCCCGCTGAGGTCGACCTGATCGGGCCCGCGGTGCACCTCGACAAGGGCTGCTACCGGGGTCAGGAGACGGTGGCCCGGGTGCACAACATGGGCCGGCCGCCGCGTCGCCTCGTCCTGCTGCACCTGGACGGGGTGACCACCGATCAGCCGCCGACGGCCGGCACGCCGGTGACCCTCGACGGTCGGACGGTCGGCTTCGTCGGCACCGCGGTGCTGCACCACGAGCTGGGTCAGGTGGCCCTCGCGGTGGTCAAGCGGAACGTTCCGGACGACGCGGCACTGCTCGTCGGCGCGACCGCGGCGGCGATCGACCCATCCTGACCCGGCGTCTAGGATCGCCGGCATGACGACAGGGACGTTGATCACGGTGGCCCCGACCGGTGCCGAGTCGGCCAAGGCGGAGGTGCCGGCGCTGCCGGTGACCCTCGACGAGCTGCTGCTCACCGCCAAGGAGTGCGAGGCGCTCGGCGCCGCCGTGATCCACGTCCACATCCGCGACGACGAGGCCCGGCCGACCCTCGACCCGGTGCGGCTGGCGGACACCGTCGCGGCGTTGCGGGAGAGCACCGACCTGATCGTGCAGCTCTCCTCCGGCGGGGCCGTGACCGACCCGGAGGCCGCCCGGCTCGCCGTCCTCGACGCGCGGCCGGACATGGCGTCCTGCACGATGGGCACCGTCAACTTCGGTGACGACGTCTTCCTCAACCGTTGGGAGTTCATCGTCGACCTGCACACCCGCATGCAGGACCGCGGGATCGTTCCGGAGTACGAGATCTTCGACCTCGGTCACCTCTCCGCGTTGCAGAGACTGCTCGGCAGGTACGGCCTCCCAGCCGGCGGGCACGTGCACGTCGACTTCGTGATGGGGGTTCCGGGGGGCATGCCGGGCACCACCGAGACGCTCGTCGCGGCCCACCGGATGTTGCGCGACCTGCCCGAGGGCACCACGTTCTCGGCCACCGGCATCGGCCGGAGCACGATCCCGGTGCTGCTGGCCGCGCTGTCCACCGGTGGGCACCTGCGGGTCGGCATGGAGGACACGGTGACGTACGCGAAGGGTCGCCCGGTGGAGTCCAACATGCAACTGGTCGCCCGCGCGGTGGGCTTCGCCCAGCTCGCCCAGCGTCCGCCATTGACCACCGCCGAGGCCCGCGAGCTGCTCGGGCTGTAAGGTCGCCCCCCGGCCCGCGCCCCTGTCACCCGAGCGGTGGATCCCCTGGTCACCCCGCCGTCGGGCACCCTCACGCCGTCGGTACCGTCCAGCTCGTGACGAAGACGTACGAGGGCGGCGCGCCGCTCGCCGAGGTGGTCCGGTCGGGGTTCGTGGAGGGCGCGCACCGTGGCTCGGTGGTGGTGCTGGACGCCGCCGGATCGGTGGTGGCCTCGGCCGGGGACGTGACCTCGCCGGTCTTCCCCCGTTCGGCGAGCAAGCCGATGCAGACGATCGGGATGCTCCGGGCCGGCCTGGCGCTGACCGATCCGGCCGACGTGGCGTTGGTGTCCGCGAGTCACGCGGGCGAGGACTTTCACCTGGCCCGGGTCGCCGCGTTGCTGGGGCGCGCCGGGCTGGACGCGTCGGCGCTGCACTGTCCGCCCGACCTGCCGGTGGGCGAGGCCGCCCGGGAGGCGGTGCTGCGCGCCGGAGGCGGCCCCACCCGGGTGCAGATGAACTGCTCTGGCAAGCACAGCGGGATGCTGCTGACCTGCGCGGCCGCCGGTTGGCCGCTGGCGGGCTACTGGCGCCCGGAACACCCGCTCCAGCAGCGGTTGCGGGCCACCATCGAGGAGTTCACCGGTGAGCAGGCCGCCGCGGTGGGCGTGGACGGTTGCGGCGCCCCGGTGCTCGCGGTGTCGCTGACCGGCCTGGCCGGCGCGTACCTCCGGCTGGTCGACGCCGATCCCGGGTCGGTGCCGCGCACGGTGGCCGACGCCATGCGGGCGTACCCGGAAATCGTCGGTGGCACCCAGGCCGACGACACCCGGTTGATGCGCGGCGTCCCGGGCCTGCTGGCCAAGGTCGGCGCGGAGGGTGTGCTCGCGGTGGCGCTGCCGGGCGTCGGCGCCGTCGCCCTCAAGATCGACGATGGCGCCGACCGGGCCCGGATGCCGGTGCTGGTGTCCGCGCTGCGCCGGCTGGGGGTGGACGCGCCGGTGCTGACCGAGTACGCCGAGTTGCCGCTGTTCGGCGGCGGCGTCCCGGTCGGGGCGGTCCGCCCGCTCTGGTGACGTCCGCTCCCGGGCCGGCGCGATCCGGCTGGATGGAGGAGGGGCATGGCCCGACCGTCATCGGCCCGGGAGGCGGGCACGGCCGGGCAACCCGGGACGCCGGGCGGAGTCGGTTCAGCCCAGGAAGTCGAGCAGAGCCGCGTTGACCGGCTCCGGGCGCTCCAGTGGTAGCAGGTGCGCGGCGTCCGGCACGTCGGGCAGGCGCACCGCGCCGGGGACCTCGGCGGCGATCCGGTCGGCGAGCCGGCTGATGTCCGGCACGTCGGCGGCGCCGGCGGTGACCAGGACGGGCACCGTCAGCTCGCCGAGCCGGCCGATCGCCGGTGGCGTCAGCTCGCCCACCTCGACCGCGCCGAGCGCCAGTTCGGCGGCGAGGGCGCGCTGGTCCATCTCCTGGGCGAACGCGATCAGCCCGCTGTCGACGTCCTGCGGCCGGCGTCCCGGGCCGACCACCCAGAACCGCACCTCGCCGGCCGCGCCGGCCACGAAGTCGTCGGGGTCGACCTCGCCGACCAGGTCGTCCCAGAGGTCGTTCGTCTGCTCGGACCACTCGTTGCCGGAGACGGCCGCGCCGAACAGCGCGAGCGCGCTCACCCGGTGCGGGTGGGCCAGCGCGGTGTCGATGGCGACCGACCCGCCGAAGGAACAACCGACCAGGGCGGCCCGGGGCAGGTCGAGCGCGTCCAGCAACCCGGCCACGTCGTCGTGGTGCGCGAACGGGGTCGTCGGCAGCTCCGAGTCGCCGTAACCGCGCAGGTCCGGAACGATCACCCGGTGCCGGGTGGCGAGCACGGGCAGCTGCGCGCGCCACATCCGCCGGTCGGCGATGCCGGCGTGCAGCAGGACGACCGGCGAGCCGCTGCCGGCCTCGTCGTACGCGATGCTTGCTCCGTTGACAGTGATCCTTTGCACGATCGGACCGTACGGATCGGGTGGGCGGCGCGCAAACGGGTTGCTGAGACCTTGCTAACTATGGTTAGCGTTCTGCTTGCAGGAGCTAGCAGGGTCGGTTAACGTCGCACCCATGGCCACCCCGAAGGACCTTCCCGATGTCGGCGGGTTCATCCGCGATCTGCGCCGTAACGCCAAGATCTCGCTGCGGCAGCTCGCCGAGCAGGCGGGGGTCAGCAACCCGTACCTCAGCCAGATCGAGCGCGGCCTGCGCAAGCCCAGCGCGGAGGTGCTCCAGCAACTGGCGAGCGCGCTGCGGGTCTCCACCCCCGCGATGTACCTGCGCGCCGGCCTGCTCGACGACAAGGAGGGCCACGGGGTCCTCGCCGCCATCGCGGTGGACGCCGACCTGACCATGGCGCAGAAGCAGTCGCTCACCCAGATCTATGAAACGTTCCGCCGGGAGAACACCCGGCTGGCGGAGGCGCAGGCCGAGGCGTCCGGCACCAGCACGACGGTGCCCGGCACGGCCCCCGCCGCCCAGCCCGCCGACCTGGCCAACGTGGCCGCCACCGGCCCCACCACCGCAGCCGGCACCCCGACCGAGGCCGTGCTCGAGTCGATCGCCGTCACCGAGGCGGGCACCGCTCCCGCCCCGGGCAGCACCAGCAGCCCCCAGAAGAAGGAGACGTCATGAGCGAGCCGAAGACGAGCCGTATCCCCGCCCCGATCTACGCCGCTGCCGGCGCCGGTGAACTGGCCATCGAGCAGTTGCGGAAGCTGCCGTCCACGGTCGGCGTGCTCGGCACCCGCGTCGTCGCCGACCTCGGCGGCAAGGCCGTGCTGACCGGCTTCGAGCTGCGACAGAAGGCCGCCGAGCTGGACCTGGCCAAGCTCCGCGAATCGGCCGACCTGGCCAAGCTCCGCGACGCCGCCGACCTCGCGAAGCTGCGGGACGCGGCCGACCTGGACAAGCTGCGCGCCGCCGCGACCCGCAACGCCGCCCTGGTGGTTGCGGGGGCCCAGGCCGCCCAGGAGCGCGCGTTCGCCGCCTACGGCGCGCTCGTCGCCCGTGGTGAGCGGGTCGTCGGCGCCGGTGTGCTCGGGGCCGCCGAGACGGTCAACGCCGACATCGAGGCCACCCAGGCCGCGACGCCGACCGAGGCCCCGACCGCCGCCACGCCGTCGGCCCCGACCGAGGCGCCGACCCCGGCCGAGGTGGCCGAGATCGCGGAGGCCAAGCCGGCCGCCGTCAAGAAGGCCGCCCGCGCGCCGAAGGCGCCCAAGCAGACCGAGACCCCCTCGGCGAAGCTGCCCCGGGCCACCAAGCGGACCCGCCCGCCGGCCGAGTAGGAGCGGTGTCGACGCCCCCGGCGACGTCCTTGTCGGACGAAGCCGGGGGCGTCGACATAAACTTGCCGGCATGGCCAACGCCGCGCCGATCTTCGCGTTCGAAGTCCGCTACGTGATCGAGCTGATCCTGCTCGTCTTCGCGCTGATCATCCAGGGTGTCGCGCTGGTGCACGCCATCACGCAACGCTCCGACGCCTTCCCCGCAATCGGGACGCTGCCCAAGGGCGGTTGGATCGCCATCCTGGCGGTCTGCCTCGTGCTCACCCTGCTCGGCTTCGGTCCGATCAGCCTCTTCGGACTGATCGGCATCGCCGCCGCGCTCATCTACCTGCTCGACGTCCGGGTCGGTCTGCGCGACCTGAGCGACGGCAAAGGGTTCTGGTGAGAGGTTTTCGCTGGCCACCTCCACCGGACAGCGGGCCCCGCACCTGGGGGCCGGGCCCGGGAGGGCCGCGCACCGGTCGGCCGGCACTGCCGGAACCCGACACCGACCTGGTCACCACCCCGCACGGCGTACGACTGGAGCGGCTGGTCACCGGCGCCGGTGATCCGGTCACCGTGTTCGCGCACGGGCTGGGCAACGGCATCGCCACCACCCGACCGTTCGGCAGCGGGGTGACCGGTCGCCGGGTGTTCTTCCAGTTCCGTGGGCACGGCCGGTCCGAGGCGCCGGACGGGCCGTGGGACTACCTGGACCTGGCCCGTGACCTGCGGGCCGTCGCCGACCTGAGCGGAGCCAGCCGGGCGTTCGGCGCGAGTCTCGGCGCGGGCGCGCTCTGCCGACTTCTCGTGGAGAGCCCGGAGCGCTTCGAGAAACTGGTGTTCTTCCTGCCCGCGGTGCTCGACGAACCACGCGGCTCGATCGCCCAGGAACGCTTCACCGACCTCCTGGCGGCGGTGGAGAGCGGGGACGCCGCGATTGTCGCCGACGTCGTCTCGCTGGAACTGCCCCCGGCGGTGCGCAACACCCCCGCCGGTTGGGCGTACCTGCGGCAGCGGCTCGACCACCTGCTCCGCGACGGCCTGGCCGAGAACCTGGCCACCCTCGCCGGGAAAACCCCGCTGCGGCGGCTCGGGGACCTGGCGGCGGTCACCGCGCCGGCGCTGGTGATCGGTTGCGCGGGCGACGACCTGCACCCGGTCGAGACCGCCGAACGGCTCGCCGCCGCGCTGCCCCAGGCCACCCTGCACGTGTACGACCGTCCGGGCGTGCTCTGGTCGGAACGCGCCGACCTGCGCGACCGCATCTCCGGCTTCCTGAACGAGTAACCTGCCCTGTCATGGGCGTCACACAGCACGGCCGGACGCACCGGCTCGATCTCGCCGACCCCACACTGCGCGAGTGGACCTGCACGGTCCTGCACGTCGACCCGGAGCAGGGCATCGTGCTGGACCGTTCGGCGTTCTACCCGGGCGGCGGGGGCCAACCGCCGGACCACGGCGTGCTGCTCTGGCAGGGCGTGCAGACCCGGATCGTGGGCACCCGCAAGGGCGACGACCTGTACCTGATCCCCGCCGAGGGCGACCCGCTGCCGCCGGTCGGCGCCGCTGTCGTCGGCGCGGTGGAGGACGAGCGCCGCACCCGGCTGATGCGTACCCACTCCGGCCTGCACGTGCTCTGCGGGGTGGTGTTCCGCGACTTCGGCGCGCTGGTCACCGGCGGCAACATGGAGCCGGGTGAGGCCCGGATGGATTTCAACCTCCCCGAGGTGCCGCCGGACTTCAAGGCCCGGATCGAGGAGCTGGTCAACGCCGAGGTTGCCGCCGACCGCTCGGTAGCCACCCGGGTGCTGCCACGGGCCGAGGCGCTGGCGCTGCCGGACATCATCCGCACCCAGTCCAACCTCATCCCGCCCGACGAGCAGGAGGTCCGGATCGTCGACATCGTCGGGTTGGACGTGCAGGCCGACGGCGGCACCCACGTCGCCTCCACCGCCCAGATCGGCAAGGTGCAGGTGGTCAAGGTGGAGAGCAAGGGCCGGGCCAACCGGCGGGTCCGCGTCCGACTCGTCGACTAGGCCGAATCACGAATTCGGACGTCGGTTGTCAGGTATCGGTGACACCGTCGCAGGCATGACGCAACAGCTAACCGGAAAGACCGCGCTCGTCGCCGGCGCCACCAGGGGCGCCGGTCGGCAGATCGCGGTCCAGCTCGGCGCGGCCGGAGCCACCGTGTACGCGACCGGCCGCAGCACCCGCGCCGCCCGTTCGGAGATGGACCGGCCGGAAACCATCGAGGAGACCGCCGAGCTGGTGACCAAGGCCGGGGGCACCGGCATCGCCGTCCAGGTCGACCACCTGGTTCCCGAGCAGGTCCGTGACCTGGTCGCCCGGATCGACGCCGAGCAGGGCCGCCTCGACGTGCTGGTCAACGACATCTGGGGCGGCGACCCGCTGACCACCTGGGACAAGCCGGTCTGGGAGCAGCCGCTGGACGCCGGCTTCCGCACCCTGCGGTTGGCCATCGACACGCACATCATCACCAGCCACTTCGCGCTGCCCCTGCTGATCCGCAACCCCGGCGGGTTGGTGGTGGAGATGGGCGACGGCACCAAGGCGTACAACGACGAGAACTATCGGCTCTCGATCTTCTACGACCTGGCGAAGGTCTCGGTCACCAGGCTCGCCTTCAGCCAGGCGCACGAGCTGAAACCGCACGGCTGCACCGCCGTCGCGCTCACCCCCGGCTGGATCCGGTCGGAGGCGATGCTCGAGCACTTCGGCGTGACCGAGGAGAACTGGCGCGACGGTGCCGCCACCGACCCCAACTTCCTCATCTCGGAGACCCCCGCGTTCGTCGGCCGCGCGGTGGTGGCGCTCGCCGCCGACGAGGATCGGGCCCGGTGGAACGGCCAGTCCGTCGACGCCGGCACGCTGTCCAAGGTGTACGGGTTCACCGACCTCGACGGCAGCCAGCCCGAGGGTTTCCGCTACATCACCGAGGTGGTCGACGCGGGCAAGCCGGCGGACGTCACCGGCTACCGGTAGAGCGCGGCGAAGCGCCCGGCAGCCTCGACGAACAACTGCCGCAGCTCCGGCGGGTCGAGCACTTCCACCTCCGGGCCGAGGCCCAGCAGTTGGTGGTACGCCACCGGGACGGACTCGACGGGCAGGCTGGCCACCACCCAGCCCTGCCCGTCGGGCTTCCCGGCGGCGGCCACCACCTCGTCGTACACGAAGGGAGCATCGACCAGGTGCCGGAGCCGGCGCAGGCCGGCGGGGCTCAGCCGGACGGTGACAGCGGCCCGCAGCATGCTCCGCAGGAACGACCCGGCCTGCTCGCGCCAGTGCCCGGCCAGGTCGAAGCTCTCGTCGCGGTCGAACCGCTCGTCGCCCACCTCGACGGCGGTCACCCGGTCCACCCGGTAGGTGCGGGTGTCGTCGCCGACGCGGCCGACCAGGTACCAGATTCCGCTCTTCAGCACCAGCCCGTACGGCTCGACCCGGCGAGTGACCTCCCCGTCGCCCCGGCGGTAGCCCACCCGGACCACCCGGTCGCCCCAGACCGCCCGGGCCAGCTCGGGCAGCGCGACCGGCGGTGGCGTCTCCCGGAACCAACCCGGCACGTCCAGGTGGAAACGCTGACCGGCGCGGGCCGGCGCGTCCCGCAGCGCGGGCGGCAGCGCGGCGAGCACCTTCAGCTCGGCGGACGCCACCGCGTCGGCGAGCCCCATCTCGCCGGCCGGCCCGGGCAGCCCGGCGAGGAAGAGCGCCTCCGCCTCGTCCCGGCTCAGCCCGGTCAGTCGGGTGCGGTAACCGCCGAGCAGCCGGTAGCCGCCGGCGCGTCCACGATCGGCGTAGACCGGCACGCCGGCGGCGGAGAGCGCCAGGACGTCCCGGTACACGGTGCGTTCGGAGACTTCCAGTTCCCGCGCCAGCTCGGTCGCGGTCATCGACCCCCGCGACTGCAACAGCAACAACAGCGAGATCAGTCGGGACGCGCGCACCCGACCATCCTGCCCGGTGCCGCTCGCCGTCGGGCGGGTTCGAGCACCGCTCGCTAGGCTGCTCGTTCGTGGACGTCAGCAGAATCGCCAGCCCGGTGACCGGGGTAGTCGGACGCTTCCTGGGCGGGGCCGGGTTGCTGGTGCGGGGGTTGGGCCTCTACGTCCGCAGCCCGGGGTTGATGCTGCTCGGCATCGTGCCGGCGCTGATCTCCGGCGCGCTGTTCCTGGCCGCGCTCGGCACGCTCGTGTACTTCGTGGACGATCTCGCCGCGCTGGTCACCCCGTTCGCCGACGACTGGTCGAGCGGTGCGCGCAGCCTGGTCCGGGTGATCGCCGGGCTGGCCTTCCTGGGCCTCGGCGGCCTGCTCGGCGTGCTCACCTTCACCGCGGTCACCCTGGTCATCGGCGACCCGTTCTACGAGAAGATCTCCGAGCGGGTGGAGGAGCGGTACGGCGGCACGCCGGGCGCTGTGGACGTGCCCTTCCTGTCGTCGCTGCGCCGCAGCTCCGTGGACTCGGTGCGGCTGGTGGCGCTCTCCGCGCTGGTCGGCATCCCCCTGTTCGTCGCCGGCTTCATCCCGGTGCTGGGGCAGACGGTGGTGCCGGTGATCGGGGCCGCTGTGGGTGGCTGGTTCCTCGCCGTCGAGCTGGTCGGCGCGCCGTTCTACCGGCGCGGGATGCGGCTGCCCGAGCGCCGGGCGATCCTCAAGGCCGACCGTCCCACCGCGCTGGGCTTCGGGGTGGCGGTCTTCCTCTGCTTCCTGATCCCGTTGGGCGCCGTGCTGGTCATGCCGGCAGCGGTGGCCGGCGCGGCCCTGCTGACCCGCCGTCGGCTCGGTCAGCCGATCGAGCGGAGCTGACATGGACGTCATCCTGGTCGAGGGGGACATCACCACCCAGCGGGTGGACGCGATCGTCAACGCGGCGAACTCGTCCCTGCTCGGCGGTGGTGGCGTCGACGGCGCGATCCACCGGCGTGGCGGTCCGGCGATCCTGACCGAGTGCCGGGCGTTGCGCGCGTCCCGCTACGGCCGTCGGGTAGCCGCTGCACCCTTGATCACTTGATGGAGAGTAGTTCCCAGAAGAGGATTCGAACTACTCTCCATCATCTGATCTTGCCGGGGCTGTCAGGTCGGCCAGGCAGGTCCACTGGGAGGCGACCGGTCGGTAGCCCAGTCGGGTGTTGACAGCGAGCATCGGCCCGTTCGCCTCGTCGTTCGAGGTGTACGCGACACGTACGCCGCTCGCGGCGGCCCGGTGCAGTGCCGCCGTCTTCGCCAGTCGGGCCAGCCCTCGCCCCCGGTACGCCGGAATCGTGCCGGTGAAGTCCGACCACATCCGGTCCCCGTCCCGCTTCACCAGGCTGAACGCCACCACCTCGCCGTCAACCTCGGCGGTGGTGCTCGCCGACTTGTCCAGGCCGAGGTTGTCCCACACGTCGTACCGCCAGTTCTCGTAGCTGATCGAGTCGACCGGCTCGTCGCCCGGCTCGTCGGCGGCAGCGGCCACGTCCGCCGCGTACAGCAGGCGCGGGTCCAGGTCGACGATCGGCAGCAGCCGTACGCCCGGCGGCGGCTCGGGTAGGGGCGGCAGCGCGTCCAGTTCCAGCGCCGAGTAGCGCACCTCCCGGCTGGGCCCGTAGCCGTGCCGGCGCGCGAACGGCAGCCCGTCAGGCAGCGCCATGGTGCGTACCCGGCGGATGTCGAGGGGTCTGAGGTGCTCGGTCGCGGCGGTCAGCAGTGCGGTGCCGATGCCGCGTCGCCGGTGCTCCGGGTGCACGTGCAGGTTCGAGACCTCGCCGAAGTTCGGCGTGGAGGTCCAGGTGGAGCACTGTGCCGACACCCAGCCGACGACCTGGCCGTCGACCTCGGCCACGAAGGCGGTCCAGCCCATCTCGGGCGGAGGCTCGGCGAGCATCTTCCGGGTCGACTCGACC
The DNA here is from genome assembly GCF_029626235.1 of Micromonospora sp. WMMD1120. NCBI lineage: Bacteria > Bacillati > Actinomycetota > Actinomycetes > Micromonosporales > Micromonosporaceae > Micromonospora > Micromonospora sp. WMMD1120. The sequence goes on along the minus strand of NZ_JARUBO010000005.1, from coordinate 1,399,836 downwards.
CCGCGCACCTGGTACGGGTGCACGATCGCCCGCAGCGCCACCACACCCGGGGCGTCGTCCGGCTGCGCCACCCGGATCTCCATGTCAGGCCCCCGTCGGTACGGCGCTGAGAGTGGAGGTGTGCGGTTTCGCAAGGGATTTCGGCATGTCGGCGAGGCTAGCGACGATGGCCCGTGACGGCGACGTATTAACCGCGCGCCCGCTGGCCGCGCGCGAGCTGTCGAGGCAGCAACTTCAGGGAAACAGTGGTCTCCCGACGCTCGGAAACCACTGTTTCCCTGAAGTTGTGTGGATCTTGCCGCGCGCCGCGAGCCAGCACGCACGCGGTCAGGCTGAGGCGCGGCGGATCAGCTCGGTGGGGAGCATGACGACCTGCTCGATGCTCTCCCCGGCGGCCAACCGCAGCAGTTGTCGGGTCATCTGGCGGCCGAGTTCCACGATCGGCTGCCGGACTGTGGTCAGTGGCGGCTCGGTGTAGGCGGCGGTCTCGATGTCGTCGAAGCCGATCACCGCCACGTCCTCCGGCACCCGCCGGCCGGCCTCGCGCAGCGTACGCAGGGCGGCGTGCGCCATCAGGTCGGAGGCGGCGAAGACACCGTCCAGGTCGGGGTGGTCGGTGAGCAGTTGGCGCATCGCCGCCGCGCCGGACTCCCTGGTGAAGTCACCGACAGCTACCAGCTCGGGCAGACCGGCGGCGGCGACCGCCTGCCGGTAGCCGTTGAGCCGTTCGATCCCGGCGACCATGTCCTGCGGCCCGGCGATGGTGGCGATCCGCCGGCGACCGCTGTCGATCATGTAGCCGACGGCGGTGGTCACCCCGGCGACGTGGTCGACGTCGACGTACGGGACCGGCACGTCGCCGAGCGGCCGGCCACTGCACACCACCGGGATGCCGAGCCGGGTCAGCGTGCCGGGCAGCGGGTCGGCGCCGTGCAGCGAGGCGAAGAGCACCCCGTCGACGTGCCGGCCGGTGGTGTAGCGCTCGACGCGGTGGTGCCCGGCCGGCGAGCCGGCGAGCATCAGCACCAACTGCTTGTCGGCCGCCTCCAGCTCCTGGCTGACACCCCTGATGATGCCGGGGAAGACCTGGTCGTCGGAGAAGACCCGGGTGGCCGCCTCCGGCATGACCAGGGCGATCGAGTCGGTGCGTTGGGTGACCAGGCTGCGGGCGGCGAGGTTGGGGACGTACCCCAGCTCGGCGACCGCCCGGGTGACCGCCTCGCGGATCGGTTCGGCGACGGTGGTGGAGCCGTTGACCACCCGGGACACGGTGGCCCGGGACACCCCGGCCCGGGCCGCCACCGCTTCGAGCGTCGGCCGCTGCGCCGTCGTCATCGCGCCTTTCCCCCCGCTCGTCACAGCCCGTTCCGGGAGATCACCTCCTGGTACCACCGGGCGCTGGCCTTCGGTGTGCGCCGCTGGGTCAGGTAGTCGACGTGCACGATCCCGAACCGCTTGCGGTAACCCTCCGCCCACTCGAAGTTGTCCAGTAATGACCATACGAGATAACCGCGCAGGTCCACGCCCCGGGCGATGGCCTCGTGCGCGGCACGCAGGTGCCCGTCGAGGTAGGCGATGCGATCGGCGTCGATGACCTGTGCGGACCCGTCGGGCGAGTCGGCGCCCGGCTTGTCGGGGAACGCCGCGCCGTTCTCGGTGATCAGCAGCGGCACACCGGGATAGTCGGTGGCGATCCGCTCCAGCAGCCGGGTCAGCCCGGCCGGCTCGATCATCCAGCCCATGTCGGTGAGCGGCCCGGTGGGGGGAAGGAAGTGCACAGCGCCCTCGGTGCCGGGGTAGGCGGGGTTGCCGGCGCCGTCGGGCCGCCCCGCCACGTAGCCGGGCGCGTAGTAGTTGATGCCGAGCAGGTCGATCGGGGCGGCGATCAGCTTCTCGTCGCCGTCCCTGATGAACGTCGGCTCGACGATCCGGGCCACGTGCTCCCGGACGTCGTCCGGGTAGCCGCCGGCCAGCAGCGGGTCGAGGAAGATCCGGTTGTGCAGGCCGTCGACCAGGCGCACGGCAGCGGCGTCGACAGCGCTCTCCGGGTCGGCTGGTCGTACATCCGCCGGGTTGAGGGTGATGCCGACGCTGCGCGCGCCGGCGGTGCGCAGCGCCCGCGCGGCCAGGCCGTGCCCCAACAGCAGATGGTGTACGGCGGTGAAGGCCGCCGCCGGGTTCCGCTCGCCCGGCGCGTGCACCCCGTTGGCGTACCCGAGGTAGGCCGAGCACCACGGCTCGTTGAGGGTGGTCCAGGTGTCGATCCGGTCGCCGAGGCGGGCGTACACCGCTGTGGCGTAGCTGGCGAAGTGCTCGGCGGTGTCCCGGTTGGTCCAGCCGCCCCGGTCGCCGAGGCTCTGCGGCAGGTCCCAGTGGTAGAGGGTGACGATCGGGTCGATGCCCCGCGCCAGCAGCGCGTCGGTGAGCCGGTCGTAGAAGTCCAGCCCGCGCGGGTTGACCGGCCCGGTGCCGTCGGGCTGCACGCGCGGCCAGGAGACCGAGAACCGGTACGCCCGCAGCCCCAGCTCGGCCATCAGCGCCACGTCGTCGGCGTACCGGTGGTAGTGGTCGCAGGCGACGTCGCCGGTGTGCCCCTGGTAGACCCTGCCCGGGGTGCGGCTGAAGGTGTCCCAGATGGACGGTCCGCGACCGTCGTCGCGGGCGGCGCCCTCGATCTGGTACGCGGCGGTGGCCGCACCCCAGAGGAAATCCTCGGGAAACTTGAGTTCACTCACGCCTTGACCGCACCTTCCATGATTCCGCCGATGATCTGCCGCCCGAACACCACGAAGACCAGCAGCAGGGGCAGCGTCGCGATGGCGGTCCCGGTGAACACCTGCGACATGTCCTGGTAGTACCCGTCCGACAGGGCCCGGAGCGAGAGCTGCACTGTCGGGTTCGCCGGATCGTTCAGCACAGCGTACGGCCAGAGGAAGTCGTTCCAGGTGGTCATGAAGGTGAGCAGGCCGAGGACGGCGGCGGCGGGACGCAGCGCGGGCAGCACCACGTGCCACCAGATCCGGGCGGTGCCGCAGCCGTCCATCCGGGCGGCCTCGATCAGCTCGTCGCTCACCGCCTGGCCGGCGTACTGCCGCATCATGAACACCCCGAAGCCGGTGACCAGGGCCGGCACGATCACCGCGGGGAGCCTGTCGTTCCACTCCAGCCGGGTCATCAGCAGGTACAGCGGGATCACACCGAGCTGGGTCGGCACCATCATCGTCGCGATGATGACCAGCAGCAGCGCGTTGCGCCCGCGAAACCGCAGCTTGGCGAAGGCGAAGCCGGCCAGGCTGGAGAAGAGCACCACGGACACGGTGACGGTGCCGGACACGATCGTCGAGTTGATCAGGCCGGTGAGGAAGTACGCGTCGGTGTTGTCGAACAGCCGGGCGATGTTGGCGCCGAGGTTGCCGCCCGGCGTCATCGGCGGTGGCAGTTGGCCCATCGCGTCGCTGGACCGGCTGGCCACCACGAACATCCACCAGATCGGAAAGACCGACAGGCCGGCGGCGACGACCAGGGCGAGGTAGGTGAGCGGGCTGGCCCGCCAGAGTCGGCTCATCGGGCCGTTCCCTTTCGCGCGCCCGTGCCGCCACCCAGTCGGCGCAGGATCAGCACGTTGACCGCCGCCACGATCGCGATGAGCGCGAAGAGCAGCCAGGCCACGGCGGAGCCGTACCCGAAGTTGTAGTGCGGCGCGAAGGCGTTCTCGAACATGTACATGGTCAGCGTCTGCGACTCGCGCGACGGCCCGCCCCGGATCGGGTTGGTGCCGGAGTGGAACAGCCGGGGCTCGGTGAAGAGCTGCAACCCGCCGATGGTGGCGATGATGGCGCAGAAGACGATCGTCGGTTTGAGCAGCGGCACGGTGATCGACCAGAACTGGCGGGCCCGGTTGGCGCCGTCGATGGCCGCCGACTCGTAGAGGTCCTTGGGGATGGCCTGCATGGCGGCCAGCAGGATCAGCGCGTTGTAGCCGGTCCACCGCCAGTCGACCATGGCGGAGATGGCCACCCAGGAGGCGAACCGGTCGGACTTCCAGCCGATCGGGTCCACCCCGACGAAGTCCAGCAGCCAGTTGATCATGCCGAACTCGCGGCCGAAGATGACTCCGAAGACGATCGCCACCGCCGCGGTGGACGTGACGTTGGGGACGAGCACCGCCATCCGCCAACCGGTACGGGCGCGCAGGCCCCGGTTGAGCAGGTTGGCCAACCAGAGCGCGGCCAGCAACTGCGGGACCGTGGAGATGACGAAGATCCCCAGCGTGTTGACGAGCGCGTGCCAGAAGTCGGGGTCGGCGAGCAGCCGGGTGTAGTTCTCCGCCCCGACGAACGGGTGGTCGGCGCCGAGCAGGTCCCAGTCGTGCAGCGACACCCAGAAGGTGTACGCCAGGGGGTAGGCCCCGAAGACCGCGAAGAGCAGGAAGAACGGGGCGATGTAGAGGTACGGCGAGAGCCGGGTGTCGAGCCGGGTCAGCCGACCCGACGAGCGCTGGGGGGCCGGCGCCACCGGCGGGCGGGCGTCGAGCTGGACGGTCATGCCCGGGAACTCCTTTCCGCCGTACGGGCGGGACTCCTGGTGCCGGAGCCCGCCCGCACGCTGGTTGGGCTACTTGGCGGCGGCCTTCTTGGCGTTGTTCACCGCGTCCGTCCAGCCCTGCGCGGGGCTGCGCTGGCCCAGCTCGACGGTCCGTACCGCGTTCTCCACCTCGGTGCGTACCGCCTGGTTCTTCGGGCCCATGTAGACCGGCTTCAGGCTCTTCGCGCCGGTGCCGAAGATGGCGCCGACCGGCGCTCCGGAGAAGTACGCGTTCGTCGCGCCGGTGATGGCCGGGTCGTCGAGCGCCTGCGGGGAGGAGGGCAGCGGACCCTTGGCCTTGAACGCCCCGATCTGCCCCTTGGCGCTGGTGAGGAACTTGAGCAGCTCGATCGCCTCGGCCCGGTGCTTGCTCTGCTTGGGCACGGCGAGGTGCGAGCCACCCCAGTTGCCGCCGTTGCCGGGAACCCGGGCGATGTCCCACTTGCCCGAGGCGGCGGTGCCGGCGTTGGCCTCGATGACGCCGGTCATCCAGGCCGGGCAGGCGATGGTGGCGAACTTCGACTGCTTGAACGCGGAGACCCACTCCTCGGACCAGGAGCCGTACCTGCCGGAGAGGCCCGAGTCGATGATGTCCATCGTGGTGTCCCACGCCTGCCGTACCGACGGGTTGCTGTCCACGACCAGGTTGTCGCTGGTGTCGTAGTAGCTGTAGCCGGTGGTGTTGCCGGCGGTCTGGAGCAGGATGGTGTTGAAGGTGTTCGTCGCCCCGTCGAGGAAGGACGCGCCGGTCTTCGCCGCGGCGAACTTCTCGCCGGTGGCGATGTAGTCCGGCCACGTCGGCCAGAGCTGGGAGACCGCGTCCCGCTCGGTGGGCAGGCCGGCCTTCGCGAAGAGGTCCTTGCGATAGCAGATGGCGATGCCGCCGACGTCGGTGCCGAGGCCGATGAGCTGCTTGCCGTCGGCGGTCAGGCCGGCGTTCCACTTCCACTCCAGGAAGTTGCCCTTGAGGTCGGCGGCGCCGTGGTCCAGCAGGTTGACGAAGTTGCCGGGGTTGGCCTTGTACTCGACCAGCAGCCCTTCCTCGATGGCCACCACGTCGCCGGCGCCCCGGCCGGCGGCGAGCCACTGGGTCAGCTTCGGGGAGTATTCGTCGAGGTTGGTGCCGGTGCCCCGCTCCACGATCTTCACACCGGGGTTCGCGGCCATGTACTCCTGGTAGAGCTGTTCGTAGCCGAACTGGCCGAAGACGTCGACGGTGAGGGTGACGGTCCCGTCGCCGCCCTTGTCGTCGCCGCCGCAGCCGGCGGTGACGAGCAGGGCGGTGGTGGCGGCGAGGGCCACCGCGGCGAGGCGGCGGCGCGGGAGGAGAGCCATGTATCTGGACCTCTCTGCAGGGGGTCGGGTTTGGTAAGAGAGCGCTCTCACGACACTGTGATGGGTGCCACCCACCCTGTCAAGAGAGCGCTCTCTCGATTGCTCCGGTGCCGGCCACGCGAACGAGGGCGTCACCCCGACGGGTGACGCCCTCGCGGGCTGGCCTGTCGATCAGCCGGTGCGGAGGCCGTTCAGCAGGGAGCGGTCCCCGGCGACGTCGAGCGTCTCGAAGCTCACCCGGCCCCAGAGCGCCAGCAGCAGGTCGCTCGCGGTGCCGCTGACCTGGGCCCGCGCGTGGTGGTCGTCGTGGTCGAAGATGGTCGCCGTGTCGAGCAGCGCCACCCCCTCGCCGCGCAACCGCAGATACCACTCCTGGGCCGCGTCGGTCGCGGAGAGCTGCACCACCCCGCGCCAGTCGCCCGGCGCCTGCCGCCGGCCCGCCGGCAGCCAGGTGTCCAGCACCTCGCTCACCCCGTCGGCCGCGAGCTTCGCCTCCACCGGGTCACCGGCCCCGATGGCGAGCTGGGCGTCCCAGCGGTGCACCGCCGTCTCGTGCGCCATCCGGCGCGGCCAGAAGCCGGCCTTCTTCGGCTGCGGGGCCCAGTTCCAGGCCGGTGCCTCCGGGTCGAGCCCGTCGAACAGCGTCATCAGCCGGTCGTAGCCCTGCTGCCAGAGCTGGAGTGGAGTCACCCCCGGCTCCGCCTCGAGCGGTTCCCGCCGCGCCGGCTGACCGGTCTCACCGGAGCCGGCGAACGACGACACCCAGTGGTAGATGCCGGCCAGGTGCAGGGTGAGGTCGCTGACCGTCCAGCCCGGACAGGACAGCACCGGTGTCTCCGGTGGCGCCTCGGCCACCGCCGCGGCGAAAGCCGGGCCCTCCGCCCGGAGCGCCCCGATCCAGAAATCCTTGCTGCCCTGCAGTCTGCTCATCGCCATCCTCCCGGGGGTGCCGGGCGACCAGTGGGTGCCACGGCTATCAGTCAGCCTAAGGTGAAGGGCGTGCCAGACGCCTCCGCCCAGCCGACAACCGACGCCGATCGTGCCATCCCCGGTCCACTCGCTGGCTACACCACCCTGCGGATGGGTGGGCCCGCCGCGCGGATCGTGGCCGCCGGCAGCGCCGACGAGATCGTCCGAGCCGTCCAGGTCGCCGAGGAGCCCATCCTGATCCTGGCCGGTGGCAGCAACGTGGTCATCGGCGATTCCGGCTTCCCCGGCACCGTCGTGCTGGTGCGCTCCCGGGGCCTCCGGGTCGTCGAGGAGACCGCCGGGTCGGTCACCGTACGCGTCGACGCCGGCGAGCCGTGGGACGACCTGGTCGCCGCCACCGTCGCCAACGGCTGGGCCGGGCTGGAATGCCTCTCCGGCATCCCCGGCTCGACCGGCGCCACCCCGATCCAGAACGTCGGCGCGTACGGGCAGGAGGTCGCCGAGACGATCACCTCCGTGGAGGTGTACGACCGGGTCGAGGGCGCCCGCTACGACATCCCGGCCGCCGACTGCGGGTTCGCCTACCGGGGCAGCATCTTCAAGTACGTGGACCGCTGGGTGGTGCTCAGCGTCGACTTCCGGCTCACCAAGTCCCCGCTCTCCGGCCCGGTGCGGTACGCCGAGCTGGCCAGGGCGCTCGGTGTCGAGATCGGTGACCAGGTGCCGCTCGCCGACGCCCGCGCCGTGGTGCGGCGGCTGCGCGCGGGCAAGGGCATGGTGCTCGACGCGACCGACCCGGACACCCGCTCGGTCGGCTCCTTCTTCACCAACCCCGTGCTCGACCGCGCGACGTACGACCTGCTGCTGGAGCGCTCCGCCGAGGTGGGCGACCCGCCCGCCTGGCCGGGGGCCGACGGCCTGGTCAAGGTGAGCGCGGCATGGCTGATCGACAAAGCCGGCTTCAGCAAGGGCCACCCCGGCGCGGGTGGGGTGGCGATCTCCAGCAAGCACACCCTGGCCCTGACCAACCGCAGCGGCACAGCCCACACCGCCGACCTGCTGGCCCTGGCCGAAACCATCCGCGACCAGGTCCACACCCGCTTCGGCGTAACCCTCCACCCCGAACCAGTCCTCATCAACTGCACCCTCTAACCCCGCCCCGCCCCGCCCCGCCCCGCCCCCCGCCCTGCGCGATCTTGCACTTTCTGCGGTTACATAACGGCACCAGAAGTGACAAATCGCCAACCGAAAGTGCAAGATCGCGTGGGCGTGGGCGTGGGCGTGGGCGTGGGCGTGGGCGTGGGCGTGGGCCAGGGCCAGGGCCAGGGCCAGGGCCAGGGGCGCGGGGCCGAGGGCTGGGGTTAGGGGAGGGGCCAGGGGAGGGTTAGTTCGCCCTGGCGCCAGCGGGTTCGGTTGTGCAGGACGGGCCAGCCTGTCTGCCGTAGGCGGGTCACCGCCTGGACCCAGCGCTGCCGGGGGCCGAAGGTGGCGTAGGGGGCGGCGGCCTGCCAGGCGTCGTCCAGAGCGCGGATCAGCGCGTACACCGGCTCACCGGGGACGTTGCGGTGGATCAGGGCCTTCGGCAGGCGCTCGGCCAACTCGGCGGGGCTGCTCAGGGTGGTGAGCTTCGCCGCGAGAGTCAGTGTCCGAGGACCGTCCGCGTCGATCAGCAGCCAACTGGCCAGGCGCCCCAACTCGTCGCACGTGCCCTCGACGAGCGCCCCGCCGGGTGCGAGGGCTGCGGTGATGGTCCGCCAGGCGTCCGGCACCTGGCTCTCGTCGTACTGTCGGAGGACGTTGAACGCGCGGACCAGCACCGGCCGGAGCCCGGCCAACTCGAACCCACCTCGGGCGAATGTCAGCCGGGGCGGGTCGGCGGCCGACGCCGCGGCGGCCACCCGGGCCGGGTCGATCTCCAGGCCGACCAGGCGTACGTCCGGACGGACCCCGGCCGCGAGTCGAGCCCGCAGTTCCACTGCGGTCACCGGGGTGGCGCCGTAGCCGAGGTCGACGACCAGGGGGTCGGCCGCCGCCAGCAGCCGGTCGGCACAGGTGGCGACGATCCAGTTGTCCACCCGACGCAGCCGGTTCGGGTTGGTCGTGCCCCGGGTGACCACGCCGAGCGGCCGGTGCCGTGCCGCGCCACTCATGCCGCCCCCCATCGACCCCTCAGCCGCCGCCCATCGACCCCTCAGCCGCCCCCATCGACCCTTCAGCCGCCCCCGTCGACCCGTCGGCCGCTCGCACCGACCCCTCGGCCGTGCCGACCCCTGGACTCAGTTGCCGACGCGGTACACCTTGTGCTGGGCGGCCTGCGCCCGGGGTCGGACCACCAGCCGGTCCACGTTCACGTGCTCCGGGCGGGTGGCGCACCAGACGACGCAGTCGGCGACGTCCTCCGCCACCAGCGGATCCGGCACTCCGGCGTAGACGGCGGCGGCCCGCTCGGCGTCGCCGTCGAAGCGGACCAACCCGAACTCGTCGGTCTTCACCATCCCCGGGTCGATCTCGATCACCCGCAGCGGTCGGCCGCACAGCTCCAGGCGGAGTGTGCCGGCGATGGCGGTCTGCGCGTGCTTCGCGGCGGCGTAGCCGCCACCACCCTCGTAGACGACCTGGCCGGCGGTGGAGGAGACCACCACTATCGTGCCCGAGCCGGACGCCTCCAGCGCCGGCAGCAGCGCCTGGGTGACCCGCAGGGTGCCGAGCACGTTGACGTCGTACATCCACTGCCAGTCGGTGACCGAGCCGGTCTCCACCGGGTCCAGCCCGCGCGCTCCGCCGGCGTTGTTGACCAGCACTGTGACCGGCCCGGGCGCCCGGGCGGCGGCCTCGGCCAGCCCGGCCACCGACTCGTCGGAGGTGACGTCGCAGGTCACCGCGGTGGCCCGCCCGCCGGCGGCGGCGATCTCGGCGACCAGGTCGGCGAGCCGTTCGGCGCGGCGGGCGGCGGCGAGGACGTGGAAGCCCTCGGCGGCCAGTCGGCGGGCGGTGGCCGCGCCGATCCCGCTGGACGCTCCGGTGACGATGGCGACTGCTGTCATTCCGACATTCTCCCCTCGGCCGTCCGACCCCCTTCGACCGGGCGTGCGGCGGCCACGCCCGGGGGTACGGCAATGAGGTCCGTCACCCTGGGGAGCCGCGCCGGGGTATTTCCGTAGGCCGATGGGGAAGATGAGGTCCGGCGTACAGGTTGACCGAGAAGCGCCGGTCGTGCGAACGGCATCAACCGTGACGAAGGAGCGGATGTGGCGGACATGCACACCGGTGTCGGGCGTCAGCGGGGTGCCCGACCGTGGCCTCGACCCCGCCGCATCGCCACCCTGTCGGTGCACACCTCCCCGCTGCACCAGCCCGGCACGGGCGACGCCGGCGGGATGAACGTCTACATCCTCGAGGTCGCCCGGCGACTGGCCGAGGCCGACGTGGAGGTGGAGATCTTCACCCGGGCCACCTCCGGCGACCTGCCCCCGGTGGTGGAGATGGCCCCCGGCGTGCAGGTCCGGCACATCACCTCCGGCCCGCTGGAGGGCCTCACCAAGGAGGAGCTGCCCGGCCAGCTCTGCGCCTTCACCGCCGGGGTGCTGCGCGCCGAGGCGTCCCGCCCGCCCGGGCACTACGACCTCATCCACTCGCACTACTGGCTCTCCGGCCAGGTGGGCTGGTTGGCGAAGGAACGGTGGGGCGTGCCGCTGGTGCACACCGCGCACACCCTGGCCAAGGTCAAGAACTCCCAGCTCGCCGCCGGCGACCGGCCGGAGCCCAAGGCCCGGGTGATCGGCGAGGAGCAGGTGGTCGCCGAGGCCGACCGGCTGGTCGCCAACACCCGGTTCGAGGCCAGCGACCTCATCCACAGGTACGACGCCGACCCGAGCCGGGTGTCCGTCGTCCAGCCGGGCGTCGATCTGGCCCGGTTCCGGCCCGCGTCGGGTGACCGGTTCGCGGCCGCCCGCCAGGCCCGTCGCCGGCTGGGGCTTCCGGTCGACGGGTACGTTGTCGCCTTCGTCGGCCGGATCCAGCCACTCAAGGCGCCGGACGTGCTGATCCGCGCGGTCGCCGCGCTGCGGGAGCGCGACCCGGCGCTGTCCGAGCGGCTGACAGTGGTGATCTGTGGTGGGCCCAGCGGCAGCGGGTTGGACCGGCCGACCGCGCTGATCGAGCTGGCGGCCAACTCCGGGGTCGCCGACGGCGTACGCTTCCTGCCGCCGCTCACCGGTGACGACCTGCCGGCCCTGTACCGGGCGGCCGACCTGGTCGCGGTGCCGTCCCACAACGAGTCGTTCGGCCTGGTCGCCCTGGAGGCACAGGCCTGCGGTACGCCGGTCCTGGCGGCCGCCGTCGGCGGACTGGTCACCGCGGTACGCGACCAGGTCAGCGGCATCCTGATCAACGGGCACGACCCGGTCGACTGGGCCCGCACGCTGGCCCGCCTGCTGCCCAACCGGGCCCTGCGGGCGGTGCTGGCCCGGGGCGCCGAGCAGCACGCCCGGCACTTCTCCTGGGACCGTACCGTCACAGGTCTGCTCGGCGTCTACGGCGAGGCGATCGCCGCGCACCGCGCCCGGCTCGCGGCCGACCTCGCCTGCGACCCGGCGCTCTCCTGCTCCTGGTGACCCGAGAGCGTCGCTCTCCTGCCGAGCGGAGCGTGTCGCTCGGAAGGTGCGCCGGTCGGGTCGGTCGTAGAGTGGGCCCGATGAGCCCGAAGAGCGATCTCGCGACCCTGATCGAGTCGGTCTGCGCCGAGCGGGACCTGGCCTGGGAGTCGACCGGCCCCGACTCGTACGCGGTGACGCTGCCGGGCACCCACAAGCTCAAGACGATCTGCAACCTGATCGTCGGCGACCACGCGCTGCGGATCGAGGCGTTCGTGATGCGCCAGCCGGACGAGCGCCGTGAGGAGCTGTGGGCCTGGCTGTTGCAGCGCAACGCCCGGATGTACGGCGTCTCGTTCTCCACCGACGCGGTCGGTGACGTCTACCTGACCGGGCGGGTCAACCCGGCCGGCGTGGACGCCGACGAGTTGGACAGGCTGCTCGGCGCCGTGCTCACGTACGCCGACGAGTCGTTCGACACGATGCTGGAGATCGGCTTCGGCAGTTCGATCCGGCGCGAGTACGAGTGGCGCGTCAAGCGGGGTGAGTCGACGGCCAACCTGGCCGCGTTCGCCCACCTCTTCGAGCCCTCCGGCACCGCCTCCAACCCCGCCTGACCGCGCCCGCCCCAGCGCCCCCTCGCGCCCCGCGCCCTCGCGCCCCGCGCTCCCTCGCGCCCCGCGCCCCCTCGCGCCCCGCGCTCCCTCGCGCCCCGCGCTCCCTCGCGCCCCGCGCTCCCTCCCGCAAGATCGTGCTCGATCCGGGAAGTAGTGGCCTGCCCCACGGGTCGAGGCCACTACTTCCCGGAAGTTGCACGATCATGGCGGGCGAGCGGTGGTTCGGACTGCTCCTGACGGGTATGCCGCGGCGCGCGGTGCGGCAAGGGACCCCCGCGTGCCGAGGACGGAGTTCAAGGAGCGGAGCGTCCCATGGCTCAGCGGAACAGCTCAGGTCGCGGCGCGACTGCGACCAGGACCAAGCGACAGACCGGAAACCAGACGCCGGGTACGCCCGGGGTCTCCGAGTCGGAGATCTCCCGGATGCGGGTGGACGACATCCGCGCGCAACTGCGCAAGCGCGGAGTCACCGGGATCTCCGCGTTGCGCAAGCCCGACCTGGTGAAACAGTTGGCGCGCTCGATGCGGGCCGGCTCGGGTCGGAGCAGCACCGGCCCGTCGGGTCGGGCCACCGGCACCAGGGCCTCGGCGGGTCGTGCCGCGGCCACCAAGAAGTCGGCCGCCAGGCCGGCGTCCCGCCGCGCGAAGGCGGTGCCGGCGAACAAGAGCGCACCCGCGAAGCGCGCGGCCGCCGCCAGGAAGACCACCTCCGCGCGCGCGTCGGCGGCGAAGAGGACGACAGCGGCGAAGAAGGCGCCCGCCGCGAAGCAGGCTACCGCCGCGAAGAAGACGACCGCCGCGAAGAAGACGACCGCTAGGAAGACGACCGCCGCGAAGAAGACGGCGGCGAAGCAGACGACGGCGGCGAAGACGTCGACCGCCGCGAAGAAGGCGCCCGCCGCCAAGAGGACGACAGCGGCCAAGAAGACGGCCGCCGCCAGGAAGACGACCGCGGCGCAGCGGACGACCACCGCGCGGAGCGCAGCGTCGACGTCGACCACCGCGGCCCGGAAGGCGGCGACGGCCCGGAAGACGGCGACGGCCCGGAAGGCGGCGACGGCCCGGAAGGCGGCGACGGCCCGGAAGGCACCGGCGAAGAAGGCGCCGGCGAAGAAGGCGGCCACCCGACCGGCGGCGAAGCGCGCCGCGCCGGCGAAGCGCGCGCCGGCCAGGCGTCTGACGCCCGGCTCGGCCTCCGGCGGGACGACGACGGGCGGGATTCGTACCGGACGGGGTACCGGCCGGTCGGTTCGCAGCTCGCAGGTGATCTCGTCGACGATGGATCGGCCGGAGCGGCCGGGACGAAGCCTGATCACGGCGAATCACGAGGTGATCCAGCGATGGGCCCGGGAGCGCGGGGCGAAGCCGGCCACCATCGCCGGCACCGAGCGGGACGGCCGGGCGGGTGTGTTGACCTTCAACATTCCCGGATACCGGGAAAGCAGCCGGATTCGTGAGATCACCTGGGATGAGTGGTTCCACACCTTCGACCTGCGCCGGTTGAACCTGATTTACCAGGAACAGATGCGCGACGGCCGGCCGAGTAACTTCTTCCGGACCGAGTCACCCGATCGGGAGGACGGTTGAGGTGTTTGCGGGAATGGCTGACGGGTACGCGGCTGTTGGCAAAGATCGAGGTCGGAGCAGTGGATACTCGCCAGTTGTGACCGGCGAGACAGCCCTTCTGGGTTGAATCCAGAATCCGGTCGAACTAGCTTTATTGCACCGCACCACGCTTGGAAACGTTCGGGGGAGCGGCGGATCGATCAGATCCGTGCACCAGGCGAGGTGCGAGGGGACGGGTGGATAAACCGTTGGGGGACGGTTCCCACCTGTTTGGACCGGCGGCGCGAGCGGGCGACGCTTACGGGGGTGAGTGTTGCCCGCCGCCGCCGGCCCCACCGGCGGGCGCCCACCACGACCTCAGGGGACGTGGTGGGCGCTTTGCGTTGGTTATGGGTCGACCACCCGTTACGGCGCCGGCACCCGTTCTGTGGTCGTGACGGGCGTCGCGTTCCGGCGGAGCGCGGCGACGTGCCGCTCCCTGGGCGGTCCGGCGAGCAGATGCCCGAGCGCGGCCAGGAGGCCCAGCCCGGCCACGATCAGCCAGTGCCGGTCGCCGAGGTGTTGCAGGCTCACGCCGCCGAGGGTGGGCGCGACGAAGGCCGCCGCCGGGAAGGTCAGATAGAAGACCGACTGGTAGCGCGCCCGCAGCAGCGGAGGTGCCAGGTCGGCGTTGATCTGCGCGTTGGGCGGGGCGGCGAGCATCGAACCGACCGTCCAGACCACTGCGGCGCCGAGGTAGACGGCCAGGTCGTCGGCGACGGCGAGCACCCCGAAACCGAGCGCGAGCAGCGCTGTCGAGACGGCCAGCACGACGTCCTTGCGGTGCCTGTCGATCAACCGGGGCACGAACAGTTGCCCCACCACGATGAGCGCCCCACCCAGTGCCACCACCACCCCGTACGCCGACGGGCCCAGGCCGTCCGCGCGCATGGCCAGCGGCATGATCGTCGACGTCTGCATGGTGAGCACGGCCAGCACGAAGGTGAGCCCGACGAAGACGAGGAAGGTGCGGTCGGTGAGCGCGGTGTGCAGTCCGGGCCGGCGGGTCCGCACCGACGCCGGGGTGGGCCCCGACGCGGTGGTGGTCGGCCGGGCGGCCAGCCGTAGGGTCTCCGGCACCTTCCAGCCGATGACGGCGGCGGCGGTCAGGGTGGCGCCGGCGTCCACCAGGAACAGGGCGGTGAAGCTCGCCTCGGCCAACACCCCGGCGAGCAGCGAGGCGACCGCCATGCCCAGGTTGAACGCCCAGAACTGCAGGTTGAACGCCCGGGAGCGGCGCTCGGCCGGCACCACGTCGACGATCGCCGCGACGAACGCCGGGCTGGGCATCGAGTGGACCACTCCGATCAACGCGGAGAGCACGGCGATCAGCAGCAGGTGCTGGCTGAAGGCGAGCGCCACCATCAGGCCCACGGTGGCCAGGTGTGCGGCGAGCAGTGTCGCCCGGCGGCCCCACCGGTCGGCGAGCACCCCGCCGAGCAGCACCCCGGCCGCTCCGCCGGCACCGTACGCGCCGACCACGGTGCCGGCGAGACTCTCGCTGGCGCCGCGTACGTCGGTGAGGTAGAGCGAGAGGAACAGCATGGCGAACGCGCCGGCCCGGTTGATCAGCAGGCCGGCCCAGAGGTACCAGAAGGTGGCGGGGAGGCCGCCCGCGGTGTCGTGCCACCAGCGCCGCAGGGCGTGCACCCGACCTCCCGACAGTTCGGATTCCTAACTGTTCCGGTCACACTAGCCCGAGGGCCGACGGGGCGAACGGTCAGACGGCGGCCTCGGCGGGCTGCGCCGCCCGATCGGCGCGGACCGGGGCCAACGCCTCGCCGGAGTGGCGCAGCTCGGTGGCGCGCCGCTCCCGGGCCGGGCCCGACACCAGGTGGGCCACGGCGGTCAGGGCGCCCAGCGCGGCGCAGCCGTACCAGAGCGCGTCGTTGCCCGCGTGCTCCCGGACCAGGCCGCCGAGGATCGGTGCGCTGGCGCCGGCGATCTGCCAGGAGAGCGAGAACACGCCCTGGTAGCGCCCGCGCAGCTCGGCCGGGGACAGCTCGGCGATCAGCGTGGAGTTGGACGGCGAGTTCAGCATCTCGCCGACCGTCCAGATCAGCACCGTCAGCCCGTAGAACCAGGCGGTGCCGGCGAGCGCGGTCAGCCCGAAGCCGACGCCCATCACCACGGAGGCCAGTGCCAGCACGTGGGAGCGGCTGCGCCCGCGGATCAGGCGGGGAACGAACAGTTGGCCGACCACGATGAGGACGCCGTTGAGCGCGATCACCGAGCCGTAGGTGGCCGGGCTCAGGCCGCTGTCGCCCATCGCGATCGGCAGCATCGAGATGTGCTGGAGGAACACCAGCGCGGCGAACAGGTTGAGGGCCACGAACCCGAGGTACACGCGGTCGGTGAGGATCGTGCGCAGCGCGCCACCCGGCGCCTTCGTCGCGGCGGCGGTCGCCGAGCGGACCTGTTGGGTCTCCGGCACCTTGACGAAGATGATCAGCGCGGTGATCAGCATGGTGCCGGCGTCGACAACGAACAGCAGCAGGTAGTCGGCCTGCGCGGCCAGCCCGGCGAGGACGGCGGCGCACGCGAAACCCAGGTTGATCGCCCAGTAGTTGAGCGAGAAGGCCCGCAGCCGGTCCCTTGCCGGCACCACGTCGATCATCATCGCCCCGAAGGCGGGCCGGGCCGCCTCGGCGAACATGCCGAGCAGCAGTGCCCCGAGCGCCACCGCCCAGAGGTCCCGGGCCAGCCCGAGCGCCAGCATCATGGCTGCCGCGCCCACGTGGGCGGTGAGCAACGTCGGCCGGCGGCCCCACCGGTCCGCCAGGGTGCCGCCGGCGGTCGTGCCGAAGGCCCCGCCGACGCCCCACAGCCCGATCACCAGGCCGGCCTGGGAGGGCGAGAACCCGCGCTCCTGGGTCAGGTAGATCGCTAGGAAGACGAGGACGAACGAGCCGAGCCGGTTGATCAGTGTGCCGGACCACAGGTACCAGAAGGTGGTCGGCAGTCCGCCGGTGGTGTCCCGGAACCAGGTCCGCATCGTCCGCATATGGCGCCCCGCTCGCACGTAATGACCGGCACTGCTATCGCGCCTTACGACCCTAGTGTTGGGCGGGCTGGCTGGTCACCCGCTTTTTCAGGTGGTGGTCGTCACGACAGGTGCCCGCGTGTCCCCGAGCCGGTTGAGGCAGGATGATCCGCATGACTGCGAGCGAAGGGCCCACCGTCGGGACGCTGGTCCTGCTGCGCCACGGTGAGAGCGACTGGAATGCCAAGAACCTCTTCACCGGCTGGGTGGACGTCGACCTGACCGAGAAGGGCGAGGGTGAGGCGCGACGCGGCGGCGAGCTGCTGCGCGAGCACAGCCTGCTGCCGGACGTGGTGCACACGAGCGTGATGCGCCGCGCCATCCGCACCGCCGAGCTGGCGCTCAACGCCGCCGACCGGCACTGGATCGCCGTACGCCGGTCGTGGCGGCTCAACGAGCGGCACTACGGCGCCCTGCAGGGCAAGAACAAGAAGCAGACCCTCGACGAGTACGGCGAGGAGCAGTTCATGCTCTGGCGCCGGTCGTACGACACGCCTCCGCCACCGATCAACGACAACGACGAGTGGTCGCAGGTGGGCGACCCGCGGTACGCGTTGCTGCCGACCGAGCTGATGCCACGTACCGAGTGCCTCAAGGACGTCGTCGAGCGGATGCTGCCCTACTGGTACGACTCGATCGTGCCGGACATCCTGGCCGGCCGGACGGTGCTGGTGGCGGCGCACGGCAACTCGCTGCGTGCGCTGGTCAAGCACCTCGACCAGATCTCCGACGAGGCGATCGCCAAGCTCAACATCCCGACCGGCATCCCGCTGCGCTACGACCTCGACCCGCAGCTGCGCCCGCTCACACTGGGCGGCACCTACCTCGACCCCACGGCGGCGAAGGAGGCCGCCGCGGCGGTCGCCAACCAGGGCCGGTGAACGAACAGAGGGGCCCCCGCGCCGGGCGGGGGCCCCTCTGTTCGTCGCCTCAGGTGGTGGCGGGGCTGTTCTGCCCGGTGATCAGGTAGATGACGTGCTCGCCGGCGTTCACCGCGTGGTCGGCGAAGCGCTCGTAGAAGCGGCCGAGCAGGGTGGCGTCGATCGCCGTCTCCACCCCGTACGGCCAGTCGTCGCCGAGCAGCACCGCGAACAGGTTCTTGTGCAGCTCGTCCATGGCGTCGTCGTCGCGGTCCAGCTCGCCGGCGAGGTCGGCGTCGGGCTTCGCCAGCACCGAACCGATCTTCACGGCCATCCGGTCGGCGATCTCGGACATCTCGGTGAAGACCGCCCGCAGCTCGGCCGGTACGGCCGGCGAGGGGTGCCGGCGCAGCGCGGTCTTCGCCACGTGCTCGGCCAGGTCACCCATCCGTTCCAGGTCGGCGGCGACGTGCAGCGCGGTGATCATCGCCCGCAGGTCGGAGGCGACCGGCGCCTGCCGGGCGAGCAGGTCGCAGACCCGCTCCTCGACGTGCCGGTAGAGGTCGTCGATCTCGGCGTCCCGCTCGATGACCGTCTCGGCGGCCTGCCGGTCGGCGGTGAGCAGTGCCCGGGTGGCCTGGCGCATGGCGGCGCGGACGCCCTCCGCCATGTCCACCAGCAGTTGGCTGACGATCTGGAGGTCGGCCCGGAACTCGTCGCGCATCATCACGTCCTGTGGTCGGTCGCCGCCAGCGGTTGCCGGCGCAGGGGCTGAGCAGGTGCGACGCCAACGGTAGGCGGCGCGGACGGACCCCGGATGAACCACGGTGAACGACGCCGGACGTACGGGTGAACACTTCTCGAAGTGCGGGTAGTTCGTCCCGTTCTGTGTGGTAGCCAGGTTAACAATGACCCTACGATCGCCGGGTGGAGTGGGCGGTGGCGGTCGTGGTGGCCGTGGCGTTGGTGGCCGGGGTGGCCGCCGGTTTCCTGCTGCCCCGGATGATGGGGAGGCCCGCGATAGCCGACGAGCAGCAGACCGGGCTCGGTCGCCGGACGATCGACTCGCTCCGGGCCGGTGTCGTGGTCCTGGACGACGACGACGTTCCCGTGCTGATCAACCCGGCCGCCCGCGCGATGGGGCTGCTGCGCACCGGCAGTACGCCCGGCTCGATCGCCGCGCACCCGCTGATCCGTACCCTTGCCGGTCAGGTGCGCCGCACCGGCGTGCGGCGCGAGATCGAGCTGGACCTGCCCCGGGGTCGCGACAGCGCGGGAGAGAACCCGCTGGGCGTGCACCTGCGGGCGATGGGTCTCGGCAACGGCTTCATCGCGGTCGAAGCGGTCGACGTGACCGAGGCGCACCGGCTGACCCGCGTACGACGGGACTTCGTGGCGAA
Source organism: Micromonospora sp. WMMD1120 (assembly GCF_029626235.1). Taxonomy (NCBI): domain Bacteria; kingdom Bacillati; phylum Actinomycetota; class Actinomycetes; order Micromonosporales; family Micromonosporaceae; genus Micromonospora; species Micromonospora sp. WMMD1120. Next base: position 1,380,870 of record NZ_JARUBO010000005.1, on the reverse strand, counting down.
TGTCAGCCACGAGTTGAAGACCCCGATCGGGGCCCTGCAGCTACTCGCCGAGGCGCTGCTGGACGCGACCGAGCCGGCCGACGTCGCGGCGCCGGACCTCTCCGAGGACCTGGTGGCGGCCCGCCGGTTCGCCGAGCGGATCCAGCACGAGTCGACCCGGCTGGGCCGGCTGGTGCAGGAGTTGCTGGAGTTGACCCGGTTGCAGGGGGCCGAGCCGCAGCCGCCACCGGAGCCGGTCGCGCTGGACTGGGTGATCGCCGAGGTGGTCGACCGGACCCGCACCACCGCCTCCGCCCGGGGGATCGAGGTGTTGATCGAGGGTCAGCGCGGTCTCACCGCGTACGGCAGCGACTCCCAGCTCGCCACCGCGGTGGCGAACCTCGTGGAGAACGCCATCAACTACTCCGGTGAGAACACCACAGTGCGGGTGACCCTCGCCGGCGACGACGAGCACGTCGAGATCGCCGTCGCCGACCAGGGCATCGGCATCGCGCCCACCGACGTCGACCGGATCTTCGAGCGGTTCTACCGGGCCGACCAGGCCCGCTCGCGGGCGACCGGCGGCACCGGGCTCGGCCTGGCGATCGTGAAACACATAGCGAGCAACCATGGCGGACGGGTCGAGGTGTCGAGCACTCTTGGTGGGGGGTCGACGTTCACCCTCCGGCTGCCCGCCAGTCCACCGGACGACCTCCTGGCGACACTGCCGCCGGTTGGGATCGAGTCCGGTCCGGCCGGGCTACGGCAGGTCTGACAGAAAATGGAAAGGAAATCCCCGTTGAGCCGCGTTCTGGTGGTCGAGGACGAGGAGTCGTTCTCCGACGCCCTGTCGTACATGCTCCGTAAGGAGGGTTTCGAGGTGTCGGTCGCCGCGACCGGGACCGACGCCCTCACCGAGTTCGACCGGACCGGCGCGGACATCGTGCTGCTCGACCTGATGTTGCCCGAGATGTCGGGGACCGAGGTCTGCCGGCAGTTGCGGCAGCGGTCTGCGGTGCCGATCATCATGGTCACCGCCCGGGACAGCGAGATCGACAAGGTGGTCGGGCTGGAGATCGGCGCCGACGACTACGTCACCAAGCCGTACTCGCCGCGCGAGCTGGTCGCCCGGATCCGGGCGGTGTTGCGCCGGCAGAGCCCGGAGGTGGCGGACGTGGGTGCCCCGACGCTGGCCGCCGGGCCGGTGCGGATGGACATCGAGCGGCACGTGGTCACCGTCGACGGCGGGGCCGTGCAGTTGCCGCTGAAGGAGTTCGAGCTGCTGGAGCTGCTGCTGCGCAACGCGGGTCGGGTGCTGACCCGCGGGCAGCTCATCGACCGGGTCTGGGGGGCCGACTACGTCGGTGACACCAAGACGTTGGACGTGCACGTCAAGCGGCTGCGCTCCAAGATCGAGCCGGAGCCGTCCGCGCCGCGCTTCATCGTGACCGTCCGGGGCCTGGGCTACAAGTTCGAGCCGTGATCGGCCGACCCGGAGGGGGCCCACGCCACGCGCGGGCCTCCTCCGGGCTGTCGGGGGCCGCTCAGCGGACGACCCTGATGTTGAAGATCGCGGTGTCGAGCCGGCCGTAGAGCCGCACCCAGAGCGGCACCAGCATCTCGGCGCCCCGCGCGGTGGAGAGGTCCCCGAGGTCGATCACGTCGGTGTGCCCGAAGCTGACGAGCAGCTCGGTGACGACCCGCTTGGCCTCGGCGTCGTCGCCCGAGACGAAGACGCTGTGGGCGCCGTCGGCGAGCTGGCGTGGGTGGACCATCAGCTCCGCGGTCATCGTGTTGAGCGACTTGACCACCTTGGCGTGCGGAAACTCCCGCTGGATCCGCTCGGCGAGGGAGTCGGTGTTCTGCACCGTCAGGGAGGGCGGGAAGCCCGCGCTGAAGTCGAGCGGGTTGGCGACGTCGAGCAGGACCTTGCCGGACAGGTTCTCCGCGCCGGCCGCGGTGAGCGCCGCCAGGGAGCCGTTCCCACTGGTGGCGTTGACCACCAGCTCGGCGTCGGCTGCCGCGGCGGCCATGGTCGCCAGGCCGACCTCGGAGTGCTCGGCGGCCCAGGCGGCGTACGCGCCGGCCTGGGTGGCCGCGACGTCCCGGGTGCCGATGGTGACCTGGTGGCCCAGCTCCGCCGTGCGGGCCGCGATGGCCTGCCCCACCGAGCCGGTGCCGAGAACTGCGATGCGCATGTCGATCGATCCTCCAGTGGGGCGCGGTGGCCTTGCGCCGATTATCTGCAGGCTAACAGACAGGTCTGTCTACTGATGTCCCTCCTGGACGGCGGGCGCAGTTCTTTCTCGGAGCCTGTCGAGTTGCCCCGCGAATGGGGCGGCGGGGTCGGGGGGCGTTGTGGCGCGTGACCAGTGACCTCAGCCCCGACGGCTCAGCCCCGTATCCGGGGCAGCTCGACAGGAGTCGAACATCCCGCCAGCCCCTGCGGCCGCGCTGACGTGTGCCGGTAGACGGAGCAGTCTGTAAAATCGTGCCCGCCACCAGCAAAGACGAGGGAGCGCCGATGTCCGCGCAGCGCACGCCGGCCGGCTCGGCCCGGGACCGGATCATGGACACCGCGTTCCGGCTCTTCTATGCGCACGGCCCCCGTGGCGTGGGGGTGGACACTGTCATCGCCGAGTCGGGCGTGGCCAAGGCGACGCTCTACAAGCACTTTCCCCGCAAGGACGACCTGGTGCTGGCGTACCTGGACAGGGTCGACCAGGTGTGGTTCGGCGCGTTACGGGCGGCGGCCCGCGATGCCGGCGACGAGCCGCGCGACCAGCTCGTCGGGATGTTCGACGCCCTCGCCAGCGCCTGTCGCCGGGACGGCTACCACGGCTGCGCGTTCATCAACACGGCCGCCGAGTCGCCAGCCAGCGGAGCGGTGCACGCCCGCACCGTCGAGCACAAGACCGTCGTCCGGGCCTGGGTGACCGAGCTGGCCCGCAAGGCCGGCGCACCCGACCCGGAGCTGCTCGCCCGGCAGCTCACCCTGCTGATCGACGGCGGGCTCGCCAGCGGCGTGCTGGACGGCGATCCGGCGATCGCCGAGGCGGCCCGGCAGAGCGCCCGCACGCTCGTCGACAGCGCCCTGGACCGACCCGCGCGGTCGGGACAGCGGCCGCCTGGGGCCGGCTAGAGCTCGTCGGCGGGGTGCGGGGCGACCATGCCCTGTCGCACCCGGGCCGCGCACAGCTCGGCCAGCCGCTCGTACGCGGCGGCGCCGATCAACGCGGTCAGCTCCGGTGCGTACGACAAATACATCGGTTCGGCGCCGACATGCGCGTCCGTCGAGGAGGTGCACCACCAGTCCAGGTCGTGACCGCCGGCGCCCCAACCCCGCCTGTCGAACTCGGCCAGGGTGGAGACCAGCACCTTGGTGTTGTCCGGCCGCTTGACCCAGTCCTGGTCCCGGCGGATCGGCAGTTGCCAGCACACGTCCGGCTTGTATTCCAGCGGGTGCACCCCGTCGCGCAGCGCCTGGGCGTGCAGCGCGCAACCGCCCCCGCCGACGAAGTCGGCGTCGTTGAGGAAGACGCACGGACCGTCGACGCCCTGGGTTGCGGTGCGCCGGGCCGGGTTCTTGCCGTCGATGGTGTCCTCGTCGGTCCAGTTCTTGAACCCGCGCCGGAAGTGCTGCCAGGTCTCCGGTGTGAGCCGCTTGACGGCGGCGCGGACCCGCTTCTCGTCGTCGGAGTCGGTGAAGAACGCCCCGTGCGAGCAGCAACCGTCGCTGGCCCGGCCGGCGATGATGCCGTGGCAGCCCTTGCCGAAGATGCACGTCCAGCGGGAGAGCAGCCAGGTCAGGTCGGCCCGGATCACGTGCGTCTCGTCGGCCGGGTCGGTGAACTCGATCCACTCCCGCGGGAAGTCCAGCGGCACCTCACGACTGCGCGGGTCACCCGGGTCGTCCACCAGCACACGGAGCTCCATCGTCACTCGGCCCAGCGTACGCGCGGTGTCGGCGGCGGGCCGGCGAGCCGCGCGAACGTGTTGCGCCTACTGTCTTCACCATGCGACTGGGTGTCCTCGACGTCGGTTCCAACACCGTGCACCTGCTCGTGGTGGACGCGCACCACGGCGCGCACCCGTGGCCGGCGCACTCCGAGAAGGTGGTGCTCCGGCTGGCGGAGCAGATCGGCCCGGACGGCGCGCTCACCGAGACCGGCGCGGACGGCCTGGTGAAGGCCGTGGGCATGGCCAAGGCGGCGGCCGGCGGGTTGGAGGCCGACGACCTCATCGCGTTCGCCACCTCCGCCGTGCGCGACGCCACGAACGCGGCCGAGGTGCTGGCCCGGGTCCGCGACGAGACCGGCGTACGCCTGGCGGTGCTCTCCGGCGCGGACGAGGCGCGGATGACGTTCCTGGCGGTCCGGCGGTGGTTCGGCTGGTCGGCGGGGCGGCTGCTGGTGCTGGACATCGGCGGTGGCTCGCTGGAGATCGCGGCCGGCATCGACGAGGACCCGGAGGTCGCCATCTCGCTGCCGCTCGGGGCCGGCCGGCTGACCCGGGAGCGGCTGCGGGTCGATGCGGGCAGCGCGGCCCCGCCGTCGGCGGAGGCCGTCGAGAAGCTGCGGGAGTACGTCGAAGGCCGGTTGGACAAGGTGGCCGACCAGATCATCCAGGTCGGTTGGGATCGCACGGTGGCCACCTCGAAGACGTTCCGCACCCTGGCCCGGCTGGCCGGGGCGGCCCCGTCCGGCGCCGGGCTGTGGGTGCGGCGCAGCCTGACCCGCGCCGGTCTGCGGCAGGTCATCGGCTTCATCAGGCACATCCCACCGGCTCAGCTCATGGAGTTGGAGGGGGTCAGCGCGGGTCGGGCCCACCAACTGCTGGCCGGCGCCGTGGTCGCCGAGGCGGTGCTGCGCCGGCTGGACATCGACTCGCTGGACATCTGCCCGTGGGCGCTGCGGGAGGGGGTCATCCTCCGCCGGCTCGACCAACTCGAACCGCGCTGACCGGGTGACCGGTTTAGGGCTGTTTGCCGGCGCTCGTCACGATGCGGACAGCGCCGCCGGGCTACCCTGGCTGATGTGACTTCCCCGGTGCCCGTGCTCCTGTCCAGCTCGTCGGTCTTCCCCGAGCCGACCGCCGCGGCGTTCCAACTGGCCTCGGCGCTCGGCTACGACGGCGTCGAGGTGATGGTCTGGACCGACGTGGTCAGCCAGGACGCGGGGGCCCTGCGTGGCCTCGCCGCGCACTACGACGTGCCGGTGCTCTCGGTGCACGCGCCCTGCCTGCTGGTCACCCAGCGGGTCTGGAGCCCCGACCCGTGGGAGCGTCTGCGCCGGGCCGCCGAGCTGGCCGAGACGCTGGGGGCGCCGACAGTCGTGGTGCACCCACCGTTCACCTGGCAGCGTGACTACGCGCGCAACTTCGCCGAGGGGCTGGCCACTGTCGCCGACCGGTTCGGCGGGCTGCGCTTCGCCGTGGAGAACATGTACCCGGTGCGGATGGCCGGCCGGCAGTTCGTTCCGTACGTGCCGGGTTGGGATCCCACCGACACCGGCTACCCGTCGTACACCCTGGACCTGTCGCACTGCGCGGCGTCGCACAGCGACCCCCTCGAGATGGCCGACCGGATGGGCGCCGGGTTGGCCCACGTGCACCTCGGGGACGGCACCGGCGAGGGGCGCGACGAGCACCTGGTGCCCGGGCGCGGCACCCAGCCCTGCGCGGAGCTGCTCTCGTCGCTGGCTGGCCGGGGCTTCACCGGAGCGGTGGCGGTGGAGGTCGCCACCCGGGGCGCGAAGAGTCGCGCGGTGCGCGAGGCGGACCTGCGCGCCGCGCTGGAGTTCGCGCGCCAGCACCTGACCGCGTCGTCCCCGGTCGACGCCTGACCCGCCCGACAAGGGGCGGAGTCGGGGTCAGCGCACCGGCGAGAGCGAGTCCGCGTCGGCGGTCTGCTGCGGGGCGACGGTCACCTGCTCGCCGACCGCCGCCCGCTTGCGGGCACGGTGCGCCGCCACGTGTGAGCGGGTGGCGCAGCGCTCCGAGCAGAAGCGCCGGCAGCAGTTGGACGACGTGTCCAGGTAGACGTTGCCGCACCGCTCGTCGGCGCAGACCCCGAACCTGGCGCTGCCGTACTCGCAGAGCCACACCGAGAGGCCCCAGACCGCGCCGGCCAGGTATTCCGCGCTGACCGACGCGCCACGGCTGGTCACGTGCATGTGCCAGTCGCTGGAGTCGTGCCCGGAGATGCGCGGCTGCACCGGGAACGCCTCCAGCAGCGCGTTCAGCTCGGCGACCGCCTTGGCGTCCCGACCCGAGGTGCCGTACTCGAAGACGTCGCGCAGCCGCTTCTGGGCCCGCCGGAAGATGGCGACGTCCCGTTCCACGACCTCGTCGCTCATCCAGGCGTGGTCGGCGCCGAAGAGGGCCCGCAGGTCGTCGAGGTCGTCCAGACGGGCGTTGACCAGGTCAACGCCGGTCCGGGCGTACGCGTCGAAGTTCACACCTCAACGGTAGACGACTCACGGGGCGCGTGGCGCGTCGATGTAGTGCGGCAGGAACCGCGCGTAGCCGTCGGTGATCAGACTCGCGCTCTCCCGCACCCCCACCCCGGCCGACTCACCGTCGACGATCCAGCTGCCCAGCACCATGTGGTTGCCGGCGAACTGCGGCAACGCCCGGAACTCCTGGTAACACCAGCCCTCGTCGCCGTAGATCCCCGGGTTGGTGATCTCCTCGGCGGCGGTGACGATCCGCACCGAACCGCCCTCGCGCCCCAGCAGCGGCTTCGCCACGTACTCCGGCATGCCGCGCGGTGCGTCCAGGTACGCCGGGAGCAGGTACTCGTGGCCCGGATACAGCTCCCAGAGGACCGCGAGCAGCGCCTTGTTGGAGAGCAGCAGCTTCCAGGCCGGCTCGATCCAGGTGGTCGGGGTGCCCGGGTCCAGCGCCGCCGGCCCGTAGGGCTCGGCCAGCATCCACTCCCAGGGATAGAGCTTGAAGCAGGTGGTGACCGGTTGGTCGGCGGCGTCCACGAAGCGGCGGCCGTCCCAGCCGATCTCCTGGATCGGCTGCAACGTCACGCTCAGGCCGGCCTGCCGGGCGGTCTCGGCGAGGTAACCGGCGGTCATGTGGTCCTCGCCGGACTCCTCCTCGTTCGACCAGAGCACGTGCACCCGGGGTTCGTGCAACCCGGCGCCGATCTTGGCCCACGCGCCGACCAGCCGTTCGTGCAGGCTGTTCCACTGGTCCAGGTCGGGCCGGGTCTCCTCCAACCAGTACCACTGGATGATGCTCGCCTCGACGAGCGCGGTGGGGGTGTCCGCGTTGTACTCCAGCATCTTCGGCGGCCAGGTGCCGTCGTACGCCAGGTCGAAGCGTCCGTAGAGGGTGGGTGGCGCCTCGCGCAGCGACCGGGCCACCGCCTCGGCCGCCCACTCCGGGATGCCGAACTCGGCGTACCGACGTCGAGCCACCACGTGCTCGGCGGCGGCCACCGACATCCGGTGCAGCTCCTCGGTGGCCTCCTCCAGCCGCAGCACCTCGTCCAGGTCGAACGCGTACGCGCCGGTCTCGTCCCAGTACGAGGAGATCCCGCCGTCGGGCAGTTCGGTGTCGACGTAGACCAGGCCCTGCGCCCGGATGGTGGCGTCCCAGTCCGCGCGGGGCGTGACCGTCTCGCGACGCACCTCAGCCGCCGCAGGAGGCGAGGTGGGTGCCGAACCCGCCGCGCTCGGGCAGCGCCGCGGTGGTCGACTCCGGCGCGCGGGGAGCGGCGGCGGGATCGTTGACGCGCATCGCCAGCGCCACGGTTCCGCCGCCGCCGACCGGCCCGAGGGCGCAGTCGTCGTCATCGTCGTCGTCAGAGGTCATGTTGCATCCGGACAGGGCGAGCGCGAGCGCGGTGAGAGCGCCGAGCTGGACGGAGGCCGACCGGAGCCGGCGGCGGGGGCGGGGGTGTTGGTCCACGGCATCGTTGTAGCTGATCGACGCCAGCCCCGCAGCCCTGACCGCCCCTCGGCGGGGGTCCTGGCAGGGGCGTTACGCTCGGCTCATGCTCCGTTCCGTCATTCTCGCCGCCTCCCGGTCATCCCAGGTCGAGCGGCTCGTCGCGACTGCCCCGTACACCCGGGACGTCGTCCGCCGGTTCGTCGCCGGCGCCGCCACCGACGACGCGTTGCGCGCGACCCGCGGGCTCGTCGACGACGGTCTCGCTGTCACCCTCGACCACCTCGGCGAGGACACCGTCACCCCCGAGCAGGCCGTCGCCACCCGCGACGAATACCTGACGTTGCTGAAGATGCTCGCCGCCGGAGGGCTCACCCCGGCCGCCGAGGTGAGCGTGAAGCTCTCCGCCCTCGGCCAGATGTTCGACGAGCAGCTGGCGTACGACAACGCGCGGGCGATCTGCGCGGCGGCCGACGCGGCGGGCACCACGGTCACCCTGGACATGGAGGACCACACCACCACCGACTCGACCTTGGAGGTGCTGAGCCGGCTGCGCAAGGACTTCCCGTCGACCGGCGCGGTGCTCCAGTCGTACCTGCGGCGGACCGAGTCGGACTGCCGGGAGCTGGCCTCGGCCGGCTCCCGGGTGCGGCTGTGCAAGGGCGCCTACAAGGAGCCGGAGTCGGTGGCGTACCAGTCGGCCCGCGAGGTGGACCGGTCCTACGTCCGCTGCATGAACATCCTGATGTCCGGCGACGGCTACCCGATGCTGGCCACCCACGACCCCCGGATGATCGCCATCGGCGAGGACCGGGCCCGGTGGTTCGACAGGGGGCCGGAGCGTTTCGAGTTCCAGATGCTCTACGGCATCCGCCCCGAGGAGCAGGCCCGGCTGGCCGGCGAGGGTTACACGGTCCGCACCTACGTCCCGTACGGCGACCAGTGGTACGGCTACCTGATGCGCCGGCTCGCCGAGCGCCCCGCCAACCTCGTCTTCTTCGGTCGCGCCCTGGTCTCCAAGAAGTGATCGCGGCGGTCAGCGGTCCGGCGACGGAGCGCTGACGCCGTTTCGACGAGGTCGGCTGGCCGGGCTCCGCCGGGTGAGCGACCGCGCCGGGTCGATCGGCTCGGGGCGGCCTCGCCGCTCGCGCCGATTGGTCGTACCCTTCGGCGGGTGACAGACGAGGTGCAGCAGCCCCCACCGCGACGGCTCTGGCCGCTGTGGACGGTGTTCGTGGTGGTCGTCGTGCTGCTGGGCTGTGGCCTGCCGGCGCTGCTCGTGGTGCAGGTGATCCGGGAGGGTGGCGCCCGCACCACCATCAGCCGGACCGGCGCCCCGGCGTCCGACGATCCGGCGACCGCCGTGGCGCGGGCGCTGTCCGACCGGATCACCGCCCAGTTGCAGAGGCAGTCGTCGGCGCTCCTCGCCGGCGACCGCGCGGGCTACCTCGCGATCGCCGATCCCGCCGCCCACAGGGACCTGGGTCGGCGGTTCGCCGCGCTGCGCGCGCTCAGGGTCACCGGCTGGCGGGCCGAGCCGAGCGGACTACCCACCCCGATCACCGGCAAGGCCGGCGAGTGGCGTCTCCTGGTGCGCTTCCAGTACTGCTTCGTCACACCGAACTGCCGGCCCAGCCCGGTGCTGATCGGCACCCGCTGGCGGGAGAGCGGCGACCAGCCCCGGCTGCTCGCCCTGGAGGAGTCCAAGTCGGTGGAGACCGGCACCCGTCCGTGGGAGATCAGCGACCTGGCGGTGGCCGTCGGCGCGCGGACCATCGTCGCCACCACCCCGGCGCTGCGCGGTAAGCTGCCCGGCCTGCTCACGCAGGCCGAAGCCGCCGCGCGGGTCGCCGACGGGTACGCGGTGACCGGGTCACCCCCGGACCGCTACCGGATCTTCTACGCCGGCCGGACCGAGTGGCAACGCTGGTACGGCGGCGAGCGTCCCGAGTGGACCGGCGGCTACGCGGTGACGGTGGGCGGCGGGCACCACGAGGTGGTGCTCAACGCCGAGGGGTTGACCAGCAACGGCACCGACGACCTGCTGCGGCACGAGTTGACCCACGCCGCGTCCCTGCCGGAGCGCGGCTACCCGGGCAAAGACGACTGGTGGCTGGTGGAGGGGCTGGCCGAGTTCGCCGGCTCCGGCGGTCAGGCCGTCGACAGGTACGAGGGCATCGCCGACGTGCGCAAGCTGGTCCGCGGCGGGTGGGACGGGAAGCTGGCGGGCGTGAACCCCGCCGACGACGCCTCCGCCGAGCGGGTCGCCGGCAGCTACGGCGTCGGCTACCTGGCCGTACGCCACCTCGTCGACAGGTACGGGCCGCTGCGGTTGCTCACCTTCTTCAAGACCGTGGTGCACGATCGTCGTGGCCTCGACGTGGCTGCCGAGAAGGCGTTCGGCGAGCAGTGGTCGACGCTGCACGACGAGTGCGTCGCGTACGTGCGCGCCACCGTCGCCTGACGGGACGCGGGGGTGGGGTGACCCCGGGCCGTACCATCGACGGGTGCCTCGCCCTCAGTCACCTCGGTCGGGCAGCACCCGCCGGCCCCGCCTGCTCGTCGTCCTGACCGCGCTCGCCGCCCTGACCGCCACCACCGCCGCGTCCTGCGGGGACGACGAGCCCGATCTCGCGCTCGCCTCGGCCGCCCGCAACCCGGTCACCGAGGTGATCGACGCGCCGGCCACCGTCACCGCGCGGGCCGCCGCCACCCTGACCGCGCCCGCCGACGGCACAGTGGCCAGCCTGCGGGTGCAACCCGGGCAGCGGGTGCGGCGCGGCCAGGTGCTCGCCGTCGTCGACTCCCCGTCGGCCCGACAGCGGCTGCGCCAGGCCGAGCAGGCCCTCGACGCCGCCAGGCGCGCGGGTCGCGGCGTCTCCACCGGCAACCTGAGCAGCAGCCGGCGCAGCACCGACAGGGCCGCCGACGAGGCGTTCGACACCGCCCGGGACGCCGCCGAGAAGATCGCCGACCCGCAGCTACGGGAGGCGTTGCTGACCCAGGTCACCTCGGCGCAGCGGCAGTACGCCGCCGCCGCGCGTAGCGCCGACCAGGCCGTCCGCGCGGTGCAGCGGGGCATCAACGGGCTGGGTTCCGCCGTCGGCGCGCTCTCCGCCGCGCAGCGGCTCCAGGCCCAGCAGGCGTACGACCTCGCGAGGGCGACTGTGGACGCGCTGACCCTGCGCGCGCCCATCGCCGGCGTGGTCCAGCCGGGCGGCGTCCGGGCCGGCGGCGGCCCGAGCGGTGGTCTCGCCGGGCTCCTGGAGCAGGCCGGCGGCCCGGCCGGGCTCGACCCGTCCGTGTTCACCCCCAACCAGGGCGGGCCGCCCGCCGGGGTCGACGACGCGGTAGCGGTCGGCGGCCTGGTCACCGCCGGAGCGCCGGTGCTGACGGTGGTGGACACCGGCCAGCTCGGGCTGCTCGCCGAGGTGGACGAGACCGACGTGCTGCTGGTGAAGGCTGGCGTGCCCGCCACCGTCGAGCTGGACGCCGTCACCGGGGCCAGCTACGAGGCCACCGTCCGCTCGGTCGACGTGTTGCCCACCAGCTCCGCACAGGGCGGCGTCACCTACCGGGTACGCCTCGCGCTGGGCGCCGGCACGCTGGCCGAGGACCAGCCGGCCCCGAGTCCCCGGCCGGGCATGAACGCGATAGTGCGGCTGCGGGTACGCGAGGCCGCCGACGCGGTGACCGTCCCCGCTTCGGCGGTGTTCTCCGCCGACGGCCGGGACGCGGTCTGGGTGGTCCGCGACGGTCGGGCGGACCGGGCGCCGGTGACGGTGGGCGTGCAGGGGTCGGACCTGGTGCAGATCCTCGACGGCGTCCAACCCGGCGAGCGGATCGTCGTACGCGGCACGGACCGGGTCCGCGACGGCCAGGAGGTCCGGTGACCGCTGGTCCGCCGGCGATCGAGGCGGTGGACGTGTCCCGGACCTACCAGCTCGACGGGGTGTCCGTCGAGGCGCTGCGGGGGGTGACGCTCGTCGTGCGACCGGGGGACTATGTGGCACTGGTCGGCCCGTCCGGCTCCGGCAAGTCCACCCTGATGCACCTGCTCGGCGGGCTGGACCGGCCCACCGGTGGCCGCCTGGTGATCGGCGGGCGGGACGTCGGCGCGCTCACCCCGCCGGAGCTGGCCACCCTGCGCAACGAGACGATCGGCTTCGTCTTCCAGGCGTTCCACCTGCTGCCGCGTACGTCGGCGGTGGAGAACGTGGCGCTGCCCCTGGTCTACCGGGGCGTGTCGGCCCGGCAGCGCCGGGCACGGGCGGCGGCGATGCTCGGTCGGGTCGGCCTCGGGCACCGCCTGGACCACCGGCCCAACCAGATGTCCGGTGGTGAGCAGCAGCGGGTGGCGATCGCCCGTGCGCTGGTCACCGAGCCGACGGTGCTGCTGGCCGACGAACCCACGGGCAACCTGGACAGCGTCACCGGCGCGGCGGTGCTGGAGCTGCTGGAGCAACTGAACGCGGAGTCCGGGGTGGCGCTGGTGATGGTCACCCACGACCAGGAGGTGGCGGCCCGCGCCCGACGGCGGATCACGATGCGCGACGGCGTGGTCGTCGCGGACAGTGACGCGGACGCCGGACCCCCGACGGGCGACCCCTCCGCCGGTCATGATCGACCGCCGTCCGTTGATCACAGTCGACCTGCGACACTGGTCCCCGCTCCCAGCGCGGAGCCCCGGTCCGCGTCCGGAAGCGGCCCGGGGCACCCGTCCGGTGGCTCCGGTGGCGCCGCCGGAGCCACCGGGCGCCTTCCGCGCGGGGCCGAGGAGGCCCGGCGGGGCGCCGACCGGGGTACGCCCGACGCCGAGCGGCCCGGAGGCGCTTCGTGAGGGTCGCCGAGGCGTGGCGGGTGGCGCTGGACGCGCTGCGCGCCAACCGGTTGCGCAGCGCGCTGACCATGCTCGGGGTGATCATCGGGGTGGCCTCGGTGGTCCTGCTGGTGGCCATCGGCACCGGCACCAAGCAGAAGGTCGAGCAGCAGGTCGAGGGCCTTGGTTCCAACCTGCTGCTCGTCGTCCCCGGCCGGATCGAGGTGGGCAACGCCCCGGTGGTCTCCCCGCTGACCCTCAAGGACGTGGACGCCGTCAACCGGGTGGTGGGTGACCCCGACCGGGTGGCGGTCACCGTCGCCTCCGGGGCGACCGCGCGGGCCGGTGCCCGTTCCGACTTCACCACCGTGCAGGGTGTGCTGGAGACGACGCCGGCGGTGTTCACCAGGTCGTTGGCCCGGGGCCGCTACCTCACCGGAACGGACGTGGACACCGCCCGGCGGGTGGCGGTACTCGGCGACTCGGTGGCCCGTGCGCTCTTCCCCGACCGGGAACCGCTCGGCCAGCAGGTGACGCTGGCCGGGGTGCGGTTCCGGGTGATCGGCGTCTTCGCGCCGCTCGGCCAGAGCCTGGGCGTCGACCGGGACGACGAGGTGCACGTCCCGGTGACCGCCGCGCAGCGGCTCTGGGGTACCCAGCGGGTGGACGGCATCGCGGTGAAGGCCCCGGACCGGGAGCGGATCGAGGAGCTGGGCGAACGGATCGTCGCCGAGCTGAACCGCCGGCACCCGGACACCGAGTTCAGCGCCGTCACCCAGCAACAGATCCTCGGCGTCCTCGGCGACATCCTCGGCGTCCTCACCGGCGTGCTGGCCGCCATCGCCGGCATCTCGCTGCTCGTCGGCGGGGTCGGCGTCTCCAACATCATGCTGGTCAGCGTCCGGGAACGGACCCGGGAGATCGGCCTGCGCAAGGCGGTCGGCGCGCGCCCCCGCGACATCGGGGTGCAGTTCCTGCTGGAGGCGGTGCTGCTGACCACCATCGGTGGGGTCACCGGGATGGCGTTGGGCGTGGGGACGGCTCTGCTGGTCGATGCCTTCTCGCCCATCCCGGCCGCGATCACCTGGTGGTCGTTGGCGCTCGCCTTCGGCGTGTCGGCGGCGGTGGGGATCGTCTTCGGGGTGGTCCCCGCGCAGCGCGCCGGCCGGCTCGACCCGGTGGTCGCCCTGCGCACCGAGTGAGAGGCCGTGGGAGAAACCGGACGGGGGTGCCGGTCGGGCCGATACCGGGAGCGCGGATCGGGTGAACCCGGCGTCGAAACATGATCAGTTGTACGAAGGGATCGCGCCGGTCACAACCGCCCCGCTACCGTACTGATAACACGCGCGTCGCCGGCCCGACCCGGAGCATCCGTCGGGTTGGCACGCGCCGGGCATGGGATGGGTCGGTGAGCCATGGCCGGGTCACAGTCCGACGGGCGGCTGTCGGAGGTCAAGTTCCTTACCGTCGCGGAAGTGGCGACGGTCATGCGGGTGTCGAAGATGACCGTCTATCGCCTCGTGCACAGCGGTGAGCTCACCGCTGTGCGGGTGGGCCGGTCATTCCGGGTGCCCGAGCACGCGGTGCACGAATATCTCCGTGGTGCTTTCCAGGAGACCGCCTGAGCTACAGCGCCGCCCTCCGAGCGCCCGCTGACCACCATCGACGGGGGCGCGTTGGTCCGGTTGACGCCCTGCGGCTACCCTGGACCCCGACCGAGACCCCGCCGGTGCGCCCTGCCGCCCAGACTGGTCCGGTCCGTTGTCCGCATGCGGTCGCCGTCGCCACCTGCGTGGTGTCATCCGGTCCGCCCCGCACGTTGTATCGAAAGGCTGTCGTATGGGCTCGGTGGTCAAGAAGCGCCGTAAGCGCATGGCTAAGAAGAAGCACCGCAAGCTGCTGCGCAAGACCCGCGTCCAGCGTCGCCGTCTCGGCAAGTGATCGCGGCCGGGCACTGACGGGCAGGCCGCCGGCGCATGCTGCGCCGGCGTACCCCCGGCTCACCCGGCCCGGCGTCACTTGCCCAACAGTCGATCTCCGGAGGCTCAGGTGATCAGGCCGTGGTCGTCCCGGCTCGATCCGCCCTGCCGGGGTAGGTGCGTCAGATGACCCCCGGTGGCACCCCAGGTGCTCCGGGGGTTGTCGTCGTCACCGGGATCGGTCGATACCTGGGCGCCCACGTGGCGGCCCGGCTGGCCGCCGACCCGCGCATCGAGCGGGTCATCGGGGTGGACGCGCCCGACTCCGGTGCCGAGTTCACCGACCTCCTCGACCGCGTCGAGAGGCTCCGCGTCGACAGCGGTTCGCTCGGTGGCCTCCTCGCCGACCTGGACGTCGACGCGGTGGTGCACCTCGCGCTGGTCACCGCCCCCGACCCGCAGCACGGTGGCCGGTCCGCGATGAAGGACCAGAACGTCATCGGCAGCATGCAGATGCTCGCCGCCTGCCAGCGCGCGCCCCGGCTGCGCAAGCTCGTGGTCCGCTCGTCCACAGCCGCGTACGGGGTGTCGTTCCGGGACCCGGCGGTCTTCACCGAGGAGACCGAGCCCCGCGAGGTGCCGCGCGGCGGTTTCGGCCGCGACATCCTCGACCTGGAGGGGTATGTCCGGGGCTTCCGTCGCCGCCGACCCGACGTCACCGCCACGGTGCTGCGCTTCGCCCCGTTCATCGGCTCGACGGCCGACACCACGTTGACCCGCTACTTCTCGCAACCGTTCGTGCCGACAGTGTTCGGCCGGGACCCCCGCCTCCAGTTCCTGCACTTCGACGACGCGCTGGAGGTGCTGCACCGCTCGATCGTGGAGGACCATCCGGGCACCTACAACGTCGCCGGCCCCGGGGTGCTGTCGCTGTCCCAGGCGATCCGGCGCGCCGGCCGGGTGGCGGTGCCGGTGTTCGAGCCGGGCCTCTCCGGCGCCGCGGCGCTGGCCCGCACCATGGGCTTCGGCCGCTACGGCCTGGACCAGGTCGACCTGTTCGTGCACGGCCGGGTGGTCGACACCAGCCGGCTCGCGCAGGAGTACGGCTTCACCCCGCGCTCCACCGCCGAGGCGTTCGAGGACTTCATCAAGGCCCACCACGGCGGGGCGGTGGTCACCCGGGACCAGTTGGCCGCCGCCGAGCAGCTCGTCCTCGACGGAATCCGACAGGTCCGCGCCGCCGTCCGGGAGCGTTCCTCGTGACCGGGCCGGTGGAGGGGCGCGACCCGCAGTGGGTCGGGCGGTTCGGCGTACCCCAGCAGGGGCCTGAGTCGACCCCGGAGCCGGCGCGGCGCAACGGACACCGACCCGCCGCGCAGGCCGCGCCGACGCCGGTGGCCGAGTCCGACGCCGCGCCGACGCCGGCCGGCGAATCCCACGCCGCGCCGACAGGCGGCACCGAGCCGGCGGTGCCGGACCGTCCGGGCGACCAGTGGGACCGCAGGGTCGCGAGCGGGCTGGCGTTCCTGCGCCGGCGGCTCGCGGGCGACTACGAGGTCGACGAGTTCGGCTTCGACCCGGACCTGACCGACGCGGTCTTCCACCCCCTGCTGCGCAGGCTCTACCGGGACTGGTTCCGCACCGAGGTCAGCGGCGTGGAGCACGTTCCCGTCGACGGGCCCGCCCTGGTCGTGGGTAACCACTCCGGGACGGTGGCGCTGGACGCGCTGATCCTCTCGGCGGCGCTGCACGACAAGCACCCCACACACCGCTACCTGCGGCTGCTCGGCGCGGACCTGGTCTTCCGGATGCCTGTCGTCTCCGAGTTGGCCCGCAAGACCGGCGGCACCGTTGCCTGCAACCCGGACGCGGAGCGGCTGCTCGGCGGCGGTGACCTGGTCGGGGTGTTCCCGGAGGGCTTCAAGGGCATCGGCAAGCTCTACGCCGACAGATACAAGCTCCAGCGGTTCGGGCGGGGCGGCTTCGTCTCGGCGGCGCTGCGCACCGGCACCCCGATCGTGCCGGTCGCGATAGTGGGTGGCGAGGAGATCTACCCGATGCTCGCTGACATCAAGCCGCTGGCCCGGCTGCTCAAGCTGCCCTACTTCCCGGTCACGCCGACGTTCCCGTGGCTCGGCCCGCTGGGCATGGTGCCGCTGCCGAGCAAGTGGCTCATCGAGTTCTGCCCGCCGATCCCCACCGCCCACCTGACCGACTCGGCGGACGACCCGCTGGTCGTCTTCAACCTCGCCGACCAGGTGCGGGAGACCATCCAGCAGACCCTGCACACGCTGCTGGAACGACGACCCGACCCGTTCGGTCCCTGACCCTCAGCCGGCGCGACGACGACGCTGGAGGGCCAGGCCGGCGGTGACCGCGCCGACGACCAGCCCGGCCGCCGCCGTCGACGGTACGGCGATCCGCACGGCCCGCCGCCCGGTGCGGAAGTCGCGCACCTCCCAGCGGTGCTGGCGGGCCTGCCGCAGCAGGGTGCCGTCCGGGTTGACCGCCACCGCCCGTCCCACGGCGGAGAGCAGCGGCAGGTCGTTCGCCGAGTCGCTGTACGCGGCGCAGCGGCTCAGGTCGAGCCCTTCCACGGCGGCGAGCTGGGTCACCGCCTCGGCCTTGGCCGGCCCGTGCATCAGGTCACCCACCAACCGCCCGGTGTACGCCCCGTCGCAGACCTCGGCCACCGTGCCGATGGCGCCGGTCAGGCCGAGCCGGGCGGCGATCACCCGGCCGAGCTCCACCGGGGCGGCGCTGACCAGCCAGACCCGCTGACCGGCCGCCAGGTGACGCTGGGCGAGCTGGTGGGTGCCGGCCCAGATCCGGGGGGCCATCATCTCGTCGAAGATCTCCTCGGCGAGGCTCTCCACCTCGTCGACCCGCCAGCCCTTCACGAAGGCCAGCGCGGCCTCCTTCGCCAGCGACATGTCACCGGCGTGCTCCCGGGCCAACAGCCGGAAGCGGAGCTGCTGCCAGGCGAACCGGGCCAGGTCGGCGCTGGTGAAGTAGTTGCGGGAGGCGAGACCCCGGGCGAACCAGTAGATCGAGGCGCCCTGCATCATCGTGTTGTCCACGTCGAAGAAGGCGGCGGCGGTCGGATCGGGCGCGCCGACCGGGGCCAGGTCGGTCTCCGCCCAGCCGGCGGTGTGCCCCTCGGCGTCGGTGCTGACCGTCACCTTACGGCTACGCGCCACACGATTCCCTTCCTCACCGGTACGACAACTGCCTCCCGCGAGGGTAGCCGCCGGAAACGGTCGACCGGCCGGGCACAGTGTGAACTGCGGCGCGGCCGGCCGGGCGTGCGGTATAGGGCGGCGGTCAGCGCGACCCGGGGCAGGTGCTCGGATTCGGGCCGAGGGCGTCGCTGGCGCTGGGCACCGGCAGACCGCAGGTGATCGCCGCGCGCAGGGCGTCCGACCGGTGCCGGATGCTCTCCAGCAGCAGCAGCGACCGCTGGGTGCGTTCCCGTTCGGCGCGGGTGCTCCCGTCGAGCAGGCCGCTCACCGCCCGGCGCTGGCTCGCCACGAAGGCGTTGAGCGTGTCCAGGCTGCCCGGCTGGGCCTGCTGCACCGCGGCGGAGGCGAGCAGGCGTACGCCCTGCCGGGTGTCGGCGTCCATGTCGTCGAGGACGGCGCTGTAACCGACCCGGTCACCGCGCAACTTGGCGGCTTCGCCGAGCCTGGTTCGGGCGAAGTCGAGGAAGAGTTGGCCACGGCTGATGTCCGAGCTGGCCAGGGCGAGCTGCGCCCGTTCGGTCGAGCGCTTCATGCCGTAGAGCGCGTCGCCGGGCACCGCGTTCTCGCTGGCGGCGGAGATCCCCGAGACGGCGATGGCGCCGGCCGCGATGCCGACCACTATCGCGCCTCGGGCGCGGGCCCGTCGGGCGGTGACCGCCGGCAGCAGCCGACCACGGTTGGTCGTGGCGGCCGGTTCGGTGGCGGCCGCCGGTGGGTTGCCCAGCCCTTCCCGCTCGGCGGTGGCGAGCAGCATCGCCCGCAGGCCGGTGCGGAACTCCTGGTTCACCTCGACTGCCGGTGGGTCGACGCTGAGCCGCTGCCCGACAGCGACGAGTGGCGCGAGTTGTCCGTCTACCCGGGAGCGCACGTGGTGTCGCCGAGCGCCGTTGGCCTCGTCGAGAAGCTGCGCGAAGCGCTCGGCGCGCCGACGGGAGAAGAGGATGTCGTCCACCGCAGGCACCTCCTCTCGCTGGTCACGGCCGGGAAACCACCGGTCGCACCCGGAGAAACGCGGCGGGCCGGGCACGGGTTACGGGCCGGGCGGAGCCGAAATTACGGAAAGTGATCGTCGTCACCGGGCGAGGCCGGCCCTGAGCTGCGCGGACATCGATCGACGCCGTCGGCTCGCCGTAACAATCTACGGCTGGAAGCCGTCGGGCAGGAGTCGGGCCAGGGCGCGGACGGCCCGGTACTGGAGAGCTTTGATGGCGCCCTCGTTCTTGCCCATCGCGCGGGCCGTCTCGGCGACCGAGAAGCCCTGGAGGAAGCGGAGCACTATGCACTCCTGCTGCTCGGGGTTGAGCTGCTTCACGGCGCTGAGCAGGGCGACGTTGGTGATGTGCTCCACCACCGCCGCTTCCGGGCTGCCCTCCGGACCCCGGTCCTCCCGGTCGGCGTCGAGCACGTCCCCGGTGGTGACCTCCAGCCGGTACCGACCCGACTTGAAGTGGTCCGCGACCAGGTTGCGGGCGATGGTGACCAGCCAGGCGCCGAGGTCGCGGCCCTGCCAGGTGAAGCTGCCGATCCGCTTGAGCGCGCGCAGGAAGGTGTCCGAGGTGAGGTCCTCGGCGAGTTGGCGGTTGCCGACCCGGAAGTAGACGAACCGGAAGACGGTGTCCACGTACCGGTCGTAGATCAGACCGAACGCCTCGGACTCGCCGGCCTGGGCGCGCTCGATCAGCGTCCAGACCTCGGTGGCCGGGTCGGACGGGTCCGGGCGGCTCGGAAACCCGGTCGGGGCGGTGGCGGCGGCCGCGGGCACCGCCGGAAGCACCGCCGTCTCCGCCGCCGGCGGCTCGGCCGTCACCGCCGGCGTGTCGCTGACCCGGCGACCCTGCACCGGCATGGCCGGCCGGGGTACGGCGACCCGGCCACCGGCCGACTTCGCGTTCGCGCCGGGCGCCGCGGGTCGTGGCGGCGGCTCGTTGTGGTGCGGTCGGCTGCGGATCCGGCTGGTCGCGCCGTCACCGCGTACGACGGCGCCGTGCTGGTCGTCGAGTGGGGCGCGGGCCGCCGGCCGCTCGTTGACGTGGGAGCGGGCCGGCTGGCCGGTCAGGCCGAGCGGGCGTTCCGCGTATCCGAAGGTGGTCACCGTGTCGCCTCCGTCCCGTCGACCGCCGGACCGGCCGGTCTGTGTCTGGTCAGGGCGGCCCGACCGGGCCTTCGGTCGGGCAGGACGGTCGCGGGGCTTGCCGGCGGGCGGCAACTCCCCTGGAGGTGCTGGTCCAATGCGCTCACAGGCACGGGGGCCTCCTCGGGCTGAGGGGTGTCGACTCACGGCAAATGGGGTGACCCGACCCGAGTGATGATAGGGCCAACGTCACCCGCGCGTGGCAAGTCCGTTACACAAGGCGGAAGTATTTACCGCTCCTCCGCGCCAGCGGCGGACCGGTTGTCCGTCGTGTGCGATTGACTTTCCGTCGGCCCGGTGATCCAGGATGGATTCCCTGCTCGGAGGGGCTCTCGCCGGCCCGGTGCACGGGCCGTTTCCGGTGTTCGGGCGGGCCCGGCCGGAGTGTCCGGGAGGGACGGCGCGCGTCCCGTCGGCAGGACGCCGTCGAATCACCGATGACACACGGGACAGTCCCATAAATGGGACTATCGCGCCCGCCTGTCGCCGGTCCCGCGGCCGGCCCGTCGGGCGTGGCCTGTCGCCGTCCGCTGTGCCAGACTCGATCACCGTGCAGGACGCCACGGCCGACTCCGCGCCGAACCTCGCCGACCAGGTCCGCCGGGCGGCCCTCGACGGTCCCGACCGGGCCGCGCTGCACTGGCGCGACCAGACGCTGAGCTGGTCCGAACTGGACACCGCGATCGACGCCGCCGCACGCGGCCTGTCCGTCGCCGCGCCGCCCACCGACCCCGGCGCCGTCCCGCCCCGCGTCGCCGTCGCGCTGCCCAACACCCCCGACTTCGTGGTCACCTGGTTCGGCGCCCTCCGCGCCGGGCTGGTCGCCGTGCCGGTCAACCCCGGCCTCACCGCACCGGAGCTGCGGCACCTACTGGCCGACTCGGGCGCCTCGCTGCTCGTCGCCACCGATCGCGTTCGGGGCCTGGTCGCCGACGTCGCCGACGAGCTGCCCGCGCTCACCGCCACGTACACCGCGCCGCCGACCGCCGAGGCCCCCGGACCGGCACCCCGCCCCCGCCGCGGCGGCGACGACCTCGCGGTCCTGCTCTACACCTCGGGCACCGAGGGTCGGCCCAAGGGGGCGATGCTGTCGCACCGGGCGCTGCTCGCCAACCAGGACCAGGTAGCGGCCATCGATCCGCCGGTGGTCGGGCCCGCGGACACCGTCCTGCTCGCGTTGCCGCTGTTCCACGCGTACGGGCTCAACTCGGGGCTCGGCGCGGTCGTGCGGCACGGCGCCACCGGCGTGCTGCTGGACGAGCCGGGCCCGACAGCGGGGCTGCACGAGATCGCCCGACACCGCGTGACGGTGCTGGTCGGCGTACCGTCGATGTTCGCGACCTGGGCGGACGCCGGCACGGCCCGCGCGGCGACCGCGTCGGTGCGGGTGGCGGTCTGCGGCGCGGCGCCGCTCGACCGCACGGTCGCGGCGCGCTTCACCGAGGTCACCGGCCACCGGGTGCACATCGGGTACGGCCTCACCGAGACCGCGCCGGTGCTCACCTCGACACTGGTCGGCGGGGTGGCCACGCCCGGCTCGATCGGCCGGCCCCTGCCCGGCGTGGGGCTGCGCCTGGTCGGCGCCGACGGGGCGGACCTGTGGCGCGACGGCGTGGCAGCCCTCGACGACGACCCGGACGAGCTGGACATCTCCGACGTGGCGCCGGGCACCGACCCGGGGCAGATCGTCGTACGTGGTCCCCACCTCTTCGCCGGTTACTGGCCCGACGGTCGGGGCGGCCCGGACGCCGACGGGTGGTGGGGCACCGGCGACATCGCCTACGCCGACGCCGACGGCGACCTGTTCCTCGTCGACCGGCTCGGCGAGCTGATCCTGGTCAACGGGTTCAACGTCTATCCGCACGAGGTCGAGCTGGTGCTCGCCGGGCACCCCGGGGTGGCCGAGTCGGCGGTACTGGGTGTGCCGCACCCCCGGACCGGCGAGACTGTGCGGGCGTACGTGGTGCCGGCGCCGGGACGGCCGGTGACCGGCGAGGAGCTGCTCGCCCACTGCGCACGTAACCTGGCCCGGTTCAAGTGCCCGACCGCCGTCGAGTTCGTCGACGCCCTGCCGCACTCGGCGATCGGCAAGGTACGCAAGACCCAGCTCCGGTCGGCGACGCCGACCGACCGCACGGAGGTAACCGATGGCAACTGACGCCCGGCTCGCGCTGATCACCCGACCCGGCTGCCACCTCTGCGACGACGCCAAGGCGGCGCTCGACCGGGTCGTGGCGGTCACCGGCGACACATGGGTCGAGTGGGACGTCACCGGGAACGACGAGCTGGAGCGCGAGTACGGCGACCGGCTGCCGGTGGTGATGCTGGACGGCAAGGAGCACGGTTACTGGCGTGTCGAGGAGGACCGGCTGCTGCGGGACCTGACGACGCCGCAGCTCTGAGGAGTGCCTAGGGTGCTCTGATGACCCCCGCGCACCCGCACCTCGTCTGGGACTGGAACGGCACCCTGCTCAACGACCTCAGCCTGGTGGTGTCCGCCACCAACGTCGTCTTCGCCAGCGTCGGCGGGCCGACCGTCACACCGGACGAGCACCGGGTGCGGTTCCGCCGGCCGATCGCCGAGTACTACGCCGAGGTGCTCGGGCAGGCGGTTGACGACGACGAGTTCGGCCGACTGGACCGGATCTTCCACGACGCGTACCGCACCGGGTTGACCACCTGCGAGCTGGCCGCCGACGCGCGGACCGCGATGGCCGCCTGGCCGGGCAGCCAGAGCCTGCTCTCCATGTGGTTCCACGAGGAGCTGGTGCCGACCGTGCGGACGTACGGGCTCACCGACACGTTCACCCGGGTCGACGGGCTGCGGGCCACCGTCGGCGGCGACCGCAAGGCCGAGTCGCTCAAGCTGCACCTCGCCGAGCTGGGCCTGGACGGCGCCTCGGTGGTGCTCATCGGCGACTCGATCGACGACGCGGACGCGGCCCTCTCGGTGGGTGGCCGGGCCGTGCTCTACACCGGCGGGTTCACCGACCCGGCCCGGCTGCGCGCCTCCGGGCACCCGGTGGCCGACACCCTCACCGACGCGGTGGCCCTGGCCCGGGAGGTCAGTTCCGCAGGTAGGTGAGGACGGCGAGCACCCGCCGGTGCTGCTCGGTGTCCGGCGGCAGGGTGAGCTTGGTGAAGATGTTGCGCACGTGCTTCTCCACCGCCCCGTCGCTGACCACGAGGGCGCGCGCGATGGCGGTGTTCGAGCGACCCTCGGCCATCAGGGCGAGCACCTCGCGCTCGCGGGGGGTCAGCTCGCGCAGCGGGTCGTCCCGGCGCCGTCGGGCGAAGAGCTGACCGACCACCTCCGGGTCGAGCACCGTGCCGCCGGCGGCCACCCGCCGCAGCGCGTCCAGGAACTCGTCGATCGCCGCCACCCGGTCCTTGAGCAGGTAGCCGATCCCGCCACCGCCGCCACCGCCGCCACCGCCGGCGCCGCCGGTGGTGGCGAGAAGATCATCGGCGTACGAGACCTCGACGTACTGCGAGAGGACAAGGATCGGGCTGCGCGGCACCAGCCGACGCGCCTCCACCGCCGCCCGCAGCCCCTCGTCGGTGTGCGACGGCGGCATCCGGACGTCGACGATCGACACGTCGGGCTGGTGCTCCAGCACCGCCGCGACCAGGGCCTCACCGTCGCCGACGGCGGCCACCACCTGGTGTCCGCTCTCGGTCAGCAGCCGGAGCAGCCCTTCGCGGAGCAGGACGGCGTCGTCGGCGATCACGATGCGCATGGCTGTGTTGTCTACCACGTCGCACCCGCCCCGGGTGGTCGCTGGTGGGTTGCCGGGGTCTGTCGATCTTCGGGTGGTCGCCGGTGGGTGGGCGGGGTCTGTCGGCCTTCGGGTGGTCGCTGGTGGGTTGCCGGGGTCTGTCGATCTTCGGGTGGTCGCCGGTGGGTGGGCGGGGTCTGTCGGCCTTCGGGTGGTCGCCGGTGGGTGGGCGGGGTCTGTCGGCCTTCGGGTGGTCGCCGGTGGGTGGGCGGGGCCCCTCGGCCTTCGGGCGGCATCCGGCGGGTCACAGGGGTAGCTCGGCGCGGATCTCGGTGGGGCCACCGGCCGGACTGACCACGTGCAGCTCACCGCCGGCGGCCCGGACCCGGTCGGCGATCCCGGCCAGCCCGTGACCCTTGGCCAGATGCGCGCCGCCCTGCCCGTCGTCGCCCACCCGGACCTGGAGGCGGTCACCCTGCCGGACGACGCTCACCATGGCCTCGGTGGCCCGGCTGTGCTTGGCGACATTCGTCAGCGCCTCGGACACCACGAAGTACGCGGTGTTCTCCACCGCCGGATCGAGCCGTCCGCCGCGGGTGCCGAGCTGCGGGTCCACCTGCAACTCGATCGGGATCAGCCCGCGGGCGGCGATCGCGGCCAGGGCGCTGGGCAGGCCCCGGTCCACCAGGATCGGCGGGGCGATGCCCCGGGACAACGCCCGCAGCTCGGCCAGCGTGTCCCGGGTCTGAGCGACGGCCTCGTCAAGGGTCTGGCCGGCGGCGCCCGGGTCGTCCGAGAGCTGCATCCGCGCCCGGCTGAGGTCCATCGCCAGCCGGACCAGGCGCTGCTGGGGGCCGTCGTGGATGTCACGCTCCAGCCGGCGCAGCGCGGCCGCCTCGGCGGACACCGCGGCCCGCTTCTGCTCCTCCAGCACGGTGATCCGGTCACGCATCTCGGCCACCCCGGTCAACAGGGCCTTCGCGAGGCTGGCCTGGAGCAACGCGCAGCCCCGCACCACGATCGGCAGCGTGATCAAAAAGAACACCCCGAGCGCGGTGTGCAGCCCGATCCGGGCGGTGGTCGAGTCACCCAGACCGAGGAGCTGTGCCAGATCCTGGTCACCGTCGCCGGACGCGCGGGGCAGCGCCCAGTCGTACGCCCAGTAGAGCGAGCCGGCGAGCGCGACGCCCCACCAGACCACCGTCACCACGAAGGTGCCCAGCGCGACGACCAGCCGGATGATGCCGTGCGCCAGGTCGAGCCAGGACTGCGCGTCCCGCATCGGCACGAAGATGCGACGCCACGCGCTCGCGCCCGTCTCCGGCAGCCGGTAGCGCGGCCGGACCCGGGGCTGCCGGAGCACAGCGGCCATCCGCAGCCGCTCGATGTCGGCCAGTCCGCGAGCGGCGTACAGGGTGCCGCTGAGGATCGGCAGGCCGATCACCGTGACGACCAGGCCGATGCTCACCGAGAGGCCGACGATGAGGACGACGAAGCTGGCCACCCCCAGGGGCAGGCCGAGCAGCACGTACCCGGAGTCGACGAGGAGCTGGCGCGGAATGCTCGGAGTCAGCGTCGGTCGGTCGCTGGCGGCAACTGCGGTCATGCCCAGAAGGCTAGGCACCGCGACCGACCGCCCCCATCCCGAAACCCCGCCTCTCCGCCGTAGTGCTACCCCTACCCCCCGCCAGTGCCCCCCCGGCCCCCGGGCCGCGCCCTTGGTGCCACTTCGGCGCCGATCTTGCACTCGCGGACGTTGTTTCGTCCCTTTACATGTGAAAAGCGAGGACAGGAAGTGCAAGATCGGCGCGGGGTTGGGTGGGGTCATGGCCGCACCCGTGGGCGAGGGCGCGAGGGGGCGAGGGGGCGAGGGCGCGAGGGCGAAGGGGCGAGGGGGTGGGGGCGCGAGGGCGTGAGGGTTGGGAGGTGGGTCGGGGTGGCGGGGGGTGTTTGGTTGCGGCGCGGGATTGGTCAGAGAAGTCGGGATTGAGCAATAATCGCCGCGGGCCGTGGGCCGACCTGCGCGTTTAATCGATCTTGCAGAAGGAGGTGCTGGTGAGGTCGCGTCACGCAGCGACAAGATCGCGATTTGTGCACGTCTTCACAAGCGCCTACGCTGTGAGTCCTACGCGCCCTGCTAGCACAGCCGGCAACCTCGGTCGCCAGCGGGAGTCCACAAACGGCCGACCAGCGGAGTTGGCCGAGGATCGCACCGCACGGAGTCTCATGAGTCAGCACCGTCACCCAGGCGCGCCCGGCCGCGCCGGTGCCGTCCCGGCGCTCCCGGATCTGCCCGAGGCAACCGTCGCTCGGCTCCCGGAGTACCTGCGCGCGCTGCACAACCTCGCCGAAGGCGGGCACGAGACAGTTTCCAGCGAAGGGCTATCCGCCGCTGCGGGGGTCAACTCCGCCAAGCTCCGTAAGGATCTCTCCCACCTCGGCTCGTACGGCACCCGGGGGGTCGGCTACGACGTCGCCCTGCTGATCGAGCAGATCGAGTTCGTGCTCGGGCTCACCCAACGACGGGCCGTCGCCCTGGTCGGCGTGGGTAATCTCGGTCACGCCCTGGCCGGCTACGACGGCTTCGCCAGTCGCGGATTCCGGATCGCCGCACTCCTCGACGCCGATCCGTCCCGGGTCGGTGAGGAGATCAACGGCCTGGTGGTCAGGCATGTGGACGACCTGCCGGCGGTCGCCGCGGAGGAATCGCTGGCGATCGGCGTGATCGCCACTCCGGCCGCCGCCGCCCAGCAGGTCGCCGACCAGTTGGTCGCCGTCGGCGTGACGAGCATCCTCAACTTCGCGCCATGCGTACTCTCGGTTCCGGAGGGGGTCGACGTGCGCAAGGTCGACCTCGCCATCGAGCTGCAGATCCTGTCCTTCCACGAGCACCGTAAGGCGTCGTTGACCGCGCTGCCGGCCACCGGCGGGTCCGCTCTCACCGCCCTGCCGGGCGGGTTCGCGGCCACCGACACCCAGGAGGCGATCGGCACGTGAAACTGCTCGTCGTCGGCGCGTCCTACCGGACCGCCCCGGTCGCCACGCTGGAGCAGCTGGCAGTGCCACCCGCCGACCTGACCCGCACACTCGACCGCCTGGTCGCCCAGCCGTACGTGTCCGAGGCGGTGATCGTCTCGACCTGTAACCGGGTGGAGGTCTACGCCGCCGTGTCCGGTTTCCACGGTGGGCTCGGCGACGTCTGCGCCGTCCTCGCCGAGCAGGCCGGCACCGCGCCGGCCGCGCTCGCCAGCCACCTGTACGTGCACTACGACACCGCGGCCGTGGACCACGTCTTCCGGGTCGCCACCGGTCTGGACTCGATGGTGGTGGGCGAGGCGCAGATCCTCGGCCAGCTACGCGACGCGTACCACTGGGCCACCGGGGCCGACTCGGCCGGCCGCCTGCTGCACGAGCTGATGCAGCAGGCGCTGCGGGTCGGCAAGCGGGCGCACGCCGAGACCGGCATCGACAGGGCCGGCCAGAGCGTCGTCACCGCCGCGCTGGAACTGGCCGCCGGGCACCTCGACGGCGACCTGGCCGGTCGCCCGGCCCTGGTGGTCGGCGCCGGCGCGATGGGGTCGCTCGGAGTGGCCACGCTGTCCCGGCTGGGCGCCGGGCCGCTCACCGTCAGCAACCGGGGCGCCGACCGGGCCGTCCGGCTCGCCGAGTCGTACGGTGCGAGCGCCGCGCCGATGACCGCGCTGGCCGACACCCTCTCCACAGTGGACATCGTAGTGGCCGCCACCGCGTCCACCGAACCGGTCCTCACCCGGGCGGTGGTCAGCGAGGCGCTCGCCGGGCGCGACCCCGGCCGGGGTCCGCTGGTCCTGCTCGACCTGGCCGTTCCGCGCGACGTCGAGGAGGGCGTGGCCGAGCTGCCCGGCGTCGAGGTGATCGACATCGACCGGATGGCGGCGCTGCTCGCCGACGGTCCGGCGGCTGCCGACGCCGCCGCCGTCGAACGCATCGTGCTGACCGAGGTGGAGGGCTTCCTCACCTGGCTGCGGGGTGCGGACGTGGCACCCACGGTGGCCGCGCTGCGCGGCCGGGCCGACGACGTGGTCAGCGCCGAGCTGCGCAGGTTGGCCCAGCGTCGCCCCGACCTCGGCGACGACCTGCGGGCCGAGGTGGCCCGGACGGTGCACCGTGTCGTGCAACGACTGCTGCACCAGCCCACCGTCAAGGTTCGTCAGCTGGCCGCGGAGCCCGGCGGCGACCAGTACGCGGCGCTGCTGCGCGAGCTGTTCGACCTGGAGGTGCCGCAGACCTCGCCGGTGGACACCGTCCCGGACGTGCTGACCCCCGACCTGGGCCGGGCGCTCCCCGGTGTCGGCCCGGTGTCCGGGGCCGACACCGTCGAGTCGACCCCACCCACCGGAGGTGTGCGATGACCGCCCCCCTGCGCCTCGGCACCCGGGGCAGCGCCCTGGCGATGGCCCAGTCCGGTCAGATCGCCGAGGCGTTGACCGCCGCCACCGGACGCCCGGTCGAGCTGGTCGAGGTGGTCACCGCGGGCGACCGGTCGCCCGCTCCGGTGCACCGGCTCGGCGTCGGCGTGTTCGTCTCGGCGCTGCGCGACGCGCTGACCGCCGGGACGATCGACTTCGCTGTGCACTCGTACAAGGACCTGCCCACCGCTGCCGCCGGCGGGCTGCACATCGCGGCGGTGCCGACCCGGCAGGATCCGCGTGACGCGCTCGTCGCACGCGGCGGCCGGACGCTCGCCGAGCTGCCCCCGGGCGCCACGGTGGGCACCGGCGCGCTGCGCCGCATCGCCCAGTTGCACGCGCTCGGCCTGCAACTGGAGGTCGCCCCGATCCGCGGCAACGTGGACACCCGCCTCGCGCGGGTGATCGGCCCCGAGGCCGACCTCGACGCCATCGTGCTCGCCCGCGCCGGGCTCGCCCGGCTCGGGCGGCTCGACGTGATCACCGAGACGCTGGACCCGATGCTCATGCTGCCCGCACCCGCCCAGGGGGCGCTGGCCGTGGAGTGCCGGGTCGACGACCAGGACATGGTCGAGCTGCTCGGGGTGCTCGACCACGCACCGTCGCGCGCCGCGGTCATCGCGGAACGCGCGTTGCTGGCAACCCTGGAGGCCGGGTGCACCGCGCCCGTCGCCGCCTACGCCGAACTCGCCGAAGGTGAGTCCGGCGATGAGATCTACCTGCGCGGGGCGGTGATCAGCCCGGACGGCACTCGTGACCTCCGGCTGTCCCGCACCGGAACGCCCGCCGACGCGGCGGAGATCGGTAAGGCACTCGCCGCCGAACTCCTCGACCTCGGCGCCGACTCGATCCTCGGCCACGATGGACCCACCGGCCCGGGGACCCAGCAATTTGGGAGCACAGAATGACCCGCACCCGTAAGCCCGTCGGCCGTATCGCGTTCGTCGGGGCCGGCCCCGGCGACCCAGGTCTGCTGACCCGCCGGGCCCACGACGCCCTGGTCGACGCCGACCAGGTGATCTACGACCGGGGAGTCCCGGAGTCGTTGCTCGCCGTCGTCCGCGCCGAGGCCGCCGAGGACGCCGAGTTCACCCCGGCCGAGGGCGCCCCGGGGGACGTGGCGAAGGTGCTGATCTCCGCGGCCCGCTCCGGGTTGAACGCGGTGCACCTCGTGGCCGGTGACCCGTTCGGTCACGACTCGGTGGTCAAGGAGGTGCAGGCGGTGGCCCGCACCGCCGCCCACTTCGAGGTGGTGCCGGGCGTCGGTCAGGCCGAGGGTGTGGCCACCTACGCGGGCGTTCCGCTGCCGGGTGTGCGTACCGCCGCGGACGTCGAGGACGTCAGCACGCTGGACTTCGAGGCGCTGGCAACGGCCGTCGGCCGGGGCTCGCTCGCGCTCGCCGTGGACGCCGGTGACCTCGCCGCCGTGCGGGACGGGCTGCTCGCCGCCGGGGTCGAGGGCACCACCGGCGTCGGGGTGACCGGTGACGGCACCGGCGAGACCCAGTACACGACCACGTCGACGGTGGACAGCTTCGTGGCCGCCGCGCTCGGCTTCACCGGCCGGGTCGTGCTGACCGTCGGCGTCGGGGTGGGGCAGCGCGACAAGCTGAGCTGGTGGGAGAACCGCCCGCTGTACGGCTGGAAGGTGCTCGTACCGCGTACCAAGGAGCAGGCCGGCGTGATGAGCGCCCGGCTGCGCGCGTACGGGGCGATCCCGTGTGAGGTGCCGACCATCGCGGTCGAGCCGCCGCGTACCCCGGCGCAGATGGAGCGGGCGGTCAAGGGCCTGGTCGATGGCCGGTACGCCTGGGTGATCTTCACCTCGGTCAACGCGGTCCGCGCGGTCTGGGAGAAGTTCGCCGAGCACGGGCTGGACGCCCGGCACTTCGGCGGCGTCAAGATCGCCTGCATCGGTGAGGCCACCGCGGACGCGGTCCGCGCGTTCGGCATCCAGCCGGAGCTGATCCCCGCCGGGGAGCAGTCCTCCGAGGGGCTGCTGGCCGAGTTCTCCCCGCACGACGAGATCCTCGACCCGGTGGGCCGGGTGCTGCTGCCCCGCGCCGACATCGCCACCGAGACGCTTGCCGCGGGGCTCACCGAGCGCGGCTGGGAGGTCGACGACGTGACCGCGTACCGCACGGTGCGGGCCGCGCCGCCGCCCGCCGAGATCCGGGACGCGATCAAGTCGGGCGGGTTCGACGCGGTGCTCTTCACCTCGTCCTCCACGGTGCGCAACCTGGTCGGCATCGCCGGGAAGCCGCACGCCCGGACGGTTGTTGCCGTCATCGGGCCCAAGACGGCGGAGACCGCGACGGAGTTCGGCCTGCGGGTCGACGTCCAGCCGCCGCACGCCTCGGTGCCCGACCTGGTGGAGGCGCTCGCCGCCTACGCCGTTGAGCTGCGCGAGAAGCTGGCCGCCATGCCGGCCAAGCAGCGTCGCGGTTCGAAGGTGCAGGGGCCGACCGCCCTGCGCTTCCGGTAGTCGTTCGAGGAGGGCCTGCCATGTCGTACCCCGAGATCCGGCCCCGCCGGCTGCGCCGCACCCCGGCGATCCGCCGGCTGGTGTCCGAGACCAGGGTCGACCCGGCCGAGCTGGTCGTGCCGATGTTCGTCAAGGAGGGGTTGACCGAACCCCGCGCCATCGGGTCGCTCCCGGGGGTGCTTCAGCACTCCCGGGACTCCCTGCGCAAGGCGGCGGCGGAGGCGGTTCAGGCCGGTGTCGGCGGGATCATGCTCTTCGGCGTGCCGGAGCGACGGGACCCGACCGGCTCCGGTGGCGTCGATCCGAACGGCATCCTGAACGTCGCCATCCGTGACGTGGTGGCCGAGGTGGGCGATGCCACAGTGGTGATGAGCGACCTGTGTCTTGACGAGTTCACCTCGCACGGGCACTGCGGGTTGCTCACCCCCGACGGTGCTGTCGACAACGACGCCACGCTTGCCGCGTACGCCGAAATGGCGGTGGCCCAGGCCGCCGCCGGGGTCGGCGTGGTCGGGCCGTCCGGGATGATGGACGGCCAGGTCGGCGTGGTGCGCCGGGCGCTCGACGCCGCCGGGCACCAGGATGTGGCGGTGCTGGCGTACGCCGTGAAGTACGCCTCGGCCTTCTACGGCCCGTTCCGGGAGGCGGTGGAGTCGCAGCTGGAGGGCGACCGGCGTACCTACCAGCAGGACCCGGCGAACCTCCGCGAGTCGCTGCGCGAGGTGGCGCTCGACGTCGCCGAGGGCGCCGACCTGGTGATGGTCAAGCCGGCGCTGCCCTACCTCGACGTGGTGTCGGCGGTTCGGGCCGCGGTGGACGTGCCGGTCGCCGCCTACCAGGTCTCCGGCGAGTACGCGATGGTCGAGGCCGCCGCCGCCAACGGCTGGATCGACCGCGAGCGGGTGATGCTGGAGACCCTGACGTCGATCAAGCGGGCAGGCGCGCAGATCATCCTCACCTACTGGGCGGTCGAGGCCGCCGGGTTGCTCCGCCAGCGCTACTGATCTCGGTCGCGGGTCCCTGCTGGCCGCGCGCCGTCTCCCCCGGGAGGCGGCCCGTGGCGCGGCTCCGGCGGGTGCCCTGGTGATTCCTGATCGTGCCGTACCCCGCGGCTCGCGGCTGGACGTGTCGGACCTGTCAGCTCGTGAGCCGAGCGCCGAGCCTGGATCACATCGCGTAATAATCCGCCGACCAGCCAGCACCGTTCTTTGGCCCTTTGCTCTGCACCCACGACGGCGACAGCTACGCTCCGTTACTGGTGCATATGCAAGTGCAGAGCAAAGGGCGGGAACGGCGCGTTGGGACGCTGGCGGCGGGAATGCGAGTTTCCCTGGTCGGCCTGAGTGCGGGGCTCCTTCTGGTACTGCCGGCCTCGCGAGCAGGTCAAGAGTCGTGACATCGCGTGACCGACGACGTGCTTGAGGGACGGCAACACGAACAGTGAAGCGGCGGCGTGAGGAGTTTTCCACAGACCCGCTCGTTGTCCACAGGCGCGGCACTCGGGGTTGCCGGTTGCCCTCGCAGGCGGGACGGTGACGGCATGAGCGATTCCGCAGCCTCGGCCGAGCCGGTCCTGGTCACCGAACCGTCCGACACACAGTGGCCGGCCGCCGGAATCGTCCGTGCGGTCCGACGCCGCGCTGACCTGAGCCAACGCGAGCTGGCCCGGTGGGCGGGCGTGCACCACGCCACCATCGGCAGGATCGAGGCCGGTCGGATGGTGCCGAGCATCGTCCTCCTCCAGCGCATCATCAGCGTGCTGGGCTGCCGACTGGCCGTGGTGGACGAGTTCGGCCGAGTGCTGAAGCCGATGCGTGACTGGCAGGACACCCGCGACGGTGCGGAGCGGCGTTACCCGTCGCACCTGGACACCATTCTCGACCCGGAGCTGGGCGAGTGGTGGGGCGACATCTACGGGCTGGCCCGCCCGCCCGAGACGTTCCGTCGCGACAGGGCGGTCCGCGACGCGATGCGTCGACGCAGCCAGTGGGAGGTGCGTGTGGCCCAGCAGAGGCACCTGCCCCCGCCGCCCCGGCCAGCCCGAGGGCTGGTGTGACAGTGGCATGAACGAGGCGAGGCCCGTCGATCCGCACCGGATCGACGGGCCTCGCCCGAGCGCGCGACGTCAGTCGTCGTTGGTGATCGTTCCGACCGCGAGCGGGTCGGCCAGGCGGAGGCCGGGAACACCGGCCACCAGCAGCGTCAGCTTCTCGTCCGACTCCCGCTTCCGGTCACCGCGCACCGTCACCGCGAAGGTGGCCGACGTCTGCCCGGCGGCGAGCACGGTGCAGCCCGCGTACGGGTCGAAGTCCGAGCCGGCCTGCGCCGTGACACCGACGGCGGCGGCACAGAGCAGCACCGGCTGGGACAACGGCCGCGACACGGTGGCGGTGAAGGTCATCTGCCTGGTGCCCTGGTTGCCCTCGACCACAGTCGTGTCGGCCACGGTCAACGACGCGCGGGACCGGAACCGGGCCACCTGCGGGTCGTGGTCGCTGGAGCCCCGGGACCCGTCGCCGGCGGACTCCGCCGGCCAGTCGGCGTTGATGTGCGCCGCCCGCACCTGCACCAGGTCGCCGTAGAACGCGTCGTTGACGAACAGGTGGTCGAGCGTCTGCGCCTGCCCTTCGAAACTGTACGAGTAGGCCGACGCCGGCACGTCCGCGACCAGGTTGTCCCACAGGTTGTGCAGACCCGCCTCGTAGAGCGGCGCGAGCTGATCCGACGGGGTGGGCTGGTCACCGGTGGCGACGGGATCGTCCGGGCGCGGGAAGACGTTCAGGTCCCCGCCGTAGACCACCCGGGCGCCCTGGTCGGCCGCCTCGATCGCGGTGACGATCGCCGCGCCGTAGCGCGCCTGCTCCCGCCGTTGCCCGACCCGACTGTCCGGGCCGGACGAGTAGTGGTTGCTGAGCGCGTACAGCGTGAACCGCTCGGTGGAACCCGGTGCCGCGGCGACACTGAACTTGCCCAACTGCGGGGCGCGGGTGAACACGTTGTTCCCGTCCCTGCCGGTGGAGGTGTCCACATCCGCCGGCAGCACCGCGTTCAGTGCCTTCGGATTCTGCACGTCGGCGTTGGCCGGCAGCCCCGCCGCGCGGTACTCAACAGTCGGCGCCGAGCCGAGCAGAGGGTCGTTCGCCGTCGCCGCCGCCAGCGACAACCGGTCGGTGCGGTACAGGAACGCGGCGGTGATGCCGCGGGCGTCCGCGCCGGTCCGGTCATAGGCGGCGGCGTACGCCGGGCCGCCGGCCGCCGCCACGGTGAGCGCCAACTCCTGGACGCTGTCCGGAGCGCCGTCGGCGTTGTCGGTGTCACCGCAGCTCAACGCGGCCCCGGAGACCGTGCAGATGTCCTGGTCCTCGGCCTCCTGCACGAGGATCAGATCCGGTGCGTGCAGGTCGGTGACGATCTGGTCGGCGAGCGCCGCCAACTGCGCCCGGTACTCCGCCTCGTTGGCCGGGACGTAGTCGAACGGCGGGCTGACCCCGGCGCACCCGGCGTTGCCGGCGAAGTCGCAGCCGTCGAACGGGTCGTCCCGGTAGTCGTACAGGTTCTCCACGTTGTAGGTGGCGACGGCCAGCTCCTGCGAGCGGTCCGCCGGCGTGGGCGGGCTGTTCTTCGACGGGTCGGAGCCGGCGTCGAACTCCGCCCGCTCGACCTGGACGCCGTACTTCTCGAACGAGTAGTAGACACCGCCCACCGCGTCCGCGCGCAGCGTGTCGAAGGTGTGCGCCGGCGGCAGCACCGTGGCGCTGTCCCCGGCGGTCGCCTTCACACCCATGCTGCCGAGCAGCGTCCGCTGGCCGTTGCCGTCGTCGAAACGCCGGGTCGGGTCGTTGTCCAGCGGGTGCGCGTCCCGGAAGACCCTCCGGGAGTACGGGTCCGCGCGGTCCAGCAGCGGGTCGTCACGGTCGACCACCCACAGCTCCGCGTCGGCGGTGGAGGAGAAGACGTCCCGACCGCTCACCGCGCCGCTGCCCGCGCGTACCCGCATCCGGGAACCCTCGTGCCGCTCCCAGAAGCGCTGCGCGTCGGTCAGCACGGCCGGCGGGACCGCGTCGGTAACCGCGACGGCGGTGTCCACCGCCAGGCCACCCCCGATCCGGCGGACCAGCGACGCACCGGAGAGCTGGGTGAAGTTGTAGTACTCCGACACCCGGGCCCGCAGCACCACCTCGTCGCCGACCGTCGGCACGTAACCGCCGACCAGCGAGGTGAACCCGCCCATGAAGACGAAGATGCCGTCGGAGCTGGTCGGGTCCCCGTCGGTGTCACCAAGGCGGCTCTGCAGGAAGAAGCCGTGCTGGTCCGCCCCGGCCGAGGTGCGGGCCAGGGTCAGCTGGGTGATCACGCCGCGTACGTCGTACAGCGTGCTGCTCGTGCCGTTGCCGCTCGCCGGCGCGAGCGGTGACCGGTCGGTCGGACCGGACTCGGCGTCGGTGGTCGGGCCCTGCACCTCGCCGACGGTCAGCTCCCGGGTCACCTGCACGGCCAACGCGCAGGTCGCGGTGCCACCGTCCGTGTCGGTCGCGGTCACCGTGACGGTGTACGCCCCGGCGGTGAGGTCGGCGCTCGCGCCGACGGTGGCGCGGGCGGTGCCGCCCACCGCGTCGGCCGGTGTGAACGCGGTACGGGTGATCGAGCCGGCGGCCGGGGTCGGGCTGACCGCGGTGACCGCCAGGTCGACGATCGTGTCGTCGGGATCGGTGCCGGTGACCTCGCGGCTCGCGGCCGTGCCGGCGGGGGTGACCAGCGGTTGGCCGCAGGTGAGCGTGGCCGGCACGTCGACCGGGCCGCCGCCGTCCACGGTGTGCGCGCCCAACCCGTCGAACGTGTCGACCGGGTGGCCGGCCCACTGCGCGGCGGGGTCGAAGGCGTCCGAGGGGTCGGTGTCGCCGCTCGTCACGGGCGGCAGCCGACGCAGTGTGTTGTCAGCGGTGCTGGTGAGGCCGGCACCCCACTCGGTGCCCGGGTCGACGCCCACCTGGCCGATCGAGTCGAGCACCGTGGCGCCCCGACGCAGCACGATCGCGTCGTCACCGTTGAACAGGCTCGCCCCGGTGGTCTGATCGGCCTGGGCGAGGATGGCGGCCCCCGCCGACGCGCTGGCGAACACGAACGCGTCCCCGGCGGCGACAGTGCCGGTCAGCGCGATGGTGGTGGCCGTCGTGGCGCCGTTGAAGTAGAGCTGGAGCTGGTACCCCCCGGCCGTGAGGTCGACCGGCGCGCCGGTGCCGTTGAACAGTTCGATGGCCTTGTTGTTCGACGAACCCTCGACGTACTCCGAAATGAACAGGTCGGTGGGCGCGGCGCTGGCCGCTGTGGGTGCGACGCCGAGCGCCGTGATGGTCACGGCGGCGGTGGCGGTCGCGAGCGCGGCTAGTGAGCGGCGCGGGCGCATGGGGCCTCCACGATGGGGGACGGGATCAACGCACGTTAAGGTGCCCGGCTGTCCACCGTCCATCCCCAGGTGGACACTTTCGTGAATTCGGTCAGCGCTGCGGATCGAGCCGGTGCACCAGCTCGGCGACGTCGACGCTGTATTCGCACCAGTCCCGGTCGGGGCGGTAGCCCAGCTCCGCGTTGACCTTCAACATCGCCTCGTTGGCCTGGGCGTTCCAGGTCTGCACCTCGATCAGCTCCGGCTCGGCGGAGCGCAGCTCCAGCAGCATCCGGGCCTTGATCGCCCGGTCGATGCCGTAGCCCCGGTGGTCCTGCGCGACGATCGTGTCGTACTGGTCGGCGCGGGTCGGGTGCTGCGCCGGCACCACCACCTCGGTCAGGCCGGCGACCTCGCCGCTCTGCTCGTGCCGGGCGAGCACGATGTACGGTTTCATGCCCCGGCGGTGCAGGGTGTCGAGGCTGTCGCGCAGCCGCTCCGGGTCGTAGGAGCTGGGACGCAGCTCAACCTCGTCGACGTCGCGCACCTCGGCCTTCGCCCGCGCGTACGCCTCGAGCAGGTCGTCCGGCGGCCCGCCCGGGAAGAACTCCACCTGGTAGCCCGCCGCGATGCCGGTGGCCATCTCGGTCAGCTCGGCCCAGTCGACGGCGGTCAGGTCGAGCACGCTGCGGGTCTCCACGTACTCCCTGGTGAAGCCCAACGACTCGTAGAACGCGACGGAGGGCGTGTCGCCGACCACCTCGACCCCGATCGACCGGAAGCCCTCCTGGTAGACCCGGCGGGCGGCGCGCAGCACCAGGTCCCGGCCGAGGCCACCGCGCCGCACCGACGGGTGCACCAGCACCTCGATCACGCCGATGTCGCCGAGCAGGAGCACGTGCACCTGGCCGAGCACCGCCCCGGGCTCGCCGGGATCGCCCGCCTCGGCCTGGGCGATCCAGGAGATCCGCCGCTCACCGGGCATCACCTCGGCGAGATATTCCCGCAGCGAGGTCTCCCGCCAGGGCGGGTCCTGCGGCAGGTCGGCCGCCAGGACCTCATTGAGCGTGGCCAGCAGCGACGCGATCTCGGCGGACGACGCGGTCCTCGGGTCCCACTCGCGCACCATCACCCGTCTAGCTTGCCGCTTACAGCTGTCGGGGGGAAGTGTCCAGTTCTCCAACGTATCGAGACGATCACTTCATCAGCGACTGGCCCGTCCGTACCGGTTGGCGGTGTCGTAGACGTCCTGGGCGTACCGCCGCACATCGTTGTAGGACAGGATGGCGTTCCACCAGTCGCCAGCGATGCTCAGGTTGCGCCCGCCCTTGCAGAGGTAGTTCCCCGCCGCCAGCGCGGCGTCGTCCAGGTCGTGCGGGTCCTTGACGCCGTCGTTGTCCGCGTCCGCCCCGATCTCCTTCCAGGTGGTCGGGATGAACTGCATCGGCCCGATGGCCCGGTCCAGGACTGTGTCGCCGTCGAGCGCCCCACGGTCGGTGTCGATGATCCGCATGCGGCCGTCCTTGCCGTCCAGCGGGAGCCCGATGATCTTCGGTAGCGCCTTGCCGTCCGGCCCCAGGCGCGCGCCGTTGGCCGAGCCGTGCCCCGACTCGACCTGGCCGATCGCGGCCAGCGTGGTCCAGCTCAGCGCGCAACTGCGGTTGGTCTGGGCGAGCACCAGCTCGGCGTAGCCGTACGCCTGCATGGCGGTGGCGGGGACGCCGACCTTGGCGCTGACCTGCTGTGCCCAGCCGGCCAGGGCGTCCGACGGCCGGCCGCCGAGACCCGGTCCGACGGCGGGGCCGGTCGGTAGCCCGTTGGTGGGCACCCCGCCGGTGGGCAGGGGGAGGGTCGGCAGTGGACCGGTGGGCAGCGGGGTGGTGGGCAGACCGGACGGCCCCGCCGGCGGTACGACAGGGTTCGGCGTGGCGGACGCGTCGACAGCGACCGGGCGTGGCGCGCGGATCGTGGCGGGCACCAGCAGTGCGCCCGCCGCGGCGGTCGCCGCCACCATCAGCAGCAGGAACAGGCCGGGCAGGGTCAACCGACCGCTCGGACGGCGGGACCACTCGCGGGTCGCCTGGGCGGCCGACGCCGCGACCTGGCGCGGTGGCAGGCG
Source organism: Micromonospora sp. WMMD1120 (assembly GCF_029626235.1). Classification (NCBI taxonomy): domain Bacteria; kingdom Bacillati; phylum Actinomycetota; class Actinomycetes; order Micromonosporales; family Micromonosporaceae; genus Micromonospora; species Micromonospora sp. WMMD1120. Next base: position 1,342,724 of record NZ_JARUBO010000005.1, on the reverse strand, counting down.
TACCGCGTGCGCGAAGGGCACCCGCCGCCGCCGGGCGGGGTTGGCCGCCGGCACGACAGGGATCTCATCCACAGTGGTCCTGGCCGGTCCCACGGTGGCCGTCGCGTCGTCGGGCTTGCCGTCGTCGGGCTTGCTGGCGTCGGCCTTGCTGTCGTCGGGCTTGCTGGCGTCGGGCTTGGGTTCGGCGGTCCTACTGTCTTTGGCCGTGGGCGTCCCGACCTGGCTGTCGGCGCTCTCGGCGCTTCCGGCGCTGTCGGCCTTGACGTCCGGCTCGGCCGGCGTCTTTGCCGCTGCCGGCGCTGGCGCTGGCGGTGTTGCCGGTGTCGTCGCCGGCGCGGGTGTCGGTTCTGCCGACTCTGGTGACGAGGCGGCCGGGGAACGCCCGCTCAGCCACGGGCGGCGCGGGCGGGGCACCGCGCGTGTCGGGTCGGGCGCGGCCCCCGAGCCCTCCAACGGCCCGTCCAGCGGCGCGGCCGGTCGTAACTTCCGAGTGCGCGTGTCGTCCTCGCCGTCCACCACCTGTCGAGTATCACCCATGCTTCGCCAACCGTCAGATCCACGTACCCTGGACCGTATGCCCCGGTACGAGTTCCGCTGCCGCGCCTGCGGCGACACTTTCGAGGTCAACCGCCCGATGTCGGCGGCCGGTGAACCGGCGACCTGCCCGCAGGGGCACGCCGACACGGTGAAGCTGCTGTCCACGGTGGCGGTCACCGGCAGAGGCGCCGGCACCGCACCGGCACCGACCGGTGGTGGTTGCTGCGGTGGCGCCTGCGGCTGCTGACCGGACCGACCCGCCGTCACCCGGTGCGCTGGTCCTGGCGGGAGCAGAGTGGAGTGGCACCTTGAGGCGGCACCTGCCCGGCCGTTCTCACGATGTGTGATCGCTCGGATTCAGGCAGCATGAACCCGACGTCACGGGCGGAGGTTTCACGCATGTCGCCACGGATCCAGCTCCCGAGCGGTTGGGTGACCTTCGTTTTCACCGATATCGAGGGCTCGACCCGGTTGGCCCAGTTGCTCGGCCCCGACTACCGGCCGGTGCTCGCCGAGCACCGTCGGCTGCTGCGCCGGACGCTGGCCAGCACCGGGGGCGCGGAGCTGCTGACCGAGGGCGACTCGTTCTTCCTGGCGTTCGAGGACGCGACCGCCGCGCTGACCGCGTGTCTGACCGCGCAGCGCGCGTTGTCCAGCCACGACTGGCCCACCTCCGAGGCCGCGCCGCGGGTGCGGATGGGCCTGCACACCGGCTACGCCGAGCCCCGCGATGGCGAGTACGCCAGCCCCGAGGTGCACCGGGCCGCCCGGGTCGCCGCCGCCGCGCACGGCGGGCAGGTGCTCTGCACCGCCTCCACCGCGCGCCGCGCCGAGCCGTTGCCGCCGGGCGCGACCCTGCTCGACCTGGGGCTGCACCGGCTGCGCGGCTTCGACGACCGGGAACGACTGTTCCAACTGGTAGCGCCGGGTCTGGAACGGCAGTTCCCGCGGCCCCGCACCGCCGACGCGGTGGCGCACAACCTGCCCACCCAGGTGACGTCGTTCGTCGGCCGGCAGACCGAGCGCGTCGAGCTGGGCCTGCTGGTGCGGCAGCACCGCCTGGTCACGGTGCTGGGCGCCGGCGGCGCGGGCAAGACCCGGCTCGCCGTGGAGTTGGCCAGCGGAGTCGTCGAGGCGTACCCGGACGGGGTCTGGTTCGTCGACATCGCCTCGGTGACCGACCCGGGGCTCGTGGCCTTCGCGGTCGCCGCCGTGCTCGGCCTGCGACCCGAACCGGGACGACCGATGCTCGACACCCTCGTCGAGTACGCTGCCGGCCGCCGCATGCTCGTCGTCCTGGACACCTGCGACGCCCAACCGGCCGCCTGCGCCGAGGTGATCGCCCGGCTGCTCTCCGGCGGCGGCGGCGTACGGGTGTTGGCGACCAGCCGGGAGTCGTTCGGCCTGCCCGGCGAGGTGGTGTGGCGGATCCCGCCGCTCTCGGTGGACCCGGCCGGCGACGGCGCGGAGAGCGACGCGGTGGCGCTGCTGCTGGACCGTACGGCGGCGGCGCGTGGTGGTCGCCAACCGGACCCGGCCGAGTCCGCTGATCTGCGCCGGGTGGTGCAACGGCTGGACGGTCTGCCGCTCGCCATCGAGTTGGCCGCCGCCCGGCTGCGGGTGCTCTCCGTCGGCCAGCTCGCCGAGCGGCTGGACGATGTCCTCGGCACCCTGGACGCCGGCCGGGAGGACCCGGAGCCGCCGCCGATGGAGCGCGGTTGGTCCGGCAACCAGCAGGACACCGTCGACCTGGTCGCCGCGGCGGCCGGGATGTCGCCGCCCACCCCGGCGAGCCGGGCGGTGCAACGCTCGGCCACCGAGCGGCACCTGACCATGCAGGCCACCGTCACCTGGTCGTACCGGACGTTGGGCCCCCGGGCCGCCCGGCTGCTGCGGTGGCTGGCGGTCTTCGCCGGCCCGGTGGACCTGGCGACGGTGGAGTGGCTGCTGGGCGACGATCCGCTGGACCCGCTCTCGGTCCTGGTGGACAAGTCGATGGTGCTGGCCGAGCCCCGGGCCTCCGGCAGCACCTACCGGATGCTCGATCCCATCCGGGCGTACGCGGCGCGCCGGCTGGCCGAGGCGGGCGAGGAACAGGCCGCCCGGGATCGGCACGTGGCCTGGTCGGCGCACGCGTTGGACCGGGCGCACCTGGGGCAGGACGGCCGGCCGGTGACACTCTCGCTGTACGCGCTGGACCCCCTGGCCGGGGAGCTGCGTGCCGCGTTGCGCTGGTGCGCCACCGGGGGCAGCGCCCGGGCCGGTCTCGGTCTGGCCGGTGGTCTGGACCAGTGGTGGTTGGAGCGCGGCCTGGCGCGGGAGGGCCGGCTGTGGCTGTTCCGGCTGTACGGGCGCATCGCCGAGACGGGGGAGCGGATCCCCGAGGCGGAGCTGGCGGCGGCGTACCACATGCACTCGTTGCACGCGAGCGCCGACGGCGAGTTCGCCGAGGAGCTGCGCTACTCGCAACGGGCCGAGGCAGCGGCCCGGCAGGCCGGTGACGCCGGCCTGCTGGCCCGGGTGCTCGCCGGGCGCGCCGCGCCGCTGGCGGACATGGGTCAGTTCGTCGAGGCCGAGCGGGTGTGCCGGGAGGTCATCGACTGGGCGCACGGGCAGGACGTGGTCGGTGAGGCGCTGTTCGCCGTGTTCAGCCTGGCCGAGTTGCTCTGGCGGCGGGGCGCCCTGGACGAGGCGGCGGAACTTCTCGGGACGGTCCGGCCGGTGGAGGCCGCCCGGCCGGTGGAGCGGGGTCGGCGTTCGGTGGACATGCTGCTGGGGATGGTCGCGCTGGCCCGGGGCGACGTGATCGCCGCGCACGAACACCTGCTGGTGGCGCTGCGCTCCCGGATGGGCCACGGCTACCACGGCCGGGCGTGCGACACCCTGAACGCCATCGCGGTGCGCTGCGCGATCGGCGGGGAACGGCTGACCGCCGCCCGGCTGTTCGGCGCGGCGCAGGCCACCCGGGCGAGCATGCGGGCGACCCCGGGCATCTACGGCGGCTACTGGGCGGAACAGCAGGCGGAGCTACGCGCGAAGCTGGGTGACACGGCGTTCGACGACGCGTACGGCGAGGGCGCCGAGTTGGGGCTGGACGAGGCCGTGGCGCTGGCCCTCGACGTGGAACATCCGGATCTGGCAGCCGATTCGACCCGCTTCAGCACCGACCTCTCCCCACCAACCCCCCACCAGAACCGAACGCGCCTAACCCACCCCAACCCCCTGACCCCCTGACCCCCTGACCCCCTGACCCCCTGACCCCCTGACCCCCTGACCCCCTGACCGCCCGCCCGGCCCCCGGCCCCGCCCTCTCTCGGTTGATCATGAAGTTATCGCCAGGACACGCCGAGCTGACGGTCCACAACTTCATGATCACCGGGGGCGGGGCGGGGCAGGGGGGACCGGGGTGGGGTTTAGCGGCGGGTGGTCTTGGCTTCGGCTTCGGCCTTCATTCTCGCGGCGCGGTCGATGTCGGCCTGCTGGACGGCCGCTACCGAACCGAAGATGTGCACCGCCTGGTAGTAGGTCCAGGCCAGGCTGTAGCAGGCGGGCCGGACGACGGAGTTGTACGTGGCGCAGACGCGCTTGAGGTCCGCGTAGAAGGCGTTGTCGAGGCGGGCCTTGTTGGCGGGGAACTGGCCGACCGCCTTGTAGTTGCGGTAGCCGAAGTCGTGCCGGTAGCAGCCCAGGTTGAAGGTGAAGCCGAGGGGGTTGTCCGGGCTGGACGAGCAGTAGTCGGTGGACCAGTTGAAGTTGTACTCGGCCCAGGGGGCCCGGTTGACCCGGGCGTTGTTCCATGCGTTGTAGCTGGACGCGCTGGTCTGGGTCCAACTGGAGAGCACGGACAGGCGCTCGGCGGGGGTGACGGCGGCGGCGGGGGAGGCGATGGTGAGGGTGGCGAGCAGCGCTAGCGCGCCCGAGGCGAGCAGTGTGGTGAGACGTCGGGGCACGGGTTCCTCCGCGGGGGTGAGCGGGTGGGACGGAAGTTACCGGCGGGTCACCGGATGTCGACGAGTGTCGATCAACTGATCAACTGGACGGTATGGGCCTCGCCAACTATTGGTGACATCCGTCGAAACAGACGAATGCCCCGGGTGCGCGGAGCACCCGGGGCATTCGGTGGAGCTGACGGATCAGCGCAGGACGACCGCGGGCGGGCTGGCCGGGCTCTCGTTGGCCGACCGGTCCAGCGCGGTCAGCCGGTAGGTGTAGCGCCGACCGGGCTCGGCCGAGGTGTCCACCCAGGACTGGGCGCCGCCGGGCGTGGCCCGAACGGTGTCGACCAGGTGCGCGGCGTCCGCCGTACCGCACCGACCGGGCGGCGTGACGCCGTCGAACCGGTAGATCGCGTACGAGGTGGCGGTGCCGAGCGGGCCGGCGCCGTCGGCGGGCTGCCGCCAGGTGAGGCGTACGCCGTCGGTCTGCCGGGTGGTCTTGGTGATCACCGGGAAGAGCGGCGGCTTGGCCGGCAGGTGCGGCATGGCGGGCACCAACGCCGGGCGCGAGTAGTGCTCGGCGGCGTAGATGTCGGTGGCGCCGAGCCGGTTGGCGCGGACCTGCACGGCGGAGAAGTGCACGTTGCCCTGCACCTCCGGGTACGACCGGTTGAGCGTCAGGTGGTCGGACAGCTCACGCGGGTTCTGCCAGTACGGCCCGTACGCCGGGTCGCCGCTCTTGTAGTCGGCCTGGCCGATGTAGAGCTGCACCCGGGTGCCGCGCACCGTCTCGGCCCACCACGGCACCAGCCGCGCGTAGTCGGCCGCCGGGTACTGGCCGATGTACCAGTAGAGCTGCGGCACCACGTAGTCGATCCACTCCTGCTTGATCCACTTGCGGGTGTCGGCGGAGATGATGTCGTACGACTGGCTGCCGGTGGTGTCCGAGCCGAGCGGGTCGGCGCTGGCGTTGCGCCAGATGCCGAACGGGCTGACCCCGAACTTCACCCACGGCTTCGCCGCCTTGATCTTGCCGCTCATCTCCTGGATCAGCAGGTTGATGTTGTCCCGCCGCCAGTCCGCCCGGTCGGTGAAACCCCTGTTGTGCGCGGCGAAGGTGGCGTCGTCCGGCACCTGGTGGGTCCCGCTGGGGTACGGGTAGAAGTAGTCGTCGAAGTGGACGCCGTCGACGTCGTACCGCTTCACCGCGTCCAGCATCGCGGTCTGCACGAACTCGCGTACCTCGGGAATGCCGGGGTTGTAGTAGAGCCGGCTGCCGGCGACGCCGGCCGGCGGGTAGGCGAAGGTCCAGTCGGGGTGCTCGCGGGCCGGGTGGCCGGGCGCGAGCTGGCCGGGGTCCGCGCCGGCCCCGCCGGGGGCCGGCATGGAGACGCGGTACGGGTTGAACCAGGCGTGGAACTCCAGGTTGCGCCGGTGCGACTCGTCGACCAGGAAGGCCAGCGGGTCCCAGCCCGGGTCCTGGCCGCGTACCCCGGTCAGGTACTCCGACCAGGGTTCGTACGGCGAGGGCCAGAGCGCGTCGGCGGTGGGTCGGACCTGCACGACGACGGCGTTGTGGTGCAGCCGCTCGGCGAGGTCGAGCAGTGACCGGTACTCGGCCTGCTGGGCGGCGATCCGGTCCGGGTCGGTCTGGGACGCCTTGCTGGGCCAGTCGATGTTGACCACCGAGGAGATCCACATGGCCCGGAACTGCCGTTTCGGCGTGGCCGGGTCGGTGGCGCAGGTGGCGGTGGTGGTGCCGGCCGCGTCGGGTGCGGCGCTCGCGGGGGTGGCGGTGGCCAGGGTGCCGAGCAGGGCGGCGGCCAGTCCGGCCGCGCCGAGGCGAGTTGCCTTCATGCGGTGTGTCCCTTCGGTGGGGCTCCCGTGTGATCAGCGTGACAGTCGGCAAGATATGCCGATGCATACGTATCGCTGGTAGGAAATTTTCACATCTGGCCCACAACCGCAAGGGTTCGTGATTGGCGGTTCGCGTCGCTGGGTAGCAACGCCGGTCACCGGCTGCCACGAGCGGTGGCCGTGTGCGGGGAGGGGTGAGCGCATGTCCGTGCTGCGCACAAAACCGATCAAGGACGTGATCGCCCAGGGGGAGGTGGACGGCAGCGATGGTCAACTGGGGCTGAAGAGACGCCTCGGCGCCGTCGACCTCACCGGCTTCGGCATCGGCATCGTGATCGGCACCGGCATCTTCACGCTCACCGGGATCGAGGCCCGGGACAGCGCCGGACCGGGCGTGGTGATCTCGTTCGCCATCGCCGGCGTGGTGGCCCTGCTCGCCGCCCTCTGCTACGCCGAACTGGCCTCCAGCGTGCCGACCGCCGGCAGCGCCTACACCTACGCGTACGCCACGATGGGCGAGATCGTCGCCTGGATCATCGGCTGGGACCTGCTGCTGGAGTTCGCGCTCGGCGCGGCGGTGGTCGCCCGAGGATGGTCCGGCTATCTGGCGGAACTGCTCGACCTGCCCACCCGCTGGTTCGGTGAGGAGGGCAGCGTCGTCAACGTCGGCGCCATCGCCATCGTGCTGATCCTCGGCGTCGTCGCGATCGTCGGCATCCGCGAGTCGGCCCGGATCACCAACCTGCTGGTGCTGGTCAAGGTGGCGATCTGCGTCTTCGTGGTGGTCGCCGGCCTGTTCTTCGTCAAGGCCGCCAACCTCACCCCGTTCATCCCGCCGGCCGAGCCCGCCGGTGGCGGCGACGACGGGATCAGGCAGCCGGTCACGCAGGCGCTCTTCGGGCTGGAGCCGTCGGTCTTCGGCTTCGTCGGGGTGCTCAGCGCCGCGGCCGTGGTCTTCTTCGCGTACACCGGCTTCGAGGCCGTTGCCAACCTCGGTGAGGAGACCAGGAAGCCCAAGCGGGACCTGACCCTGGGCCTGCTCGGCACGCTGCTGATCTCGACTGCGCTCTACATCGGGGTCTCGCTGGTGGTCGTCGGCATGGTGCCGTACACCGAGATCGACAGGGGCGCGCCGATCGCGTCGGCCTTCGAGTCGGTCGGCGCGGGCTGGGCGGCGGTGCTGGTCTCCATCGCCGCGGTCGCCGGCCTGACCAGCGTGATCCTGGTCGACCTGGTGGCGATGGGGCGGATCGGCTTCGCCATCGCCCGGGACGGGCTGATCCCGCCCGCCATCGCGAAGGTGCACCTGCGCTGGGGCACCCCGTACCGGATCTCCGCGATCATGACGGTGGCGGTCGCGCTGCTGGCCGGTTTCCTGCCGTTGTCAGCGCTGGCCGACCTGGTCAGCATCGGCGCGCTCTGCGCGTTCGTGCTGGTCTCGGTGGCGGTGCCGATCCTGCGTCGTCGGCGTCCGGACCTGGAGCGGCCCTTCCGGGTGCCGTTCTCCCCGGTGCTGCCGATCGTCTCCGCGCTGGCCTGCTTCTACCTGATGCTCAACCTGTCGGTGGAGACCTGGCTGCGGTTCCTGGCCTGGATGCTGCTCGGCGCGTTGATCTACTTCGGCTACGGCTACCGCCGCAACCGGCTGGCCCGGCACGAGCCCGCCGTCTGAGCGCGCCGGGTGAAGGGCGCCGGAGTCGCCGGCGCCCTCAGTCGAAGAAGCGCGCCAGATGGCTCTGCGACGCCGGCTCGGCGTCCGGCGGCAGGGGGGTCAGGTCGGCGAAGATCGACGCGCCGTCGCAGCCCGCGTGCAGCGGATACCAGCGCGGCGTGCCGGGCGGCCGGAGCTGGCAGATCCCCTTGAACGTCTGCACGTCCATCAGCCGGACGTGGGTCGGGTCGGCCACCGCGTTGACGTGCCCCCACCAGGGGCTCATCACGTGCAGGACGCCGCCCGGCCGGAGCACCCGGTGGCACTCGTCCACCAGCGGCAGGAAGTCGATCAGGTGCTCCAGGATGTGCACGGCGAAGAGGACGTCCACCGAGTCGTCGGCGAGCGGCAGCGAGCCGGACAGGTCCGCGACAGCGTCCACCCCGGGCGCGGGGTAGATGTCCAACCCCAGGTTGCCGGACCACTGCTTGGTCGGCCCGCAGCCGAGATCCACCACCACCGGCGCCCGACCGCCGACGCCGACCCGGCACCAGACGCCGTAGACGCCGGCCAACCGGCCGACCAGGTCGCGGACCAGTCGCAGTTGGGAGGGCTCGGACACGTCGCCGCTCAGGTGGGCCACGCCCCTGTCGAACCGCACCTCGACGGCCAGGTCCCGCAGCCGGTCGTCGTGCCGGGCCTGGTCCGCCCACGCCTGCGCGAGGGACTCGTCGATCGCCCGCAGCCGGTCGGCCGAGGGCGGAGTCTGTGCCAAAGCCACCATTTCGGGCCACCTCCGGCCGCGGCGATACCCGCTATCGCGCCCGTTATGCCCGGCTCGCCGGGGCCCGCGCCTCAGCCCGAGATGGTTCGGCGGCCCCCGCGCATCCGCTGCCGGGGTGGCGGGTCGGCGGGCTTCGGCCGCTTGAGGTGATAGCGGTGCAACTCGTGGTTGCCGGGCAGGGACGGGTCCTCGCTCATCGCGACCAACTCCCAGCCCTGGTCGCCGGCCCGGTTCAGGTGGGCCAGCGAGGTGTCGCCGTACGGCGTCACGTCGACCATCGAGCCGTCCGGGCCGTACCAGACGAAGACGACCTCCCAGCCGAGGTCGTTGGTCGCCGCCTGACGACGGCGGACCAGCAGGGCGTACTCCCACTTGAGCATGGCGTCATTCTCACCCCGCGACGACCGGCGGGCACGGATCAGTCCTCGGCGATCCGCCCGGCGTCGACCCGCAGCCGCCGGTTCGTCTCGATCGCGGCCAGCATCCGCCGGTCGTGGGTCACCAGCAGCAGCGTGCCGGGGTAGCTGGCCAGCGCCGACTCGAGCTGCTCGATGGCGGGCAGGTCCAGGTGGTTGGTGGGCTCGTCGAGCACCAGCAGGTTGACGCCGCGGCCCTGGAGCAGGGCCAGCGCCGCCCGGGTCCGCTCGCCGGGGGAGAGGGTGGCCGCCGGTCGCGGCACGTGCGCCGCCCGCAGGCCGAACTTGGCCAGCAGGGTCCGCGCGTCCGCCGGCGACATCCCGGGTACGGCCGCCTGGAACGCGTCGATCAACGGCGCGTCGCCGAGGAACAACCCCCGGGCCTGGTCCACCTCACCCACCACCACGCCCGGACCGAGCGCGGCGGTGCCCTCGTCCAGCGGCAGCCGTCCCAGCAGCGCGGCCAGCAGGGTGGTCTTGCCCGAGCCGTTCGCCCCGGTCACCGCGACCCGGTCCGCCCAGTCGATCTGGAGGTCGACCGGGCCGAGGGTGAAGCCACCACGGCGTACGACAGCGCCGCGCAGCGTGGCCACGACGGCCCCGGCGCGGGGCGCGGCGGCGATCTCCATCCGCAGCTCCCACTCCTTGCGGGGCTCCTCGACCACCTCGAGACGTTCGATCAGCCGGTCGGTCTGCTTCGCCTTGGCGGCCTGCTTCTCACTCGACTCGCTGCGGAACTTGCGACCGATCTTGTCGTTGTCGGTGGCCTTGCGGCGGGCGTTCCGTACGCCCTTCTCCATCCAGCCCCGCTGGGTGCGGGCGCGCGCCTCCAGCCCGGCCTTCGTCTCGGCGTACTCCTCGAAGTCCGCGCGGGCGTGCCGGCGCGCCACCTCGCGCTCCTCCAGGTAGGCCGCGTAGCCACCGCCGTAGTGGTTGACCTGCTGCTGCGGCAGGTCCAGCTCCAGCACCCGGGTCACCGTGCGGGTCAGGAACTCCCGATCGTGGCTCACCAGCACGGTGCCGGCCCGCAGCCCGGTCACGAACTCCTCCAGCCGCTCCAGGCCGGCCAGGTCCAGGTCGTTGGTCGGCTCGTCGAGCAGGAACACGTCGTACCGGCTGAGCAGCAGCGACGCGAGCCCGGCGCGGGCCGCCTGGCCACCGGACAACCCGGTCATGGCGTGGTCCAGGTCGACAGCGAGCCCCAGGTCGGCGCTCACCTGCTCGGCGCGCTCGTCCAGGTCCGCGCCGCCGAGAGCGAGCCAGCGCTCCAGCGCGTCACCGTAGGCGTCGTCCGCGCCGGCCGCCCCGGCGGTCAGCGCCTCGGTCGCCGCGTCCAACGCCGCCTGCGCGGCGGTCACCCCGGTCCGGCGGGCCAGGAAGTCACGTACCGTCTCGCCGGATCGCCGCTCCGGCTCCTGCGGCAGGTGCCCGACGCTCGCGGTGGGCGGGCTGAGCCGCACGCTGCCGGCCTCGACCGGCAGCAACCCGGCGAGGGTACGCAGCAGCGTCGACTTGCCGGCCCCGTTCGGCCCGACCAGGCCGACCACGTCGCCGGGCGCGACCACCAGGTCCAACCCGGCGAAGAGTGCGCGGTCGCCGTGTCCGGCGGCCAGGTCCTTGACGATCATCGTGGCGCTCATCAGGACGGCAGCCTATCCGGCCGCCCGCATACCGGCGCTCGCCAGCGGGCAGACTCAACGACGTGGTGACCACACTGGCGATCGACTGCGGCGGCGGCGGCATCAAGGCGTCCGTGCTCGACGAGGCGGGGACGATGCGCGCCCGGCCGTTACGGGTGCCGACCCCGTACCCGCTGCCGACCGCGCTGTTCGTCCGTACCCTGCGGGACCTCGGTGCCCGGTTGCCGGCGGCGGACCGGCTCACCGTCGGCGTACCCGGAATGATCCGGCACGGCGTGGTGGTGACCACGCCGCACTACGTGACCCGCAGCGGCCCCCGGTCCCGGGTCGATCCGGACCTGCTCGCCCAGTGGTCCGGCTGGGACGCGCGGGCCGCGCTGGCCGACGCTTTCGGGGTCCCGGCGCTGGTGCTCAACGACGCCGAGGTGCACGGCGCCGGGGTGGTCGCCGGCACCGGCTGTGAGCTGGTGCTGACCCTGGGGACGGGGCTGGGCAGCGCGCTCTTCGACGGCGGGCTCCTCGCGCCGCACCTGGAGCTGTCGCACGCGCCCGTGCGGTGGGGCACCACCTACGACACGTACGTGGGGGAGCCGGAACGCCGCCGGCTCGGGGACGCCTTCTGGTCCCGCCGGATCAGGCAGGTGGTGGACGGGCTCCGCCCGGTGTTCCGCTGGGACCGGCTCTACCTGGGCGGGGGGAACTCCCGGCTGATCCGGCCCGAGCAGCTGGCCCGGATGGGCGACGATGTGGTGGTGGTGCCGAACACCGCCGGGATCGTCGGCGGTGTCCGGGCCTGGGAACTCGCCGCCGGACGCCGGGACGCGCGCACCTGACCTGATCTCCACTCCCGGGAACAGTCGCCAAACGCCCGGTGTTGTGCCAGCGTCGGAACAGGTGGCGGTGCGACCCGAGGAGGTGGCAGATGGATCTTCTGGCGGACTACCGGCGGGCGACCATGTTCTTCGAGACCGGTGACCCCGGCCAGGCGGCCCGGCTGCTGGAGCCGATCATCGACGCCGAACCGGGCAACACTGCCGTCCGGCAGTTGCTGGCCCGTGCGTACTTCCAGTCGGCCCAGCTCAACCGGGCCGAGGAGCACCTGCGGGAGCTCGTCGACCGGGACCCGAGCGACCACTACGCGCACCACGTGCTGGGGCGGACGCTGGAACGGCTCAACCGGCACACCGACGCGCTCCGGCACCTGCGGATCGCCGCCGCGATGTACGCGGCGAACGACGACTACCGGACCGCGCTGGAGCGGGTCGAGACCCGCGTGGGCGGCCGGCGCTGAGTGTGCCGCGTGACGTGACAGGGGCGGTCCTCCGGGGCCGCCCCTTCGGTCGTCCGGGGCTGCCTCCGCTTCTGGCGGGCCGGCAGGCCCGCCCGCCCGCCTAGGATGGCGGGCATGGGACTCGACCGGCCGAGGGCTGCGGCATGAAGCTCAAGCTGGACCTGCACGACATCTTCAACAAGGGCCACGACATCGACCGCGCGCTGCGCGGGATCATGGACGAGGCGGTGGCGAAGAAGGCCACCCTCGTCGAGATCATCCCCGGCAAGGGCTCCGGCCAGCTCAAGAAGCGCGTGCTGCGGTTCCTCGACCAGAAGGACGTCAAGCAGCTCTACCACCGGGTGGAGAAGGACTCCAAGAACTTCGGCCGCCTCTTCGTCCACTTCCGCTGGAAGTAATCCACCCCCGCCCCCGCCCCCGCCCCCGCCCCCCGCTCCCGCTCCCGCCCTCGGCGATCTTGCACTTGCTGTTGCCGCTTTGTGGTGATTTGCGATTAATGCGCGCGCCGAAAGTGCAAGATCGCGCGGTATGGCGTTTGACTGGATCGTTTGTCAGTCTCTGAGCTCGGCGATCATCGTGTCCGCGTTCTCGAACGACTCGACGGTGCGGAACCCCTCGGCCGCGTAGAACCTGGCGGCGAAGTTCGCCCGCTCCACGCTCAGCGACACCGTACGGATGCCACGTGCTCGGGCGGCGTCCAGAACGGCCCGCAGGAGCGCCCGGCCCACGCCTCGCCCCCTCCACGACTCCACCACGCCGATGGTCAGTTCCGGCACGTCGTCGCTCACGTACCCGTAGCCGGGGTCGGCGGCGGTGAGGTAGCGGAACCAGGCCGCGCCGACCGGTCGGTCGGTCGGGTCCACCGCTACCAGGCCGAAGTCGGTCGGCCGCATCCAGTCGGTGACGTAGTGCGCCAGCGCCGGGTTCGCCAGGATCTGCTCGCGCGACCAGGTGCGCCCCGGTAGCCAGTTCACGGCCTCCACGAGCATGTCGACAAGGAAGTCGGAATCAGCCGGAATGGCTGCGCGGAAGCCGAGATCAGTCACCGCCGAAGCCTCACACACAAGATCGACGCCACCAAGGTCATTTCGCTCCGTGCGGACTTTTGAGGATGTGGTCGGCAGCGGCGGGTGATCAGTTGATGCTGAGTAGCTTCCAGCGCCTGGTGGGAGCTACTCACCATCAAGCGATCAGGACGAGCAGGCCGCACGCGAGCAGCGGAGGCACCGCGGCGAGGGTGCCCACCATGGCCGACCAGCCGATCCGGGTACGGGAGACGAGGGCCGCGAGCGTTGCCAGGCTCACCAGCAGCGCGAGGACGAGCGCGGGCAGGGCCAGAACCAGGAGGGCCGAGCGTGCGTCAGAGACCGATGAGTGGGTGCGTGCCGGTGCCAGAGTCACGGTGAAGTGTGCCCCGCCGCGTGAGCGGTGTCAGCCCCCGAGAGCGTCGACGCGGGCGCCGTGGCCGACCGGGCGGCGGGACCAGCACTGCGGGCGCTGCCGGACGGCGAGCTCCAGTGCCTCGTGGTCCGACTCGATCATTTCCCGAGCGATCCGACGCGCCATCTCCAGGCGGTCGACATGCAAGTCAAGATCGGATGGGCCGGCGCCAGCCATATCGAACTCCTCGTCAGCGTTCGAACTAGTCGCATCATGTGTCGCGCCGAGAATCGTCACCATTCCCCGATCGGTGGAAAATCCTCGCCGTACGGTTCGGTGTCGCGTATCCCGGTTGCGCCGATGGTAGCGACGCCCGCGCCACCGCGCCCGGAACTGAGAAAAAGCCGTCTTGCCGACGCTCGGTACATTGCACTTGCGCGATTCGGGGGACGCGACATGTCCGGTGAGGGATCTTCGTTTCGGGAGGACCACCGTGCGGCATCCGAGTAGGACCGACCCGTTGTTCGTCGCCGTCGAATCAGAGTCGATCACCCGTGCGGATGTCGCCGGGCTCATCGCGGGGCGGCTGGCCGCCGTCCGGGTGCCGGGGCTGCTGTCCGCGGCCCGCTGTCAGGCGATCACCGCCGCGCTCGCCGACGCGCCGATGGACCGCTACGACGAGAGCCGGGTCTTCCCGGTCGTGGCCAAGTTCGGCCCGGCCATCAACGACCACCGCTCCGCCGGCGAGCTTCGCGACGACTACTGGGACGCCGCCCACGCGGCCGAGAAGGGCTGGTCCACGCTGGGGCTGGCGGATTCGCCACGGGAGCTGTGCCTGGCGGCGTTCCGGGGCGCCTGGCCGGACGTCGCGCCCGGGCGGCGGCAGCGTCGGGACATGCACGTCGGCATCGTCCGCGAGATCAACGCCGGTCTCCAGGTGCACTTCGACGACGCGGTCCGGGAGTACGCGGGTCGGCTGCTGGACAGCGAGCTGGTGGCGCAGTTGGCGTTCAACATCTACGTCAGGGTGCCGCCGTCCGGTGGTGAGACGGTGCTGTGGCGGCGGCGGTGGCAGCCGGACGACGAGGAGCTGCGCATTCCCAACGGGTACGGCTTCGACGAGTCGGTGACCGCTGGCGCGCAGTCGTTGTCGCTGCGCCCGACCCTCGGCGAGGGTTTCCTGTTCGATCCCCGGCACTATCACACGGTGCGTCAGGCGACCGACGGTCGGCGGATCTCCATAGGATGTTTCGTGGGTCTGACCGACGACGGTCGACTGGCCCTCTGGTCGTAGCGAAGGGCGTTTCCCCATGGTGGACAGAAGCGACGTCGAGGCGGCCGCGACACGTGTCGGGGGGCGGGTCCGGGAAACCCCGGTGATCGCCGTGGACGGCGCCGACCTCGGTGTGCCCGGTCAGCTCGGTCTCAAGCTGGAGCTGCACCAGCACACCGGCTCGTTCAAGCCGCGCGGCGCGTTCAACCGGATGCTCCAGGGGCCGTTGCCGTCGGCGGGGGTGATCGCCGCCTCGGGCGGCAACCACGGCCTCGCCGTGGCGTACGCGGCCCGGTCGCTGGGTGTGCCGGCGGAGGTCTTCGTGCCGGTCACCGCCTCGCCGGTGAAGGTGCAGCGGTTGGCCGGGCTCGGCGCGCAGGTGCGCCAGGTCGGCCAGCACTACGCCGAGGCCCTGGCCGCGAGCACGCAGCGGGCTGCGGAGAGCGGCGCGTTGGTGGTCCACGCGTACGACCAGCCGGAGGTGGTGGCCGGTCAGGGCACCGTCGGTCGGGAGTTGGAACGGCAGGTCGACGGGATCGACACCGTGCTGGTGGCGGTCGGCGGTGGTGGGCTGGTGTCCGGCATCGCCAGTTGGTTCGACGGGTCGGTGCGGGTCGTCGCCGTCGAGCCCGAGCAGATCCCCACCCTGCACGCGGCGCTCAAGGCCGGCCGGCCGGTCGACATCGAGGTGGGCGGCATCGCCACGGATTCGCTGGGCGCCCGCCGCATCGGTGAGATCGCCTACGACACCGCCAGTCGGACCGGTGTGGAGTCCGTGCTGGTCCGGGACGAGGACCTGGTGCGGGCGCGCCGGCTGCTCTGGTCGGAGCTGCGGGTCGCCGCCGAGTTGGGCGGGGCCGCCGCGCTCGCCGCGCTCGTCGGTGGGGCGTACGTGCCGCAGCCGGACGAGCGGGTGGCGGTGATCGTCTGTGGCGGCAACACCGACCCCAGCGACCTGGGGCCGGCCGCGCCGCACTGACCTGTCACCCGCCGTCGCGCAGCCGGCGCAACGCGTGCTCCACCTGGAGGGTGTCCAGGTGGGTGTCCCCGAGCAGTCGCCGCCGGTCGGTCAGCAACCGCTCGTACTCCTCGATGGCCGCGTCGACCTGCCCGTCGAGCAGGAGCACCGCGGCCAGGGTGAACCGGATGGCGAGCACCTCGCTGCGGTCGGCGTGCCGGGGTTCCACGGTGGCCAGGGTGGCGCGCAGCTCGGCCTCCGCCTCGGCGAGCCGGCCCTGCGCCTGCATGCAGCGGGCCAGCGTGTGCCGGGCCTGCCAGGTCTCCGGTTGGTTGAGCGGCCACAACCGGTAGCGGACCTCGAGGATGGCGTGCAGCATCTCCTCGGCCTCGGCGGCGCGTTGCTGGGCGAGCACCGCCAACGCCAGGCTGTGCCGGATGATCATGGTGTCCCAGTGTTCCGGGCCCCGGACCTGGTCCTCCGCGGCGACGATCTGGCGCAACTCCGCCTCGGCCTCCGGCCACTGGCGCTGCGCCATGATCGCCTTGGTGAGTTTGTGCCGGCTGGCCAGGGTGTCGGCGTCGTCGCTGCCCAGCACCCGGGTGCGGTCCGCGATCACCTGGCGGAGCACCCGGTCGGCCATCTCCGGCTGGTTGCGCTCCAGCCAGGTGCGGCCCAGCTCGTGGCGCAGCGCCAGCACCTGTGGCCGGTCCAGGTCGTGGTCGTACGCCCCGCAGCCACGCACGATCGGCTCCAGGATGTCGTAGGCGGAGCCGGGCAGGCCGACGGCGATCAGGTAGCGGGCGGTGAGTCGGGCCAGCTCCAGCGCCCGGCGTACCGTGTCGGGGTCGTGCTTGTGTTTCTGCGGGGCGAGGTACTCCCGCACGGCCTCGACCAGGTGCGGCACCAGCACGTCCCAGTTCGCCCAGTCGGCGGGGTAGTCCGGATTCTGCCCCTCGGTGGCGGCGAGCAGCAGCTTCATGACCACCCCGTGGTATTCGGCGATCTGCTCGCGGACCTCCTCCCGGTCGCGGAACATCGCGTGCACCAGCGGGTGCAGCGACAGCACGTGCGCGAACGCCGGGTCGCTGACGTCCTCCTGCACGTCGAATTCGACCAGGGCGAGGTCGCCGATGCCCTCCAGCACCCGCACCCGCTGGGACGCGGTCAGCCCCTTGAACAGCGGCGACCCGGCCAGGATGGCCGGCTTGAGCACCACCTCGTAGGGCACCGGGGAGGTGCTCAGGCAGGCCAGCACGTTGAGCAGTGGCCGGCTCTGCCTGAGCTGGCGGCGAGCGAGCAGATCGAGTGAGATGTCGTCGACCTCACGGACGATCTCCAGGCCCAGCGACTCGTCCAGGTCGACGTCGGCGTCGGACGCGTCGCGGGGCGCCCGGAAGCGGCGCTGCACGGCGGCCAGGTAGTCGGCGAAGGTGGTGATCGTCGACGAGCCGCGCCAGACCGGGCTGGCGTTCACCGACCGCAGGTAGTTGCCGGCGGCCCGCAGGGCCAGGGGCAACCCGCCCAACTCGCGGGACAGCTCCCGGGCGTCGGCCAGGTCGCCGGCCTGCGTGCCGGCCCGGTCGATGAGCACCTGCGCGCCGGCATCGGCATCGAGCGGGCGCACCTGGTGCAGCGTCGACCAGGTGCCCCAGGTGGCCCGGTTGCCGTCCCGGCTGGTCACGATGACCATGCCGTCGTCGGCCTCCGGGCGGCGCAACCATCCGGTGCCGTCCGCCAACACCCCGTCGGTGGGGCCGAGCGAGGCGGGCTCGTCCGCGCTGTCGAAGATCAGCAGCCAGGGCTGGGCGGCCTGGTTGAGGTAGCGCCACACCAGGTCGGTGGCGCTGATCATGCCGGCCCACGCCTGGTCGACCTGGGTCTCCGACGCGCCGAGCTGGCTGACCACCTCCCGCATGCCGGAGTTGAGCCGCCCGGCCTGCACCCACCAGACCGTCCGGCCGTCGGCCCGGGCGCGGCGGGCGATCTCCAGGGCGACGTGGCTCTTACCGGAGCCGCCCATGCCGCACAGAATGTGCACCGACGGTCTGTCGTCGGCGAACTCTGCCGCTCGCACGATCTCGTTGATCAGATCGTCACGCCCGTGCAGCGGGCTGTCGAGCCGCCCGAACGGTGGATCGACGGAAACGCGACTCGGTCGGTCGTAGGCCGGCCGAGGCACGCCGACATCCTCGGGTGGAACGTCCGCAGTCAATGCGGTCCCCCTTCGGTGGCGAAATCACAATGGGCCGACGGCGGAAGATTCTGTCCGTGCGTGGACAGTCGGAGGGAATTTGCCGCGGACACCATGTCAACGGCAAGGGTATCCACCCCCGTAGTAGGTTGCACACTCTCCGTTTAGGCCGCCCGGCCAACCGAAATCGGTGCCGGCATTCGCATTTCGCGGCCGAATCCGGCCGATCCGCCGGGCCCGGCGCTCGACGGATGCCTCCACGATGGACCGATGAACTGGTCGTCAATCCAGGATGTGATCGACTGGGGTTCCGTGCCCGACTGGTTCGGCGCGGTCGGCTCGATCGCCAGCGTGCTCTTCGTGTACCTCGGGTTACGCCGGGAGATCCGCGCCCGTCGCGCCGACGACCTGCGGACCCGGGCCACCCAGGCCCGGCTGGTCTCGGCGGTGGCCGAGATCCGGGGCACGTCCGTGCTGCGGGTCACTGTGGCCAACGAGAGCGACGCCCCGGTGCTGGACGTGGCGGTCCTGGCCCGGCTCGCCGCACCCGACGACCCGGACGCCCCGCCGGTCGGGCTGGCCGCCGCGAAGCAGGTCCGCCGGGTGCCGGGCCACGACGTGCAGGACATTTTCGTGACGGTCGCGCCGGAGCACCGGTTGCGCCCGGACGACACCGTTCTGGTGGAGCTGACCTTCACCGATCACGACGGCAACCGCTGGCGCCGGGTCGGTGCCGGGCAACCCGAACCGGTGGGCTGACCAGGGCGGTGGTCCGGCGGGCAGGTCGTATCGCCGGACCACGCCCGGTCAGATGGGATAGCTGCGGGCCACCGCCAGCATCTCGGAGCTGTGCGACCCGACGACGCCGACCGCCGGCGGCCGGGGACGGAAGCCGGGCAGCGCGTCCAACCCGTCACTGGCGTCCATCGCCCGCATCGACACCCGCGCGGCGATCGGGCGCAGCGTCAGCGTCATCTCGACACCCTCCGCCGGCGGGGCGTGGAAGACCAGCCCGAAGCCCCACCTCCCGGCGCGCGGCTCCACCGGCACCGACCGCCCGGCCACCTCGGCGCGCAGCACCGTGGCTGTCGACGTGTCGACGTGCACCGTGGCGAGCCGGGCCACCCGCTGTGGGGTGAGCCGCAACCGCAGTGTGCGTTCGCCGCCCGCTGTCGTGTCGGCCAGCACCTCCAGCTTCGGCGCCGGCAGGTCCGCCGGCTGTGCCGGCCCGGCCCGCAGCTCACCGTCGCCCAGCCCGGGGAAGTCGTCGCCGACGTCGGTCACCCCGTCCACGTAGCCGTCCGTCCAGGGTTGCGGGTCGCTCTCGTGGCTGAGCCACCGGGCCTGACCGGTGTCGGCGTCCATGGCGTACATCAGATGGGTGGGCGCGGGGTGCGCGGCGTCGAACCGGTCGATGCCCAGCCCGACCCCGGCGAGCACCAGCGCCGCCACGGCGGCCGCACCGGCCGGCAGCACCGCGAGCCGCCGGGCCCGCAGCGCCAAGAGGCCGCGCTGGCCACCGGCCTGCGGGTGCAGGAGGTCGACCACCGGCAGGGCGGTCAGGCCGAGCAGCACCGCGACCAGCGCGGCCACCCCGCCCATGCCCATCCCCAGCGCCGGGAAGAGCAGCACCACCGTCGGCAGCAGGATGAGCACGCCGACGGCCGCGGCGGCCGTCACCGCCACCACCGGCCACGGCCCGGTCTGACGGGTACGCAGCGCGACCAGCCCGCCGAGGGCGCCGGCCAGTGCCGGCAGTGTCGTGAGGTACGCCCCACCGGGCACCGCGACGGCCAGGAGCACCCCGAGCACCGCCAACCAGGCGAGCCCGCCGACGGCGAGGGCGGCCGGACCGATCCGGCGGCGGGTCAGCGCGTACCAGGTGAACAGGATGGCGGCGGCCAGCGCCAGGACGGCGAGCCGGTACCAGATCGGCCGGTACGGGTCGAGCAGCTCCGCGTACCCCGGCCGGATGGTGGTGATCGCCAGCCAGAGCAGCTGGGCGGCGACCGGCGCGGCGATGATCGGCACCAGGGCCAGCCCGAAGCCGGCGGCGAGCCTGCCGGTGCCAGCCCGGCCGCCGCGGCGGGTCAGCCAGGCCAGGGCGGCCACCGCGACCACCGCGAGCAGCGCCAGCGGCACGGTGAGCCAGCCCGGGTAACGGACCAGCCCGCCCGGCACGGGGAAGTAGGTGGCGTCGTGCCCGGCGCGCAGGTCGCCCAGGTCGGTGGCGCCGAACTCCCGGGCCAGGCCCAACGCGTTGTCCCCGTGCTGCTGGAGGCTGCCCCGGTCCATCGCGGCGGGCGTGTCCAACGGGGTGTGGTAGATCGCCCCGCCGTCGATGTACGCCGAGTTCAGCCCGACGAACCTCCGGTCCAGGAACGCGGTGAAGTCGGTGTCGTTGGGCAGCGCGCGGTAGATCTCCACAGCGAACGAGGTGCCCACCGGGTGCGGGGCGGCGCGGCCGAAGATGTCCACCAGCTTCGCGTTGTTCCGGGACGTCTCGAACATGATCACCGGCCCGGTGGAGCCGCGCGCCTCCAGGTTGAGCACCACGCCGCCGTCGGCGGCGAGCGGATGGCTCGCGGCGAACGCGGACGCGCCGCAGAGGCACGCCTCCTCGGCGTCGGTGAGCACGAAGACGATGTCGTTGCGGGGTCGGGGGCCGGTGGTCAGGGCGCGGGCCACCTCCAGGATGGCCGACGTGCCGGCCGCGTCGTCGTTGCCGCCCGGCCCGGTCTGCACCGAGTCGTAGTGGGCGACCAGGAACACCCGGCCGGTCGGGTCGGTGCCGGGCAGCCGGGCCACCACGTTGCGGACGTGGGCCATCGTCGCCCCGCCCGCCGCGCCACTGAGCTGACCGGCCTCGGGCGCCACGGTGTCCTGCACCTCGGTCTCCAGGCCCAGCCCGCGCAACCGCTGCTCGATGTGCGCGCGGACCTGGTCGTTCGCCGTACTGCCGGCGACGTGCGTCCGGGGGGCGATCACCTGGACGTCCTCGTACGCCCGGCCGGCGCTGAACACGTCCGGCGGGGCGTCCGCCGCCTTCGGGGCCGGGGTGCGCAGGTCGAGCAGACTGCCCGCGCCGACGGCGGCCAACGCGGCGAGCGCCGCCGCGGCGGCCAGCAACCGGCGGCGGGGCCGGGTCAGAGCGCGGTCGGCCGGCGGTACGCCCGGGGTCGGGCGGGGCGGTCTGCCCGTCGTGGCTGGGGTGGGAGGTGCGCCCACGGGAACTCCTCGAAGGTGGTGGGGCCTGGGGTGGCACCATCCTGCCCGGGACCGGCTCCGGATGGGATGGCCGGTCCGGTTTGTCGTCCGGCGGGTGGTGACGCAGTCCATCACCGCCCGCGCCGCAGGCCTCGTGTTGTGTGCGACCGTTGTCTAATACAGGATCAGCAGGGCCATCGGAAGGAGCCCGACATCACCAGCGATCTCCCGCGTCTCGCGGCGGTGACCCGGCCGCACCGGGGGGCCGGCTCGGCCGGTTCCCCAGTCGTGCCGTACCCGCACGGCGGTCTGGCGCGGCACGCCAACCTGCCGCCGGGTGAGCGGTTGCGGGTGCTGTTGGTGGAGGACGACGAGGGCGACGCCTTCCTGGTCGGTGAGCTGTTGGCCGAGACGAACTCGATGATCGACCTGCTGGTCGCCACCAGCCTCAGCGAGGCGCGCCAGCGGATCAGCGACGTCGACTGCGTCCTGCTCGACCTGGGCCTGCCCGACGCGCAGGGGCTGGACGGGTTGCGCCAGGTGCTGGAGATGTCCAGCGGCGCCGCGGTCTGCGTGCTGACCGGCCGCTCGGACGAGCACCTGGGCATCGTGGCGGTCGCCGAGGGCGCCCAGGACTATCTGGTCAAGGGGCAGGTCGACGGGGTGTTGCTGACCCGCGCCCTGCGCTACGCCGTGGAGCGTAAGCGCGCCGACGAGAACGCCCGGCGGTTGCGCGAGGTCGAGTTGCGGCAGGCCGAGTCGGCCCGCCTCGAACGTGGCCTGCTGCCCCAGCCGCTGATGACCACGGACGAGGTGGCGGTGCACACCTTCTACCGGCCCGGCCGGCACGCCGCGTTGATCGGCGGTGACTTCTTCGACGTGGTGCAGACCCGCCCGGACCGCCTGGACCTGATCGTCGGCGACGTCTGCGGGCACGGCGTCGACGAGGCAGCGCTCGGGGTGGAGCTGCGGGTGGCCTGGCGGGCGCTGGTGCTCGCCGGAGTGCCGGACGACGAGGTGCTGCCCGCCCTGGAACAGGTGCTGATGAGTGAGCGCCGGCTTCAGGAGATCTTCGCCACGGTGGCCACCACCCGACTGGACCTGGACGCCAACCGGGCCACCGTCCGCCTGGCCGGGCACCCGCCGCCGCTGCTGCTCTCCGGTGGCCGGGTCGCCCCCGTGCCCGCGCCCGGCGGTCTGCTGCTGGGCGTACGACCCCGCCGGCCGATCGCCTACGACCTGGAGTTCGACACCGATGACTGGTCCCTGCTGATGTACACCGACGGCCTGATCGAGGGGCGGGTGGGCGCCGGCGACGAACGACTCGACGTGCCGGGGCTCAGCGCCCTGCTGGACGAGCCGGACAACCAGTCGGTGTCGCTGCCCGAGTTGCCGGCGTGGCTGGTCGGTCGGGCCGAACGGCTCAACGGCGGCGCGCTCGCCGACGACGTGGCGATGCTGCTGGTCAGCCGGGGCGGTGGCCGGTGAGGCCGGGGGTCGGCGGCTGGAGCCTGCGCCGTCGCGTCATCACCCTGCTCGTCGTCGTCGGTGTGCTGCTGCTCGGCCTGGCCGCTGCGGAGGCGGCGGTGGCGGCCCGCAACCGCACCCAGATCGACGCGGTGCTGAACCAGACCGGCCCGCTGCGGGTGCAGTCGCAGGAACTGCTCAACGCCCTGCTGGACCAGGAGACGGCGGTTCGGGGGTACGCGGTCAGCGGTGACCCGGCCGACCTGAACCCCTACCGGGAAGGGATCGAGCAGGAGAAGGACCTCGTCGCCTCGATGGGCTCGTTGCTCGACGACTACCCGCAGATCGGCACCGAACTGCGGATCGTCGAGGAGCGCTCCGCGCAGTGGCGGCAGTCGGTGGCGGAGCCGGTGATCTCCGCCACCGAGCGGAGTGGCACCGCCGCCGGGCAGGCGTTGATCAGCGAACAGGCCCGCCAGCAGTTCGACCAGTTGCGGGCGGCGGTGAACGACCTCCAGGCGGAGATACTGACCGCCCGGGAGCAGGCCGCGACGAACGTACGCACCAGCAGCAACGCGCTGGTCGTACTGTTGATCATCGCGGCGTTGGTGGTGGTCGTCGCCGGGGCGGTGCTGCTGCTCTCCCTGGACCGGATGGTCATCCGGCCGCTGATCGTGTTGGCCGACCAGGTCCGTGAGGTCGCCAAGGGCGACTACCAGCACCACATCGCCACCAGCGGCCCGCCGGAGTTCATCGGCCTCGGCGCGGACGTGGACGCGATGCGGCAGAGGATCGCCGCCGACCTGGCCGAGGTCCAGGAGGCCCGGGAACGTATCGAGTTCGTCAACGACCAGCTCCAGAAACAGGCCGAGGAGCTGACCCGGTCCAACCGTGACCTGGAGCAGTTCGCCTACGTCGCCTCGCACGACCTCCAGGAGCCGCTGCGCAAGGTGGCCAGCTTCTGCCAACTGCTCCAGCGTCGGTACGCCGGGCAACTCGACGAGCGGGCCGACCAGTACATCGCCTTCGCTGTGGACGGCGCGCAACGGATGCAGCGCCTGATCAACGACCTGCTCGCGTTCTCCCGGATCGGCCGGCTCACCACCGGTTTCGTCGAGGTCGACCTGAACCGGGTGATGGGCGACGTCGCCGGCCAGACCGAGGCCGCCCGGCAGTACGCCGACGCGGAGCTGACCTGGGGCCCGCTGCCGGTGATCTCCGGCGAGGAGCCGCTGCTCACCAACCTGCTGGTGAACCTGGTCAGCAACTCGGTCAAGTTCCGCCGCCCGGACGTGCCGTGCAAGGTGCACGTGTCGGCCCGGCTGGTGGGCGCCGAGTGGGAGATCACCTGCCAGGACAACGGCATCGGGATCGAGCCGGAGTTCGCCGACAAGATCTTCGTGATCTTCCAGCGGCTGCACTCCAAGGACGCGTACCCGGGCACCGGCATCGGGTTGGCCATCGTCAAGAAGATCGTCGAGTACCACGGCGGGCGGGTCTGGGTGGACACCGACGTGCCGGAGGGCACCGCCATCCGGTTCACGCTGCCGGCGCTCCCCGCCGACGTCGAGGCGGCTGCCGCCGCCGACGCGCAGGAGCAGCCGCAGGATCAGGAGGCGGACGGCACCACGTCCGCGGGCGATACTGCGGCCGGGCGGACGGAGCCCTCCGACGGGTCGGACCAGCCGGACCGGGTCGACGAGACGCCGGAAAGCGGTAGAACGGGTGACATGAGGGAGACGGTGGGATGACCGCGCCGGCGGACGGCAAGAGCCCGATCGAGGTCCTGCTCGTGGAGGACGACCCGGGTGACGTGCTGATGACCCAGGAGGCGTTCGAGGAGCACAAGCTGCGCAACCGGCTGACGGTCGTCTCGGACGGCGCGGAGGCGCTCGCCTACCTGCGCCGGGAGGGCCAGTACGCCGACGCGGTGGCGCCCGACCTGATCCTGCTCGACCTCAACCTGCCGCGCCGCGACGGGCGGGAGGTGCTGGAAGAGATCAAGAAGGACGAGGAGCTGCGCCGCATCCCGGTCGTGGTGCTGACCACCTCCCAGGCCGACGAGGACATCCTGCGCAGCTACCAGCTGCACGCCAACGCCTACGTGACCAAGCCGGTGGACTTCGAGCGCTTCATCTCGGTGGTCCGCCAGATCGACGAGTTCTTCGTCAGCGTGGTCAAGTTGCCGCCGCGTGGCTGACACCCTGCTCGACGACGTCGGCGACCTGCTCCGGGAGGCCGCCGACCAGGTCGTGCTGCCCCTGTTCCGCAAACTCGACGACGGCGACGTCACCGAGAAGGCGCCCGGCGAGGTGGTCACCGTCGCCGACCGCCGGGCCGAGGAGCTGCTCTCGGCCGGCTTGCGTCGGATCCGGCCCGGCTCGCGGGTCGTGGGCGAGGAGGGCGTCGCCGACGACCCGGCGTTGCTGCGGCACCTGCGCGACGACGGGGACGTCTGGCTCGTCGACCCGGTCGACGGCACCGCCAACTTCGCCGCCGGCAAACGGCCGTTCGCCCTGATGGTGGCCCTGCTGACCGGCGGCCGGCCGACCGCGGGCTGGATCCTCGACCCGCTCGCCGAGACCCTCGCGATGGGCCGGGCGGACGAGGGCACCCTGCTCAACGGCCGGCCGGTGGACAGCACCACTGCGGTGCCGGCCACCGGCGACCTGCGCGGCGCGGCGATGACCACCTTCCTGCCACCGGAGACCCGCGACCGGGTTCGCGCCGGCGGCCGGCGGCTGGGCGAGCTGCTGCCCGGCCAGCACTGCGCCGGCCGGGAGTACCTGGACATCCTCACCGGCGAGCAGCAGTTCGTCCTCTTCTGGCGCACCCTGCCCTGGGACCACGCCCCGGGCGCCCTGCTGGTCCGTGCCGCCGGTGGGGTGGCCCGCCGCTTCGACGGCGTCGACTACCACCCCGCCGACGACGGCCGCGGTCTGCTCGTCGCCAGCAGCGAGCAGGTCTGGGCCGAGGTGCACGAGGCGCTGCTCGGCTCCTGATCCGCGCGCTGCGCGATGACGCCGGAACGCTGCGTCGACATCGGGACAGCGCGCGGGGCGGAGGGCTGGTCACCGGCCCGTCGTCCGGTATCGTGACGGCGGTCTCCGCCAGCAGGCCGCCGACCGGCGCCGGCGGAGACGCCGCCCCGAAGTGGTTTCCAACCGGGGGGCCGGCGGTCGACGGAAGGACGCTTTCGTGCCCAGGACCAGGCTCAACCCGCGGCTCGGTCGCCGCGCTCTGCTCGCCCTGCTCGCCGCTGTCGCGCTGGTGCTCGGCGGCACCGCCGTGCCGGCGTACGCGGAGCCGGACGAGGGCGGCAGCAAGAAGCTGCGCGACGCGTTGGAGCTGACCGCCAAGGGGCACATCGAGGCCAAGGCCAAACTGGACAACTCCAAGCGTCGGCAGGCGGCGCTGGCCGGCGAGCTGACCGCGCTGGAGGGCCGCCTGGTGGGGCTCACCGCCCAGGTCGGTGAGGTGGCCGCGCAGTCGTACCGGTACGGCCGGCTCAACGCGGTGTCGATGCTGCTCAACACCGGCTCGCCGGAGGCGTTCCTGGAACGCGCGAACGACCTGGACCTGATGGCCCAGCGGGACAGCAAGCGGTTGCGGGACCTCACCGAGGCCCAGCGGCAGGCGCAGCAGGCCAAGGTCGCCATCGACGCCGAGGTCCGCGAGCAGCAGAAGCAACTCGCCGTGATGGCGAAGAAGAAGAAGGAGGCCGAGGCGGCGCTCGCCGAGGTCAGCTCCGGTGGCAGCAACGGTTTCAGCGGCGGCAACTCCTCCTCGGCGAAGCCGGCGCCGCGAAACTCCGACGGGTCCTGGCCGTCGGAATCCTGCTCGGTGAAGGACCCGACCACCTCCGGGTGCATCACCCCGCGCACCTTGCACGCCCTGAAGGAGACCCAGGCGGCCGGCTACAAGCGGCACGTCTCGTGCAAGCGCAGCGGGGGCGGCGGCGAGCACCCGAAGGGCAGGGCCTGCGACTTCTCGGCAGCCACCAACGGCTTCGAGGACAAGAACGCGACCGGCGGCGACAAGGCGTACGGGGACAGCCTCGCCGCCTGGCACGTGCGCAACGCGGACCGCCTGGGTGTGCTCTACGTGATCTGGTACCGGCAGATCTGGCATCCCGGCACCGGCTGGCGGGCCTACAGCGGTAGCGGCAGTCCCGCCGCATCCCACACGAACCATGTTCATCTCTCGATGTACTGACCCGGAGCCCCAGCTTCGCTGCGTACCATCGCGACGATGAGCTCCCCACCGTCCGACATAGCGGCTCCTCCGGCCCCGGAAGCGCCGGTCACCGGCCGGGCGCTGCCCAACGGCCTGGCCGCCTTCCTGGTCTTCTTCTCGAGCGGCGCCGTGCTGGTGCTGGAAACCGTCGCGTTGCGCCTGGTCGGCCCGTACGTCGGGGTGACCCTCCAGGTGACCAGCTCGGTGATCGGCATCGCGCTGGCCGCCATCGCGTACGGGGCGTGGTCCGGCGGCTGGCTGGCCGACCGGCGCGACCCGCGCGGCCTGCTGGCGCCGGCGCTGGTGCTGGCCGGCATCGCCACCGCGATCACCCTGCCCGTCGTCCGCTATGCCGGCGAGGTGCTGCGGGGCGGCGCGGCGAGCGCCATCCTGCTGCTGGTGGCGCTCGCCGTGTTCGTCCCGGCCGCGTTGTTGGCGGCGGTCACCCCGCTGGTGGTGAAGCTCCAGCTCGCCGACCTGCGCCGTACCGGCCAGGTGGTCGGGCGACTCTCCGGGATCGGCACCCTGGGCGGCATCACCGCCACCCTGCTCACCGGTTTCGTGCTGGTCGCCGCGCTACGCAGCACCGTCATCCTGCTGGCCCTGGCGATCTCGCTCGGTGTGGTCGGTATCGGTCTCGGCTGGTATCTGCGCCGGCAGCAGCCCACCGAGCTGCCCGGCCCGGCCCGGACCCGCGCCGCGCTGGCCGTCCTCGGCCTGGTCGGGGCGGGGTTGACCACTGTCGCCCCGAACCCGTGCGACGTCGAGACGGCGTACCACTGCGCCCGGGTCGTCACGGACCCGTCCCGGCCCTCCGGGCGGACGTTGCTGCTCAACTCCGCCCACCACTCGTACGTCGACCTTCGCGACCCGAAACACCTCGAGTACGCGTACACGAAATGGATCGGCGCGGTCGCCGACGTCGCCGCGCCGGCCGGTCGGCGCCTGGACGCGCTGCATCTGGGCGGCGGCGGCTTCACGGTGCCGCGCTACCTGACCGCCACCCGGCCGGGCACCGACAACGTGGTTTTCGAGATCGACGGCGGGCTGGTCGAGTTGGGCGAGCGGGAGCTGGGCGTACGCCCGGGGCCGGACCTGCGGGCGGTGGTGGGTGACGCCCGGATGCTCGTCGCCGGCGAGCCGGCGGACAGCCGTGACCTGGTCGTCGGTGACGCCTTCGGGCACCTGGTGGTGCCGTGGCACCTGGCCACCCGGGAGATGGCGGCCGAGATCCGGCGGGTCACCCGCCCCGGCGGGGTGTACGTGCAGAACGTGATCGACTACCCGCCGCTACGGTTCATCCGCGCCGAGCTGGCCACCGTGTCCGCCGAGTTCGCGCACGTCGCGCTGATCGCGCCGCCGGAGGCGCTGGCCGAGCAGCAGGGCGCCAACTTCCTGATCGTCGGCTCCGACGCGCCGCTGCCGCTGGACGCGGTCCGGGACCGGCTGGGCGAGGTGGACCCGAAGGTCAGCCTGCTCTCCGGCGCCGAGTTGACGGACTTCGTCGACGACGCGATGGTGTTGACCGACGACTACGCCCCGGTGGACCAACTGCTGGCCACCGCCTGATCGGGTGACTTTCCTGACCGATTCCGATCCTTCAGGTGTAGGCGGTCCCCGGACGGGCAACAACGGCCACCATGGGCGGTGGGGACCGGAACAGCGCGCAACTCCTCGATGAGCGGTACCGGCTCGTCGAGCAGCTCGGCGCGGGCGGCATGTCGGTGGTCTGGCGTGGGTACGACGAGGTGCTCGGCCGCCAGGTCGCGGTGAAGGTGCTGGCCTCCCGGCTGGCCAGCGACCGGGCCTTCCGGCACCGGATTCGCGTGGAGGCGCAGGCCGCCGCGCGCCTCTGCCACCCCAACATCACCAACGTGTACGACTACGGCGAGTCCGAGCAGGTCGGCCTCACCGTGCCGTACGTGGTGATGGAGCTCGTCGACGGCGCCTCGCTGGCCAACCGGCTGGGCCGGGAGGTACGCCTGCCGTGGCGGGAGGCGGTGACCATCGCCGCCGAGGTCAGCTCCGCGCTGGCCACCGCGCACGCGCGCGGTGTGGTGCACCGCGACGTCACCCCGGGCAACGTGATGCTCACCTCGACCGGCGTCAAGGTGGTCGACTTCGGAATCTCCGCGCTGGTGGGGGAGAGCGAGAAGGGGCCGGACGGCGCGCTGCTCGGCACCCCCGCGTACCTCGCCCCGGAACGCCTGGACAACGGCCAGGTCTCCCCGGCCACCGACGTGTACGCGGTGGGGCTGCTGCTCTACCGGATGCTCACCGGCCGGCTGCCGTGGCAGGCCACCACGACCACGCAGATGCTGCGGGCGCACATGTACACCGACCCGGACCCGATGCCCTCGGTGCCGGACCTGCCGGGCGAGGTGACCGAGTTGGTCGGACGTTGCCTGGCCAAGCGGCCCGCCGACCGCCCGCCGACCGCCGAGCTGGCCCGGACCCTCGCCGAGGCGGCCGGCATGCTGGCGGCGGTGCCGGTCTCGCCGGCTGCCGGACCACTGGACCCGGCCGCGTTGGCCACCGCGGGCACCACGATCCTGCCCTGGTCCGCGGCGACCGACGCGTTGCCGTACTCGCGGACCCGTAACCGGACCCGGCGGGAGCAGCGGCGTCGCCGTCGGATCGAGGCCGGGGTGGCGACCGTGGGGTTGATCGCGGTCACCGGGGCGATGTGGGGGTTCACCTCCCGCAGCCCGGCCAGCGGCGGCGACCGGCCGACCACCGAGGCTCGGATGGGTCTGCCGACGACTGTGCCCTGTGAGGTGGCGTACGCGCTGCGCAGCGACACCGGCAAGGACTTCGCCGCCGAACTGACCCTCACCAACAGCGGCAAGCAGGAGCTGCGGGACTGGACGATGAGCTTCACGTTCCCCGGCCAGCAGTCGGTCACGAAGGCGGAGCCGACGCCGGTGCAGCAACACGGCAACACGGTGCTGGTCCGGCCGGCGGCGCAGCGTGCCACCCTCGCGCCCGGCGCGGCGGAGAAGCTCACCCTCACCGGGAAGTACAGCGGCACCAATCCGCTGCCTGTCGAGTTCCGGATCGGCGACACCACCTGCGGCGTACGCGTGTCCGGGGTGGCTGGCAGCGTGCCGGCCGTGGTCGCGCCGAGCAAGGCGGCCACCACTGTGAAGGCCCCACCGAAGAAGACGACGACGGTACGCGGCGGCTCGGCCGGTGGTGCGACGAAGGCACAGCCGCCCAAGGCTCCCAAGGCGCCCAAGGCCCCCGCGAAGCCGGGCAAGGGTGGTGGTCCGGGAAAAGGGTGAAGGCTCCCGAGGGCGCCGGTAGCGCCGGCGGCCCGGGTGCGCAGGCGGCCAAGGGCCACGGTCGCGGCAGGTGACGGTCAATTCATCTCGGCGAACCGCTGCACCTGGTTGATTCCGCCCTCGACGATGAGCATCCCACCTCGCGGAAGCGCCGTGTCGTCCGCGGCGTACCGGAAGCGTTCGCCGGGCAGCTTCGCCCCGACCACGCGTACCCCGAAGCGCTGTTCCGGGCGCAGGTCGAGCAGGCTACGCCCGGCCAGGGAGTCCGGCACCCGGACGGTGGCGATGGCGAAGTCGTCGTCGAACTCGATGAAATCGAGCAGCCGGCTGACGATCAGGTGCGCGACCCGCTCACCGGTCTCCGCCTCCGGGAAGATCACGTGATGCGCGCCCACCGACGACAGGATCTTGGCGTGCTTCTGCGAGGTGGCCCGCGCCCAGATCTGCGGGATGCCCAGCTCGACGAGCGCCAGCACGGTGAGCACGCTCGCCTCCACCGAGGCCCCGATGGCCACCACCGCCCGCCCGAAACTCGCGATGCCCAACTGGCGCAACGCTCCCTCCTCGGTCGAGTCGGCCTGGACCACCCGGTCCAGCTGCGCCGACCAGCGCTGCACCTGCGCCGGGTTGCGGTCGATGGCCAACACCTCCCGGTTCATCCGGCTGAGCGAACCGGCCAGGTGACACCCGAAGCGACCCAGCCCGATCACCACCACACCGCGACTGTCCGCACGTCCAGCAGACACTTCGACCCCCTCGCTCCTAGCCGACGATTGGTTGTTCCCGCGGATAGCGGTAGAGCCGGCGACGGGTGTTGAGGGCGATCGCCGACCCGAGGGTGAGCGTCCCCACCCGGCCGATGAACATCAGCAGGGTGAGGGCCAGTTGTCCGCCGGCCGGCAGCTCGGCGGCCAGGCCAATGCTCAGGCCGGTGGTGCTGAACGCCGAGGTGACCTCGAACAGGGCCGCGACGAAGCGGACGCCCTCGGTGAAGAGCAGCAGCGTCATCGTCCCGGCCGTCACCAACGCGACGCTGAGCAGCGCCACGGTGACCGCCTGCCGCTGACTGGCGGTGGCCACCCGGCGGTGCCCGACCGTCACGTCCGGCTCGCCCCGCAACTCCGCCCAGATGGTGAACGCCAGCAGGAAGAACGTGGACACCTTGATGCCGCCGGCCGTGCTGGCGCTGCCCCCGCCGATGAACATCAGCACGATCAGCAGGGGATAGCTCTCCTCCTGCAGGGCGGCGACGTCCAACACGCTGAAGCCACCGGTCCGGCTCAACGCGATCTGGGTGAACGACGCGAGAATCTTTCCGGGTACGTCGTACCGGCCGATGGTGCTCGCGTTCGTCCACTCGGCGGCGAGCAGGCCGGCGGAACCGACGAGCAGCAGCACCACGCTGCCCCAGATGGTCAGCTTGGTCGCCACCGCCCATCGGGCCGGCACCCGCCACTCACGGACCGCCTCGAACAGCGCGGGGAACCCGAGCCCGCCGACGATCGCGCCGAGCGCCAGCGGCAGCGACACCCACGGGTCGCGGCTGAACGCCAGCAGGCCGTCGGAGTAGAGCGCGAACCCGCCGTTGTTGAAAGCCTGCACGGCGTGGAAGAGGCCCGACCAGAGAGCCCGCCCCGGCGGGTAGTCGTAGCCCCACCAGAGCCGACCGGCGACCACCGCCGTCATCACCGCCTCGCAGGCGAAGACGGTCACCGCGATCCGGCGGAGCAACCTCCCCACGTCACCGATGCCGAACTCCGCCGTCTCCGCCTGCACGAGCAGCCGGTTGCGCAGCCCCAACTGACTGGAGACCACGAGGATCACCAGCGCCGCGACGGTGAGGATGCCGAGCCCGCCGAGCTGGGTGAGCATGGTGATCACCAACAGACCCCAGCCGGACCAGTAGTTCGGCGTGTCGGTGATCGCCATCCCGGTGACCGACACCGCCGAGGTGGCCGTGAAGAGCGCGGTGACCACCGGTGGGCGCTGGTGTTCGACAGTCGACCAGCGCGTCATGAGCAGACCGGCGCCCAGCAGGATCGGCACCAGGAAGGCGAACGGCACCAGCCGCACGGGATTGCGGAGAAACCGGCGCACCAGACAATCTTCCTTACCGGCCGCCACCCCCGAGTGGGAACGGGCATTCCGGAGATTCATCTGCCGGCCAGCCATCGACCAACTCCTGGCCAGGAACGGACGGTCTGCTTACCCGGATCACCGACGACAGGAGACGGCGTTGCGACGTACCCTCTCGACCCTCGGCGTGGCCGGCGCGCTGCTCGCCGCCGCCGTGGTCGTGCCGACAATGGCCGCCGCCGAGCCGGCCCACGACGCGGACCGTGCACGGGCCGCCGACCGACCCATCGTTATCGGTCACCGGGGCGCCAGCGGCTACCGACCCGAGCACACGCTCGAGGCGTACCGGCTGGCGATCCGGATGGGTGCCGACTACGTCGAGCCGGACCTGGTCTCCACCGCCGACGGCGTCCTCGTCGCCCGGCACGAGAACGAGATCTCCGGCACCACCGACGTGTCGGGCCGCCCGGAGTTCGCGGCCCGCAAGGCGACGAAGACCATCGACGGCGTCGCGGTGACCGGATGGTTCACCGAGGACTTCACCCTCGCCGAGCTGAAGACCCTGCGGGCCAAGGAGCGCCTGCCGCAGGTACGGGTGGCGAACACCGCCTTCGACGGCCGTTTCGAGGTGCCCACCCTCCAGGAGGTCATCGACCTGGCCCGGACCGAGGGGCGGGCACGGGGCCGGACCATCGGCATCTACCCGGAGACCAAGCACCCCAGCTACTTCGCCTCGATCGGCCTGCCGTTGGAGGCGCCGCTGCTCGCCGTGCTGCGGCAGAACAAGCTGGACCGGAAGAACGCGCCGGTCTTCATCCAGTCCTTCGAGACGGCCAACCTGCGCCGGTTGAGCCGGCTGACCGACGTCAAGCTGATCCAACTGCTCGACGCCACCGGTCGTCCGTACGACTTCACCGCCGCCGGGGACCCCCGCAGCTACCAGGACCTCGCCACGCCGGCAGGGCTGAAGTGGATCGCCGGGTACGCCGACGGGATCGGGGCGAACAAGAACCTGATCGTGCCGCGCGACGCCGCCGGCAACCTGCTCGCCCCGACGAACGTGGTCCGGGACGCGCACCGCGAGCGGCTGCTCGTGCACTCCTGGACGTTCCGGGCCGAGAACCAGTTCCTCCCGGCGGGCCTCCGGATCGGCACCGACCCGAACGCGCGCGGCGACATCACCGCCGAGTACGAACTCTTCCTCGGCCTGGGCCTGGACGGCGTCTTCAGCGACCACCCGGACACCGCCGTCGCCGCGCGCGCCGGCCGCTGACCAACCGCGAACCTCGGCGCGGGGCCGATCCGCTCCGCGCCGACCACCGGGCCGATCACGCCCGGCCCACACGCTGGCCCGTCGTCCGCCACCCGGACGGCGGGCCAGCGGCACGTCAAGGGCATGCCACTGACGGGGATCACGCGTTGCGGTTCGGAGATCGCACTCGATCCAGGAAGTAGTGGCTTTACGGCCATCCGAGACCACTACATCGAGGATCGAGCAGGACCTTGCGGGTGTGAGATGGAGGGAAGGCAACAACATCAGGGATATGGCGGCAATCTTGGTTGCCCGGGCATCGAGGATGCCAACCCGGCGGGGCGATGCTGCTGGGCGCGCCATCGCGACGTAGCTGCTCCGGCGTCGAAGTGGCAGTGTCGGTGCCCTCGTGCCGATCAGGGTCGTCTCTAGCGGAAGAAGTAGAAAGAGCCGCCGCCCGCTTCGATCTCCGACAGAGAGGTGTACCGCAGCTGGAAGCTCGGTAAGGCGTCTCGGCGGCCAGCACCCCGAACCGAAATCGCTCCCGGGCTTGATCTTCCTCGCGTTGCCGCCGGATCCGCGCACGATCCTGCGGTCTAGCAAGGGCTCAGCGGTTGGACCAACCGGGCGAATGGCGCGGGGCGACACACGGGCACCCTGGTCCGTGGGGGTTTGGGCCATCGGGAGCGAGGGCCCTCGGGTGAGAACGCGGTCCGTTGTAACCCCGGGCCACCTCGTTCCTGTTACTTGTGTGTTTCCGCCACATAGCTCGTGGGTGACGTCACTTCTACCGTGGGCCGTCACGAAGAAGTTTCTCTCCCTCCGAGTCCTCATGTGGAGTCGCAATGACGGTCCGGACGACGCGGCGGGTGTTCCTCTCCGCCGCCACGATGATGGCCGCGGCGTTGGCCGCCACGGCCTGTGGCAGCCCGCAGGACACCGCCACCGGCGGCGGCGACAGCGCCGCGCCGGTCAAGGTCGGCCTGGTGTACTCCCAGTCGGGTGCCCTGGCCAGTTACGGAAAGCAGTACATCGAGGGGTTCAGGGCGGGGCTGGACTTCGCCACCAAGGGCACCGGCAAGGTCGGTGACCGGACGATCGAGGTGACCGAGGTCGACGACGCGGGCGATCCGGCCAAGGCGGTCTCCGCGGCGAAGGACCTGATCGGTAAGGGCACGAAGATCATCGCCGGCTCCACCGCCTCCGGGGTGGCGCTCCAGGTCGCGCCGATCGCGGCGCAGAACAAGGTGCTCTTCATCTCCGGGCCGGCCGCGACCGACGCGGTGACCGGCGCGAACAAGTACACCTTCCGTTCCGGCCGGCAGTCGTACCAGGACGTGGTGACCGCCAAGTCGTTCATCGGCGACCCGACCGGCAAGAAGGTGGTGGTCTTCGCCCAGGACGGCGCGTTCGGCGACGCCAACGAGGCGGCCGTCAAGACCGTCATCGGCGGCGCGGGGGCCACCGTGAGCAGCGTCCGGGCTCCGGCCAGCGCCACCGAGTTCACCCCGTTCGCCAGCCAGATCAAGGCCGCCAAGCCGGACCTGCTCTTCGTCGCCTGGGCCGGCACCACCGCCCCGGCCATGTGGCAGACCCTCGACCAGCAGGGCGTGCTGTCCTCCACCACCGTCGTCACCGGTCTGGACATCCGGGCGTCCTGGCCGACCTTCGGCGCCGCCGGCGCGAAGATCTCCTTCCTGTCGCACTACTTCGACGGCGCCAGCGACACCGAGGCCAGCAAGGCGCTCAAGGCCAAGGTGAACACCATCGACCTGTTCCACCCGGACGGCTTCGCCGCCGCCCAGATGGTGGTGCGGGCCGTGCAGGAGGGCGGCGACGACGTCGACAAGATGGTCACCGCGCTGGAGGACTGGAGCTTCGACGGGGTCAAGGGCAAGATGACCATCCGCGCCGCCGACCACGCGCTGCTCCAGCCGATGTTCCAGGCCAAGCTGACCGGCAGCGGCACCGACTTCACGGCCACCGCGCAGAAGAGCCTCACCGGCGACGAGACCGCGCCACCGGCCGTGGCCATGAAGGGCTGAGACATGCTCGCCACCCGCGGTCTGACCTGGCGGATCGGTGAGGTCGCCATCGTCGACAGCGTCTACCTCGACCTGGCGCCCGGGGAGTTCCTGGGCGTGATCGGGCCGAACGGCGCCGGCAAGACCTCACTGTTCAACCTGATCACCGGCCTGCGCCGGGCCACGGAGGGCCGGATCACCCTGGACGGGCAGGACATCGGGGCGTTCCCGCCGCACCGGCGGGCCCGCCTCGGACTGGGCCGTACCTTCCAGGCGTCCTCGGTCTTCGGCTCGCTCAGCGTGCGGGAGAACGTCCGGCTCGCCGTGCAGGCGCACCGCGGGGGCTCGATGGCGCTGTGGCGACGGGCGGCGGCCGACCGCGGGGTCGCCGCCGCCGCCGACGCGGCGCTCGACCGGGTCGGCCTCGCCCACCGGGGTACGGCGCTCGCCGGCACCCTCGCCCACGGCGAGAAGCGCAAGCTGGAGATCGCGCTGCTACTCGCCGGCGAACCACGGGTGATGCTGCTGGACGAGCCGATGGCCGGGGTCAGCGCCGAGGACGTACCGGAGCTGGTGGCCGTCATCAGGTCGTTGACCGGCGACAGCGGCCGGTCGGTGCTGATGGTCGAACACCACATGGACGTCATCCTGGAGCTGGCCGACCGGATCGCCGTCATGCACCACGGCGCGCTGCTGGCCTGCGACACCCCGGAGACGGTGATGGCCAATCCGACGGTGCAAGAGGCGTACCTGGGGGAATCGCTCTGATGGAACCCATTCTCACGGTGGAGGACCTGTCGGTCCGGATCGCCGGGCTGCACATCCTCCAGGGGGTGTCCTTCACTGTCGCCCCGACCGGCGTGACGGTCCTGCTCGGGCGCAACGGCGTCGGCAAGAGCACCACGCTGCGCGCGATCGTCGGCCTTACCCCGCCCGCCGGAGAGGTCCGCGGCACCATCCGGATGGGCGCGCAGAGCCTGCTGGCCCGGCCCACCCACCGGCTGGTCCGTGACGGGCTCGGCTACGTACCCGAGGACCGGTGCGTGTTCGCCGGCCTCACCGTCGCCGAGAACCTGCGGCTCGCCGAACGGCGGGGCAGCGCCCCGGCGTACGACAAGGTCTTCGCGCTCTTTCCCGAGCTGGACCGGCGCGGACGGCAACGGGCCGGCTCGCTCTCCGGCGGTCAGCAGCAGATGCTCGCGATCGGTCGGGTGCTGCTGAACGACAACCGGCTGCTGCTCGTCGACGAGCCGACCAAGGGATTGGCGCCGAAGGTGGTGACCGAGGTGGCCGAGGTGGTGGAACGGGTCGCGGAGTCGGTGCCGGTGCTGCTCGTCGAGCAGAACCTGGCAGTGGTGCGGCGGCTGGCCCGCGACGCCGTGGTGCTCTCCGCCGGCAAGGTGGCCTGGACCGGCGATGCCGGTGAGCTGCTGTTGGAGACGGCGCTGACCAAGTCGCTGCTCGGCGTCGGCTCGGCGGAGGTGAGTCACTGATGGGGACCGTGATCCTGTTGGCGTTGACCGGGCTGGGCCTGGCGGCGCTGTACTTCCTGGTCGCGTCCGGCCTGTCGCTGGTCTTCGGCCTGGCCGACGTGCTCAACTTCGCGCACGGGCTGTTCCTCGGCGTCGGCGCGTACGGCACCTGGTGGGCGGCGGGCAACCTGCCGGGCGCCGGGTCCCACGGGTTGGGTTTCGTGCTCGCTGTCGCCTTCGGGGTGGCCGCCGGCACGCTGGTGGCGGTGCTGGTCGAGTTGGTGCTGATCCGCCCGCTCTACTCCCGCACCATCGAACAGGTGCTGGTCACCGTCGGTCTCTCGCTGGCCGGGGTGGCGCTGCTCCAGGCCACCTGGGGTGCCGACGCCCGACCGTTCCCGCGCCCCGACTGGACCCGGCAGGTGACCGGGATCCTCGGCGCGCAGGTGCCGAACGGCGGCCTGCTGCTGATCATCGCGGCGGTGCTGGTGCTCGGCGCGATCCTGGCGTTCCTGCGCTGGACCCGGTACGGCCTGGTGATCCGCGCCGGAGTGGAGAACCGGGAGATGGTGACCGCGCTCGGCATCGACGTGCGCAAGGCGTTCACGCTGGTCTTCGCGATCGGCGGAGCGGCGGCCGCGCTCGCCGGGGCGCTCGGCGGGGTCTACTTCGGCACCGTCTCGCCCGGCCAGGGCGGCTCGCTGCTGATCTTCGCGTTCATCGTGGTGGTGATCGGCGGGATGGGCTCGGTGGTCGGCTCCGCGTACGCGGCGGTCGTGGTCGGGCTGGTGCAGCAGTTCGTCAACTACTACGGCACGTCCGGGCTGGGCGACATCTGCGTGGTCGGGCTGCTGGCCGTGGTGCTGCTGCTGCGTCCGCAGGGCATCGCCGGAAAGGTGGCAACGGCATGACGGTGATCGACGCTCCTCCCGCTCGGGTGCCGGACGAGCTGACCCCGCAGCGGGGGCGGTGGCACCGGGTCCGTCCGTTCCTGCCGCTCGTCGCGTTGGCAGTGCTCGCGATCCTGCCGTACTCGACGATCACGGTGCCGGGGATCTTCGACGGGCCGGTCAACTCACCCGGCACCCTGCAACTGCTCGCCATCTGCCTGATCTTCGGCGGCTTGGCCGCGGGCTACGACCTGCTCTTCGGCCGGACCGGGATGCTCTCCTTCGGGCACGCGCTCTACTTCGCGGCCGGCGTGTACGGCACCGACATCCTCGTCACCCGCGCTGGCCTGCCGCTGTGGCAGGCGGCGTTGCTGACCGTCACCGGTGGCACGATCCTCGCCGCGCTGCTGGGCGCGGTGGCGCTGCGTACGGTGGGCATCGCGTTCGCCATGGTCACCCTGGCCTTCGCCCAGGTGGGCGCGATCCTGGTGGCGCGGGACTTCGGCGGCCTGACCGGCGGCGAGGAGGGCCTGCCGCTGGACGTGTCCGGGCTGCCCGCCGGGCTGGTGGGGGTGGCCAACACGGTCAACCTGTACTGGTTGGCGCTGGCGTACCTGACGCTCGTGGTCTTCGTCGTGCACCGGGTGAGCGGATCGCCCACCGGTCGGGTGCTCGCCGGGCTCCGCGACGACGAGCGGCGGATCGGCGTCCTCGGCCTGGACCCGTACCGCTACAAGCTGGTGGCGTTCACCCTGGCCGGCGGGCTGGCGTCGGCCGGCGGGGTGGTGTACGTCCTGATCGTCGGCGGTGCCTCACCGCACATCACGTCGTCCGAGCTGACCCTGTCGCTGCTGGTCATGGTGGTGCTCGGCGGGCCGGGCACCCGCTGGGGGCCGGTGCTCGGCGGTGTCCTCTACATGTACCTGGACCACCGGCTCACCGCCTTCGGCGCCAGCGACGCGGTGAACGACCTGCCGGCCGTCCTCAGTCGTCCGCTGAGCCAGCCGCTGTTCGTCCTCGGCACGGTGTTCATCCTGGCCGTCTACTTCTTCCCCGGTGGCCTGGCCAGCCTGGCCCCCCGCCTGACCCGCCCCCGCCCACCCCGCAGCTAGCCCCCACCCCCCACCCCCCACCCCCGCCCCACCCCCACCCCCCGCCCCGTCGATCATGAAGTTATTGTCACGACACGCCGGGTGGTTTCTAGGCTTCAGTGCAACTGATCTTGGTTGGGCTGGGGGTGCTGGTGGCGAGGCCGGGTGTGGTGACGTTTGGGCATCGGCAGGTGTTGGAGCATCTGTGGGGGGCAGGGCGGACGATTTCGCAGATCGCGGGTGTGCTCGGGGTGTCGGTGAGCACGGTCTCGCGGGAGGTGGGCCGGTATCACAGTGCCCGGCATGGGACGAAGAACCCGTTGGGGCGGTCGTTGCCGTCGGGGCGGGCTCGGGCGCCGTATCGGTGGGGGTATCAGGCGCAGTGGGCGCAGCGGCGTGCTGACGCGGCGCGGCGTCGGCCGAAGGCGACGAAGTTGGGGGCCGGGACGCGGCTGCGGCAGGTGGTGCGGGGCAGACTGGCGCGTAGGTGGTCTCCGACGCAGATCGCCGCGTGGCTGCGGGCCATGTTCGCTGACCGGCCGGAGTTGCAGGTGTCTCACGAGACGATCTACCAGGCGATCTACGTTCAGTCGCGGGGCAGCCTGCGGGAGGAGTTGACTCGGCAGGTCGCTCTGCGCTCGGGACGCGCCGACCGGCGTGCCCAGTCGCGGCTGGCGGCAGCGGATCGGGGCCGCCGCCCCTGGATCGGGGACCTGCACATCAGTAACCGGCCCGCCGAGGCCACCGACCGGGCCGTGCCGGGTCACTGGGAAGGTGATCTGGTCATCGGCAAGGGCGGCCGCTCGGCGATCGTGACACTGGTCGAACGCGCCACCCGCTACGTGATGCTCGGCGCGCTGCCGCACGGGCGTGACACCGAAGCCGTCATCGGC